>NZ_CP033325.1:0-686421 GCF_003710105.1 Georgenia faecalis
GACTTTCCCCACGTTCCGCACAGACTGTGGATAACTGTGTGGACCCCGCGGCGTGGTGCGACACTCGACCCAGTCACCCGACCCCCGAGAGGACCTTCGTGCCCGAGAACCGACCCGTCTCCGAGACCTGGGGGCGCGCCGTCGAGCTCCTCACGAGCAGTGGAGAGATCGGCGGAGCACAGCTCGCTTTCATCCGCCTCACGCGCCCGCTCGGAGCCGTCGACGGCACCCTGCTGCTCGCGGTCCCCAGCGACTTCGCCAAGGACTTCCTCGAGACCCGCGCGCGCTCGGCCCTCACGGATGCCCTCACCACCGCCGCGGGTTCCGCCGTCCGCTTCGCCGTCACCGTCGACCCCACGCTCGAGGAGTCCGCGGTCCCGCCGCCCCCCGAGCGGACGGTGCCCTCCGCGGAGGAGGACGACGAGCCGGAGCCCGCACCCGAGCCGCGGCACCGCAGCATCCCCGACCGTTCGCGGCCGACGACCAACAACGCCGTCGAGGCCGCCCGGCTCAACCCCAAGTACACGTTCGAGACCTTTGTCACCGGTTCCTCCAACCGGTTCGCCCACGCCGCCGCCACCGCGGTGGCCGAGGCGCCGGCCAAGGCGTACAACCCGCTGTTCATCTACGGCGGCTCGGGACTGGGCAAGACCCACCTGCTCCACGCCATCGGCCACTACGCCCGCAACCTCTACCCCGGGGTGCGCGTGCGGTACGTGAACTCGGAGGAGTTCACCAACGACTTCATCAACTCCATCCGCGACGACAAGGCGGAGGCGTTCCAGCGCCGCTACCGGGAGGTGGACGTCCTCCTCATCGACGACATCCAGTTCCTGCAGGGCAAGGAACAGACGATGGAGGAGTTCTTCCACACCTTCAACACCCTCCACAACGCCAACAAGCAGGTGGTCATCACCTCCGACCTGCCGCCCAAGCACCTCAACGGCTTCGAGGACCGGATGCGCTCCCGCTTCGAGTGGGGCCTGCTCACCGACGTCCAGCCGCCCGACCTCGAGACCCGGATCGCGATCCTCCGCAAGAAGGCGGGCAACGAGAACCTGCGGGCCGGCGACGAGGTGCTCGAGTACATCGCCTCGCGGATCTCCACCAACATCCGCGAGCTCGAGGGGGCGCTCATCCGCGTCACCGCGTTCGCCAACCTCAACCGCCAGCCGGTCGAGCTGTCCCTCGCCGAGATGGTCCTCAAGGACCTCATCACCGACACCGACAGCGAGGACATCACGCCGGCGCTCATCATGGGCCAGACCGCGGACTACTTCTCGATCTCGATCGACGCGCTCTGCAGCGCCGACCGGTCCCGCGTGCTCGTCAACGCGCGGCAGATCGCCATGTACCTGTGCCGGGAGCTCACCGAGCTCTCGCTGCCCAAGATCGGTCAGCTCTTCGGCGGCCGGGACCACACCACTGTCATGCACGCCAACCGCAAGATCCGCGAGCAGATGGCGGAGAAGCGCTCGACGTACAACCAGGTGACCGAGCTGACCAACCGGATCAAGCAGAAGGCCCGCAACCGCTGACGCCGGGTGTGCCGGGACACCCGGCACACCGCCTCCCGGGCGCACCACCGGGTCCTGGCTGTAGCGCGCCCTCCCGCGCCAGGTCCCCCGCAGCACTGCGCACTGCCGCGCGGTATGGCGCCGTCGCGCCGTCACTGGGCCGCGCCCACTGGGCAAGAGCGGCCGGCGGCACCCGGCGGCCCGCCGACGCTTGTCCCCAGCGCCCTGACGACGGGCCCGCTCCACCCGCGACGACGCCGTCGCGCCGGCGGACGCGAGGCACGCGCGAGGGCCGGGCGTGGCCGCACTCGGGGCAGATCGGACGCTCCGTCCGCTGCGAAGTTGCTCACCACCGCGCCAGTAGCGACGAGTGCTTGCGCCCGCGTGAGTCGGTGCGGTAGTGGAAGTACACAGATGTGGACACACCTGTGGACAACGGTGGATGCAGCGCCGAAACCCGTGGACGGCGCCCTCCACATCGGTGGACAGCCGCAGGGCCGAATCGCTTGTCCACAGCCGGGACGCGTTGCCCACAGGCTGGCCGCACCGTCCGCCCACACGCCGCCGATGCGCTTGACCTGCGCCGATGCCCTCGGTCCACAGGATCCACAAGGGCTATTACGACGACGACACCTATCTCAGGGAAGAGTTGTGAACAACCAACATCGAGGGGCCAGCCCCTGACCCGAGCAGACGGCCCATACCGGTGAGACGACTCGCGTAAGGTTTCCCGTGCCCCGAGGACCCCCTCGGCCGCACCGGAAGAGAAGGACACCCACCGTGAAGCTCAGGGTCGAACGCGACGTCCTCGCTGAGGCTGTCACCTGGACCGCCCGGTCCCTGCCCGCCCGGCCGCCCGTGCCCGTCCTGGCCGGTGTCCGACTCGAGGCCACCCGCGAGGGGACCCTCACGCTGTCGAGCTTCGACTACGAGGTGTCCGCCCGGTCCGAGATCACGGCCGACGTCGAGGACGGGGGCGTCGTCCTCGTCTCCGGCCGCCTGCTCGCCGACATCTGCAAGTCCCTGCCGGCCCGGCCCGTCGAGCTCACCCTCGACGGCTCGAAGGTGATCCTCACCTGCGGCGCCAGCCGCTTCACGCTGCTCACCATGCCCGTCGACGACTACCCCGCGCTGCCCTCCATGCCGGAGACCTCGGGGACGATCGAGGCCGGCGCCCTCACCGAGGCCGTCGCCCAGGTGAGCATCGCCGCGAGCCGCGACGAGACCCTTCCCCTGCTCACGGGTGTGCGCGTGGAGATCGAGGGCGAGAAGCTCACCCTGCTCGCCACCGACCGCTACCGCCTCGCCATGCGCGAGCTCACCTGGCACCCGGCCGTCCCGTCGATGTCCGCCGTCGCCCTGGTGCGGGCGCGCACGCTCTCCGACGTCGCCAAGTCGCTCACCAGCGCCGGAAGCGTCGAGGTCGCCCTCCAGACCGACGCGGCGGCCTCGCTCGTCGGCTTCCAGGCCGGCGGCCGGCGCACCACCTCTCTCCTCGTCGAGGGCGACTACCCGCCCGTCCGGCGCCTGTTCCCCGAGCAGACGACGACCCACGCCGTGGTGAGCACGCCGGCCCTCGTCGAGGCGGCCCGCCGCGTCTCGCTCGTGGCCGAGCGCAACACCCCCATCCGGCTCACCTTCGCCGAGGGCCAGGTGGTCCTCGAGGCCGGCCAGGGCGAGGACGCGCAGGCCTCGGAGGCCCTGGAGTCCGCGCTCGTCGGTGAGTCCATCACCACGGCGTTCAACCCCCACTACCTCCTCGACGGCCTGGGAGCCCTGACGACGGACTTCGTCCGGATGTCCTTCACGCACCCCAGCAAGCCGGCGGTCATGAGCGGGCAGGACTCCCTCGAGGGCGTCGACGACCCCTCGTTCCGCTACCTCCTCATGCCCATCCGGTTCGCGGGCTGACAGCACCCGCGACACGGTTGAGGTGACCTCTTAGAAAGGACTCGGATGCACATCGGCATGATCGGCCTGGGACGGATGGGCGCGAACATGCGGGCGCGTATCGAGGCCGCGGGGCACCAGGTCACCGGCTACGACGTCGACCGCGCCAAGAGTGACGTCGCGACGCTCAACGAGCTTGCCGAGGCGCTGCCCGCGCCGGGCCGCGTCGTGTGGATCATGGTGCCGTCGGGCGAGCCCACGCGCGCCGTCGTCATCGAGCTCGCCGGTGTCCTCCAGCCGGGTGACCTCGTCGTCGACGGCGGGAACTCCTCCTACCGGGACGACGTCCCGAACGCCCAGCTGCTCGAGGCGCGCGGGATCGACTACGTCGACGTCGGCGTCTCCGGGGGGATCTGGGGACTGGAGCAGGGCTACGGCCTCATGGCCGGTGGCACGCCGGAGGCCGTCGAACGCCTCGCCCCGGTCATCGACGCCCTGCGGCCCGAGGGGCCCCGCGAGGAGGGCTTCGTCCACGCCGGACCGGTGGGCGCCGGCCACTTCGCCAAGATGATCCACAACGGGATCGAGTACGGGATCATGCAGGCCTACGGCGAGGGGTACGAGATCCTCGCCGCCCGCAGCGACCTGGTGCCCGACCCCACCGCCGTCCTCCGTGCCTGGCAGCGCGGCACCGTCGTGCGGTCCTGGCTGCTCGAGCTGCTCGTCGAGGCGCTCGAGGCAGACCCGGGACTGGCCTCCATCTCCGACTACACGGGTGACTCGGGCGAGGGGCGCTGGACGCTCGCCGAGGCCGTCGACCTGGCGGTGCCGGCCCCGGTCATCTCCGCGGCGCTGTTCGCCCGGTTCGCCTCGCGTCAGGACTCCTCGCCGGCGATGAAGGCGGTGGCGGCGCTGCGCCAGCAGTTCGGCGGGCACGCCCCCCAGCTCAACCGCGGGGACTGACCCGTGCCGGAGACCCCCGATGTACGTCTCTGACCTCGCGCTCAACGACTTCCGTTCCTACGCCGAGCTCGTCCTCGCGCTCGAGCCGGGCGTGAGCGCCTTCATCGGCCACAACGGCCAGGGCAAGACGAACCTCGTGGAGGCGCTGGGCTACCTCTCGACGTTCAGCAGCCACCGGGTGGCCTCCGACGCCGCTCTGGTGCGCAGCGGGGCCCCGGCCGCCGTCGTGCGCGTCAAGGTGGTTCGTGGGGAGCGCCCCAGCCTCGTCGAGCTGGAGATCGTCGCGGGCCGCGCCAACCGCGCCCGGCTCAACCGCTCCCCGGTGCCCCGCACCCGCGACGTCCTCGGGGTCCTGCGCACGGTGCTGTTCGCCCCGGAGGACCTCGAGCTCGTCAAGGGCGACCCGCAGCACCGCCGCCGGTTCCTCGACGACCTCCTCGTGCTGCTCACCCCGCGGCTGGCCGGCGTCCGGGCCGAGTACGAGAAGATCCTGCGCCAGCGGGGGGCGCTGCTCAAGAGCGCCGGAACCGCGCGGTTCCGCGGGTCGCGCCCCGACCTCAGCACCCTCGACGTGTGGGACGGCCACCTCGCCGACGCCGGCGCGCGACTCCTCGCCGCCCGCGCCGCCCTCGTGCGGGACCTGCGGCCGCACGTCGCGCGCACCTACGAGGAGGTGAGCGCCGGGCAGGGCGAGGCCCGCATCACCTACCGCAGCTCCCTCCTCGGGGCCGAGGGGCGCGAGGACGAGCCCGGTGAGGCCGAGGAGGCGGAGCTCCTCGACGTCGCCGCGGTCCGGGAACGCCTCGTCGCCGCCATGGCGACGACCCGGAGCAAGGAGATCGAGCGCGGCGTGAGCCTCGTCGGCCCGCACCGCGACGACCTCGTCCTGCGCCTCGGGGACCTGCCGACCAAGGGCTACGCCAGCCATGGGGAGTCGTGGTCCTACGCCCTGGCCCTGCGACTGGCGGCCTACGAGATCCTCCGTGAGGACGCCGGACCCGCGGGCGACGGCGATCCCGTCCTCATCCTCGACGACGTCTTCGCCGAGCTCGACGTCCGCCGGCGCGAGCGGCTCGCCGGCATGGTCGCCGGCGCCCAGCAGGTGCTCATCACCGCGGCGGTCCCCGACGACGTCCCGCCGGCCCTCGCCGGCGCGCGGTTCACCGTCCACCAGGGGGAGGTGACCCGTGGCTGACGAGCCGACGCCCGAGGCCGACGACGAGGAACCGGACGCGGCCCGCGCGGCGCTGGAGCGGGCCCGAGCCACCGCGGGGGCCAAGGGCCTGCGGCGGTCCGCCCCCGGCTCAGGTCGGCGCGGTCCGCGGCTCGGCCCGGGCATGGGTGACCCGATCAGCGGGTCCGGGCCGTCGCGGCGCGACCCCGCCCAGCTCGGCCCGTTGGTCGACAAGCTGCTCGCCGAGCGCGGCTGGGTGCAGCCCGTGAGCGTGGGCGGTGTCGTCGGCCGCTGGCGGGAGATCGTCGGCGACGACGTCGCGGACCACTGCGTCGTCGAGACGTTCGACGCCTCCGAGCTCGTCGTGCGCGCCGACTCCACGGCATGGGCCACCCAGATCCGGCTGCTCCTGCCGCAGCTCGAGCGGCGCCTCGCCGAGGAGGTCGGTGAGGAGACCGTGACGAAGATCGTCGTCCTCGGGCCCGCCGGGACGAGCTGGCGGCGCGGGCACCGCTCGGTGCAGGGCCGCGGTCCCCGCGACACCTACGGCTGAGCCGTCCCGCCGAGCCCGCGTGAGGGGCCCGCGCGGTCCGGCGCAGGGTGTGGATGAAACTGTGGACATTCGTCGTAAGTGGCCTGCTCGCAGTAGAATCGACCGTCCCGCCCGAACGGTACGGCTCCGACCGCACCGCCGGGCCGAAGCGGTGCGCCCACCGTCCGCAGCCCCCGACCCGGGTGGCCGCGTGCGCTGCGCCGCGACGAGCAACGAGGAGAACCTCCACAGTGGCCGAGATGTCTGCATCCACGCCTGACGAGTCGAGCTACAGCGCGAGCGACATCACCGTCCTCGAGGGCCTGGAGGCGGTACGCAAGCGTCCGGGCATGTACATCGGCTCCACCGGGGAGCGGGGCCTGCACCACCTCGTCTACGAGGTCGTCGACAACTCGGTCGACGAGGCGCTGGCGGGGTACTGCTCGCACATCCAGGTGACCCTGCTCGACGACGGCGGCGTGCGCGTCACCGACGACGGCCGCGGCATCCCGGTCGACATCGTCGCCTCCGAGGGCAAGCCCGCCGTCGAGGTCGTCCTCACCGTCCTGCACGCCGGCGGCAAGTTCGGCGGGGCCGGCTACGCCGTCTCCGGCGGCCTGCACGGCGTCGGCGTCTCGGTGGTCAACGCGCTCTCCCACCGCCTGCACGTGGAGGTCAAGCGGGACGGGCGCGTGTGGCGCCAGGGCTACGTCGACGGCGTCCCCACCGCCCCGCTCGCCGCCGCGGGCGAGAGCGACGAGACCGGGACGACGGTGACGTTCTGGGCCAACGAGGACATCTTCGAGACCACCCAGTACAGCTTCGAGACGCTGCGCGGGCGCTTCCAGCAGATGGCGTTCCTCAACAAGGGCCTGCGCCTCACGCTCGTCGACGAGCGCGCCGGCGTCACCGACTCGGGGGACGAGGTCACCGGCGACGCGGCCGGGCCCGGCGACGACGCCCGCACCGGTCACCGCGAGGTCTCCTACCTCTACGCCGGCGGGCTGCGCGACTACGTCCAGCACCTCAACTCGGCGAAGAAGGTCGAGCTCGTCAACCCGGAGATCATCTACATCGAGTCCGAGGACGTCGAGCGCCGTATCTCCCTCGAGGTGGCGATGCAGTGGACGAACGGCTACTCCGAGGCCGTCCACACGTATGCCAACACCATCAACACCTCTGAGGGCGGTACGCACGAGGAGGGCTTCCGCGCGGCGCTGACCTCCCTCATCAACAGGTACGCCAAGGACAAGGGCATCCTCAAGGACAAGGACGACAACCTCACGGGTGAGGACATCCGCGAGGGGCTCACCGCCGTCCTGTCGGTCAAGCTCGGCGAGCCGCAGTTCGAGGGCCAGACGAAGACCAAGCTCGGCAACACCGAGGCCCGCGCTTACGTCCAGCAGGTGCTCTACGCCCGGCTCGGCGACTGGCTCGACGCGCACCCCGGCGAGGCGAAGGACATCATCCGCAAGGCCCAGCAGGCGGCGGCCGCCCGGATGGCGGCCCGCAAGGCCCGCGAGGCCACGCGCCGCAAGGGGGCGCTCGAGTCGGCGTCGATGCCCGGCAAGCTCAAGGACTGCTCGAGCCGGGACGCCACGAAGTCCGAGATCTTCATCGTCGAGGGCGACTCCGCCGGCGGCTCGGCCGTGCAGGGCCGCGACCCCGAGCACCAGGCGATCCTGCCGCTGCGCGGGAAGATCCTCAACGTCGAGAAGGCGCGCCTCGACCGCGCGCTCGGCAACGCCGAGATCCAGGCCCTCATCACGGCCTTCGGCACGGGGATCGGGGACGAGTTCGACCTCGCCCGCCTGCGCTACCACAAGATCGTCCTCATGGCGGACGCCGACGTCGACGGCCAGCACATCTCCACGCTGCTGCTCACGCTGCTCTTCCGGTACATGAAGCCGCTCATCGAGGCGGGTCACGTGTACCTCGCCCAGCCGCCGCTGTACCGCCTCAAGTGGACGAACTCCCCGCACGAGTACGTCTACACCGACCGCGAGAAGGACGCCCTCCTTACCGAGGGCGCGCGCGCCGGCAAGCGCCTGCCCAAGGACAGCGGCATCCAGCGGTACAAGGGTCTGGGCGAGATGAACGACCAGGAGCTGTGGGACACGACGATGAACCCGGACACCCGCAC
Organism: Georgenia faecalis; assembly: GCF_003710105.1. GTDB lineage: Bacteria > Actinomycetota > Actinomycetes > Actinomycetales > Actinomycetaceae > Georgenia_A > Georgenia_A faecalis. The sequence continues at coordinate 8,220 of NZ_CP033325.1, forward strand.
CCTGCGCCAGGTGACCATCGGCGAGGCGGCCGCCGCCGACGAGACCTTCTCGGTCCTCATGGGCGAGGACGTCGAGTCCCGCCGTGGCTTCATCCAGCGCAACGCCCACGACGTGCGCTTCCTCGACATCTAGCCCTTCCGGGCCCGCCGCAGCACCACGACGACGAAGGACGACAGTGACTCAGCCCCCCACCACGGACGAGCCCATCGAGGGCGGCGACAACGCGATCATCACCGACCGCGTGGAGCAGGTCGACCTCCAGCTGGAGATGCAGCGGTCCTACCTGGACTACGCGATGAGCGTCATCGTGGGCCGTGCGCTGCCCGACGTCCGCGACGGGCTCAAGCCCGTGCACCGCCGCGTGCTCTACGCGATGTTCGACGGCGGGTACCGGCCGGAGGGCTCCTTCAACAAGTGCTCGCGCGTCGTCGGCGAGGTCATGGGGCAGTACCACCCCCACGGCGACACCTCGATCTACGACGCCCTGGTCCGCCTCGTCCAGCCGTGGTCGCTGCGCTACCCGCTCGTCGCCGGGCAGGGCAACTTTGGCTCCCCCGGCAACCTCGGCGCCGCGGCCCCGCGGTACACCGAGTGCAAGATGGCTCCGCTGGCCATGGAGATGGTCCGCGACATCGACCACGAGACGGTCGACTTCGGGGACAACTACGACGGCAAGAACCAGGAGCCGCTCGTCCTGCCGGCGCGCTTCCCCAACCTCCTCGTCAACGGGTCCGAGGGCATCGCGGTGGGCATGGCCACCCGCATCCCGCCGCACAACCTGCGCGAGGTCGCCGACGGCGTCCAGTGGTTCCTCGAGCACCCCGAGGCCACCCGCGAGGAGCTCCTCGGCGAGCTCATGCTGCGGATCAAGGGTCCGGACTTCCCCACCGGCGCGACCATCCTCGGCCGCCGCGGCATCGAGGACGCCTACCGCACCGGCCGCGGGTCCATCACCCAGCGCGCGGTCGTCACGGTCGAGGAGATCCAGGGCCGCCAGTGCCTCGTCGTCAGCGAGCTGCCCTACCAGGTCAACCCCGACAACCTCGTGAAGAAGATCGCGGACTACGTCCACGAGGGGCGCATCCAGGGCATCGCCGACATGCGCGACGAGTCCTCGGGCCGCGCCGGACAGCGCCTCGTCATCATCCTCAAGCGCGACGCGGTGGCGAAGGTCGTCCTCAACAACCTCTACAAGCACACGCAGCTGCAGGACAACTTCCCCGCGAACATGCTCGCCCTCGTCGACGGCGTGCCGCGCACGCTCAGCCTCGACGGGTTCGTCCGGCACTGGGTCAACCACCAGGTCGAGGTCATCGTCCGGCGCACCCGTTACCTGCTGCGCCGCGCCGAGGAGCGCATCCACATCCTGCGCGGGCTGCTCAAGGCGCTCGACGCGCTCGACGAGGTCATCGCGCTCATCCGCGCCTCGGCCACGGTCGACGAGGCGCGCACCGGCCTGGAGAACCTCCTGGGCATCGACGCCGTCCAGGCCGACGCCATCCTCGCCATGCAGCTGCGGCGCCTCGCCGCGCTGGAGCGCCAGAAGATCATCGACGAGCACAACCGCATCGAGGCGGAGATCCTCGACTACCGGGACATCCTCGCCTCGCCGCCCCGGCAGCGCCAGATCGTCTCTGACGAGCTCACCGCCATCGTGGACAAGTACGGCGACGAGCGCCGCACGACGATCGTCCCGTTCGACGGCGACATGTCGGTCGAGGACCTCATCCCCGAAGAGGACATCGTCGTCACCATCACCCGCGGCGGGTACGCCAAGCGGACGCGGACGGACAACTACCGTTCGCAGCGCCGCGGCGGCAAGGGCGTGCGCGGCGCGCAGCTGCGCGAGGACGACGTCGTCGACCACTTCTTCGTCACCACGACCCACCACTGGCTGCTCTTCTTCACCAACCTGGGCCGGGTCTACCGCGCCAAGGGGTACGAGCTGCCCGAGGGCGGCCGTGACGCCAAGGGCCAGCACGTGGCCAACCTCCTCGCCTTCCAGCCGGGCGAGGAGATCGCGCAGGTCCTCGCCCTCAAGGACTACGACCAGGCCGACTACCTCGTCCTGGCGACCAAGCGCGGCCTGGTGAAGAAGACCCGCCTGCAGGAGTACAACTCCCCGCGCTCGGGCGGACTCATCGCCATCAACCTCCGCACGGACGACGACGGCGCCCCCGACGAGCTCGTCGGCGCCGGCCTGGCCAACGCCGAGGACGACCTGCTGCTCGTCTCCCGCAAGGGCCAGTCGATCCGCTTCACCGCCTCCGACGACACGCTGCGTCCCATGGGGCGGGCGACGTCGGGCGTCACCGGGATGAAGTTCCGCGCGGACGACGACCTGCTCGCGATGGATGTCGTGCGTCCCTCGTACGACGACGGCGCGCTCTTCGTCGTCACCGAGGGCGGTTACGCCAAGCGGACGGCGATCGCCGAGTACCGCCGCCAGGGCCGCGGTGGCCTCGGCATCAAGGTGGCCAACCTGGTCGAGGCGCGCGGCGACCTCGTCGGGGCCCTCCTCACCGCCCCCGACGACGAGGTGCTCGTCATCATGGAGCGGGGCAAGATCGTGCGGTCGGCGGTGGCCGAGGTGCACCTCACCGGGCGGAACACCCAGGGCGTCACCTTCGCGAAGCCGGACAACGGCGACCGGATCATCGCCGTGGCACGCAACGCCGAGAGCGCGCTCGCGACGGCGGATGGCGTAGCGTCGTCCCCGGACAGCGCTCAGGACGACGAGCCGGGCGAACCGGCCCCCGACGCCGAGGCGGCGCCCGAGGTCACGGAGGAGACGCATGAGCAGCACGACGCCGGGTGAGAGCTCGCGTGAGCACGCCGAGCCCGTAGACCGCGGGGCCGACGCCGGGAGCGACACCACCGCGACCCGCACCAGCCTCGCGGAACGGTTCGCCACCGCCAAGGGCAGCACGTCCGACGGCTCCCCCGACCGGACGCCGCAGAGGTCCGCCGGTCACCCCGGGGAGACGGCGACCCGGCCGGGCGTCCGCGAGGACCGGCCGGCGGAGGGCCCCAGCCGTGGCGCCATGCCGTTCGACGAGCGTGATCCGGCGCGTCCGGCCGCGGCACCCCGGCCGGCCAGCCCGCGCCCGGGTCCCCGCCAGGTGCGCCTGTCGCTGGCCCGGATCGACCCCTGGTCGGTGATGAAGCTGGCGTTCCTGCTGTCGATCGCCGTCGGGATCGGTGTCGTCGTGGCCGTCGCCGCCATGTGGTACGTGCTCGACACCATGCACGTCTTCGCCGACGTCCAGGCGCTGCTCGACGACCTGGGGTCGGCGAGCTTCCTCAACCTCATGGAGTACACCCAGTTCGATCGGGTGATCTCCGTCGCGGCCATCATCGCCGTCCTCGACGTCCTCCTGCTCACCGCCCTCGCCACCCTGGGCGCATTCCTGTACAACATCGTGGCCGCGCTCGTCGGCGGCCTGCACGTCACCCTCACCGACGACTGACGCCGGTTTGGGGCGCCGCGTGACGCTGGGGTAGTCTTTCTCGGCGGCCTTCGCGGGGCGCAGGGGCCTATAGCTCAGACGGTTAGAGCGCTTCCCTGATAAGGAAGAGGTCACAGGTTCGAGTCCTGTTAGGCCCACCCTGGGCGCGGTGAGAACGGAGCGAGTATGAAGAAGATCCTGATGCTTGCTGCGGTCGCCGTCGCCGGTTACTCGGTTTGGACGTCGGTGCAGCGCAACCGCGAGGAGCGCGACCTGTGGGCGGAGGTCACCGACAGCTTCGGTGAGAACTCCTTCCCCGAGGCCGACGCCCCCACAGGTCCGGTCACCGCCTGAGCGGTGCCGACACGCCGGCGGCCCTGGGCCGCCGGGACGGGGCCATGGCGCAATTGGTAGCGCACCTGCTTTGCAAGCAGGGGGTTGGGGGTTCGAGTCCCCCTGGCTCCACCGGGAGACGCGCGCCACGCCGGCTGACTCGGCGCAACGGTGCGACCCATGCCACACTGGAGGCTCCATCTCCGTGCGTGCGGCTCGGCCGCGCCTTGAGCAGTCAGGCCCCGATGAGTCACACACTCGACACCCCGCGCCCGGCCGAGGGTGCCGCCCGACCCACTGGGGCGAGCGCGCGCGAACGCCAGGTCTCCACCTTCACCGCCCTCACCGCGCAGGTCCAGGCCGCCGGACTGATGCGGCGGGCCTATGGCTACTACTGGTCGAAGCTCATCGGCCTGACCCTGCTGCTCGTCGGGGTGCTGGTGGCGTTCGTGGTCATCGGGGACACGTGGTGGCAGATGGTCACCGCCGTCGTCCTCGCGCTGGTCCTCACGCAGATCGCCTTCCTCGGCCACGACGCGGCCCACCGGCAGATCTTCGTCTCGGGCAAGTGGAACGAGTGGGTCTCCCTCATCGTCATCAACCTCTTCGCCGGCATGGGCCACGGCTGGTGGAACCGCAAGCACAACAAGCACCACGCGGCCCCCAACAAGCTCGGCGCCGACCCGGACATCGCGCCCGGCGTGCTCGCGTTCACCCCGCAGGCCGCTGAGGAGCGCAAGACGCCCCTCACGCGCTGGCTGGCCACCAAGCAGGGCTACTTCTTCTACCCGCTGCTCCTGCTCGAGGGCGTCAACCTCCACATCCAGGGTCTCAAGCGGGTCCTCACCCCCGGCGACGTCAAGCACCGCTGGGTTGAGCTGGCCTTCATCCTCATCCGGCTCGGCGGCTTCACCGCCCTCGCCTTCATCGTCCTCTCCCCGGGCAAGGCCGTCGCGTTCCTCGCCATCCAGGTCATGCTCTTCGGGTTCTACCTGGGGATGTCCTTCGCGCCGAACCACATCGGCATGCCGATCGTCCCGGCGACCATGAAGGTCGACTTCCTCAGCCGGCAGGTGCTCATGAGCCGTAACGTCACCGGCGGGCGCTGGGTCGACACCTTCATGGGCGGCCTCAACTTCCAGGTGGAGCACCACCTCTTCCCGTCGATGGCGCGCCCCAACCTGCGCAAGGTGGCGCCCATCGTGCGCCGCTACTGCGACGAGCTCGGCGTGAAGTACACCGAGACGTCGATGTCCGAGTCGTACCGCGCGGTGACGACCTACATCAACCGCGTCGGACGCGGGGGCCTCGACGTGTGGGTCTGCCCCCTGGCGACCAGCACGCGCGTCTAGGGACGGCGTCGGCCCCACCCGCAGCGTCGCGGGCTGGGGCCGACCTCGGTCTACTCGGCGCCGGCCGTCGTCACGAGACCCCGTGGTGATGCCCCGGCGAGGACGCCCCGGGGCACGACAAACCTGGTGACACGACGACGCCCGCACCCCCCAGGGGGCGCGGGCGTCGTCGTGCGTGCGATCAGCGGGCGGCGCTGCCCTCGCCGGTCTCGTCCCCGAGCGTGTCCGTGGGGAGCTCGGCATCCACCTCGGTGACCTCCACCGCGGTGATGACCTCGTCCGTCCCGGAGAGGTCGCTGCCCTCGTCCGTGGCGAGGTCCTCGGCCGGCACCGTCGTGGCGACCGTCGTGTCGTCCCAGTACTCCTCGGCCCACGGGTCGTCGACGGGCTGCGTCCGGCGCCAGAGCAGGTACCCGGTACCTGCAGCGGCGGTGCCCACGAGGATCCAGCCGACGGTCTTCACCGCGCCGTGCGAGCGGGGGGCCTTGACCGGCGCCGCCGGCTCGCCCGATGCCGCCCGGGCGGCGTCCTGCATCGCCTTGTGCAGGCGCGGGAGGTAGTCGTCGACGATGCGGCCGTGCACGGAGTCGACGGCCGGCCGGGCCTTGTCGGCAGCCGCCTCGATCTTCGGTGCGGCCACCTTCACGCCGTCCCGCCACGCCTTGTCGATCGTCGGAGCGGCAACGCTGGTCGCCCACATCTTGCCCTGCTCCGCCAGGCTGGTGGCCGTCGCTCCGGCCTTGCTCGCCTGCTCGGTGAGCAGATGGCCGAGGTCGACCGCCTGCTGGCGAAGCTTCTCCGTCTCGATCTCCTTGATCTTGCGCGTGCGCGACATCTGCTCTCCCTCATCGGTCGGGTGGTCCGTGCTCATGCTCCCACCGGGGCGGCGCGAGCGCACCATGCTCGGGGACGCATTGTGCCGCGTCGAACAGTGCCCGTGCAGCATCGGCGTCCCAGCGGCCCGTGCCAGCCGCGCGCGGAGGGTGCGGACGGCGGCCTCGCCGCGACCCGTGGGGGTGCGTCATGACAAGATCGCAGGATGGAAGCCACACTGCACACCTCCGTCGGTGACATCGTCATCGAGCTGTTCCCGAACCACGCGCCCAAGACCGTGGCGAACTTCGTCGCCCTCGCCCGCGGTGAGCGCACCTGGACGGACCCGCGCACGGGCCAGGAGACGAACGCGCCCCTCTACGACGGCGTCGTCTTCCACCGCGTCATCCCCAACTTCATGATCCAGACCGGGGACCCGCTGGGCAACGGCCGCGGTGGCCCGGGCTACACGTTCGACGACGAGATCCACCCCGAGCTCGACTTCACCGAGCCCTACGTCCTCGCCATGGCGAACGCCGGCAAGGTCGCCGGGCGCGGCACCAACGGTTCGCAGTTCTTCATCACGACGGCGCCGACGACCTGGCTCCAGGGCAAGCACACGATCTTCGGCAAGGTGACCGACGAGGCGAGCCGCGCCGTCGTCGACACCATCGGGACCACGCGAACCGGTGCGAACGACCGGCCCGCGGAGGACATCGTCATCAGCTCCGTGACCATCACGGACTGAGTCACCCGAGGCCCGATGAGCGAACACCCCGGCGGGCAGACCGGCGCCGTGCCGGTCTGCCCGCGGCACCCTGACACGGTCTCCTACGTGCGCTGCCAGCGGTGCGGGCGGCCCACCTGTCCCGCCTGCCAGCGCCCAGCCCCGGTGGGCATCCAGTGCGTCGACTGCGTCGCCCAGGCGAACGCCGCCCTGCCGGTGCGCCGCACGGTGCTCGGCGGCCGCGACCGTGGGGGACGCCCGGTCATCACGATGACGCTGGTCGGGCTCTGCATCGCCGCGTACCTCGTCCTGGCGCTGGTGCCACAGCTGCGCGGCGATCTCGTCTTCGCCCCCGTCGTGGGTGACGTCCAGCCGTACCGGTTCCTCACGGCGGCGTTCCTCCACTCCGGGTTCCTCCATCTCGCCATCAACATGTACGCGCTGTGGGTGGTGGGCAGCGTGCTCGAGCCGGCCCTGGGCCGGTGGCGCTACCTCTCGCTGTACCTGCTCAGCGCCCTCGGTGGGTCCGTGGGCGTGCTGCTCCTGGCGAGCCCCGCAAACGACTCCTGGTACACCCCCGTGGTGGGGGCCTCGGGGGCGGTGTTCGGCCTCTTCGCCGCCATCGCCCTCACCATGCGACGGCTGGGGCGGGATTCGACGCAGATCCTCGGCCTCATCGCCATCAACGCCGTCATCGGCTTCGTCGTGCCCAACATCGCGTGGCAGGCGCACCTCGGCGGCCTCATCGTTGGCGGCGTGCTCGCAGCCATCTACCTGTACACGCCGCGCCGCAAACTGTGGATAAGTGTCGTGGGCACTGTGGGGATCCTCGCGGCGCTCGTCCTCCTCGCGTTTGTTGCCTACGGGCGGGTGTGACGGGTGCAAGGCGCAGCAGCACGCGGTTTGCCGAGGGTCGAACCGCAGGAATGACACGGGTGTAGTTCTCCACAGGGTTGCGCACACCTGTGCATAACCCGGCGCTGCGGTTCTCCACAGGTAGGTGCACAGGTGGGGACGGTGGGGCCGGGCCGCGGGTTGTCATCTGGGCGGGGCTGGGACGGTGCGTGGGCGGTCGTCCCAGCCGCCCAGGGTGGGTAATCCCGCTCGGCCTGGGCCTGGGCCTGGGCATCGGCCTCGTCGCCGCTTCCCGCCAGCCGACGCACCGCCGGCCTGCGCCGCCCCCGGCCTGCTGTCGCCCCGCGTCTGCCGACGCACCGCCGGCTGCGACTCCCATCTGAGGCCTTGTGGGTGACATTGCGGTGGCTATAGCGCGGGGACCTCACCCATAGGCACCAATTCTGGGCGATGGGGGCTCACGCTGGCGCTGGGGTTGCGCGCTGGGCGGGCGGAGTCGCGCGGAGCCGCCGGGATGCTGTCCGGAGCCACCCACTCACCATCTGAGGCCTTGTGGGTGACATTGCGGTGGTCATAGCGCGGGGATCTCACCCATAGGCGCCGATTCCCGGCGGTGGTGCGCAGCTGCTCAGCGCTGAGGGGTCACGCGGGGCCGTGTAGAGGTCCCGCGGCGATGCGCGGCTCACTCGCGGGCGAGCACAGCCCGCCGCACGGGCGCGGTGCGGCCGAGGCTCGGGTACGGGCGCGGCGCCGCGACCGTGACCGTGACCGTGACCGTGACCGTGACCGTGACCGTGACCGTGACCGTGACCGTGACCGTGACCGTGACCGCCTGTGGCTAGGTGGCGACCGATGCACCAGGCGCCGCGCCGCGACCCATACGGGTGCAGCTACTCCTCGGGCGCGGCACCATCGTCGGCGCCGCGCCGTCAAAGTGGGGATCTGGCGAGCTCAGCGCCAGCGCAGGGTCATGAGGAAACCGACCATGAGGACGGCGAACCCGACGGCGAGGTTCCACTGCCCGATCCCGGGGATCGGTCCGGACGCCTGGAGGATGTAGGTGACGACGACCCAGAGCAGGCCGATTGCCATGAGCACGACGGCGGTGGGCACCCACCAGGTCGGGCTTGCCTTGGGCGCGGCCGGGGTCGGCGGCGGGGTGTACGTGGCCTTCTTGCGACGCTTCGACTCCGGCACGGCTCAGGTCTCCTTCGGGTCGTCCGCCCGCTGGCGGTCCCTCGCTTCCGCCCCGGACGGGTTTCCGACGGCGCGCTCGTGACTTAGCGTAATGGGGACGATCGCGCAGCCTGTGCGCGGCGACGGCCGTGGACATGACCGGGGGACCTGTGGAGGACGACGAGGGCACGCGGGCACGCCGCCCTGCCGCCGGACCAGACCACGCCGCGCCCGCCGACGCCCCGGTCGGCGAGGCCGGAATTCCCGCCGACACCCCGCCCGACGCCTCCTCCTCAGGGGAGGCCCGCACCACGGCCGACACCCCGGCCGGCGACTCCTCCGCAGGGGAGGCCCGCACCACCGCCGACACCCCGACCGGCGACCCCGAGGCCCGGCGCCCGCGCCGCGCTGGGGCGATCGGGGTCGGCGCTGTCGCGGCGCTGGCCGGGCTCCTCTTCGCCACGAACGCGTCCATCTTCTCCGACGACGACGACCGGCACCCGGCCGACCTCGTGCAGCTGGCGCGCGCGGAGACCGAGCGCCTCGAGGAGCGCGAGGCCGAGGTCGGCGAGCTGCGCGCGCAGCTCCAGGAGCTGGTTGCCGAGCATCCGGACACGGACGTCCAGGGGGAGCGCGACGAGGCGCTCGCCCAGGCGGCGGGACGCACGCCGATGAGCGGCCCGGGCGTCGTCGTCGCCCTCTGGGACGCACCCGTGCCCCCGGACTACCAGGAGCGCGGGCTGCACCCCGACGACCTCGTCGTCCACCAGCAGGACGTCGAGGCCGTCATCAACGCGCTCTGGGCCGGTGGCGCCGAGGCGATGATGATCGAGGACCAGCGGATCGTCTCGACGTCGGCCGTCCGCTGCATCGGCAACGTCCTGCTCCTGCACGACCGGCACTACTCCCCGCCGTACGACATCGCGGCCATCGGCGACCCCGACGAGCTGCGGGCCGCCCTCGCCGACTCCCCCGCCGTCGAGATCTACCTCCAGTACGTCGACGCGGTGAACCTGGGCTGGTCGCTCAAGACCGAGTCGAAGCTCGAGGTGCCGGCCTACGAGGGCGGCCTCCGTATGGATTACGCGCGCGCCGGCGTGCCTTACGCTGTGGGCGACGCGGGTACCGACGAGGGGAGCCTCGATGGCGACGACTGAGACCGCTACGCCCCCCGGCGCCGCCGGCCGACCTCCGACGCGCCCTCGACAGCGGCCTCGTCGTGGGTTCTTCTCCACGCTCATCGGCATCATCGGCGAGCTGATGATCACCGTGGGCGTCCTTCTCGCCCTCTTCGTCGTGTGGCAGCTGTGGTGGACGGACGTCGAGGCGCGGGGCGAGCAGGACCGCGCCCTCGCGGCCTGGGAGGAGGAGCCGGACTTCGTCGAGGCGCCGGAGGTGCCGGGCCAGGAGCGCACCGACGCACCGCCCATCCCGGCGGCGGTCGCCGAGGGCGAGACGTTCGGGACCATGTGGATCCCGCGGCTCGGGCTCGACTACCACGTCCCCATCGCCAACGGCGTCGGGCTCGCGGACGTCCTCAACGAGGGCTACATCGGGCACTACCCCGACACCCAGCTGCCCGGCGAGATCGGCAACTTCGCCACCGCGGCCCACCGGCAGTCCTACGGGGCGCCGTACCGGGACATCGAGCAGATCGTCGAGGGCGACTCCCTCATCGTGGAGACCACCACCGCCTACATCGTCTACCGCGTGACGAGCCACGAGATCGTCGACCCGAGCCAGATCGAGGTGATCGCGCCCGTGCCCAACGAGCCCGGCGTCATCCCCACCGAACGGATGATCACCCTGACCACCTGCCACCCGCTGTTCTCCGCGGCCGAGCGGTGGATCACCTACGGGACCTTCGCCTACTGGGTCGACAAGGCGGACGGACGGCCGGCCGAGCTCATCGAGGGGACGCGCTGATGTACGGACTGCTCTGGCGGGTGCTGCCGGGACCGGTGTGGTTCCGCATCATCCTCGTCCTCATCCTCGCGGTCGCCGCCGTCTACTTCTGCTTCACGTGGCTGTTCCCGGAGATCTCGCCGTACATGCCGTTCAACGAGACCACCATCGGGGACTCCTAGTGGCAGCCAGCTCCATCCTCGTCGTCGACAACTACGACAGCTTCGTCTGGACGATCGTCGGCTACCTCCAGCAGCTCGGCGCCCGGACGACGGTCGTGCGCAACGACGACGTCCCCACCGACCTCACGGAGTTCGACGGCGTGCTGGTCTCCCCGGGCCCAGGGACGCCCAAGGAGGCCGGTGCCACCCTCGACGTCATCGAGCGGTGCGCGCAGGACGCGCAGCCGATGCTCGGGGTGTGCCTCGGGCACCAGGCCCTCGGTGAGGCGTTCGGCGGCGTCGTCTCGCACGCGCCGGAGCTCCTCCACGGCAAGACCTCCCTCGTGGAGCACGACGGCGACGGCGTCTTCGCCGGGCTGCCCACGCCGTTCACGGCCACGCGGTACCACTCGCTAGCCGTCGAGCCGGCCACGGTCCCCGACGAGCTCGAGGTGACGGCGACGACAGCCTCGGGCATCGTCATGGGCCTCGCCCACCGGACCCTGCCGCTGCACGGCGTGCAGTTCCACCCGGAGGCGGTGCTCACGGAGCACGGTCACCGGCTGCTGGCGAACTGGCTGGCCCTCACCGGCGACGGTGACGCGCCCGCTCGCAGCGCCGGCATGGCGCCGCTCGTCCGCGTCTGACCGTCACGGGGTCCGGCCGTCGCGGGGTCCAGCCGTCCCTCCTGACCGTCGCGTGGGCGAGGCGCTGACCGCGCCCCCGCCCGCGCCTACCGGGGAGCTAGGGGCGGCCGTTACCCCGGCCGTTGTTGCCGTTGCCGTTGCCGTTGTTGCCGGCGTTGCCGTTGCCGTTCCCGTTGTTACCCGCGTTGCCGTTGCCCGGCGCCGCGCCCGGGGATCCGCCATCAGCCGTGGTCGGCTCGGCGGTGGGGTCCACCGGCTCCGTGGGCGCCGTCGGCTCCGCCGGGGCGGTGGGCGCCTCGGTCGCCGGGGGCGGCGTCGTCGGCTCGGGGACCTCGGGCGCGACCGCCACGGTGAGGGTGATGGTGGCGAACCGCGGGACCGGACCGGAGCGGTCCTGCGCGATGACCGTCCCGGGCTCGACGCCGGCCGTGGCCTCGTCGACGGTGGTGACGTTGATGGTGAGGTCGTTGAGCTGCGCGCTGGCCTGCTCGACCGGCAGGTCGACCACGCTGGGCACGTCGACGTTGCCGGTGGCGAGGTTGAGCGTCACGACGCTGTCGGGGCTCACCGGCTCGCCCACGGCCGGGTCGGTGCTCGCGACGCGGTCCGCCTCCCACTCGGGATCGTTGACGGTGGCCGTGCGGATGTTCTCCAGGCCCGCCTCGGCGAGGATCTCCCGCGCCTGGTCCTGGCTCCTGCCGATGACGTCGGGGATCTCGATCTGGTCCGGGCCGGCGGAGAACCGCACGGTGACCGTGTCGCCCTCCTCGACCTCCGTGCCCACGGCCGGGTCGGCGCTCGTGAAGAGCCCCTCCTCGACGGTGTCGGAGACCTCGGGCTCGCCGAGGGCGAAGACGAGGTCCTCGCCCTCGATGGCCTGGCGGGCCGCGGGCTCGTCGAGCCCCTCGAGCGGGGGGACCTCGACGACGGTGACCTCGTCCACCGGCTCCTCGTCCCGGGTGAGCAGGAGGTAGCCGATCCCGATGGCCGCGACCAGCCCGATGACGACGAGCAGCCACACCCACCAGGGGGAGCGCTTGTCCTCCTCGGGCTCCTCGACCGGGACCTGGGTGCCGGTGCGGGCGGCGGCGACGGCCGCGGGCATGGCCCGCGTGGCCGGTGCGGCCGCCATGACGGACGTCGCGCCGGCCCAGGCGCCGACGGCGGGGGCGTGGACGGTGCCACCGCGGGCGGCGGCCTCGAGGTCGGCGCGCATGGCGGCGGCGTCGGGGTAGCGGTCCTCGCGGTCCTTGGCCAGCGCCTTGAGGACGACGCGGTCGAGGGCCTCGGGGATGTCGGGGGCGATGTCGCTGGGTGCCCGCGGGACCTCGCGCACGTGCTGGTAGGCGACGGCGACGGCGGAGTCCCCGCTGAAGGGCGGCTGGCCGGTGAGGAGCTCGAAGAGCAGGCAGCCGGTGGAGTACAGGTCCGACCGGGCGTCGACGACCTCGCCACGCGCCTGCTCGGGCGAGAGGTACTGGGCGGTCCCGACGACGGCGTGCGTCTGGGTCATCGTCGCGGCGGAGTCGGCCATGGCGCGGGCGATGCCGAAGTCCATGACCTTGACGGCGCCGGTCGGGGTGAGCATGACGTTCCCGGGCTTGATGTCCCGGTGGACGATGCCCTCGCGGTGGGAGTACTCCAGCGCCCCGAGGACGCCGCTGACGATCTCGACCGCCTCGTCGATGGGCACGGGTGTGCCGTCGGTGAGGAGCGAGCGGACGGTGTGGCCCTCGACGTACTCCATGACGATGTAGGGCACGTGGGCGCTCTGGCCCGACGCCGTGACGACGTCGTCCTCGCCCGTGTCGTAGACGGAGACGATCGCCGGGTGGTTGAGGGCGGCCGCGGACTGGGCCTCGCGGCGGAAGCGCGCCTGGAAGGTGGGGTCCCGGGCGAGGTCGGAGCGCAGCACCTTGATGGCCACGGTGCGCGACAGGCGCCGGTCGTAGCCGATGTACACCTCGGCCATGCCGCCGCGTCCGATGAGGTCGCGGACCTCGTAGCGGCCGCCGAGCATGCGCGGTACCTCGTCCACCACTAGGAGTCCCTCGCAGTCATTCGATCGGTCTCACGCGCGCCGGCGGCGCCCGAGTCCTCGGGCAGGGCCAGCGTACCGATGCCGGGGGTGCTGGGGACCGTGCCGGGCGCCATTGCGCCGATGGTCGTGGCGAGCCCCACACCGACGGCGCCCATCGCGCGGCGGGTCCGGTCGCGTCGTCGGCGCACCGTCCCCGGGCGCGGGGCCGAGGCGGCGGACGGGACCGAGCACGACGGCGCGTGCGACGGGCGGGCGAGCCGGTCGAGCTCGCGGGCCAGTGCCTCGCCCGAGGGTGGGCGCAGCGCGGGGTGCTTGGCGAGCAGGCGGGCGACGACGTCCCGGACGGGAGCCGGGACGTCGTCGGGCAGCGGCGGGACCGGCGCGTCGACGTGCTGGACGGCGATCTCCACCTCGGTGCGGCCGGTGAAGGGCCGGCGCCCGGCCAGGGCCTCGTACGCGACGATGCCGAGGGCGTAGAGGTCGCTGAGCGGGGTCGCGGGCCGGCCGGTGGCCTGCTCGGGGGAGAGGTACTGGGCGGTCCCCATGACCATCCCCGCGGCCGTGAGCGCCGGCTGCCCGGCGGCGAGCGAGATCCCGAAGTCGGTGATCTTCACGGGGCCGCCCGGCGGGAGCAGGATGTTCGACGGCTTGACGTCGCGGTGCACCACACCGGCCGCGTGGGCGGCGTGCAGGCCCCGGGCCACCTGGGCGAGAACGGGGAGGAGCTCGGCCGCCGGGAGGGTGCCGCGGCGTTCCAGCAGGGCGGTCATCGGCTCGCCGTCGACGAGCTCCATGACGAGGAACCCGGAGCCGTCCTGCTCGCCGTAGTCGAGCAGGGCGGCGATGTTGGGGTGGTGCAGCCCGGCGCTGTTGCGGGCCTCGGCGCGGAGCCGGGCGAGGAAGGCCTCCTGCCCGGCGAGCTCGGGACGGAGCACCTTGGCGGCGACCGCGCGCTCGGCGTCGACGTCCCACGCGCGCCACACCTCGCCCATGCCGCCCAGCGCGATCCGGGAGCGCAGCTGGTAGCGGCCCATGAGGAGCAGCCCCGCCTGCGGCCTCACCGGTCGAGCACCGCCTCGAGGACCTGTCGGGCGATGGGCGCCGCCGTCGTCCCGCCGGAGGCGAGGTCGCCCTCGTTGCCGCCGTACTCGACGAGCACGGCGATGGCGACCTCGGGGTCCTCGGCCGGCGCGAACGCCGTGAACCACGCGTGGGGCGAGCGGCCCTCGCCGGCCTGGGCGCTGCCGGTCTTCGCGGCGACGTCGACGCCCGGGATCTGGGCCGCGGAGCCCGTGCCCTGCTCGACGACGTTGACCATCATGGCGGTGAGCTCCTCCGCCGTCTCCGTCGACACCGACCGGCGCAGCTCGTCGGGCTCGGTGGTGCGCAGGACCTCCAGGTCCGGGCCGCGCTCCGTCGCCACGAGGTAGGGCCGCATCTGCACGCCGTCGTTGGCGATGGCGGCGGAGACCATCGCCATCTGCAGCGGCGTGGCCCGCACGTCGTACTGGCCGATCGCCGTCATGGCGGTCTGGGCCTCGTCGAGGTCGGTGGGGTAGACCGACGGCGTGACCCGCAGCGGGATCTCCAGGGGGGCGCCGAACCCGAAGGCCTCGGCCTGCTCCCGCAGCGCGTCCTGGCCCAGCTCCATGCCGAGGGCGGCGAACGTGGTGTTGCAGGACTCCTGCAGGGTGTAGATGAGCGGCGCCGTGTCGTTGGCCGTGCAGGAGATGCCGCCCGGGTTGCGCACCACCTGGGTCGACTGGGGCAGCTGGAGCTCGGCCGGGGCCGGCACCTCGGAGTCGGGCCCGTAGTCCCCGGACTCGAGCAGGGCGGCCGCGACGACGAGCTTGAAGCTCGACCCCGGGGGGTAGAGGTCCCCGCCGATGGCCCGGTTGGTCAACGGGTCCGCCGGGTCGGCGAGGAGGGCGTCGTAGGCCGCCTGCGCCTCGGCGCTCGAGTGCGCCGCGAGCGGGTCGGGGTCGTAGCTCGGCGTGGAGACGAGCGCGAGGATCGCGCCGGTCTGGGGGTCGAGGGCGACGACGGCCCCCCGCTGGTCGCCCAGGGCGTCCCACGCGGCCTGCTGGACGACGGGGTCGATGGTGAGCTCGACGGACCCGCCCTGCGGCTGCGCACCGGTGATGAGGTCCTGGATGCGCTGGACGAGGAGGGAGTCGGACGTGCCGTTGAGGACCGGGTTGGCGGCGGCCTCCATGCCGGTCATCGAGCTGAGCGCGGCGGAGAAGTACCCGGTGACCGGCGCGTAGAGCGCCCCGCCCGGGTAGGAGCGCTGGTAGCCGTAGACGTCGTCGACGGGCGTGGAGACGGCCACGGCGTCGCCGGCGACGACGATCGGCCCGCGGTCCCGGCCGAACTCGCGGTAGACGGTGCGGACGTTGCGGCCGTCCGCGTTGAGGGCGGGGGCCTGGACGAACTGCACCGAGGTGGCCATGACCATGAGGGCCACGAACATGAGGGCGACGACGGTCGTCAGGCGCCGGATCGGGGTGTTCATCGCAGCCTCACCACCTCGGTGGGGGAGGAGTCGTCGGCCTCGGGCATGCCGCCGTCGACCGGGACCGACGGCCCGCCCCCGGCGATGGGGGCGATGGGCAGGTCACCGGTGAGCGGCGCCGGGCGCCGGGCGCTGTCGGAGACCCGCAGGAGCAGGGCGACGATCATCCAGTTCACCAGGAGCGACGAGCCGCCCTGGGCGAGGAACGGCATGGTGAGGCCGGTGAGCGGGATCAGGCGGGTGACGCCACCGACCACGACGAAGCACTGGAACGCGACGACGAACGCGAGGCCGGAGGCGAGGAGCTTGCCGAAGCCGTCCCGGACGCCGATCGCCGCGCGCAGCCCGCGCTCGGCGAGGAGGAGGTAGCACACGAGGATGGCGATGAGGCCGGTCAGGCCGAGCTCCTCGCCGAGGGAGGCGATGATGAAGTCGGAGTTGGCGAAGGGGACGACGTCGGGGCGCCCCTCTCCCCAGCCGGTCCCCATGAGGCCGCCGCTGGCCAGCCCGAAGAGGCCCTGCACCACCTGGTAGGACCCGCCGGGCTGGCGGTTGTAGATCTCCGGCGAGAGGGCGTCGAGCCACACGTCGAAGCGCGCACCGACGTGCGGGAACGCGGTGGCCGCCAGGGCCGCGCCGCCCCCGAAGAGCAGCAGGCCGATGATCACCCAGCTGAGCCGCTCGGTGGCGACGTAGAGCATGGCGACGAAGAGGGCGAAGAAGAGCAGGGCGGCGCCGAGGTCGCGCTGGAAGACGAGGACGACGAGCGCGACGCCCCAGGCGAGGAGGATCGGGCCGAGGTGGCGCAGGCGCGGCAGCTGGAGCCCGAGCACCTTCGGGCCGGCGAGGGCGAGGTTGTCCCGCTGGGTCACGAGGTAGCCGGCGAAGAAGACGGCCAGGACGATCTTGGCGAGCTCGGCCGGCTGGAAGGACAGCGGGCCGATGCCGATCCAGATGCGGGCGCCGTTGATCGTCTTGCCGAGGCCCGGAAGGAGGGGCAGCAGGAGCAGGACGAGGCCGGCCACCATGGCGGTGTAGGTGTAGCGGCGCAGCGTGCGGTGGTCCCGCAGGGCGATGAGCACGCCGACGGCGGCCAGGACGCCGATGGCGGTCCACAGGACCTGCCGGTCGGCGAACCCGGCGGTGCGGTCGGCGGCCTCGTACGCCTGGTCGAGCCGGTAGATCATCGCGAGGCCGATGCCGTTGAGGGCGACGACGACGGGGAGGATGACGGGGTCGGCGTAGGAGGCGCGCCAGCGCAGCACCACGTGCGTGCCGAGCGCGAGGACGGCGAGCGAACCGCCGTGCACGGCCATGCCGACGGGCAGGGCGCCCGTGGTCGCCAGGCCCACCTGCGCGTACGCGTAGAGCCCGACGGCGAGGGCCAGGAGGAGGAGCACCAGCTCGACACCCCGCCCGGACCGGGCGCGCTGCTCGGTGATGGTCACCATGAGGGCACCGGTGCGGCGCCTGCGCCGGCGGGCGCCGGGGCGCCGGTGGTCGCGCCGCTGGGGCTGGGGCTGGGGCTGGGGCTGGGGCTGGGGCCCGCGGGGGCGTCGGCCGTCGCGTCGGTGGTCGCGGGCCGGGACTCCCCGCGCAGGGCCTCGACCCGCTCCTGCGCCTCGTCGAGGGAGGACACGGTGATGGCGTCGCCCAGGCGGTCGCGGGCGTACCCGGGCAGGTCGGCGAGCGCGACGTCGGTCGTCTCGTGCAGGGTGGCGAGGCTCAGCGGGCCGACCTCCTGCGGGATGCCCTGGTAGATGGCGACCATGTCGTCCGCCGGCGCGAGGAAGTACTGCGACTGCGTCCACCGGTAGCCCAGCACGCCGGCCGCGCCCACGGCGGCGAGGAGGACGAGGACGAGGAAGCCGCCCGCGATCCACCGGCCCCGCGACGAGCGGGGCGCGGTGTCGTCGTCGTCGGTGTCGGGGGCCGGTCCGGCGGCCGCCGCGGCCAGGGCGGCGGCCCGTCCCGCCGCGCCCGTCGTGCCGCGGGTGCGGCGCAGCCGGTCGGTCGCGGCGGCCCCCACCACCTGCGGCGTCGTCGGCGGCGCGGCGCCGTCGGGCAGGCCCTCGGCGGCGAGGACGTCGGCGACGACGCACGTGACGTTGTCCGGGCCGCCAGCCCGCAGGGCGAGGGCGATGAGGTCCTCGGCGCACTCACCGGGGTCCGCGACGGTGCGTAGGGTCTCGGCGATGGTCTCGGGGCTGACGACGCCGGACAGGCCGTCGGAGCACAGGAGCCACCGGTCCCCGGGGCGTCCCTCGCGGACCGACTCGTCGAGGAGGACGTCGCTGTCGGTGTCGCCGAGCACCCGCAGGAGGACGGAACGCTGCGGGTGACGCTCGGCCTGGTCCGGGGTGAGCTTGCCGAGGTCGACGAGGTGCTGGACGAACGTGTGGTCCGCCGTCACCTGGGTGAGCTCGCCGCCGCGCAGGAGGTAGGCCCGGGAGTCGCCGATGTGGACCATCGCCAGCTTGGTGTCCGAGCGGAGGATGGCGATGCACGTCGTGCCCAGGCCGGCGAGCTCCGGGTCGGCCTCCGCGCGCTCCTCCAGCTCGGTGTGGGCGGCGGCCAGCGCGCGGCGCAGGTGGTCGAGGAGGTCGTCCCCGCCGTGGGCCTCGGCGTCGAGGGGCACCAGGTGGGCGACGACGACGGAGGAGGCGATGTCGCCGCCGGCGGGACCGCCCATCCCGTCGGCCAGGACGAGCAGGTTCGGCCCGGCGTAGGCGGAGTCCTGGTTGGACGAGCGGACGAGGCCGACGTCGGACCGGGCTCCGTAGTGCAGGACGATGCTCATGGCCCCTACCGCTGCAGCTCGATGACGGTCTGGCCGATGCGGACGGGGGTGCCGGCCGGGACGACGACCGGGGTGGAGATGCGCTCGTCCCGCACGAACGTGCCGTTCGTCGAGCCGAGGTCCTCGAGCCACCACTGGCCGTCCTGCGGGAAGAAGCGGGCGTGCCGGCCCGAGGAGTAGTCGTCGTCGAGCACGAGGGTGCACCCCGGGGCGCGGCCGACGAGGATCGGGCCCGGCCCGAGCGGGAGGGACGCCCCGGCGAGCGGTCCGGCGCTGACGACGAGGCGGGTGGGGGTGTGGCGGGTACCGGTCCGCACCGGGGCGGCCGGCTGGGGCGCGGGCCGGGGCGGCGCGGACGGCGGGGCGGCGGCGGCCTTGCGGGCGGTGGCGGCCGCAGCCGCGCGCCGGTCCCGCTGGGGGCGGCGGTTGAGGCGGGTGCCGAAGATGTCCTGGCGCAGCACCGCTAGGGCGCCCAGGACGAAGACCCACAGGAGCACCAGGTAGCTCAGGCGCAGCAAGGTGACGGCGAGCTCGCTCATCAGGGGGTGGTCACCCGCCGAATTCGTCGTCGGGGCCGCTGTCGGCGGCCGTCCAGAAGAGGATGCGGGTGCGGCCGATGGTGATGGTGTTGCCGTCGACGAGCGTGGCCGCCTGGACCCGGTGGCCCTCGACGAAGGTGCCGTTCGTTGAGCCGAGGTCCGTGGCGATGGTGCCCGACGCCGTCACGCGGATCTCCAGGTGGCGGCGGGAGACACCGGGGTCGTCGACGACGATGTCCGCCTCCGAGCCCCGGCCCAGCACGGTGACGGGGCCGGTGAGGATGTACCGCTGCCCGTCGATGTCGACGATGGGGTGGCGGGCCGACGCCGCCGTCGACGTGGCCGGGGCGACGGTGCCGCGCCGGGTGGCGGCGACGACGTCGAAGCGGCCGGTGCTCAGCTCGTCCTCGGTCTCGAAGGCCACCTTCACGGGGCCGACGAACGCGTAGCGCTGGGAGGTGGCGTGCTCGGTGGCGGCGTCGGCGATCTCCTCCGCGAGGGCGTCGGCGCCCCACGCCGTCACGTGCTCGTGGTCGGTGGGGCTGAGCCGGACGGTGAACTCGTTGGGCACGACGGTGCGGCCGCGGGTGACGGCGGCGGCGCGGTCGTCCATCTCGCGGCGGACCGCGCTGGCGATCTCCACGGGCTTGACCTCGCTGCGGAACGCCCGCGCGAAGGCGTTGCTCACGACGTTCTCGACCTTCTTCTCGAACCGGTCGAGGGCTCCCATCGCGCGCACCTCCTTCCGCTCGCCAGCCCGGTCAGTGCAGCGGGTCGGCCGGTCGCGGACGCGCTGCTCGTCCGACGATCGTAACGATCCTGCATCCATCGTGGTGCACGCGCCCTTCGCGCGCCCGCTCATCGCCCGGTTCGGCGGGTGCGCGGGCCTCCTGCCACCCGCTTCTCGTGATCATGCAGAAACGCTGACGGGATCGCGGTGCGGGTCACGGGCGGCCGGGCCGCGCGGCTGCGGCCCCGATCCGTGGTGGAGCGCTCTGCGGTGGCCGGCCACGGGCGGGGCGGAGCGCTCCTGGGTGCGTGCTAATCTTGGCCCCGCCGTTTCGACGGCAGCGCGCGAGTGGCGGAATAGGCAGACGCGCACGGTTCAGGTCCGTGTGCCCGAAAGGGCGTGGGGGTTCAACTCCCCCCTCGCGCACAGCGCTCAGCGGCGGAGTCCCAGGCAATCTCGGGGACTCCGCCGCTTCGTCGTTCCGGGCTCGGGTCCCGCCCCGGCCATCGCCGGGGGGTGCTCCCTACTCGGGCCGCTCAGGCCGGGCGGCGACGTGCTCGACCGCCTCGGCCATCGCCGCGAAGCCCCGGGCGAGCGCCCGCAGGCCCTCGACGTCCATCTCGTTGAGGATGAGCGCGCGCGCCCTCTCGCCGACGCTCTCGAGCTCGACGACGGTGCGCTCGCCCTCGGTGCTGAGCCCGACGAGGTGGACCCGCCGGTCCGCCGGTGCGGCCCGCCGCTCGAGCATGCCGCGCTTGACGAGGCGGTCGACGAGCCCGGTGACGGTCGCCATGGAGACGTCGAGCCGGCCCGCCAGGTCCTTGCCGCCGAGCGGCCCCTCGAGGCGCAGGATCATGAGGACCTTGAGCTGCTGGATCGTCAGGGTGGTCCGGAGCATGGGCGCGAGGCGCTCGCGGGCGAGGAGCCGGGTCACCTCGTCCTGGAGGCGCGAGACCTCACGCACGAGGTCGGCCTTCTCGTCCATGGGGTAATCTTACTTCGCCTCGTCCTAAGTAAATTTGCCCCCTGGGAGCTCGTGTGGCGCACCTCGCCCGGTTCAGTCTGTCCAACCGGGCGCTCGTCGCCCTCGCCACCGTCTTCGCCATCCTCGGTGGGCTGTGGGCGACGACGGCGCTCAAGCAGGAGCTCATCCCCTCGCTCGAGCTGCCCGTCGTCGGCGCCGTGACGACCTACCCGGGCGCCGCACCCGACGTCGTCGAGCAGCAGGTGACCGACCTCGTCGAGCAGGCGGCCGGCTCCGTCGCGGGCCTGGAGTCGACGACGTCGACCTCGAGTGCCGGCGTCTCGGTCGTCATGCTCGCCCTCGAGTACGGCACGGACGCCGCCGGCGCGCAGCAGGACCTCGAGGCCGCCATCAGCCGCCTCTCCTCCGCCCTGCCGGAGACCGCTGAGACCCAGGTGATCTCCGGCGGCATCGACGACCTCCCCGTCATCCAGCTCGCCGTGACCGCCGACGCCGACCCGGCGGCCACCGCCGAGACCCTCGAGACGGTCGTCGTCCCCGAGCTCGAACGCATCTCCGGCGTCCGCGACGTGGCCCTGACCGGCACGACGGAGCAGGAGGTCGTCATCGACGTCGACCTCGCGGCCCTCGCCGCGGCGGGGCTCTCGCCCGAGGTCATCGGTGCCACCCTCGCCGCCAACGGCGTCGTCATCCCCGCCGGCTCCCTCACCAGCGGGGAGCAGACGCTCAGTGTCCAGGTCGGCTCGCGTCTGACGAGCGCGGAGGAGGTCGCGGCCCTCCCGCTGCCCACCGCCACCGGACCGGTCCGCCTCGACGCCCTCGCGGACGTCAGTGCTGCCGACGTCGCCCCGACGAGCTTCACCCGGACGGACGGTGAGGACAGCTTCGGCATCGCCATCACGAAGACGCCGGCCGGGAACACGGTCGAGGTCTCGCACGCCGTGCAGGAGCTCCTGCCCGACCTGCGTGACGCGCTCGGCGAGGGGGCACGGACGGTCGTCGTCTTCGACCAGGCGCCCTTCATCGAGCAGTCGGTCGAGGACCTCGCCGTCGAGGGGCTGCTCGGCCTCCTCTTCGCCGTCATCGTCATCATGGCGTTCCTGCGCTCGGTCCGGGCGACGTCGGTGACCGCGGTGTCCATCCCCCTCTCGCTCATCGTTGCGCTCATCGGGCTCAAGGTCGTCGGGTTCTCCCTCAACCTCTTCACCCTGGCCGCGCTCACCATCTCGATCGGGCGCGTCGTCGACGACTCCATCGTCGTCATCGAGAACATCAACCGGCACCTGAGCTACGGGAAGGACCGCCGGACCGCGATCCTCGACGGCGTCCGCGAGGTCGGCGGGGCCATCACGTCCTCGACGATCGCCACCGCGGCCGTCTTCGTGCCGATCGGGCTGGTCGGCGGCATGGTCGGCGAGCTGTTCCGGCCCTTCGCCTTCACCGTCGCGCTCGCCCTGGTCGCCTCGCTCCTCGTCGCGCTGACGATCGTCCCCGTCCTCGCCTGGTGGTTCCTCAAGGCGCCGGGCGACGGCGCCGACGCCGCGCGCGCGCAGGCCGAGGAGAAGGAGCGCCGGGGCGTGCTCCAGCGCGGCTACGTGCGCTCGCTGCGGACCGTGCTCGCGCGCCCGGTCGTCACCACCGTCGTCGCCGTGGCCATCCTCGGCGGGACCGTCGGACTCGCCACCCAGCTCGAGACCGAGTTCATCGGCGACACCGGCCAGAACACCCTCACCGTCACCCAGTCCCTGCCGGCGGGGACGTCGCTCGAGGCCATGGACGCCGCGGCCACACGCGTCGAGGAGGTCGTCGCCGATCTCGACGGCCTGGAGACGTACCAGGTGACCGGTGGCTCCGGAGGCGGCGCCTCCGCCTTCCTCGGGGGTGACGGGAGCACGACCTTCTCCCTCACGCTCGAGCTCGACGCGGACGCCGTCGTGGCCGAGGACGCGCTGCGTGCCGGTCTTGCGGACGTCGACGCCGGTGACGTCACCGTCTCGGCCGGCATGGCCGGGTTCGCCGGCGGCCTCGAGGTCATCGTCTCGGGCGCCGACGGGGACGCTGTGGCCGAGGCCGCCACCGGGGTCGAGGACGCCGTGCGCGAGCTCGACGGTGTCACCGACGTGGCCTCCAACCTCGCGGCGGACCTCCCGACGGTCGAGGTGAGCGTCGACCGCGCGGCCGCCGCCGCGGTGGGGCTGACCGAGGCGCAGATCGGCCAGACCGTCTCGGCTGCCCTGAGCGGCACGACGCTCGGCGCGATCACCACGGCCGACGGCGTCCAGAACCTCGTCCTGCGCACCGGCGCCGCGCCGATGACCGTCGACGAGCTGCGTGCGCTGCCCCTTGCGGGTCCCGCCGGCCAGGTCCCCCTCGACGCCGTCGCCGACGTCGAGGAGGTCGCGCAGCCGGTGACGATCACCCGTGCTGACGGCCTGCGGTCCGCATCCATCACGGCCACGGCGACCGCCTCGGACCTGGGAGCCACGACGGCCGCGCTCCAGGGAGCGCTCGACGGGCTCGACCTGCCCGAGGGCGTCAGCGCCGAGATCGGGGGCGTCAGCGCGCAGCAGGACGACGCCTTCGCCAACCTCGGCCTCGCGCTGGCGCTGTCGATCGCCATCGTCTACGTCGTCATGGTGGCGACCTTCAAGTCGCTCGTGCAGCCGCTCATCCTCCTCATCTCCGTGCCGTTCGCGGCCACCGGCGCCATCGCGCTGCTCCTCCTGACCGGCACCCCGCTCGGCGTCCCGGCGCTCATCGGGGCGCTCATGCTCGTGGGCGTCGTCGTCACCAACGCCATCGTCCTCATCGACCTCATCAACCAGTACCGCCGGCAGGGCATGGGGCTGCGCGAGGCGATCGAGGAGGGCGGCCGGCACCGACTGCGGCCCATCCTCATGACGGCGGCGGCGACGATCGGGGCGCTCACGCCCATGGCCATCGGCCTCACGGGTGGCGGGGCCTTCATCTCCCAGCCCCTCGCGCTCGTCGTCATCGGCGGGCTCATCACCTCGACCGTGCTCACCCTCCTCCTCGTCCCGACGTTCTACTCCGTCATCGAGGGGCGG
The DNA here is from genome assembly GCF_003710105.1 of Georgenia faecalis. Lineage (GTDB taxonomy): Bacteria > Actinomycetota > Actinomycetes > Actinomycetales > Actinomycetaceae > Georgenia_A > Georgenia_A faecalis. Next base: position 32,317 of record NZ_CP033325.1, read on the forward strand.
ACGGAGCGGCGTCAGACGAGGCGGGCCGGCCGGCACGCCGCGACGGCCGAGGACGCGGCGCCGTCGGACGCTGCACCGGAGACGACGGCGGTGCACGCCTAGCGGTTGATGCTTCCGGCGTCACGCCGTCCCCGACGACCTCTCGACGAGGTGAGCCACCGGAGTTATCCACAGCGCAGGGCCCGACTGTGGATGGAGCTCGGTGCGGATACGCTGCCGCGATGACCCGCCCGGGACGCGCGCGCCGGGCCGCGGCGGTGCTCGCCTTGGGCGTGACCCTCGCCGGCTGCTCCGGTGCGGCCCCGCCGCCGGACAGCTCCGCGACGCCGAGCGCCCCCCCGTCCAGCACCGCCGAGGGCACCTGGTGGCACCCGGACGCGGACGACGTCACCACCTGGCAGTACCAGCTCACCGGCCCGCTCGCCGTCGTGGACGCGGACGTCTACGACCTCGAGCCCGACGCCGTCACGCCCGCACAGGTCGCCGCCCTCCAGGCCGGCGGGGCCCGGGTGCTCTGCTACGTCTCGGTCGGCTCGGTGGAGGAGTGGCGCGAGGACGCCGGTGACCTCCCCGACGCCGTCGTCGGCGAGCCGCTGGAGGGCTGGCCCGACGAACGGTGGCTCGACGTGCGCGAGCGGGACGTCCTGCTCGACTGGGTGGCGCCCCGCCTGCAGCGCTGCGCCGAGGCCGGCTTCGACGGCGTCGAGCTCGACAACGTCGACGCCTACGCCAACGACACGGGTTTCCCTCTCACCGTGGCCGACTCGGAGGCCTACGTGCGCGCGCTCGTCGACGCCGCGCACGCCGAGGGCCTCGCCGTCGCCCTGAAGAACGCCCCGGAGCTGGTCGAGCCGCTGGCCGCGGAGGTGGATCTCGCCGTCGTCGAGGAGTGCGTCGCGGAGGGCTCCTGCGGGGACTACCGGGCGCTGCGCGAGGCGGGCTTGCCGGTCCTCGCGGTCGAGTACGGCCCGGTCGAGGGCCACTGCGGGGCCGCGCAGTCGGCGGGCCTGGTGCTCATCGGGAAGGACCTGGACCTGGGCCCGGAGCGGGAGAGCTGCCCGGCGCCTCGGGGAGACGCTCGACCCACGCCGTGAAGGGGTCGGGGGACCCGGCCCCGGCCGGGACCGTCCCGACCGCGCGGGCGGCGTCCCACGCCCACACGGGGATCGTGCCGGAGTACCGGCGCCCGCCGGGGAGGACGACGACGATCGACGCCCGCAGAGCCCGGCGGAACACGGCGAGCACCCCGCGCAGGCCACCTCCGAGGGCCGGGCGCGCGCTGCGGTAGACCCCCCGGCCGGTGAGCAGGGCCTCGGCGACGGCGAGGGTGTCGGCGCGGGGGACCTCGAGGACGACGCTCCCGACGCTCAGCTGATCGCGCGTCTCGTCGCCGTCGCCGAGCTCGACCTCCACCTCGGGCCACCAGCCCCCGGGTTCCCCGGAGCCGCGCTCGGCGAAGCGGACGCTGCGCGGCTCGACGTCGGCCGCCGGGCGGCCGTGGGCGGCGCCGAGTGCGACGAGGCGGTCGAGGAGCTCACCGTCAGCCATGCCGTCGAGACTAGCCAGGCAGCCGGGGGGGCGACCCGGACGTGGCCCGCCTACCGTGGCGCCATGACAGAAGAGGACCCCCGGGCGGTCGGCGTCGAGACCGAGGTGGTCGACTCCTTCCAGCAGGGCACCGACGAGGGCACCGAGCGGCTGCACCGCGGCGGCCGTGCCCTGCTCACCACCGGACTGTTCGGCGGGCTCGAGGTGGGCCTGGGCGTGCTCGCCTACCTCGCGGTGCTCCACGAGACGGGCAACCACCTGCTCGCCGGCCTGGCGTTCGGGATCGGCTTCGTCGCGCTCCTGCTCGCCCACAGCGAGCTGTTCACCGAGGACTTCCTGCTCCCCGTCCTGGCGGTGTTCGCCGGCCGCGGGACCGTCCTCGACCTCCTCCGCCTGTGGGCCGTCACGCTGGCGATGAACCTCGTGGGCGGGTGGGTCTTCATGTGGCTCGTCGCCCACGCCTTCCCGGAGTTCGGGCCCACGCTCACCGAGTCCGCCCGGCACTTCGTCGACGCCCCGCTCGACCTGCGCTCGGTGTGCCTCGCGGTCCTGGGCGGTGGCGTCATCACCGTGCTGACCCGCATGCACACCGGGACCGAGAGCGACGTCGCGAAGATCATCGCGTCGTTCGGCTGCGCGTTCCTGCTCGCGGGGCTCTCCTTGTTCCACTCGGTGCTCGACTCGATCCTCATCTTCGGCGCCATCCACGCCGAGGGGCGCGTGGGGTACGGCGAGTGGCTCGCGTGGTTCGCCTACGTCGTGCCGCTGAACATGCTCGGCGGCATCGTCCTCGTCACGGCGCTGCGGCTGGTGCGCGCCAGCCAGCTGCCGGGGACGCCGGGGCCGGACAACGCCGGTAGCGAGGATCCCGGAGGACGGCGGGGCTAGCCTGCCTGCATGGCGACCTGGGACTCCCTCACCGACCGGCTCACCTCCGCGCTCACCGACCTCGCCGACGACGAACGCGTGACGGTCATGGCGAGCGGGACCACGATCGAGCTCCGGCGGCAGGACACCTACCTCTACGCCGAGTGCACCGGCGAGTCGCCCGGCGCGGACCCGGACGCCGTTCGAGCCGCCTTCCTCGCCCTGGGGTGGAACGTCCCGCCCCAGGTCGGCGCGCACGGGTTCGTCCGGCACTTCCCCGCCGACGACGGCGCCCCGCCCAGCCGGTACGCCGACGACGGCGTCGTCGAGGAGGCCGTGGCACTTGTCGTGCGCACCCTCCGCGAGCTCGGCGGCCCCGCCAGCCCGGACGGGATCGACCTCACGAACCCGTGACGGACGTCGCGCCCGCACGAGCACGGGCCACTACCCGTCGGTCGGGCGCGCGGCGTGGCGGCGTGGGCTAGGCCCGCCCGTCGGCGTCGCCGCCGGGGCGTGCCTCGTGGCGGCCGTGGCCGTCCGCGTCGTCGGCCGTGGTGGCGTCCTGGTCCGAGCGACCGGAGCCGCCCCGGTCTACGGACGCGCCACCCGAGGCCAGGTCGGAGCGCACGGCCCCGCCGGACTTCTCCACGGGGTCGAGGTCGTCGGCGTCGGCGTACTCCTGGTCGACCTGGTCGCGCAGCGTGGCGGCCGCCTCGCTGCGCTGGCGCGCCTCGCGCTCGAGCTTGTCCGCCTCGACGCGGGCGCGCTTGGCCTCGGCGTCCGCAGTGGCGGCGTCGGCCTCACGCTGCTTGGCGGCGATGTCCTGCTCCTCGGCGTGGGCGCGGAGGTCAGCGGCGTGCGCGCGGTTCTCCCGCTGGCGCTGCGCCTCGCGCTCGCGGCCCTTGCGCCGGGACACCATCACGAGGGCCACGATGACCGCCAGGACGACGACACCGATCAGGATCCACAGCCACAGGTTGTCGTCCATCTCGTCACTCCCAGGTTCTCGCGGTGCTGTCCATCGAATGGAACCGGAGATCAGCGGCGACCGCGACCCGGGGCGCGCGGCGTCAGGAGGCGGACTGGCCCGTGGCGAGGTCGAGCGCGAGGTCGGCAGCGAGGGCGGCGACGTCGTCGACGGCGAGGTTGAAGGCCTCCCCGGCGCTGGGGCCGCAGAGGTCGGAGATCCCCCGCACGGAGACGAACGGCAGGCCGAAGGAGTGGCACGCCTGCGCGATGGCCGCCGACTCCATGTCGGTGGTGAGGGCGTGCGGGAAGGCCGCGCGGACGTGGTCGACCATCCGCGCGTCCACGAAGCTGTCGCTGGTGACCATCTGGCCGACGAGGACGCCGGACCGCGCCTTGGCGCGCTCGACGAGCGCGGGCGCCCCGGGGTAGCTCACGGGCATGCCGGGCACCTGGCCCAGCGTGTACCCGAACGCCGTCGCGTCGGCGTCGCTGTAGGTGTAGTCGGAGCCGACGACGACGTCACCGACGCGGACGCCGACACCGAGGCCACCGGCGGAGCCCGAGCTGACGACGATCGAGGTGCGCACGGCGTGCACGGCCAGCGCGGTGGCGACGGCGGCGTTGACCGTGCCGATCCCGGAACGGACGAGCAGGAGCCTGCGGCCGGAGACGGTCGCGAGGGACGTGCGGGCGTGACCCACCTGGCGCGGCGTGCTGAGGTCGCTGGCGCGTCGCTCGAACGGCGCGAGCTCGGAGTCCATCGCCGTGATGATGACCGCGTCGACCGTCGTGGCGTTGGGGGGAGCGGGGGAGAGGACCGGGGTCCTCTCGGGGCTCACGCGAGCACCTGCGTCCACTCGGCGCGGTGGGCGAGGAACTCAGCGGCGGCGCGCTGGGCGCCCTCGAGGGAGTGGCTGGCGCCCCACCCGCACTGCACCTCGTTGGCGGCGGGGACCTCGGTGGCCTCGAGCACGTCGGCGAGGGTGGCCTCGAGCGTGTCGAGGAACTCCTCGTAGGTGCCCCCGGCGAGCAGGGCGTAGAAGCCGGTCTGGCAGCCCATGGGCGAGATGTCCACCACCGCGTCCGTGTGGGAGCGCATGTGCTCGGCCATGAGGTGCTCGAGCGAGTGGACCACCGGCATCTCGAGGTGGTCGGCGTTCGGCTGGCAGAAGCGCACGTCGTACTTGACGAGGACGTCACCGCCCGGCAGCTCCTTGGTGTCCGCGACCCGTACGTACGGTGCGGCGACCGTCCGGTGGTCGAGGTTGAAGCTCTCGACGTTCATCTTCTCCACCCGCCCATGATGCGCGATGCACGGTGGGCCTGTCTGTGGCCCCGGGGTGTGGGATGGGCCACGCGAAGCGCCCCAGCGCGCGGCCCGGGTCCGCGCCGCAGGGGGCGCTCGCAGCCGCCGGACCCGGCCGCCCACGGGCCGCCGGCGGTCCCCCGCGAGGGGCGCGCCGAGGCCTGTGGGGGCCGCCGCAGCGGTGTCAGTGGTCGGTGGGACGGTGCGAGCATGGACCCGCGGGCACCACCGACACGCCGACCCGGCGCGACACGCCGACACAAGGTCTTGGGGCTGTTTGCTCTACCGACCACTAGGTGTAGTGTCGGGGGTCCCGAGGCCGGAATGACAGACCTGTGATTTCACTCGGCGACCAGCCCCCCGCGGGCACCGCACCGAGAGGAGATCGGCTCCGATGAGCATCACCGTCTTCAGCAAGCCGGCCTGTGTCCAGTGCGATGCCACGTACCGGGCCCTGGACAAGCACGGGCTGACCTACGAGGTCGTCGACATCTCGACGGACGTCGAGGCACTGCAGACGGTCAAGGCGCTGGGTTACCTCCAGGCGCCCGTCGTCTTCGCCGACGGCGACCACTGGTCCGGGTTCCGCCCGGACAAGATCCGCGCGCTGGCCCACCAGGCCATGGCCGTCGCGGTCTGACCTCCGCAAAGCTTCGTCCCGGACCGGCGTAGCCCGGCGGTCCGGGACGATTCCATCCGTGCGTCACGCACTCGCGCGGTCGGTGAAGGAGGAGGGCATGGGAACCGTCGTCTACTTCTCCTCGGCCTCGCTCAACACGCACCGGTTCATCGAACGGCTGGAGATGCCCGCTGCGCGCATCCCGCTGCGCCCCGCGGACCCCTTCCTTCGGGTCGACGACGAGTACGTGCTCGTCGTACCGACGTACGGCGGCGGGAACGGGCGCGGCGCCGTGCCGCGCCAGGTCATCGCCTTCCTCAACGACGAACGCAACCGTTCGCTGTGCCGCGGCGTCATCGCGGCCGGCAACACGAACTTCGGCGCCGCCTACGGCCTGGCCGGGGACATCGTCTCCGCAAAGGTCGGCGTGCCGTACCTGTACCGATTCGAGCTCATGGGAACGACCGAGGACGTCATGCGCGTCCGTCAAGGATTGGAAGAGCTGTGGCTGCAACGCTCACGGATACCGGCATGACCCCCACGACGACCGCGACCGCGGCGACCCAGCTCGACTACCACGCGCTCAACGCGATGCTCAACCTCTACGACGCCGAGGGCCGGATCCAGTTCGACGCGGACCGGGAGGCGGCGCGCCAGTACTTCCTCCAGCACGTCATCCCCTCCTCGGTGCCCTTCGAGAGCCTGCACGCCAAGCTCGCCCACCTGGTCCGCGAGGGGTACTACGAGGGCGAGGTCCTCGCGCAGTACGGGCCGGACTTCCTCGAGCGGATCTGGACGCACGCGGAGGGCATGCGGTTCCGCTTCGCCACGTTCCTCGGTGCGTTCAAGTACTACACGTCCTACGCGCTGAAGACGTTCGACGGCAAGCGTTACCTCGAGCGGTTCGAGGACCGCGCCGTCATGGTCGCCCTCGCCCTGGCCGAGGGGGACGAGGCGTTTGCCCTCAACCTCGTCGAGGAGATCATCTCGGGCCGCTTCCAGCCGGCCACGCCCACCTTCCTCAACGCCGGGAAGGCACAGCGCGGCGAGCTCGTCAGCTGCTTCCTCCTGCGCATCGAGGACAACATGGAGTCCATCGCGCGGGGCATCAACTCCGCCCTCCAGCTGTCCAAGCGCGGTGGCGGCGTCGCCCTGTCACTGACGAACGTCCGCGAGGCCGGTGCGCCGATCAAGAAGATCGAGAACCAGTCCTCCGGCGTCATCCCCGTGATGAAGCTCCTCGAGGACTCCTTCTCCTACGCCAACCAGCTGGGGGCACGCCAGGGCGCCGGCGCCGTCTACCTCCACGCGCACCACCCCGACATCCTCAAGTTCCTCGACACCAAGCGCGAGAACGCCGACGAGAAGATCCGGATCAAGACCCTCTCGCTCGGCGTCGTCGTCCCGGACATCACGTTCGAGCTCGCCAAGCGCAACGAGGACATGCACCTGTTCTCCCCGTACGACGTCGAGCGGGTCTACGGCGTGCCGTTCTCCGAGATCAGCGTGAGCGAGAAGTACGACGAGCTCGTCGCCGACGACCGCATCAGCAAGCGCACGATCCGGGCGCGGGACTTCTTCCAGACGATCGCGGAGCTGCAGTTCGAGTCCGGCTACCCGTACCTCATGTTCGAGGACACGGTGAACCGCGAGAACCCCATCGCGGGCCGGATCACCATGTCCAACCTGTGCTCGGAGATCCTCCAGGTCTCCACGCCCTCGGCCTACAACGAGGACCTGTCCTACGACGTCGTCGGCAAGGACATCTCCTGCAACCTCGGCTCGCTCAACATCGCCAAGGCCATGGACTCCCCGGACCTCGGCCGCACCGTGGGCACCGCCGTGCGGGCCCTCACCGCGGTCTCCGACCAGACGCACATGACGTCGGTCCCCTCGGTCGAGCGCGGCAACACCGACTCGCACGCCATCGGCCTCGGCCAGATGAACCTCCACGGCTACCTCGCCCGGGAGCGGATCTACTACGGGTCCGAGGAGGGCCTGGACTTCACCAACATCTACTTCTACACGGTGGCGTTCCACGCGATCACGGAGTCCAACCGGATCGCCCGGGAGCGCGGGGTCTCCTTCGCCGGGTTCGAGCACTCCACCTACGCGAGCGGGGCGTTCTTCACCAAGTACGTCGAGGGCGAGTGGGTGCCGCAGACCGAGCGGGTGCGCCGGCTGTTCGCCGACGCCGGCGTGCACGTGCCCACCCAGGAGGACTGGCGCGCGCTGGCGGCCTCGGTCGCCGAGCACGGCCTGTACAACCAGAACCTCCAGGCGGTGCCGCCCACGGGCTCCATCTCCTACATCAACAACTCGACCTCCTCGATCCACCCGATCGTGTCGAAGATCGAGATCCGCAAGGAGGGCAAGCTCGGGCGGGTCTACTACCCGGCGCCCTACATGACCAACGACAACCTCGAGTACTACGAGGACGCGTACGAGATCGGCCCCGAGAAGATCATCGACACGTACGCGGCCGCCACGCAGCACGTCGACCAGGGCCTGTCGCTCACCCTGTTCTTCAAGGACACCGTCACCACGCGGGACCTCAACAAGGCGCAGATCTACGCGTGGCGCAAGGGCATCAAGACGCTGTACTACATCCGGCTGCGCCAGCTCGCGCTCACCGGCACCGAGGTCGAGGGCTGCGTGTCCTGCATGCTGTGACGACCCCGCCGTGGCCATCCGCGGCACCCCGGCCGACGACGGCGCGCACGCGCCGCCGTCGGCCCACCCGCCCCGGCGGGGCGACGACGAACGCAAGGAAAGCAGGAGAAGTGGCCGAGAAGCTCACGCTGGTCAGCAGCGTCCAGGCGATCAACTGGAACCGCGTCCAGGACGAGAAGGACGTCGAGGTCTGGGACCGCCTCACCGGCAACTTCTGGCTGCCCGAGAAGATCCCGGTGTCCAACGACATCCAGTCGTGGAACAGCCTCGCCCCGCACGAGCAGCTCATGACGACCCGCGTGTTCGCCGGTCTCACGCTCCTCGACACGGTCCAGGGCACGGTGGGTGCGGTCAGCCTCATCCCCGACGCCGTGACCCCGCACGAGGAGGCCGTCTACACGAACATCGCGTTCATGGAGTCGGTGCACGCGAAGAGCTACTCCTCGATCTTCTCCACGCTCATCTCCACCAAGGAGATCGACGACGCCTTCCGCTGGTCCGAGGAGAACACCAACCTCCAGCGCAAGGCCGCGATCGTCATGGACTACTACCGCGGCGACGACCCGGAGAAGCGCAAGGTCGCCTCGACGATGCTCGAGTCGTTCCTCTTCTACTCCGGCTTCTACGCCCCGATGTACTGGTCGAGCCGGGCGAAGCTGACGAACACCGCGGACCTCGTCCGCCTCATCATCCGCGACGAGGCCGTCCACGGGTACTACATCGGCTACAAGTACCAGCGGGCCGTCGAGCAGGCGTCGCCCGAGCGTCGCGCCGAGCTCAAGGACTACACGTTCGAGCTGCTCTTCGAGCTCTACGAGAACGAGGAGCAGTACACCGAGGACCTCTACGGCCCCCTCGGGCTCACCGAGGACGTCTCGGCGTTCCTGCGCTACAACGCCAACAAGGCGCTGATGAACCTCGGCTACGAGGGCCTCTTCCCCAAGGAGGCGACGAACGTCAACCCGGCGATCCTGTCCGCGCTGAGCCCCAACGCCGACGAGAACCACGACTTCTTCTCCGGCTCCGGCTCGAGCTACGTCATCGGCAAGGCCGTGGAGACGCAGGACGACGACTGGGACTTCTGACGATCCCAGCGGGCTGCCCACGCCGGTAGCCAGCGGCAGTCGCAACGGCGGCCGCACACACACGACCTCCGCCCCGCTCGGGCGCGCCGCCGAGCGGGGCACGAGCGGGGAGGAGGCAACCCCGAACCAAGGAGCGCTTCATGCCGCGTACGTACGTCATCACCGGGGCCGGGTCGGGGATCGGAGCCGTCACCACCGACCTGCTCCGCCGGGCCGGGGCCACCGTCGTCGGGGTGGACCTGCGTGGCGCCGACGTCACCGCGGACCTGTCGACCGCCGCCGGACGCAGCACGGCGGTCGCCGACGTGCTCACCGCCACCGACGGCCGGATCGACGCCGTCATCGCCTGCGCGGGGATCTCGCTGCCCATCCCGACGACCGTGGCGGTCAACTACTACGGCGCCACCGAGTTCCTCGAGGGTCTCCGGCCCGCCCTGGCCGCCTCCGACGCCCCCCGCGCCGCGGTCATCAGCTCAGTGTCGTCGCTGCAGCCGAACTCCGCCGAGCTCGTCGAGGCGCTGCTCTCCTCCTCGGAGGCGGAGGCGACCGCGATCGCGGAGGAGCTCGCCGCCGACCCCCGTCGCGGCGGCCTCATCTACGCCTCGTCCAAGCGCGCGATCTCCCGCTGGGTGCGCGCGCGGGCGGTCTCGCCCGAGTGGGCCGGCGCGGGCATCCCGCTCAACGCGGTGGCCCCGGGCGTCGTCACCACGCCGATGACGGCGGGCATGCTCACCGCACCGGAGTCGGTGGCGTTCGTCGACGCCGCGGTGCCGATGCCGCTCAACTACCACCAGCCCCCCGAGGCGATCGCCCACCTGCTCATCTGGCTCACCTCGCCGGAGAACACCCACTGCGCGGGCCAGACGATGTACTGCGACGGCGGGAGCGACGTCGTCCTGCGCGGCGAGGACGCCTGGGCCTGGGCCGATGCCCGGGTGGGCGAGCGCTTCGGGCAGATGCGCGCCGGCCAGGCGGCCGCGCAGGCGTAGGGAGCGCCGATAGCCCCACGCACGCCACGCCGCGGCTCGCCCGCGCCCCCCGGTGGGGCGCGGGCGGTCCGCGGGGTGTGGTCTACCGCACTACGCTCGTGACGTGGATCTCGCCCAGTTCGCCGCCTCCTACTGGTGGCTGGTCTTCCCGTTCTCCGGGCTCATCGCCGGAGGCGTCCAGGGGCTGCGCGAGTGGGACGACCGCCGTCGCCGGGACCGGCTCGAGATGGCGCGGATCAAGTACGGCCAGGTGTCGCCGAGCGAGCGGCCTGCCGCGCTCGGGGCGGTCACCGGTGACGACGTCCGGCGGCTCATCGCCGAGCACGACGGCGTCGAGCAGCGCTGGCGCTCCTACGAGCTCGACGTCGCCAAGCTCATCGACTACCCGATGATGACCGACATGCGCGAGGCGCTCACCGTGGAGTTCCACCGCGCCAAGCGGCACGCCGACGGGCTGCGCCCGGCCGCGCCCAAGGAGCTCAAGGACCCCGACCGGTACGTCGCCTACCGCACCGCCGTCACCGACCTGGCGGTGGCGTTCGACGTCCTCGAGGGGGAGGCGCGGCGACGGCGGACCACGACGTTCACCGACACCGAGCGCGAGGCGCTGCGCCGCGCCAAGCAGCTCCTCGCCCTCGCGGAGGACCGCGCCGCGACGCACGCCGAGCGGCAGTCCGCCTACCGGCGGGCGATGCGCGAGCTCGAGGGCCTCGTGGTCGTGCCGGAGGAGGCGACCGACGCCATGGAGCGCCGCATCGCCGGAGCCCTGGGCGGCTCACCCGCCGGCCCCGGGGACGAGCGACCGGAGCGCGGCGCCGACGGCGGTCCAGGGCGCGCCTGAGCGCGGCGGACCTGCGGGGCTGAGTCCGGCGGCCCTTCGCGCGGCTGAACGCTGCCGACCGGTGAGCGCTGCGGACCGGTGAGCCCGGCGGCCCTTCACGCGGCTGGACGCTGCGGACCGGTGAGCGCCGCCGACGGCGGGCCGGCGTGCCCCGTGCCACGCTGGCGGTATGGCCGCACGGCGCGGGCGGGGCAGGAGGGTCCGGATGGTCGCGACGATCGCCGGCGCCCTGGTCGTCGTCGCGGTGGGGCTCGTCGGTGCCCTGTGGTTCGGCCAGCGCGCGCTCATCTACCACCCCGACGGCACCTCGCCGCCCCCGGCCGCCGCCGTGCTGCCCGACGGGCGCGACGTCGTCCTGCGGACGAGCGACGGGCTGGAGCTCGGCGCCTACCACCGGCCGCCCTCGCCGGGCTGCGCCACGACCGTGCTCGTCACGCCCGGCAACGGCGGCAACCGCGGCGGGCGGGCGCCCCTGGCGCGTGCCCTGGCGGAGCAGGGCTTCGGCGTCCTCCTCCTCGACTACCGCGGCTACGGCGGCAACCCCGGAGCCCCCACCGAGCAGGGCCTCGCCCGTGACGCCCGCGCCGCCCGCACCTTCCTCCTCGCCGAGGGGGTGGCCCCCGACGCGCTCGTCTACCTCGGGGAGAGCCTCGGCGCGGCGGTGGCGGCGGAGCTCGCCGCCGCGCACCCGCCGGCCGCGCTCGTCCTGCGCTCGCCGTTCACCACGCTCGCGGCCGCCGGCCAGGCGGCGTACGGCCTGCCCGTCGGCGTGCTCCTCCGGGACCGGTACCCCGTGGTCGACCACGTCGCCCAGGTGCGCGCGCCGACCGCCGTCGTCTACGGCACGGCGGACACCATCGTGCCGGCCGACCAGAGCCGGGAGGTCGCGCGCACGGCGCGGAAGGCGGGTGTCGATGTCGTCGAGGTGACGGTGGACGGCGGCGGACACAACGACCCCGAGGTGGCCCAGGGGCGGGCGCTCATCGACGCCCTCGTCGAGGTCACGGGGCGGTGCGGGACCTGAGCGGCCCGCTGTCGCCGGCGCTCGCTCGCGGGTAGCGTGCCGCACACCCGGGAGGAAGGGACGACGATGGCTGGTGAGCTGGCGTTCTTCGAGCTGGGGGTGGCGGACACCGCGCGGGGGCGAGCCTTCTACGAGCGCCTCTTCGGCTGGACCTTCTCACCCGGTCCCGGCGAGGACGGGTACATGATCGCGACGCCCGGCGTCCCGGGCGGCATGCACGGCGGTGATGCCGGGGCGAGCCCGTACGCGTTCTTCCGCGTGGACGACATCGAGGCCGCGAAGGCGCGCGTGGTCGAGCTCGGCGGGGGCGTCGACGACAACCACGACGTCGAGGGCGAGGACGACGCCCAGGACCAGTACGGGCGCTTCGTCCTGTGCCGGGACGACCAGGGGTCGCCGTTCGGGCTCTTCCAGGCCCCGACGGGCGCAGCGCCCGGCCAGGCGTGACGGCGCGGCGCTGGCGCTTCCGCGGTCACATCGCGGGTCTCGGCACGGCGGAGGGGACGCGGCTGGTGCTCGGCACCTGGCCGCGGTCGCCCTTCGGGGCGTTCGCCGACGTCATGGTGGAGCGCGCCGACGGCCACCGCGTCCTCCTCGCCCCGGACCCCGAGGTCGCGTCCTTCGTCGCCGGCACGTACCGCTTCGACGAGGTCCGGCAGGTGCCCGTCACCGTCCGGCGGCCGCCGCACGCCACGCCCGGTGACCCCAGCGGCCGCTGGCGGGTGAGCGCCGGCCCCCTGCGGGCGGAGTTCACGGTTGGCGGGCGCACGGGGCTGGGGAGGCTGCTGCGCCGCCAACCGCCGGGGATCAGCCTGAGCCGGGCCTGGGCGCTCGCCGTCGGGCCGGTCGCCCGGCTCGTGCTGCCCGGGGTGCGGACGCTGGGGACCGCCGGCGGCGGGCGGCGCGAGTGGTACGCCGCACGGGACGAGCACCGGATCACCGCGGCCCGCGCGTGGTGGGACGGCACCGACCTCGGGAACCTGCGCCCGGTGAGCCCCCCGCCGGCCTTCGGCTTCAGCTCGACGCCCGCTCGTCCCAGCCTCGTGCGCGTGGTGAGCACGGTCGAGCTCGGCGCCGATCGGGGAGCGGGCCCGGAACCGGCGAGCTGAGCGCGGGCCGGCGCACTCCGCCTGCGCGTGCCCGGGACCTGTCCTACGGTCGGGGCACAGGTGCCCAGGGAAGGGAGTGGCCCCGATGCCGAAGACCACCAAGGACGGCAAGCCGAAGCAGTCGGAGCTGCCTGAGACCCTCAAGCGCTCACCCGTCAAGGCGCAGCGCACGTTCGCCAAGGCGCACGACGCGGCGGCCGAGGAGTACGGCGACGCCGAGCGCGCCCACCGGGTCGGGTACTCCGCGCTCAAGCACAGCTTCGAGAAGGTGGGCGACCACTGGGAGCCCAAGGACGAGCCGGGCCCGTCCGACCGGCAGGCCGAGGGCGGGGCGGACACCGACCGTCCGACGGCGGGCGGCGTGGACGCCAACGCCTCCAAGTCCCACCTCTACGACGTCGCGAAGAAGCTCGACGTGCCGGGGCGCTCGACGATGACCAAGGACGAGCTCGTCGAGGCGATCCAGAAGGCCAACGCCCGCGAGAGCCGCACGTCACGCTCCTGACGACAGTCACGCTCCGGACGGCGGCCCCTCGCGCAGGGCGTCGACGACGGCGGGCAGCGCGCGCGGATCGGTCTGCACGATGAGCGTGGTGACGACGCTGCGCCGCCAGGCGCGGGCCTGGTCGCGGACCTGCGCCGGGGTGCCGACGAGGGCGACGTCGAGCACGAGCTCGGTGGGGACGGCGGCCGCCGCCCCGGCCCGGTCGCCGGCGGCCCAGCGGCGTGCCACCTCGGCGCACGCTGCCTCGTGCCCGAGGCGCTCGAGGGCCTCGCGGTGGAAGTTCGTCGTCGCCGATCCCATGCCACCCACGTACAGCGCGACGTGCGGACGCACGGCGGACGCCGCGGCCTCCACGTCCCGCCCGAGCGCCACGGGCACCGTTGCGCTCACCTCGAACGAGTCGGCCGGGGACAGGTCGGCGGAGCGCCGCGCGAAGCCCTCGGCCAGGGCGGCGCGGTAGCTCTCGTCCAGGGCGGGGGAGAAGAAGGCGGGCAACCACCCGTCGGCGATCTCCGCCGCCAGGGCGGTGTTTTTCGGCCCCTGGGCGGCGAGGTGCACGGGCAGGTCTGCGCGCAGTGGGTGGACGGTGGCCCGCAGCGGCTTGCCCTGGCCGGTGCCGCCTGGGTACGGCAGCTGGTAGTGCCGGCCGTCGAGGGTCACGGGGGCTTCGCGCCGCAGGACCTGCCGGACGACGTCGACGTACTCGCGGGTGCGCTCGAGCGGGCGCGGGTAGGGCTGGCCGTACCAGCCCTCCACCACCTGCGGCCCGGAGGCGCCGAGCCCGAGGATGGCGCGGCCCCCGGAGAGGTGGTCGAGGGTGAGGGCGGCCATCGCCGTCGCGGTCGGGGTGCGGGCGGGCATCTGCGCGATCCCGGTCCCCAACCGGGTTCGCGTGGTCCGCGAGCCCCACCACGCGAGTGGGGTGAAGGCATCGGAGCCGTACGCCTCGGCGGTCCACACCGAGTCGAGTCCGAGGTCGTCGGCGGCCGCGACCGCCTCGGCGGCGCCCGCCGGGGGCCCGGCCGACCAGTAGCCGGTGTGGAAGCCGAGCCGCAGGCCCGGGACGTCGTCGTCCATGCCCCGATCATGCCGCAGGCGCGCCGCCGGGTCCGCACCGCGTGGTGCGGGCCCGGCGACGGCCCGGAAGGGCTACAGCGCCTGCGCGTCGGGCAGGACCTCGGCGGCGATGAGGTCGAGGTGCTCGAGGTCGCTCATGTCCATGCACTGGAGGTAGACCCGGGAGATGCCCTGCTCGGCGAGGGCGCCCAGCCCGTCGACGACCTCCGCCGGCGTGCCGGTGAGGCCGTGCTCGCGCAGCTCGTCGACCTCGCGGCCGATGGCGGCGGCGCGCCGGGCGATCTCGGCGTCGTCCTTGCCGACGCAGGCGATGAACGCGACGGAGTAGACGAGCTCGTCGGGGTTGCGCCCCGCCTCCTCGCACGCCGCGCGGACCCGGCCGATCTGCGGCACCACGACGTCCTTCTCGGGGAAGGACTGGTTGTACTCCGTGGCGAAGCGGGCGGCGAGACGTGGGGTGCGCCGGGGTCCGCCGCCGCCGACGATGATCGGGAGCGGCTGCTGGACGGGCTTGGGCAGGGCGGGGGAGTCGGTGAGCCGGTAGTGCTCACCGGCGAACGTGTAGGTCTCCCCGACGGGGGTGCCCCACATGCCGGTGATGAGCTCGAGCTGCTCCTCGAGGATGCCGAAGCGCTTGTCCGGGAAGGGAACCCCGTACGCGGCGTGCTCCTGCCCGAACCACCCGGCGCCGAGGCCGAGCTCGACGCGTCCGCCCGACATCGCGTCCACCTGGGCGACCTGCACGGCGAGGATGCCGGGGTGGCGGAAGGTCGCGGACGTGACGAGCGTGCCGAGGCGGATGCTCGACGTCTCACGGGCGATGCCGGCGAGCGTCGTCCACGCGTCCGTGGGGCCGGGCAGCGGGTCGCCGTCGCCCATGCGGAGGAAGTGGTCCGAGCGGAAGAACGCGTCGAACCCGAGCTGCTCGGCACGCTGTGCCATGGCGAGCTGGTCGTCGTAGGAAGCCCCCTGCTGGGGCTCGGTGAAGATGCGCAGGTCCATACCCGCAAGCCTGCCAGGTGCGGCGACCTGGCGCCGACCCGGGGCCGCCCGGGCGCCGACCTCGGGCGGAGGCCGGGGGCCGCGGGGGTGGCAGCCGCCGTCGCAAGGGCCTGCGGGCATGGGAAAGCCCGCGGGTTCCCGGCCGTGCGGCCGGGTGCCGTGGTGGACGAGCCACGGCCCCCGCGGGCTCCGGTGACTACCTGGGTCTCGCCGCCGTCGGGCGGTGGACCGGTGGTCCGTCCGGTTGACGGCTAGCGGGTAGCCACCTCACGCGTCCCAGAAGAATTCACTTTCGGACCACCTCCTTTCCCGTGTGGTCCTAGCCTAGGCACGCCCCGGCGGCCGTGTCACGACCTTTTTTTGGCGCTCATCCGCGGGCGGACGCGCGCACGTCGCAGGTGGCGAGGTGGTCGTCGACGACGCCGACCGCCTGCATGGTCGCGTAGGCGGTCGTCGGCCCGACGAAGCGGAACCCGGCCCCCCGGAGCTCCTTGGCCAGCGCGTGGGACTCCGCCGTCGCCGAGGGCACCTGCGACGGGTCGGCCGGGGGCGCCTCGCGGGGTGGCGGTGCGTGGCGGGCGAGGAGGCCGGCGAGCGTCTCGCCCCGGTCGTGCAGGGCGAGGAGCGCCCGGGCGTTGGCGATGGTCGCCTCGACCTTCGCCCGGTTGCGGATGATGCCGGCGTCGGCGAGCAGGCGGTCGACGTCGTCGTCGGTGAATGCGGCGACCGCGTGCGGGTCGAAGCCGCGGAAGGCCTCGCGGAAGGCCTCGCGCTTGCGCAGCACCACCAACCAGGACAGGCCCGACTGGAAGGCCTCGAGGCTGATCCGCTCGAACAGCGCGCGCTCGTCGTCGTCGCCGTCCGCAAGCGGTCGGCCCCATTCCTCGTCGTGGTACCGCTCGTACAGCGGATCACCGTCCCCGAAGCAGCGCATGGCCGTGAGGCTAACCCGCCGGGGCGACGTCGAGCGGCGGGTGGCGCGGGCTGTGGACAGGGGCCGCGGGGCGCCGCGGCGGGCACCGAAAATCCAGACCTTCGGATGAAAATCTGTTCAGCAGCCGGATGTTGCGGCGGCAAGCATTGACCTGCGTGCGACCGACGCGCCAGAGTGTCGATCACGCCATGCGCGGGCGCCGTCGCCCGCCGAGAGGAATGACCTGAATATGCGAAGCCCTTACCGCCGCTGGTGCCTTGCCGGCGCCACGGCCGGACTCCTCCTTGCCTCCCTCACCCCCGCGAGTGCGGCGATCAACCAGCCGCCCGACGCCGGCCCCGACATCGACGCGATCATCGAGCGGATGACGCTCGAGGAGAAGGTCGGCCAGATGTTCGTTCCCTTCGTCTACGGCGAGAGCATCGACCAGGCCGACCCCCGCAACGTGGGCGCCGCGGGCGTGGAGACCATCGGCGAGGTCATCGAGGAGTTCCACCCGGGCGGCGTCATCTACTTCGGCTGGTCGAACAACCTCAACTCCCCGGGCCAGGTCGCCCAGCTGTCCAACGACATCCAGGCGCGCGCGACCGCCGACGGCGGCGTGCCGATGACCACCTCCATCGACCAGGAGGAGGGCGTCGTCGTCCGCCTCCCCCAGCCCTCCGCGCAGCTGCCGGGCGCGATGGCCCTCGGCGCGACGGGCAGCGCCGAGCACGCGCGCAACGCCGCACGCATCACCGCCGAGAAGCTCGCGGCCGTGGGCATCAACCAGGACTACGCCCCCATCGCGGACGTGAACTCCAACGCGATGAACCCCGTCATCGGCGTGCGCGCCTTCGGCGGGGACACCGCGCTCGTCTCCGCCCTCGTCCGCGCCCAGGTCCAGGGCTTCCAGGACGACGGCGGCATCTCCTCCTCGATCAAGCACTTCCCCGGCCACGGCGCCACGGACGTCGACTCCCACCTCGCCGTCCCGATCATCACGAAGTCCGCGGCAGAGCTCCGTGCGGAGGACCTGCCCCCGTTCCAGGCCGCGATCGAGGCGGGCGCCGACTCCATCATGACCGCGCACATCGCCGTGCCGGCGCTCGACCCGTCCGGCCGGCCCGCGACCCTGTCGGAGCCGATCCTCACCGGGCTCCTGCGCGAGGAGATGGGCTTCGACGGCGTGATCGTCACCGACTCCCTGAGCATGGCCGGGGTGCGCGAGGAGTTCTCGGACGACCGGGTCCCCGTCGAGGCGATCCTCGCCGGCGCCGACCAGATGCTCATGCCGCCGAACCTCCGCGTGGCCTACGACGGCGTCATCGCCGCCGTCGAGTCCGGGGAGCTCACCGAGGCGCGGATCGACGCCTCCGTCCGCCGGATCCTCGAGCAGAAGGACAAGCGGGGCGTCCTGGCGGACCCGTTCGTCGACCTCGACGCCGTCGACGACGTCATGGCCACCCCCGAGCACTACGCGACCGCCGGCACCATCGCCGACGACAGCATCACCCTGCTGGAGAACTCCGGCGTCCTGCCGCTCGAGGCGGGCACCCGGGTGCTCCTCGCCGGCTTCGGCGGCAACGCCCGGTACGAGGTCATCGCGGAGGAGCTCACCGCGCTGGGCGCCGAGGTCACCGTGCACCGCGTGCCCGAGCCGCCGGCCGCTGACGACGCCGCCGTGAGCGCGGCCGTCGCCGCGGCCGTGGAGGCGACGGCGGACCAGGACGTCGTCGTCGTCCTCACGCAGTCCGCCGTGTTCGTCCCCAGCGTCCCGCAGCAGGCGCTCGTCGCCGGGCTCGCCGACGGCGACGTCCCGGTCGTCCAGGTCGCGGTGCGCAGCCCCTACGACGTGGCCACGACGGCGAGCACGGAGGCGGCGCTCGCCACCTACAGCTACGCCGACGTCTCCGTGACGGCGGCCGCCCGGGTGCTCATGGGCGTGGTGAACCCCAGCGGGCGCCTGCCCGTCATGATCCCCACCATCGACGGCGAGGGGGAGCTCTACGCGCTCGGCCACGGCCTGCGCTACCCCGTCGTCACCCCGGAGCCGCCGACCGACGAGCCCACGGCGCCCCCCACCGACGCGCCCCCCGCGCCGACGCCGACCGACGAGCCCACCGCGCCGCCGACGGAGGGTCCGACCGAGGACCCGACGGCCGGCCCCACGGCGCCGGCGGACCAGACGCCGGGCGCCGCGCCGGGCACCACCCCTGGCGGCACCCTGCCGTCGACCGGCGCCGACGCCGGCCTGCTCGCCGGCGCCGCGCTGCTCCTCCTGGCCATGGGCGCCCTCGCCCTGCGCCGTCGTCCCTCGCTCGTCCACCCATGAAAGGACAGGTCATGACCCGTACGTCCCGCAGAGGCGCCGCGCTCGCGGTGGGCCTCGCCGGGTCCCTGGCGCTCGTCGCCGGGTCCATCGCCGTGGCCACCCCGGCCCCGACGGCCCTCCCGGCTGCGCTGCCGGGGCAGAGCCCCACCGTCGAGCTCGGCGTGGAGGTGCTCCTCGAGGAGCAGCTCGACGCCCTCGACGGCCAGCGCGTCGGCCTCATCACCAACCCCACGGGCGTCAACAGCGAGCTCACCCACACGATGGACCTCCTCATCGAGAACCAGGAGGCGGGGAACTACGAGCTCACGGCGCTGTACGCGCCCGAGCACGGCATCCTGGGCGGCGCACCGGCCGGGGCGACCGTGCCCAACTACGAGGACCCGCGCACCGGCCTGACGGTGTGGTCCCTCTACGGCGCCACCCAGCGCCCCACGGCCGAGATGCTCGAGGACGTCGACGTCCTCCTCTTCGACATCCAGGACATCGGGGCGCGGTTCTACACCTACATCTGGACGCTGTACTACGCGATGGATGCCGCCGCGGAGTTCGACAAGGACTTCATCGTCCTCGACCGGCCCAACCCGCTCGGCGACCGCATGGACGGGCCGATCCTCGACCCGGCGCTGTCGTCGTTCGTCGGCCTGCGGGAGATCCCCCTGCAGCACGGCCTCACCGTCGGCGAGCTCGCCTCGTTCTTCAACGGGGAGTTCCTCGAGGAGCCGGTGGAGAACTTCTCGGTCGTCGAGATGAACGGCTACGACCCGGACGACTTCACCGAGGGCTACGGCCTCGAGTGGGTGGCGCCGTCGCCGAACATCCCCACCATCGAGACGGCGTGGGCCTACCCCGGCACGGGCCTCGTCGAGTCGCTCAACGCCTCCGAGGGCCGCGGCACCACCAAGCCGTTCCTGTGGATCGGGCACGGTGACGTCAACGAGGTCGAGGCGTACGAGCTGGCCGAGGAGCTCAACTCCCGCGGCCTCGAGGGCGTCCACTTCCGCCCGATGTTCGCCAACCCCACGACGAGCAAGCAGGCCGGTCGCCTCTCCGGCGGCGTCGAGCTCCACATCACCGACCCGGCCGCGTACGTCCCGGTGCGCACCGGGCTGCACGTCGTCGACGCCTTCTACCACGGCATCGACGAGGTCGACTGGCGCGAGGGGACGATCTACCCGGACCAGCGGTGCGAGACCGAGGCCGACATCTGCTGGATCGACCGCCTCAGCGGTGACCGGAGCGTGCGCATGCAGCTCGAGCAGGGCGTCGACCCCGACGAGATCATCGCCGGCTGGGCCGAGGACCTCGCGGCCTTCGACACCGCCGCCGAGCCGTACCGCCTCTACGAGGACGTCGTCCCGACGGACCCGCCCACGACGGACGAGCCCACCCCGGACCCGACGACGGACGAGCCGACCGACCCGCCGACGACGGACGAGCCCACGGTGGACCCGACGGTGACCCCGACGACGGCCCCGCCGACCGCGGACCCGACGGTTGACCCCACGACGACCGCGCCCAGCGTGGACCCGACGACCGACGACGGCGGCGCGGGCGACGACGGCGCAGGCGGCGGCGGTGGCGGCCGTGGTGGCCTGCCCTCGACGGGTGCGCCGCTCGCCGGCCTCGCCCTGCTCGCCGGTCTCGCCGGTCTCGCCGGGGCCGGGGCCCTCGTGGCCCGGCGCCGCGGGGCCCGCGCCTGACCGGCCGCTGACGACGCGCTGAGCCCGCGCGTCCGACCCACACGAGAGGCGTCCCCCACCACGGTGGGGGGCGCCTCTCGCCGTCGGGCGACAAGGCCGCGAAAGAGTCGTACCCATCCGGTCCCCCCTCCGCTCCGAACCCCTGGTGACAGATCAGGACCGAGCACGGAGGAAACGATCATGAGCACCATCCGTCCCACCCGAGTCACCGCCTCCATAGGCGTCGCGCTGGCCCTCACCCTCGGCCTGTCCGCCTGCGGCAGCGACATGCAGGACGACGCCACCCCGCAGAGCACGCCGATGACCACCTCGGCTCCCGAGATGACCGACCACACCATGGACGAGGGTGCGAGCGCGGTCATGCCGATGAGCACCGGCGACCCGTTCGTCGATCTCCGCACCGCGGCTCAGCACATGCCGGAGACGGCGACGACCCTGGCCGGCGGGTTCGTCACCGCCCTCGAGATCCCCGGCGAGGTCGACTCCGACGCCGCCGGGCTCCGGGCCGCCCTCACGTCTCTTCTGCAGGAGCACGTCTACCTCGCCGGCACCGCCGTGGCGACGGCATACGCCGCCGGCCCCGACTCGCCGGAGTTCGAGGCCGCCGCGGCCACCCTCGACGAAAACTCCGTCGCGCTCTCCGAGGCCATCGGCTCGCTCGCCGGCGCGGACAAGGGCGAGGCGTTCCTCACGCTGTGGCGCGACCACGTGGGCTACTTCGTCGACTACGCCGTCGCCGCGCAGGCCGGGGACACGGCCGGCCTCGAGGAGGCCACCGCGAACCTCGAGGGCTACACGCAGGAGGCCGGGGCCTTCTTCGAGAAGATCAGCGCCGGGGAGCTGCCGGCGGACGCCATCGCCGAGGCGCTGAGCATGCACGTCACCACGCTCTCGGCCGCCATCGACGACCTCGCGGCCGGTAGCCCCGAGGCCTACGCCTCGCTGCAGCAGGCGGCGTCGCACGTCGTCGACGGCGCCGCGACGATCGCCACCGGGCTCGCGACCGCCACCGACATGGCCGGAGACCCGAACGACGAGGCGGCGACGCTGCGGGCGCAGCTCACCGCGCTGCTCCAGGAGCACGCCTACCTCGCCGGTCTCGGGGTCTTCACCGCGTACACCACCGAGGGCGGTACCGGGTCGGAGGCGTTCGAAGCCGCCGCGGGTGTCCTCGACGGGAACTCCGTCGCGCTCGCCGAGGCCGTGGGCTCGCTGGCCGGGCCGGAGCAGGAGGAGGCGTTCCTCCCGCTGTGGCGTGAGCACATCGGCTACTTCGTCGACTACGCCGACGCCGTCGCCTCCGGTGACGACGAGGGCGCGCAGGAGGCCCTGATGGAGCTCGACACCTACCGCGGTACGGCCGGTGACTTCTTCGAGGAGATCTCGGCGGGCGAGCTGCCGTCCGAGGCCGTCGCCGAGGGGCTGGCCATGCACGTGCAGACCCTCGCCGGGGCGATCGACTCGCTCAACGTCACGCTCGTCAACCCGAGCTGAGGGACCTCCGGTGGGTCACCCGGGCCCCGCACACGCCTCGGAACGTCTGCGGGACCCGGCTCGTCAGGGCACACTGGCCCGGTGACCTCGCCCGGGCGTGACTCCGCCGGCACGGCGCCCCCGCCCGGACCGGGCCGCCTGACGGCGCTCTTGCAGCAGGTCGCAGGCGGTGACCAGGTGGCCTTCGCGGCCCTCTACGACGAGGCCGCCCCCATGGTCTACGGGACCGCCCTGCGGGTGCTGCGGGACGCCGACCACGCCGCCGAGGTGACCCAGGAGGTCATGACCGAGGTGTGGCGGACGTCTGTCCGGTTCGACGCGGCGCGGGGCACCGCGCAGGCGTGGATCGCCACGATGGGCCACCGCCGGGCGGTGGACCGCGTCCGCGCCGTGCAGTCCCAGCGCGACCGCGACGGCCTCGCCGCCGCGCAGGCCTACGAGCGTCCGTACGACGACGTCCAGGAGACGGTGGAGCGAACCGTGGACCAGAGCAGGGTGCAGGAGTGCCTCGCCGGGCTGAGCGACCTTCAGCGCGACGCCGTCCTCCGGGCCTTCTACGGCGGCCGCAGCTACCGGGAGGTCGCGGCGGACACCGGCGCGGGGCTCCCGACCATCAAGTCCCGCATCCGCGACGGGCTGATCCGCCTCCGGGCCTGCCTGGGGGTGGACTGACGTGCGCGAGCAGGACGAGTACCGCGAGCTGCTGGGGGCCTGGGCGCTCGACGCCGTCGACGCCGACGAGCGGGCCGACGTCGAGCGGGCGATGGCGCGCGACCCCGAGCTGGCCGCCGAGGCCCGCGCGTTGCGGGAGGTGACCGCCCGGCTCGCCGCGGACAGCGCAGCGCCACCGCCGGCGACGGTCCGCGCCCGGACGCTCGACGCGATCGCCCGGATCCCGCAGGGGTCGGCCCATCCGGCGGATGGACCCCAGCCCACGGGCGGCCCGGCCGTCGCTCGACCCACGACGCCAGGGGAGTCCGAGGGCGCCGACGTCGTCCCGCTCGCGCCGTACCGCGCGCGCCGGAGGGAGCGCTGGCTCGTCGCCGCGGCGGTCCTTGTCGCCGCCGCCGTCCCGAGCGTCCTCGCGATCGACCAGAGCCGTCGCGCCGAGGAGGCCGAGCAGCAGGTCGCCGCCGTCGCGGAGGCGCTCGCGGAGCCCGGTGCCGAGCTCGTCAGCGCGGACGTCGCCGGCGGCGGGAGGGCCGTCGCCGTCGTCGGCGCCGACGCGGCCCTGTTCGCCGCGGACGGGCTCTCCGACCTCACCGACGACGAGGTCTACCAGCTCTGGGTCGTCGACGACGACGGCGCCGCGTCGGCGGGGGTCCTCGTCGTCGCCGACGGGCGGGTCAGCACGGAGGTGGACGACCTTCCGGACGGCGCCGTGCTCGCCATGACGGTCGAGCCCGCGGGTGGGTCGACGCAGCCCACGAGCGACCCGGTCGTCGCGTTGTCCGGGCAGGGCTGAGGAGAGGCGACCCAGTCCCTCGGAGTAGGTCGTCTGCTGGTGGGTCCGCGGTCACGGCCGTTGCGGGAAGCTGATGCGCATCAGCCGGCTGTCGGCCCAGTCGTCGAGCCGAGTCGGCCGGATGGTGCCGGGGTCGTGGGGCTGGTTGAGATCCGCGACGATCTCCGCCAGCACGGCGTGACGTTCGGCTGGGTCGGTGACCGGCGTGGCCCGTGCGGGCAGATCGGCACGGATCCCGTTCTTGAGGTGGAAGGTGAAGTCGGGGTTGGTGAGAAGGTTCGCATGCCAGTCGGTCGCGGCACCCCCGGCGCCGCTGCACAGGTAGGTGGCGCCCGCGGCCCGGTAGAAGAAGATCTCGATGCGGCGCGGGCGGCCGGTGCGGCGCCCCAGTGTCGTGATGTCGATGATCCGTTCGCGGGTGCCTGCGGCGGGGGTGATCTCGATGGCTCGCCGGATGTGCTCGGGCAGGTGCGACAAGGACGCGTCCCGTGCGGAGTCGTCCCCTCCGGTCGCGTCTGGACTGCTCATGCGGTCTCGGCCTGAAGGGCGGGGCCGAGGAGGAGCCCACCGTCGATGACGTACTCCGACCCCGTGATGAACGACGCGTCCGAGGACGTGAGGAACAGGAGAAGCCGGGTGACGTCGGTCGGCTCTCCCAGGCGCGGGATGGCGAACGGCTCGGGTGAGTAGAAGTCGGCGATGGCCACGGTGGCGCCGGCTGCGGGCTCGTTGATGAACGAGGTCGCGATCACGCCGGGGTGGATGGTGTTCACGCGGATGTGGTCCCGGCCGAGCTCGAGTGCTGCCGTCTGGGTCAGACCTCGCACGGCCCACTTGCTGGCGACGTACGGCGCATAGTGCGCCGTGCCACCCAGGCCCATGGTCGAGGCGATGTTGACGATGGCTCCCCCTGATGCGCGGCGCAGAGCGGGCGCGGCCACCTTGATGCCGAGGAAGGTCCCGGTGAGGTTGACGTCGAGGATCCGCGACCACGTGGCCTGGTCCGTCTTCTCGATCGGCGCCGGCGGGTTCTGGACGCCGGCGTTGTTGACGAGCACGTTCAGGGCGCCGAAGGCGCTCTCGGCCGTCAGCACGGCGGCGGACCACGAGCTCTCGTCGGTGACGTCGAGGTGGACGAAGCGAGCGCGGTTCCCGAGCTCGTCGGCGAGAGCGGCGCCGCGTTCGACGTCGATGCCGCCAATCACCACGTTCGCCCCCTCCGCGTGAAAGGCGCGTACATGGCTCGATCCCTGGCCACCGGACCCCCCGGTCACGAGCACGGTCTGGTCGTCGAAACGGCGCATCAGATGTCCCTTCAGTACGTGTGACTGACCGGGATCATCGGTGATGAACGGCGGCCAATGGTGAGCCAGGTGACTCACCACTGCCTGACACTAGGTCCGCCGCAATGGTGAGTCAAGCCACTCACCTCGTATGGTTGGCCCATGAGCAGGGTCGTGACCACGTATCACCAGCGCATCGCCCAGGAGAAGCGCGCGCTGATCGTGGCGGCCGCGACCGCACTGTTCCTCGAGCTGGGCTACGACCGGACGTCGCTGGCGCGGGTCGCCGAGGCCTCGGGCGTGTCTCGGGCCACCTTGTTCAAGCAGTTCCCGAGCAAGGCTGCCCTGTTCGACGCCATGGTCACCGAGTCCTGGTCCACCGCCGACGAGGAGGAGCCTCCGCCAGCGGGCAACATCGTTGACGGGCTCACCACCATCGGTCGCCGCTACGCCGAGCTGTTGAGCCGGCGCCAGATGACCGACCTGTTCCGAATCGTCATCGCCGAGCTGCCGCGATTCCCCGAGCTCGCCAATGCCCAGTTCTCGCAGGGGAAGATGCCCTACTTCGAGTCCGTACGCCGCTACCTGCAGGCCGAGCACGAGGCCGGAACGGTGCGGGTCGAGGACGTGGACCTCGCCGCCACCCAGTTCCTCGGCATGATCTCCAACTACGTCTTCTGGCCGACACTCCTGGTGCCGGGCTGGGAGGTGAGTGCCGAACGCGTCGCTCAGGTGGTCGACGAGGCCGTGCGCACCATGGCAGCCCGGTACGCCGTGGCTGGCCCAGGGCCGTCCACCGACGACTGAGCCCCGCCGACCGCGAGTGTGTCCCCCCGCCACGCGGGGCTCAGGCCCCGGTTCCCGCGCCGCGCGCCCGGCGCTCAGGCCGGTCCGGCGACCACGGTGAGCAGCGGCGGGTGCGAGGCCAGCGTGCCGGCGACCGCCCGCAGCGCGAGGAGCTCGGCGCCGTCGAGCGCGCCGCCGAGCGGGGCCTCGAGGACGACGTCGGGGCGCAGACGGGCGAGCTCGGCGGCAAGGGGCACAGTGAGGATCTCGCCGGCACCGAAGATCCCGCCGGTGTAGGAGGCGCGGGGCGGCACGGGCGGCAGGAGCGCCGCGGCCAGGCTGCGGGCCTGCTCCCGGGCCGCGGCGCCGACGACGTCGCCGGCGACCGCGTCACCGTCCCGGGCGAGGTCGAGCAC
The DNA here is from genome assembly GCF_003710105.1 of Georgenia faecalis. Classification (GTDB taxonomy): domain Bacteria; phylum Actinomycetota; class Actinomycetes; order Actinomycetales; family Actinomycetaceae; genus Georgenia_A; species Georgenia_A faecalis. The sequence goes on from NZ_CP033325.1 coordinate 58,323, forward strand.
GTCGGCCGCGAAGGAGGCGAGCAGGCCCGCTCGGTCCTCGCGGGTGTAGATCTCCCGGGTGAGCGCCTCGGGCTCCCCGAACCGGCTCCGCGCCGCGGCGAGCAGGTCCGCGGCGTCCGTGCGGCGCCCGTCGTGCTGCTCGAACGCCGCGGTGAGGCCGCGGGCGCCGATCCACGAGCCGGACCCGGCGTCGCCGAGGACGTGGCCCCACCCGTCGACCTTGTGCCAGGTGTCGGCGAGGTCCGTGCCCAGGGCGGTGCACCCCGTCCCGGCGAGGACGACCGCCCCCGGCTCGCCACCCAGCGCGCCGACGGTGGAGGTGACGGCGTCGGAGGCGACGACCGTCGGTACGGCGCCGAGCCGCTCCCGGACCGCGTCCGCGATGGCGTGGGCGCCGTCGCCGAGGGTGAGCAGGCCGCTGAGCCCCACGCAGGCCCCGTCGACGTCGCCGGCGTCGAGCCCGAGGTCGTCGATGAGCGCGGTGACGAGGGGGACCGCGACGAGGCCCGCCCCGCTGACCCGCAGCCCCCCGCCGGTGGCGGTGCGCTGCGGGCCGGCGGTCGAGGTCCACCGCGCGCGGGAGCCCGAGCCGCCGAGGTCGACGGCCAGCGTCCCGGCCACGGGGCTACTTCCCCATGCCGGCGGTGAGGCCGGAGATGATCTGCTTGGTGGCGACGAGGAAGAGGAGCACCAGCGGGGCCGTGGCGATGACGAGGCCGGCGAAGAGCGTCGACCAGTCGGTCTGGTACTCCCCGAAGAAGGTCGTCAGGCCGACGGGCAGGGTGTAGTTCGCCCGGTCCCGGATGAGGATGAGCGGGTAGAAGAAGTCGTTCCAGATGGGCACGAACCGGAACACGACGACCGTGGCGATCGCCGGCCGCACGAGCGGCATCATCACGCTCCAGAACATCCGCAGCGGCCCGGCGCCGTCGAGCCGGGCCGCCTCCTCCAGCTCGCCCGGCAGCTGCCGGAAGAACGTCGCGAGGACGAACACCGAGAACGGGATGCTCACCGCCGCGTAGACCATGATCAGGCCGGTCTTCGTGCTCACCAGCCCGAAGGACTCGAGCAGGTAGAAGATCGGCAGGATCATGAGGAACACCGGCATCATCAGGCCGGAGATGAACACCGACTCGATCGCCGCGACGATGCGCGAGCTGCTGCGGGCCAGCGCGTACGCCGCGAGCAGGGACACCACGGTGGAGATGGTCACCGAGGTGACCGTGACGAGGATCGAGTTCCAGAAGTACGTGCTGAACGATGCCTCGATCCAGGCCCGCTGGTAGCTCGAGAAGTCCGGCGGGAAGGGCAGCCCGAGCGGTTCGGTCGCCAGCTCCCGGTTGGGGCGCAGCGAGTTCGTCACCATGACGAGCAGCGGGACGACGGCGATGAGCGCGTAGATCCACAGCGCCACGGACGTCACCGCCGACGCGAGCGGGGAGCCCGTGCGCCGGCGGCGGCGGTTGGCGCGCGGCGGGGCCGGGTCCTCGACCGGGACCCGCGCGGCGCTCTGGGTGGTCATGCTCATGCTCAGAACAGCTTTCTCTCGGTCTGCCGGAACCAGCGCGTGAACAGGACGGACAGCCCGAAGATGACGATGAACAGGAGGATCGCGATCGACGAGGAGATCCCGATCGCGTTGGACGACCCGGACTCGAACGCGGTGCGGTAGAAGATCAGCGACATGACGTCCGTCGCGCCGGCCGGGCTACCGGTCGACCCACCGAGGGCGTAGGGGATCGGGAAGGACTCCATCGCCCCGATGAACGTCAGGACGCTCACGGTCCCGATGACCGGGATGAGGAGCGGCAGGGTGACGCGGAAGAACCGCTGGGGCCCGGAGGCGCCGTCGAGCTCCGCCGCCTCGTCGATCTCCGGGGAGATGCCGCCGAGGGCCGCCCCGTACAGGAGCATCGGGAAGCCGACCCACTGCCAGGCGGTGACGAGGACGACGACCCACAGGGCCGTCGACGGGTCGCCCAGCCACGGCAGCGCGAGGGACTCCAGACCGACCTGACGCAGCAGGGCGTTGACCGGCCCGAACAGCGGTGACAGCAGCAGTGACCACAGGTAGCCGATGACGAGCGGGCTCACGAGGTAGGGCAGCGTGTACAGCGTCTGGAAGAACCGGCGGAAGCGCTCCCGCCGGTGCAGCAGGACGGCGAGGAGCATGCCGACCGAGTTCTGCACCACCATCGCACCCGCGAAGAGCAGGAGGTTGTGCCCGAACGCGCGCGGCACCTGGCTCCGGTAGGGCTCGGCGGTGAAGAGATGGACGAAGTTCGCCATCCCGACGAACTCGCCCTGCGTCGTGCCGCGCCAGGAGAACAGGGCGTAGGTGAACGCCGTCACCATCGGGTAGAGGACGAAGACGGCGAAGAGGATCGCGGCCGGCGCCAGGAAGAGCAGGGCCGTGCCCGTGGGCAGCGCCGCCGTACGGCGGCGCTGCCCACGTCCCTTCGGGGTGAGCTGGTCGGTGGCGCTCACTGTCCGGGGGTGAACCATTCGGAGAGCCCGCCCTGGATGTCGGCCGCGACCTGGGCCGGGTCCTTGTCACCGAGCAGGAGCTCCTGCGCGCCCTGGCCCATGAGGTCGGTGCCGAGCGGCTCGCCGTAGCGGAAGTTCACCAGGTGCAGGTAGGGCGCCGGGCTCTCCTGGTACATCTCCCACATCTCGGACATGAGCGGGTCGGAGAACTCGACACCGGGGACCGGGGAGAACTGCTTGAGGTCGTCGGCGACCATCTGGCCGAAGTCCTGGGTGGCGAGCCACGCGATGAGCGTCTCGGCGGCCTCGGTCTGCGTCCCGTTGGCGTTCATGCCCCAGTTGCCGTCCGCGTAGGCGGGGGTGACGGCCTCCTCGAGGACCGCCTCCGGCGCCGGCGGGACCTGGAAGACGCCGAGCTCGAGGTCGGGGTTCTGCTCCTGGAAGAAGGCCAGCTCGAAGGAGCCGCCGGGGAACATCGCGGCCTGCTCGCTGGTGAAGAGCACCTGGGAGTCGGTGTAGCTCACGCCCACGACGTCGGGGGACATGAACGGCTGCATGTCCTTGAGGGTCTGGATCGACGCGACGTACTGCGGGTCGGTGAACTGCGCCTCGCCGGACAGGACGGCCTCCTCGAACTCCGAGCCGCCGTACTGCGCGGAGCTGAGGATGTCGTGGACGATCGGGAGCATCCACGCGTCGAGGGCGCCGACGGCCATGGGCGTCATGCCGGACTCGGCGATCGCCTCGTTGGCGGCGACGAAGTCCTCCCAGGTCTCCGGCTCCTCGAGCCCGAGCTCCTCGAAGACGGCGACGTTGTAGTACATCTGCAGCGTCTGGGAGGCGAAGGGCACCCCGTAGACCTGCCCGTCCTCGCGGCCCAGGGCGCCGGCGAGGATGGTCTCGTCGAACTCGCGGACCTCGGGGACGATGTCGTCGAGGGCGACGAGGTTCCCGCTCTCGATGAGCGGCTGGAGCTGGCCGTAGCTGCGGACCTGCGCGATGTCCGGCCCGTCGGTGCCCGTGAGGCCCGTGGAAAGGATCTGGTTGTACTCGGTGTTGAGGAACGCCTGGAAGTCGACGGTGATGCAGGGGTTCTCCCCCTCGAACACGTCGAAGATCTGCTCGTAGGTGTCGGCGTCCTCGGTGCGCCAGGACCACACCTTGAGCGTCGACTGCTCGCCGGTGCACTCACCGTCGGCACCCGCGGTGCCCTCGGCGACGGTCTCGGCGTCGGGGTCGGGTGCGTCGTCCGACGGCGCGCACGCGCTGACCAGCAGCAGCGCGGACAGCGCGGCCGCGGACTGGGCGATCGTTCTGCGGTGCATCAGTGTGTCCCTTCGGGGGATGGGGCGGGGCTTGCGGGGGTAGGGGTGGCGACGTCGACGGCGACGCGGACGACGCCGTCGGCACGCGCGAGGGCCTCACCGGCAGCGCGGGCGTCGACGTCCGCGAGCAGCATGACGAGCGCGACCTTGAGGTCACCGTCGGCGAGGTCGAGGGTGCTCTCGCACTCCTCCCGGGAGCGGCCGGTGGCCTGGTGGAGGATCGTCACGGTCCGCGCGCGCAGCTTCGCGTTCGTGGCCACCATGGAGACCATGAGGTTCGACCACGTGCGTCCGAGGCGGACCATGAGCGCGGTGGAGAAGGTGTGCAGGACGAGCTTCTGAGCGGTCGCCGACTTCATCCGGGTGGACCCGGCCAGGGCCTCGGGGCCGGTGTCGAGGATGATCTCGACGTCGACGCCCTCACGCAGGGCCGAGCGCGGGTTGGACGTCACGAGCGCCGTGAGGGCCCCGACCTCGCGGGCGTGGGCCAGCGCGCCGGCGACGAACGGCGTGCGGCCGGACGCGGCGATCCCGATGACGACGTCGCCCGCGGTGACCTCGGCGACGTCGGCGGCGCCGGCCTCGGCGTCGTCCTCGACGTTCTCCGCGGCGCGGACGAGGGCAGCCTCGCCGCCGGCGTGGTGGGCGACGACGACGCCCGGCTCGAGGTTGAACGTGGGAAGGAGCTCGGCGGCGTCGATGACGCCGATGCGTCCGCTCGTCCCGGCACCGACGTAATGGATGGCCCCGCCGGCGCGGACCCGCTCCGCGGCGCCGTCGACGAGCCGGGAGAGCTCCGGCAGGACCGAGGCGACGGCGTCGGGGACGAGGCGGTCCTCCGCGTTGATGAGGCGCAGCAGCTCGAGGGTGGGGACCGTGTCCATGTGGACGGTGCGCTCGTTGCGCTCCTCGGTGGGAGAGTCGACCACCACCCCGTATCGGTGGTCGCTCGGTGCTGACATCATCGGCCTCCTTGACGGCGTCGCCCGGGAATACGAGCGCGCTGGGCAGACGATGCCTGGAATCCGGGTGGATGTCAACACTTTTCATCTACGATTGACGACGGCTGAAGAGATTTTCAGCGGCACCGGCCATGAGGCCTGACGAGAGGGGACGACATGGGGGCTGCACCCACGGGCGACGGGGCCGCCGCGGAGCCCGGTCTCGTCAACCGCGTACGGGCGTCCCTGACGGACCTGCGGCCCGCCGAGCGGCGGGTGGGGGAGGCCGTCGTCGCCGACCCCAGCCTCGTCGCACGGGAGTCGATCACCGCGCTCGCCGCCCGCTGCCGCACGTCGGCGCCCACGGTCGTGCGCTTCGCCAAGCGCATGGGCTTCTCGGGCTACCCCGACCTGCGCCTGGCCCTGGCCATGGCGGCGGGGATCGAGGAGGGGCGCAGCGCTCGCGGCCCGGTCTCCGGCACGCTGGAGCCCTCGGACACGCTCGAGGACCTCGTCGCCAAGATCGGGTACGCGGACGCCCGAGCCGTGGAGGACACCGTCTCCATGCTCGACGTCGCCCAGCTGGCCCGGGCCGTCGACGCGCTCGCGGAGGCCCGGCACGTCGACGTCGTCGGGGTGGGCGCCAGCGGTCTCACCGCCGCCGACCTCTTTCAGAAGCTCGCGCGCCTGGGTATCAACGCCGCCGCGCACGTCGACCGGCACGCCGCCATGACGGCGATCTCGCTGCGGGGCAAGGGCGACGTCGTCGTCGCCGTCTCCAACTCCGGGGCGACCTCCGACGTGCTCGAGCCGGTCCGGCTCGCCAACGCCGGCGGGGCGACGACCATCGGCCTGACCAACCACCCCAGCTCCCCGCTCGCCACGCTCGCCCAGGTGGTGCTCGTGACGACGACCCGGGAGACCACGTTCCGGACCGGCGCGATGGCCAGCCGCATCGCCCAGCTCACCGTCATCGACTGCCTCTTCGTCGCCGTCGCCATGCGCAACACCGGGGCCACGCGCAAGGCGCTGGACGCGACGTTCAAGGCGGTCGCCGACCTCTGAGCCCCCTCCCCTCTTCTTCCCCGTCCCCTCTCTGGTGATCGTGCAGAGATGCCGGCGCCCCCCGGCGTTTCGGCATGATCATGAGGGCGGGGCGACGCGCCCGCCTGGACACCGCCCGGCGCCCTGCGCAAGGGTGGGCGTGCGACGCCCCCTCGACGACGAGGACGACTGGCGGGCTCACAGCGAGGAGCGAGGATGAGGATCGCGGGAGCGCCGATCAGCTGGGGTGTGTGCGAGGTGCCCGGGTGGGGGTACCAGATGAGCCCCGCGCGGGTGCTCGCGGAGATGGCCGCGGTGGGCCTGGAGGCGACCGAGGTCGGACCACGCGGCTGGCTGCCCGAGGAGCCGGCCGAGCGGGCACAGACCCTGTTCCCGTACGGCCTCGACGTCGTCGGCGCGTTCGTGCCCGTCGTCCTCCACGACCCGGACCACGACCCCGTCCCCGAGGTGGAGCGCGAGCTGATGAACTTCGAGGCTGCCGGCGGGGACGTCCTCGTCCTCGCGGCCGCCTCCGGCCTCGTCGGCTACGACGAGCGCCCGGTGCTCGACGAGCGGGGGTGGCGCACGCTCCTGCGCAACCTCGACCGGATCACCGGCCTCGCCGCGGTCCAGGGCGTGCGGACCACGCTGCACCCGCACGTCGGCACCATGGTCGAGAACGGCGAGGAGGTGCGGCGGGTGCTCGAGGACTCGGTGGTAGGGCTGTGCCTCGACACCGGGCACCTCCTCATCGGCGGGACGGACCCCGTCGCGCTCGTCCGGAGGCATGCCGACCGGGTCAACCACGTCCACGCCAAGGACGTGCGCGCCGACCTGGCCGCGCGGGTCCGCGCCGGCGAGCTCACCTACACCGACGCCGTCCGGGCCGGCATCTACGTCCCGCTGGGGGAGGGGGACGTCGACTTCGCGGCGATCGTCGCCGACCTCGGGGAGGCGGAGTTCGACGGGTGGTTCGTCCTCGAGCAGGACACGGTCCTCGCCGGGGAGCCGGTCGACGAGGGCCCGGTGGCGCAGGTCCGCGCTTCGCTCGCCTACCTGCGCGGGCTGGCCGGCGCCTGACCCCGCCCCCTCAGTCGAACGCCGCCGCGACGCCGGGGATGTGCTGGCGGTAGTCCTCGAGCAGGCGCCGGCCGACGGCGATCGAGTCGACGAGCGGGTGGGAGGCGAACGCCCGCCACGCGAGCTCGGCGGAGCGCTCCGCCGACGCGCGCAGGATGAGCTGCTCGCACGCCTTGACCTGCAGGAGGAGCCCGGCCATCTCGCTGGGCAGCGGCGCCACGCGGCGCGGGTGGACGCCGTACCGGTCGACGGTGCACGGCACCTCGAGGACGGCGTCGGCCGGGAGCTGCGGGACCAGGAGGTCACCGCCTGCCGCGTCGTTGCCGACGTCGAGGATCATCGCCGCCCCCGAGCCGGCGCCCGTGACGAGGGCGGTCATGAGGTCGAGCGCCACCTGCTGGTAGCCGCCGCCCTCGACGTCCTCGGCGCGGCGGCCGAAGCGCTCCTCCTCCGCGCGCGACTCACCCATGTAGCTCGACTCGCGCTCGTGACGCGCGCGGTCCCACGCCTCGAGGGAGTGCGCCGGGTCCGCGGCGGCCGTGGCGTAGAAGGCGTTCTGCTGGGCGTCGAGGTACTCCCCGCGGGTCGGGCCGCCGCCGCTGATCCGGGCGACGGCCTCCCGGTTGAAGTAGTAGTAGAAGAGGTACTCGTTGGGCAGGGCGCCGATGGCGCGGACCCAGTCGAACCCCACGAGGCGGGCCTCCTCGATGCCGTCGAGGAGCTCGTCGTCGGCGAGGAGGTCCGGCAGCACATCGCGGCCGTCGACGGTGAGGGTGCGTAGCCAGCCGAGGTGGTTGAGCCCGACGTAGTCGAAGTCGACGTCGCGGGGGTCGCGGCCGAGGACGCGGGCCACCCGGCGGACCAGGCCGATCGGGGTGTCGCAGATGCCGATGACCCGGTCCCCGAGAATCGCGCGCATCGCCTCGGTGATGATGCCGGCGGGGTTGGTGAAGTTGATGACCCACGCCTGCGGCGCGACGGCGCGGATCCGCTCGGCGAGCGCCCGGGCGTGGGGCAGCGTGCGCAGCGCGTAGGCGAGCCCGCCGGGGCCGATGGTCTCCTGGCCGAGGACGCCGAGCGCCAGCGCGACGCGCTCGTCCTGGATGCGCCCCGCCGTGCCGCCGATCCGGATGGCGGAGAAGACGAAGTCCGACCCGCGCAGCGCGGCGTCGAGGTCACCCGTCGCGGTGATGGTGGGCGGGTGGCTCAGGGCGGGCGTGAGCTGGTCGAGGACCGCCGCCATGACGCCCAGGCGCTCGGCCGAGGTGTCGTACAGGCTGATCTCGTCCACCCGGATCCCGGCGTCGGCGGAGGAGACGGCCTCGACGATCTGCGGCACGCGGAACCCGCCGCCGCCGATGATGGTGAGCTTCACGCGAGAAGAACCTCCGGGTCGTGGGGCGGGCGGGTCGTGCGGCCGCGGCACGAGTGCCGTGGTCGTCGATGACGTCGACCCTATGGGAGGTGCGACGGGCCACGCCTGGTCACACCGGTGCCCACGAGCAACGACGGAGCCGGGAACGCCCGGGGACCGCCCGGGCGCCCCGCCGTCGGCGATGTCCACAAGCGGGACAGAAGTGGGCATACTGGCGGCTGTCCGGCACCATCCACGACCGCGGAGGACCCGTGAGCACACGCGGCGAGAACGACTGGCCGCTGCCCGCGATGGACACCGCCGCCCGTCCGGACACCGGGCCGGCTCCCGGTTCGCCCGCCGAGGGTCACGCGGACGCCAGCGCGGCCGCCAGCGCGGACGGCACCGCCGCCGCACCGCAGCTCGACGTGTTCCTCTCCGGCCCACTGTTCCTCGACATCATCTTCTCCGGCCTGCCCAGCGACCCGCGCCCCGGCACCGAGGTGTGGGCCGCCGGGATGGGCTCGCTGCCGGGCGGCATCGCCAACCTCGCCGTCGCGACCAGCCGGCTCGGCCTGACGACGGGCCTGGCCGCGGGGTTCGGTGGCGACGTCTACGGCCAGTGGTGCTGGCAGCTGCTCGCCGAGGAGGGCATCGACCTGCGGTGGTCCACCCGCCTGCGCGGCCAGCACACCTCCGTCACGGCGTCCTTCGCCTACGGCGATGACCGGTCCATGGTGACCCACGGCCACGACCTGCCCATGACGGTCGACGAGCTCATCGGCGACCCGCCGGCGACCCGCGCCGTCATCACCGATCTCGGCGGCCACCGGGCGGAGGAGCAGTGGTGGCGTCGCGCCGCCGAGCGGGGGGCGCTGGTCTTCGCCGACGTCGGCTGGGACCCCACGGGTGTCTGGGACCGCGCCGCCCTCGAGCCCCTACGGCAGTGCCACGCGTTCCTGCCCAACGAGGTCGAGGCCATGGCCTACACCCGCACCGACGACCCTCGCGCCGCGCTGAGCGTCCTGGCGGAGCTGGCGCCCGTCGTCGTCGTCACGCGGGGGCCCCGCGGGGCGATCGCCGTCGACAGCCTCACCGGGGAGGAGGCGGAGGTGCCCTCGCTCGCCGTCGACGCCATCGACCCCACGGGCGCGGGCGACGTCTTCGCGGCCTCCTTCGCCAGCGGCACCCTGTGGGGCTGGCCGCTGGCCGAGCGGATGGCGTTCGCTGCCCTGTGCTCCTCCCTCGCCGTCCAGCAGTTCGGCGGCTCCCTCGCCGCCCCCGGGATGGGGGACATCCACGACTGGTGGGCGCGCGTGGCGGCGGCCGCCGACGGCGGTGACCCCCGTGCGGCGGAGCTGCGCGCCCGGTACCGCTTCCTCGACGAGGCGCTGCCGGCCCGCCCGGCCGGCGCCGCCCGCCGCGCCGAGGCGACGTTCGCGCTGGACGCCGATCTGTGACGCGCGCGCCGATCTGTGACGCGCGGGGCGGGCGCAGCAGCACAATGAGTACCGGCCGGGCGTTCGCGCAGTGTCGCCCATCACAGGAGGAACGACCATGAACCCATCACCACGCCGCACGAGGATCGCCGCAGGGACCATCGCCATCGCCGCGCTGGCACTCGCGGCCTGCACCCCCGGGTCGGGCGACGGCGGGGAGACCGACGACGCCACGTCCGCGCCGAGCGGCGAGGTGAGCACCGACGTCGCCGCGATGGGCGAGCAGACCCTCGTCGTGTGGGACCAGGAGGTCCGCGGCGGGCAGGCCGAGCAGATGGAGCGCCTCAACGAGGCGTTCGAGGCCGAGTACGAGAACGTCAGCATCGACCGCGTCACCCAGTCCAACGACGACCTCACGGCGACCCTGCGCCTGGCGCTCACGGGCGACGACGCCCCGGACGTCACGCAGGCGAACAACTCGCGCTCGCAGATGGGCCAGTTCGTCAGCGCCGGCCAGATCATCTCGCTCGACCCCTACGCCGAGGCCTACGGCTGGGCCGACCGGTTCTCCGAGTCCGTCCTGCAGAACACCAGCTACAGCGCCGACGGCGTGACGTTCGGCGAGGGGGAGCTCTTCGGGCTCCCGCAGGTCGGCGAGGTCGTCGGCGTCTACTACTCCAAGGCCAAGCTCGACGAGCTCGGGCTCGAGGTGCCGCAGACCTGGGCGGACTTCGAGGAGCAGCTCGGCACGATCGCTGAGGCCGGGGAGACGCCCCTGGTCCTCGGCAACCTCGACCAGTGGCCGGCGCTCCACGTCTTCGGCCCGGTGCAGGGCGCGTTCGTCGACCCCGAGGAGGTCCGCGCCCTCGGCTTCGGCAACGCCGGCGCCAGCTGGACCACCGAGGAGAACCTCGAGGCCGCGACGACCATCGCGGACTGGGCCGAGGCCGGCTACTTCAACGAGGGCTTCAACGGCGCCGACTACGACGCCGTGTGGCAGTCCTTCACCGAGGGCACGGGCGTGTACCTCATCGGCGGGTCCTGGCTCGCCGCGGACATCGAGGCCGCGATGGGCGAGGACGTCGGCTTCTTCGCCCCGCCGCCGGTGGAGGAGGGCGCCGGCCGCGTGACCACGGGGGGCATCGGCATCCCGTTCGCCATCACCTCCCAGGCCGAGAACCCCGACCTGGCCGCCGCGTACATCGACTTCATCACCAGCGAGGAGGCCATGGCGATCCTCGCCGAGACGGGCAACATGCCGGTCGTCGAGACCGCCGACCACATGCCGGAGGCCGGCCTGCAGGCGGACATCTACGGCGCCTACGCCGACGTCACGGAGAACGGTGCGCTCCTGCCCTACCTCGACTGGGCGACGCCCACGATGGGGGACACCCTCGGGCAGGCCCTCCAGGGTCTCCTCGACGGCCAGATCGACGCGCAGCAGTTCGCCGACACGGTCGAGACGGACTATGCCGAGTTCGTTGCCGCCAACGAGTGACGAACCGGTGCGGGGCGGCGTCGCCAGCCCCGCACCGGGCTCGTCCCCGACCGGGATCGCGCCATCGGCGCCCCGATCGAGGACCGCTCGTTCGCGTCGTCGCCGCGGGGGCGGGTGGGCGCCGTACGGCTTCCTCCTGCCCGGCTTCGTCGTCTACGCCGTCTTCCTCCTCTACCCCCTCGGCCGGGCCGTCCAGATCTCCCTGTACGACTGGGACGGGCTGTCGCTGGCGACCTTCGTGGGCCTGGCCAACTACGCCGACGTCGTCACCGACCCGGCCCTGCGCGACGCCTTCGCGCACGCCCTCGTCCTCATCTTCTTCTTCTCCGTCCTCCCGCTCGGGATCGGCCTCGTCCTCGCCGCGCTGCTCACCCGCGCGCGCGTGCGCGGCATGGCGTTCTTCCGCACCGTCGTCTTCCTGCCGCAGGTCATCGCGATGGTCGTCGTCGCGGTGGCGTGGCGGCAGATCTACGCCCCCGACGGGCAGCTCAACACCGCGCTGCGCGCCGTCGGCCTCGACGCGTTGACCCGGACCTGGCTGGGTGACTACACGCTCACCCTGCCCGCCGTCGGGTTCATCGGGACCTGGGTCTCCACCGGCCTGGTCACCGTGCTCCTCATGGCCGGGATGGCCCGCATCCCCGGCGAGCTCTACGAGGCCGCGACGCTCGACGGCGCCGGCCCGGTGCGGACGTTCCTGTCCATCACGGTGCCCTCGGTCCGGGCGGAGGTCGTCGTCGCCCTCACCCTGACGATCATCGCCGCGCTCAAGACGTTCGACCTCATCTACGTCACCACGTCCGGCGGACCGGGGACGTCGACGACGGTGCCGAGCTACGAGGTCTACCGCCGGGCGTTCGAGCTCGGCGAGGTGGGGTCGGCGGCGGCGGTCGCCGTCGTCCTCACCGCCCTCATCTTCCTCATCAACGTGGGGGTCAACCGGATCGGGGAGCGTGAGCGATGAGGGTCTCTCCCGTGGAGCGGGCGTGGAACTACGCCATCCTCATCGTCTTCGCGCTCATCGCGCTGGCGCCTGTGGTGACCATCCTCCAGAGAGCGCTGGCGCCCGAGACGCCCGCAGACGCCGAGGCCGGTGGCCCCCTGCACTGGGAGAACTTCGCCCGCGCCTGGGAGCAGGGACGCTTCAGCGAGTACATGGGCAACTCGCTGCAGGTCGCCGTGGTCGTCGTCGTCCTGGCGACGCTCTTCTCCATCATGGCCGGGTACGCCTTCGGCGCCTTCGAGTTCCGCGGCTCGCGTGCCCTCTTCTACGTGTTCCTCCTCGGCATCATGGTGCCCACCGAGGCCATCGTCGTGCCGCTCTTCTTCGACCTGCGGGCCGTGGGCCTGACCAACACCATCTGGGCCATCGCCCTGCCGCAGGTGGCCCAGTCGGTCGCGTTCGGGACCTTCTGGATGCGCTCGTACTTCCGGGGCGCGAACCGCTCGATCATCGAGGCCGCGCGCCTCGACGGGGCGGGGCACTCGCGCGTGCTGTGGCAGGTCCTCGTGCCGGTCGCCCGCCCGGCGGTCGTCACCCTCGTCCTGCTCACCTTCATGTGGACGTGGAACGAATTCCTCATCCCGCTGGTGATGTCCCCCAACGCGCAGCTGCGGACCGCGCCCCTGGGCCTCGCGCTCTTCCAGGGCCAGTACGTCCAGGGCACGACGCTGCTCGCCGCCGGCGCCGTCCTCGTCGCGCTGCCGATGGTGATCCTCTACCTCTTCCTTCAGCGGCACTTCATCCAGGGGATGCTCGAGGGCGCGGTCAAGGACTGACCAAGCCGTGGGAAAGCCCTTGTCTGGGGGCGTCGCCCTGGCTAGGTTGGCGATCGTGGGGCAGCGGCGCCCTACGGCCGACGGCGGACGTCGATGTCCGCAACCCCACCTGGAGGTCGTTCGTGAAACGAAGAGGTCTAGTGGTCCCCGCGCTCCTCGCGCTCATCCTCGGTAGCGGCGTCTCCGCCGCGACCGCCCAAACGGCGCCGCCACCCCTGGAGGTGGGCGAGCCGTCGATCGCCACCGAGGTCGACCCGACGAAGGTCGACATCATGGGCATGTGGGCCCACCCGGACGACGACGCCAGCTTCACCACGCCCTGCGGCGTCTGGCACGACCTCTACGACGTGCGCTGCGGCATCATCATGCAGACCCGCGGCGAGGGGGGCAGCAACTCCGTCGGTGAGGAGGCCGGCCCCGCGCTCGGCCTGCGCCGGGAGAACGAGGACCGGGCGTCGCACTGGCGCTCCGGGACGGTCGACATCTACAACGTCGACCGGGTCGACTTCTTCTACAACACGAGCGCGCCCCTGACCGCCGAGGTGTGGGACGCCGAGGAGGGCCTGCGCCAGAGCGTGCGGATCATCCGCGAGACCCGCCCCGAGATCCTCATCGGCTTCTCCCCCGCGCCCGCCGGGCACGGCAACCACCAGTACGCCGGCCGGCTCATCTGGGAGACCGCGGCCGCCGCCGCGGACCCGACGATGTTCCCCGAGCAGCTCGTCGGCCCCGACGCCGTCGAGACCTGGCAGGTGAAGAAGATCGTCTCCGGCGCCAGCAACCAGGGCGAGGGCGGCACCGCCGGGCCGAACTGCACCGTCGGCTTCACCCCCGCCGCGACGAACCCCTTCACCGTCCACGGCGTGTGGACCGGCTACGAGTCCCCGTACACGTGGGCCGAGGGCAACGTCCAGGGCCAGGAGGCCGGCACGCCCAAGACGTGGGCCCAGGTCGGCCGTGAGGGCGCACGCGCGCACCCCACGCAGGCCCGCTCCATGGAGATGGGCGTCGTCGAGCCGGGCTGCCTGCGCTACGGCGTCGCGCAGTCCTTCGTCCCCTTCCAGCCCAACAGCGCCCCCGAGGGCGGCAACGACGACGCGCTCTTCTACGGCGCCTCGATCCCCGACCCCGGCGGCATGCCGCTCGGGTCGCTGCTCTACCTCACGACGGACGAGTACTTCAACGCCGCGGGCGAGCCCTTCGAGGTCACCGTCCACGCCCGCTCCGGCGAGGGCACGCTGCCCGCCGGCGCCGTCGAGCTCGACGTCCCGGACGGCTGGACCGTCTCCGCGGCCGCGGACATCGGGCCGATCACGGCCAACGCCGAGGCGACGGCGACCTTCACCGTCACGCCGGGTGAGGACGCCGCGCCCGGTCGCTACCGCCTCGCCGCGAACCTCACCACCGGTGAGATGACCGGCTACACGGACTCGCGCGTCGAGCTCGCCGCGCCGGTCGAGGGCCGCTTCGAGCGCTGGGGCAACTTCGTCGAGTACGAGGAGTGGGCCGCGGCCAACACCTACGTCTCCGGCCGCGCGCCGGCGGTCGAGCAGATCGGCGCGGGCGAGACGAAGACGCTGCCCGTCGTCGTGACGAACCGGACGTCGTCGGCCCAGGACGGCGAGGTGAGCATCACGCTGCCGGAGGGCCTCACGGCCGAGGCGACGACGCTGCCGTACACCGGGCTCGCCGGTGGCGCGTCCACGACCGTGACCTTCGAGGTCACGCACACCGACCCGGCCGCGCCGGGCGGGGCGACCGTCGAGGTCCCCATCATGACGTCGTTCGACGGCGGGTCCGCGACCGAGACCCTCCAGCTCTACGTCGTCCCGTCCGCGGTCATCCCCGAGCTCCCCGCGGCACCCGCCGTGGACGCCGTGGACGACGACGCGTACGGCGACGCGCTCGACCTCGCCCGCCTCTGGGAGGGCGACGAGTGCGAGCCCGACGGCACCGACTGCGGCACCGGCAGCTACGCGAAGATCGGCTGGCACGGCGACGACCTGTACGCCGTCGTCCGCGTCGTCGACGACACCGCCAGCGCCGCCGCCCCGCCGGAGCGGTGCTTCGGCCACTGGCTCGTGGACTCCGTCGAGGTGCTCCTCGACCCCCGCGGGAACTCGGTCGACACCTCGACGACGTTCAAGTCGGGCATCTTCCCGTTCACCGACGACCCGACCGGCAGCGCCGGCAACGGTGAGGACGGGCCGTGCTGGACGCGCGACGCCGACAACCACCAGGGGTTCTCCTCCGGGCCGCTGGCCGACACCGTCGAGGGTGGCCCCAACGCCCCGGGCATGGAGGTCGACGTGGACGTCGAGGTGACGCCCGAGGGCACCTACGCCGGGGGCGGGTACACCGTCGAGATGAAGATCCCGCTCGACGTCCTGCCCGCCGCCGTCGGCCCGACGAGCACGCCGCCCACGGGCGACGCGGCCACCAACGACGTCGACCCCAGCTACCTGGGGCTCAACGTCACGCCGTACGACTCGGACAACCAGGTCTTCATCGGGGAGACCCGCACCGCCTGGTCGCCCTTCGGCAGCCAGCAGTCCGAGCCCTACCGCTGGGGCCACGCCTACCTCGACGGGTACACCCCGCCGGCGGGCCGCTCGACGACCCCGGACGCGCCGCGTATCCCCGACACCGCGCTCAGCGGCGTGGAGTCGCCGCAGACCGTCCACCAGTCCGCGACGCGGGGCGTGACGATCTCCGGGCTCCAGCCCAGCCGCGCCATGACCGTCGACGACGTGACGATCGACGGCGACTCGGTCGACCTCGCCCTCAGCTCGACCGAGGCCGGGACGGCGCGTGCCTTCCTCTGGCACGGCGAGCACGGGTTCATCCCCGTGTGGGAGTCGAGCTGCCCGGGTGACACCGACGGGTTCGACGCCTGCTCGCCCGAGGACGGGACCGCGCCGCCGTGGAGCCCGGACATGGGTGGGCGGCTGCTGGGCGCGGCCACGGCGGAGATCGGCGTCGGCGACAGCGGCATGACGCTGCCGATCGACGACGCCACCCGTGAGGCGCTGCGCGAGGACGGCTCGATCCTCGTGTCGTTCTCCACGGCCGACGAGGAGGTCAACGCCTGGTACTTCCCCGTGGTCGAGGGTGAAGTCCCCACCGACCCGCCGACCGATCTGCCGACCGACCCGCCGACCCATGAGCCCACGGTCGACCCGACGACGGACGCCCCGACGGTCGCGCCGACGACGCCGGGGGCCGGTCCGACGGCGCCGGGCGGCGGTCAGCTCCCCAACACGGGTGCCCCGATGGGTGCGCTCGCGCTGGTGGCGCTCGCGGCGGCGGCGCTCGGCCTTGGGGCGCTGCGAGTGCGTCGGGCGGGGGCGGGCGGCTGACCCCGCCGACGGCGGACGCCTCCGGCCACGCGGCCTGAGGTTGCAGGTGTGAAGGGCCCCGGCAGCCGACGGCTGCCGGGGCCCTCCCGCGTGCCCCCCCGTGTGGGTACCGTGCGTCGATGGCGCTGGAGCTCTGCGTGCTGCTGTGGTCCCACGGTGACGACGACGCGCTGTCCGCGTACGAGGACCGCGTCCTGGCCCTCATGCCGCGGTACGGCGGGCGGGTGGTGAGCCGCGTGCGCCGGGTCGACGAGGGCGGCGAGGGCGGCGGGCCGGCCGAGGTGCAGGTCATCCACCTCCCCGACGACGCCGCTGTGCAGGCGTACCTCAAGGACCCGGACCGCCTGGCCCTCGCCGAGACCCACCGCCAGGTGGTGGCGCGGACCGAGGTGATCACCGTCCGTACGCTCACCGGGCACCTGCCCCCGACGGCGCCCTGACCCCGGGCGCCGCCGTCGTCCCGGTCGTCGCCACGCCGAGGAGGCCGGGGAGGGGCAGCGGGGTGCTTTGACGCAGCTGGCGCATCGCTTTCTGGTAGGCGGCCGACATCGGCACCTCGCGGCCGTGGAAGAGCCAGGTGAAGAGCGCGTCGGGGTCGAAGCCCGGCCGGCACCGGGTGCAGGACCCCGGGCGCGAGGGCTGGCGGTGGCGCGTGACGGTGTGCCCGGCCGGGCAGGTGCCCAGCCAGGGCGCCGGGGTGCGGGGCGCCTCCGGGGCGACGCAGCGCTCGCCCGTCGAGCCGATCCGCTGCGCGACTACGCGCCAGGTGTCGTCATGTCCGTGGCGGGGACCGACGAGGGCGTGGGCGATCTCGTGGAGGATCGTCTCGCGGACCTGCTCGGCGGTGTAGAGCATCGTCAGCGGCCGGCTGAGGCTGATCGTGCGCCGGGAGAACCGGCACACGCCCGCGCGCACCTTCGCGTCGTCGAAGTCGAGCAGCCAGCCGCTGAGGCCGTGCTCGGCCATGAGCGCGGCACCCAGCTGCCGTGTCTCGGAAAGGTCCATCTCGCCTCCTCTGCCCGTCCTGGTCGACGGTACGAGGCGCTGCCGACACCCCCGCGCCGACATCCACAGGCACCGGCGGGAAGCCCGGGCGCTCGGCCGGTGTTGCCACCGTCGTGCCGGCCACCTTCCCGTCCCCCGACCCGTCGGACGTCGACGTCGTCGTCATCGGCGCCGGTCAGGCGGGGCTCTCGGCGGCCTACCACCTGGCCCGGAAGGGGTTCGTGGCGCCGTGGGCGCGGGCGGGCGAGGCACCGACGTACGTCGTGCTCGACGGCGAGGCGGGGCCGGGCGGTGCGTGGCGGCACCGGTGGCGCTCGCTGCGGATGGCGACCGTCAACGGCATCCACGACCTGCCGGGCATGGCCCTGCCCGAGCCGCCGGCGTCCGCCCCGGCCAACGAGGCCCTGCCCGCCTACTTCGAGCGTTACGAACGTGAGCTCGGCCTGCCGGTCGTGCGCCCCGTGCGGGTGCGGGCGGTCCGGCGCGACGGCGGCTCAGCGCCTCTGCACGATCACGAGGCGGGGGTGGCGCACGAGGGCGGCGCGGCGCACGAGGGGGGCGTGGGTGCGGGGCGGCTGGTGGTCGAGACCGACGCCGGCACCTGGTCGGCGCGTGCGGTCGTCAACGCCACGGGCACGTGGACCAAGCCGTTCTGGCCCGTCTACCCCGGCCAGGAGACGTTCCGCGGGCGCCAGCTCCACACCGCGGACTACGGGCGCGCCGCGGACTTCGCCGGGGCGCACGTCGTGGTGGTCGGCGGAGGCATCTCCGCCGTCCAGCTCCTCGACGAGATCTCGCAGGTCGCCGCGGGGACGACCTGGGTGACCCGCCGCGAGCCGGTGTTCCGGGACGGCGCCTTCGACGCCGAGGCCGGGCGTGACGCCGTCGCCCGCGTCGAGGAGCGGGTGCGTGCCGGGCTGCCGCCGCGCAGCGTCGTCGCCGTCACCGGGCTCCTGTGGACCCCGGCCCTGCGCGCCGCGGCCGCGCGCGGCGTCCTCGTGCGGCACCCGATGTTCACCCGGATCGAGCCCGACGGCGTCCGGATGGCCGACGGGTCCTTCCGGCGCGCGGACGTCATCCTCTGGGCGACCGGCTTCCGCGCCCAGCTCGACCACCTCGCGCCGCTGCACCTGCGCAACCACGGGGGCGGGATCACCATGGACGGGACTCGGGTGGTCGCCGAGCCCCGCCTGCACCTCGTCGGGTACGGCCCCTCCTCGTCCACGATCGGCGCCAACCGGGCCGGGCGGGACGCCGTGCGGGAGATCGTCGCCGCCCTCCGCGTGCACGCGGCCGCCTGAGGTGGACCGGGTCAGCGCGCCTCGGCGAGGAGCTTGCGGATCCGCTTCTCCGACACCTTGACCGGCGTGCCCAGCTGTTGGGCGAACAGGCTCACGCGGAGCTCCTCGATGAGCCAGCGCACCTCGCTCAGACGCGCGTCACGCGCGGGGTCGGGGGCGCCGCGCTCGGCCGCGGCCGCGTCCGCGGCGTACTCCTCCTCGATCGAGCGGACCTGCCACGCGAGGGCGGCGTCCTGGTGGACGTTGTCCCGCGCGCGCAGCACCCGGCGGGTCGCGGCGCGCAGGTACCGGGGCAGGTGGACGAGGCGGTCGGGCGGGGTCGCGGAGATGAAGCCCGGGTAGACGAGCCGGGCCGCCTGGTTGCGGACGTCGGTGAGGGTGTCGAGCAACGAGATCGACGTCGACTCCTTGATCGTCACCTCGAGGTCGCGGTAGGCCTCCAGCGCCGCGACCACCTGCCCGGCCACCTGGTGCACCCGCTCCTCGAGGTCCGCGCGGACGGCGGCGACGAGGGCGCGGTAGGCCGCGGCGTCGCGCACGAGGTCGCCCCCGTGGTCCGCGGTCCAGGCGTCGACGAGGGCGCCGACGGCGGCGAGCTGGATGTCGGCGACGAGCGCGGGGGTGCTGGCGTAGGGGCTGGTCGCCAGCGCGAGCGCCTCGCGCCCCGTCCACCGGGTGGTCACCCGCTGGTTCCCCAGGGCCGTCTCGCCGAGCACGAGCCGGCGCAGGCCGATGCGGTGCGCCCGGGCCTGCTCGCCGGCCCCGGCGAGGATGCGCAGGTCGACCCGCGGCGGGGGCCCGGCCACCTCGACGAGCGCCGGGTACCCGCGCACGAGGAGCCCGTGGGGACCGACGGACTCCACCTGGCGGGGCAGGACGCCGTCGGGGAGCTCCGGCCAGGTCTTCAGGTTCTCCTGCTCGGCGAGCAGCGGGCCGGTCGGGCGTGCCGGGGCGGGCGCGGCACTTCCGTCGGGGGCGGGGCCGGCGGCCGGGGGGCCGGGGACGACGGGGCGTCCCAGCCGCCCCTGCGCCTCCTCCATGGCCTGGGCCACGGCGCCCCGGACGACGGAGCGGACCGCGTCCGCGCTCTCGCGGGCCAGGCGGCGCTGGAGGACGGCGAGGCTCTTGCTCTCCCCGAGCACGTCCCCGTTCTCGGAGACCACGCGGAAGGTCATCCGCAGGTGCGCGGGCAGGCGCTCGACGTCCCAGTCCTCGTCGGTGACGATGACGTCGCGCAGGCGCCGGACGGCGTCGGCGAACGCCTCGGCGAAGGAGGGCGCACCGGGGGGCGCGGGGGCGACCTCGTGCCAGTCCGGCAGGAGGGCGAGCACCTCGCGGGCGACGTCGGGGGCGGGGACGAGCTGGACCCGCACCCGCTTGGGCAGCGCCCGGATGGACGCCGTCGTGAGCTCGGCGAGGAGCCCGGGGACCATCCAGTCGAAGCCGTCCGGCCGGAGCCGCGCGAGCACGCTGATCGGGACGTGGACGGTGACGCCG
Organism: Georgenia faecalis; assembly: GCF_003710105.1. GTDB lineage: Bacteria > Actinomycetota > Actinomycetes > Actinomycetales > Actinomycetaceae > Georgenia_A > Georgenia_A faecalis. The sequence continues at coordinate 78,432 of NZ_CP033325.1, forward strand.
TCGGCCTGCGTGCCGGGCTCGAACTGGTAGGTGAGGGGGAGGGTGAGGTCCCCCTGGCGCCAGGTGTCCGGGAAGTCGGCGCCGGAGACGGTGCCCGCCTCGGGGACGAGGAGCTCGCGGGTGAAGGTGAGCAGGTCGGGCGTCTCGCGGCGGGCCTTCTTCCACCAGGAGTCGAAGTGCCGGGCGCTCACCACGGAGTCGGGGATGCGCTCGTCGTAGAAGTCGAACAGCGCATCGGGACCGACCACCAGGTCGCGGCGGCGGGTGCGGTTCTCCAGCTCGGCCGCCTCCGCGAGGAGCGCGCGGTTGCGGGCGAAGAACTCGTGGTGGGTGCGCCACTCGCCCTCGACGAGCGCGTGGCGCAGGAAGAGCTCGCGCGCGAGGGCGCGGGCCTCGTCGGTGCCGACACGGGCGAGGAGCACCGGCCGGTCGGCGGCCAGGGTCATGCCGTACAGGAGCACCTTCTCCCGGACCATGGCCGCGCCCTGCTTGGTCGACCAGTACGGCTCGGAGTAGGTCCGCTTGACGAGGTGGCCGGCGACGGGCTCGACCCACTCCGGCTTGATCCGGGCGACGGTCCGGGCGAACAGGCGGGAGGTCTCGACGAGCTCGGCGGCCATCACCCAGTCGTAGGTGCGCTTGGCCAGCCCGGACCCGGGCCAGACGTAGAACCGTGTACCCCGGGCGCCGAGGTAGTCGCGCTTGCGCTCGTCGTAGGTCCCCAGGTTCGACAGGAGGCCGACGAGGAGGGACTGGTGGACGGCGTCGGCGCTCGCGGCGTCCGTGGAGCGCCCCACGGCGACGGCGGCCGCGGCCGGGTCCGCGCCCACCTCCTCGGGGTGGGGCAGGGCGAGCGGGTGCATCGTCAGGCCCAGCGGCTTGGCGAGCTGGCGGAGCTGGGCGACGACGTCCTGCCACTCCCGCACCCGGAGGTAGTTGAGGTACTCCGACCGGCACATCCGGCGGAACGCGGAACCGGACAGGTCGCGCTGCTGGGTGCGCAGGTAGCGCCAGAGGTTGAGGTAGGCGAGGAAGTCCGAGGTCGGGTCGGCGAACCGGCGGTGGGCGGCGTCGGCGGCCTGCTGGTGCTCGGCGGGGCGCTCGCGGACGTCCTGGACGCTGAGCGCGGCCACGATGATCATCACCTCGGCGGCGCAGCCGTTGGTCTGGGCCTCGAGGAGCATCCGTCCCAGGCGGGGGTCGATGGGCAGCTGGGCGAGCCGGCGCCCCACCTCGGTGAGGGTGGGCTGGGCCGCCTCCGGGTCGAGGGCGCCGATCTCGTGGAGGAGCTGGACGCCGTCGCGCACCGCGCGCGTCTCGGGCGGGTCGACGAAGGGGAACGCCTCGACATCGCCGAGGCCGAGGGCCGCCATCTGGAGGATGACGGCGGCGAGCGAGGTCCGCAGGATCTCGGGCTCGGTGTACTCCGGCCGGGAGGCGTAGTCGGCCTCGGAGTACAGGCGGATGGCGATGCCCTCGGCCACCCGGCCGCAGCGCCCCGAGCGCTGGTTGGCGCTGGCCTGGGAGACCGGCTCGATGGGCAGGCGCTGGACCTTCGTCCGGTTGGAGTAGCGGGAGATCCGGGCCGTGCCGGGGTCGACGACGTAGCGGATCCCCGGCACCGTCAGCGACGTCTCCGCGACGTTGGTCGCCAGCACGACCCGCCGGACCGTGTGGGGCTCGAACACCCGGTGCTGCTCCGCGGCGGACAGCCGGGCGTACAGCGGGATGACCTCGACGGCGCCGACCGCCCCGGCGGCCGAGCGGCCCTCCCCGGGGGCGACGTAGCGGTTGCCCAGGTGCTCACCGAGGGCCACGTGCGTGTCGCGGATCTCGCGCTCGCCGGAGAGGAAGACGAGGATGTCGCCCGGTCCCTCGGCCATGAGCTCGTCGACGGCGAGGCAGATCGCGGTGGGCTGGTCGATCGGGTCGGCCTCCCGGCCGGGACCGGCCTGCGGTGCCGCGTCCTCGTCGCCGTCCTCGTCGGCCGGCTCGTCGTCGGGGACGAGGGGGCGGTAGCGGATCTCGACCGGGTACGTGCGGCCGGAGACCTCGATGACGGGTGCGGGTCGGACCGGGTGCGCCGGGTCCTCCGTCGGCGCGCCGAAGTGCGCGGCGAACCGGGCGGAGTCGATGGTCGCGGAGGTGATGATCACCTTGAGGTCCGGGCGCTGGGGGAGCAGCCGGGCGAGGTAGCCGAGGATGAAGTCGATGTTGAGCGACCGCTCGTGCGCCTCGTCGACGATGATCGTGTCGTACCGCGTGAGCAGCGGGTCCCGCTGGATCTCCGCGAGCAGGATGCCGTCCGTCATGAGCTTGACGAGCGTCGTCGGGCCCACCTCGTCGGTGAACCGGACCTGGTAGCCGACGGCGCCGCCCAGCGAGACGCCGAGCTCGTCGGCGATCCGCTCGGCGACCGTCCGGGCGGCGATCCGCCGGGGCTGCGTGTGGCCGATCGTGCCGGTGATCCCGCGCCCGAGCTCGAGGCAGATTTTGGGGATCTGGGTGGTCTTCCCGGAGCCGGTGGCGCCCGCGACGATGACCACCTGGTGCTCGGCGATGGCGCGGGCGATCTCCTCCCGGTGGGCCGAGACCGGCAGCTCCTCGGGGTAGCTGATGACGGGCAGCGCCGCGCGGCGCGCCTCGATCTGCTCCGGGGTGAGCGGCCGGGGCGTGCGGCGTCGACCGCCGTTCCCCGAGCCGTTCCGCGAGCCGTCGCGGGTGCCGTCCCGGGTGCCGTCGCGGGAGCCGCTCTCCGCGCCGTTCCGGGCGCCGTCGCGCCCGCCTCGCCGGCCCCGACGGGGCGGCGCGGCCGTCCCGTCCTGCGCGTCCCGGCTCACGATGGACCATTGTCGCCGATCGGGCCGATCAGCGGCACCGGTGTTCGCCCGCGGCGGCACCAGCGGCCCGCCCGGACAGCGCGCAGCGGGGCCGGGCGGCCCCGCCACCGCGTGCGGGATCAGGTGGGCCGCAGCCCCGGACGGTGGGGCCGGAGGAGGTCCCGGTCGCCGGCGCGGACCCGGCGGTCGATCTCCTCCGCCAGCTCGACCAGCTGTTTGCCCAGGTCGTCCCGGGTCTCGGCGCCCACATCGGCTTGGAGCGCGGCGGCCCAGGCCCGTCGGAGCTCGTCATTGGTCGCGGTCTGCAAAGACATCGTCGTGCACCCCCCCGTGCGCGGCCGGAGCCGCCTGCGTGCCTAACGGAACAGGCGTGACCTCCAGGTGGCGTAGGTGGTCTCCGCCTCGACGGCGAGGACCTCGTCCAGGCTCATGACGCCCGGGAGCTCGGCGGGTACGGGCGACCGCTGAGGCGGGCTGTCGATCCCGGTCAACACCCTGGTGACGACGCTTGACGAAGCCATTGCCATCACCGCCCATCCCACCGGTCGGCCGCGGCACCAGCGCCACGGTTCTCCAGTCTCGACCCGGGCGAGGTGGCCCGCAAGGGCTGATCGTCGGCTCCCGACGATCGTCAGGACCGGGGGATTACCCGGCGGGGGAGCGCGAGGCGGCGCGCGGAGGGCCGAGCGCCGCCTCACGTCTCGTCAGGCGGACGACGATTGATCACACGTCGATCACCCGTCAAGATTCGGGCAACCATCCAGAGCGGCCGAGAGTCCTGGCTCGTCGACGCCGCAGCAACCCCCCGTGACAACGGGCGAGGGTGCTTCCGCCAGGGTCGATGGGGGTTCTCATGAGCACCGCTAGCCTGGTGAAGGTGCCAACCGTGCGCCCGACCGTGTCCTTCGAGGTCTATCCGCCCCGCACGCCCGCCGGGGCGGCCGCGGCCTGGGAGACGCTCACCCGCCTCGCTGCGGCCGCGCCCGACTTCTTCTCCGTCACCTATGGCGCGTCCGGGTCCTCGCGGGACGCCTCGCGCGCCGTGATCCGGCGCATCCTCGCCGAGACGACGGTGACGCCCATCGCGCACCTCACCTGTGTCGCGGCGAGCCGGGCCGAGCTCACCGACCTCGTGGAGGACCTGCTCGACGACGGCGTCCGGGACTTCCTCGCGCTCCGGGGCGACCCACCCGCCGGCCAGGCGGAGTGGGTGCCGCGCCCCGACGGCCTCAACCGGGCCGGGGAGCTCGTCGCCCTCATCCGCGAGGTCGAACGCCGGCGCTTCGGCGGCCGCGGCGCGGTGAGCGTCGCCGTCGCCGCCTACCCGGCCGGCCGCTCGCACACCCGCGCGCAGGACGTCCAGGCCCTGCGGGCGAAGCAGGACGCCGGTGCCGACTTCGCCATCACCCAGGTCTTCTACGACGCCGCCGACTACGTCGACCTCGTCGCCGACGCGCGGGCCGCGGGCATCACCCTGCCCGTGGTGGCGGGCATCATCCCCGCCACCGACCCCGCGCGCCTGACCCGGCTCGCGGCGCTCACCGGGGTGCCCGTGCCGGCCGTGCTCGGGGACCTCCTCGCCGTCGACGACGCCGAGGAGCGGCACCGGCGCGGCATCGCCGCGACCGTCGACCTCGTCGAGGCCGTCCTCGCCGCCGGCGCCCCGGGCCTGCACCTGTACACCTTCAACCAGTACCGCCCGGCCCTCGACGTCGTCGAGCGCCTCCGCCGCCCGACCCCGTCGGCCGCGCGCACCACCGCCCTTGCTCGTCCCATCCCGACCGTCTGAGGACACCCATGACTGACTCGACCATCCCCCGCCTGTCCACGGCCACGATCCTCGGCTACCCGCGGATCGGCCCGGACCGCCAGCTCAAGCGCGCCATCGAGGGGTACTGGGCGGGGCGGCTCGAGCTCGACGACCTCGAGGTGGCAGCCCTGGAGCTGCGGCGCAGCACCCGCGCGCGGCTGCTCGCGCTGGGGCTGGGCGCCGACGACGGGTCGATCCCCGGCGACTTCTCCTTCTACGACCAGGTGCTCGACGTCGCGCTCACCGTCGGCGCCGTCCCGCCGCGCTTCGAACGCCTGCTCGACGCGGACGGCCGCCTCGACCTGCCCGGGTACTTCACCGTCGCCCGCGGCGAGGGCGACCTCGCGCCCCTGGAGATGACCAAGTGGTTCGACTCCAACTACCACTACCTCGTCCCCGAGATCGGCCCGACGACGCCGTTCCGGCTGGCGGACGACCGGGTCGTCTCGCTCTTCCTCGAGGCCGCCGGTGACGGCATCACCACGCGCCCCGTGGTCCTTGGGCCGGTGAGCTTCCTCCTCCTCAGCAAGGCGGTGGCGGACGACGCGGACGGCGCCGCGGCGCCGTCGGACTTCACCCCGCTCGACCGGCTCGAGGACCTCCTGCCCGTCTACACCGAGCTGCTCCACGCGCTCGGACAGGCCGGGGCGCCCTGGGTGCAGCTCGAGGAGCCGGCCCTGGTGGCCGACACCTGGGACGTCCCGCGCGAGCGCGTCCTCGCCGCGGCCGCCCGGGCGTACGAGGTCCTCGCCGACGAGCTCGCGCGCCCCGAGCGGCCGGCCATCCTCGCGACCCTGTCCTACGGCGGCGCCGACGACGCCGTCGACGTCCTCTCCGGCACCGGCGTCGAGGCGGTGGGCCTGGACCTCGTCCGGGGTGACGTCCCGTCGGCTGCGACGCTCGCCGCCCTGGGGGACAAGGTCGTCGTGGCGGGTGTGGTGAGCGGACGCAACGTCTGGCGCACCGACCTCGAGGCTGCGCTCGCCGTGCTGGGCGAGCTCGACGCCGGCCTCGGTGGCCGCGCCGTCGCCGAGGGTCGTCTCGCCGTCACGACGTCGACGTCGCTCTTCCACGTCCCGCACGACGTCCGGGTCGAACGGGGGCTCGACCCCGAGCTGCGGAGCTGGCTGGCCTTCGCCGACCAGAAGATCGGCGAGGTCATCACGCTGGCCACGGCCCTCACCCGAGGCCGTGACGCCGTCGCCGGCGAGCTGGACGCCGCCGCCCAGGCGCGGCGCACCCGGCTTGAGCACGCCGGGGTGGTCCGGCCCGAGGTCCGTGCCCGCGTGGCCGAGGTCGCCGAGGCCGACTACCGCCGTCCGCCCTTCGCCGACCGCGCACCGGTGCAGGCCGCCGCGCTCGGCCTGCCCGAGCTGCCGACCACGACGATCGGCTCGTTCCCCCAGACCACCGAGATCCGCCGCGCCCGGGCCGCCCGCGCGCGCCGCGAGCTCAGCGAGGAGGCGTACACCGACGCCATGCGGACCGAGGTTCGCGGCGTCGTCGAGCTCCAGGAGCGCCTCGGCCTCGACGTCCTCGTCCACGGCGAGCCCGAGCGCAACGACATGGTCCAGTACTTCGCCGAGAACCTCGACGGCTTCGCCGTCACCGAGCACGGCTGGGTCCAGTCCTACGGCACCCGGTGCACGCGACCGTCGATCCTCTGGGGTGACGTCACCAGGCCGGCGCCGATCACCGTGGGCTGGACCCGCTACGCGGCGTCGCTGACGACCCGCCCGGTCAAGGGCATGCTCACCGGGCCGGTGACGATCCTCGCGTGGTCCTTCGTCCGCGACGACCAGCCGCTGGCGGACACGGCGACCCAGGTCGCCCTCGCCCTGCGGGACGAGGTGGGCGACCTGGAGGCCGCCGGGACCGGCATCATCCAGGTCGACGAGCCCGCCCTGCGCGAGCTCCTCCCGCTGCGGGCGGCGGACCGGGACGCCTACCTCACGTGGTCGGTCGAGGCGTTCCGGCTGGCCACCTCCGGCGTGCGCGACGAGACCCAGGTGCACACCCACCTGTGCTACTCCGAGTTCGGTGAGGTCATCGGCGCCATCGACGCCCTCGACGCCGACGTCACGAGCATCGAGGCGGCCCGGTCGAAGATGGAGATCCTTCCGGCGATCGCCGAGGAGGGCTTCTCCCGCGGCATCGGACCGGGCGTCTACGACATCCACTCGCCGCGCGTGCCGAGCGTGGAGGAGATCGCCGAGCTCCTCGCGGCGGCCGCCGCCGTGGTCCCGGGCCGGCTCCTGTGGGCGAACCCCGACTGCGGGCTCAAGACCCGCCGGTACGAGGAGGTCGTCCCGGCGCTCGAGAACCTCGTGGCCGCAGCCCGGCAGGTCCGCGCCACGCTCTGACCCGCCCGCCCTCTGACCCTCGCCACCTCCTCCCCCTCGTGATCTTGCAGAAACGCTGACCAGCGTTTCTGCAAGATCACGAGGATTGGGGCGGGGACGGACGGGCTGGGGCCGGAGCCGAGGTGGGTCAGATGACGGTGGTGAAGCCGGCCCAGCCGTTGCCGATCTGCACACGCGGGGCAAACCCGCTCCGCCCCGTCCCGGGGTAGAGGTAGGCGCGTCCGGTGCTGGCGCTCACGGCGAAGTAGTCGGTCGCGCCGTCGCCGTTGAAGTCCCCGACGGAGGCGAGCTGGCGAAAGTCGGTCCAGCCGTTGCCGATCTGGACGCGGCTGCTCATCGTGCTGCCGCCGCGGTTGTAGTACGCGAAGAGCCGTCCGCTGGCGTCCTTGGCGAAGAGGTCGGCGCGGCCGTCGCCGTTGAAGTCACCGCCGGGCAGGACGTCGTTGTAGATCTGCCAACCGGTGCCGATCCTGGCGGACCCGCTGACCCGCCCGGCGCCGGTCCCGTAGTAGAGCGTCATCTCACCGTTCGGCCGCACGCCGATGACGTCGGCGCGGCCGTCGCCGCTGAAGTCACCGGGAGAGAAGACGTGCGTGAAGACCTGCCAACCGGTGCCGATCTGCACCCGCGCGGCGAAGCCGTTGGTGCGTCCGGCGTAGAAGTACAGCTGACCACCCGGGGCGACGGCGAGCAGGTCGGAACGTCCGTCACCGTTGAAGTCACCGGGGGCGACGAGGTCGTGCCCCTGCCACCCGTTGCCGATGGTGCGGGCGCTCTGCCAGCCGCCGCGTCCGTTGCCGGGGTAGAGCAGGAGCTGCCCGGAGCCGTTGACCGCGAGGACGTCGGCGCGCCCGTCACCGTTGTAGTCGTGCCGGCCGATCGACGTCGCCGGGACCGGGGAGCCCGGGTATGCCGCGAAGTTCTGGGTGGCGTAGTACCGGCCCGACGACGACCGCGCGTAGCCCACGCCGATATCGGTGAGCTCCGGGTTGAGGATGTTGGCTCGGTGCCCGGACGAGTTCATCCACGACGTGACGATGGCGCGCGGGTCGTCGGCGGAGTACCAGGCGACGTTCTCCGCGGCGCGGGTCCACCCGGCGGGGTAGTTGGCCGTGAAGTTGGGGCGGTGCGACATCGCATCGGCGGCCGCCTGCCGCTGCGACCAGTCCTGGGCGATGCTCGTCAGCGCGGCGTTGACGCGCAGCGGGCGCAGTCCACGCTGGGACCGCTCGGCGTTGACGAGCGAGACGATGGTGTCGGCCTGGGCGGGGGCCGCCTGGGCGGCGGGGGCAGCCGCGACGAAGTACGCCGCGAGGAGCGAGAGCGCCAGTGCGACGGCAAGAGCGAGTCGCGGGGACAAGAGGTGTGATCGAGTCATGGGGAGTCCCTGGGAAGTCGGTGTCGTGCCGGACAACGCGACCGGGGACTTCGGGGAGCAGCCGACCCGTTCGCGGGGCCTTCCGCGTCGACGGCGGCACGGGGCCAGTCCCGCCGTGGAGCATCGACCGCCGGGACTTCTCGACGTGCGGCCGACCCTACTCGCCGCCCCCCGCGGCCGCACCGTGACCCCTCTGTCCCCGCGCGGGGACGACGACGGGCCCATAGGCTGGCGGCGAGAAGATCAGAACTCACGGAAAGGCGGATCTTGATGGGCAAGTTTTCGTTCGTCATCGGCGCCGGCGTCGGCTACCTCCTCGGTGCGCGCGCTGGACGTCAGCAGTTCGAGAAGATCAAGCGTGCCAGCAAGAACGTCTGGCAGGACCCGCGGGTCCAGCAGGGTGTGCAGAAGGTCGAGGGCAAGGTCAGCGAGGTGGCTCGCGAGCAGGGCTCGGCGGTGACCGACAAGGTCGCCGGCATGGTCAAGGGCAAGCTCGGCTCCGACGGGCGCCACAGCAGCCCGTCGACCAGCACCCCCTCCTCGTCGACGACGTCCCAGGGCATCCCGGACGGGCCGGCTCCGGCCCCGACGCCGCCGCAGCCGGACATCGACGCTCGATAACTCGATCGACGCGCGGTAGCACCTTCGCCGTGCCATGACGCCGCACCCTCGTGACCGGGGGTGCGGCGTCGTCGTTCGTGGACCGGACGGCGGGGGCCGCCGTCCCTCAGGTCGCGGGGACTGCCGTGATCGTCACCGGGACATTGCCGCGGGTGGCCACCGAGTAGGGGCACACGGCGTGGGCGGCCCGGGCGAGGCGGTCGACGTCGGCGACGTCCTGGCCCGGGATCGCGACCTGGAGCTCGACGGCGAGCGCGTAGCCGTCCCCGGCCCGCCCGAACGCGACGTTCGCCGTGACCGTCGATCCGGTCGCGTCGATCTTCTCCCTGCGCGCCACCCCGGCGAGGGCGCTGTTGAAGCATGCCGAGTAGCCGGCGGCGAAGAGCTGCTCGGGGTTGGTGCCGGTGCCGGGGCCGCCGAGCTCCTTCGGCGCCGTCAGGGCGACGTCGAGGATGCCGTCGTCGGAGACGGCGCGCCCACCGCGGCCGCCGGTCGACGTCGCGCGGGCGGTGTAGAGGACGGGGTCAGGAGTGAGTTCAGCCATCTGCCCACCAGATCACCCCTAAGCCGGAGCCACCACTGGAGCGAGCCGGCGTCCGGGTTTCCCACCCCGCCGCGGGCCTGAGACCCTGTCCACCGTGACCGACACGGGAGGGCCCGCGGAGCGCGAGCTCGGGCAGGACCGGCCGACGCTCGCGCCGACGGGCGCGCAGGTGCGTCGCTGGCGCCGGTATCTCGCCGACGAACGCGCCGAGGGCGCGGTGTACCGGGACCTGGCGAGCCGGCGCTCGGGGGAGGAACGGGAGATCCTCCTCGCGCTCGCCGAGGCCGAGCGTCGCCACGAGGACCACTGGCGCGAGCTGCTCGGGGACCACGTGGGCCGCCCGCTCCGGGGCGCCTGGCGCACCCGGATCCTCGGGTGGCTGGCGCGGCGGTTCGGGTCCGTCTTCGTCCTCGCGCTCGCCCAGCGCGCCGAGGCCCGGTCGAGCTACGGCACGGACGACGACGCGACGTCGGCGATGGCGGCGGACGAGCGGATCCACGGCGAGGTGGTGCGCTCGCTCGCCACCCGGGGCCGCAACCGGGTGTCGGGGATGTTCCGGGCTGCTGTCTTCGGGGCGAACGACGGCCTGGTGTCCAACCTTGCGCTCGTCCTCGGGATCGGGGCGACGGGCGTCGCGCCCCAGACCGTGCTGTTCACCGGCGTGGCGGGCCTCCTCGCCGGGGCGCTGTCGATGGCGGCCGGGGAGTACGTCTCGGTCCGTTCACAGCGGGAGCTGCTCGAGGCGTCGATGCCGGATCCGGAGGCGGAGCAGGCGATCCCGCACCTCGACGTCGACGCCAACGAGCTGGCCCTGGTCTACCGCGCCCGGGGGATGGGCGCGGCCGAGGCGGCAGAGCACGCCGCGGAGGTGCTGCGCGACCAGGACACCCCGCGCCGCACGACGCCGGTGGCCCAGGACTACGAGGCCATCGGCTCCCCGTGGCACGCGGCCCTGTCGAGCTTCGCGTTCTTCGGCTCGGGCGCCCTCCTACCGGTGCTGCCGTACATGTTCGGCCTCAGCGGGGTGGCCGCCGTGGTGGTGGCGACCGCCGTCGTCGGGCTCGCGCTCCTGGCCACCGGCGCCACCGTGGGCATCCTCTCCGGCGCGGCGCCGTTGCGTCCCGCGCTGCGCCAGCTCGCCATCGGGTACGGCGCGGCGGGCGTCACCTACGTCCTCGGTCTCGCCTTCGGGACGACGGTGACCTGATGGTGCTCGACCTCGCGCTGCCGGACCTGCCCAGGCTCGGGGACCTCTTCCGGGTCCTCGACCTCGTCGGGGTCTTCGTCAACGGGGCCCTCGGCGGGATCATCGCCCGGCGCAAGCGGTTCGACATCGTCGGCTTCGGGATCCTCGCCATCGTCTCGGCGCTCGGCGGCGGCATGCTGCGCGACACCTTGCTGCAGGCGGGGACCCCGGTCGCCCTCACCGACCCGTTCTACCTCGGCACGGCGCTCGCGGGCGCCGTCGTCGCCTACCTGGTGCGTCTCGACAACCGATGGTGGAGCCGGACGTTCATCGTCGCGGACGCCCTCGTGCTGGGCTGCTGGGCGGCCACCGGGGCGGGCAAGGCCCTCAGCGTCGGTCTGGGCCTCACCCCCGCCATCCTCCTCGGGGTGATCACGGCGGTCGGCGGCGGGATGATCCGGGACATCTCCGTCGGACAGGTGCCGGCGGTCTTCGGGGGGAACACCCTGTACGCCACCGCCGCGATCGCCGCCGCCGCCGTCATGGTCGCCTTCGAGCGCGCGGGCTACTTCGATGCCGGGATGCTCGTCGCAACCGTCGTGGGCGCCGGCCTGTGCATCCTCGCCCGGTGGCGCAACTGGCGGCTGCCGCAGCACGGCGACTGGTCGATCACCATGAGCTCGTCCCAGCTCCGCAAGCTCGTCAAGTTCCGCGGGAAGGGCGAGGACGGCAGCGCCGAGCAGCAGTCGGCCTGAGCGGGGACATCAGGGCGCGGTCGGTGCCCATGCCACCGAGCCGCCCTCCGCGCTCACGATGGGTGGGCTAGCGCGTCGGCGGCGACGGCGTCCTCTCTGACCACCTCCACAGTGATCGCCTCCATTTCGGTGCGGCGATCGATATCGGGTTGCGGTGGGAGGCCTGTCCCCCCGTACCCGAACAGGTGGACGCTGAGAACGTCGACCTCGCGTCTCGGGTCCCCGAAGAAGGCGCCCACCCTCCTGGCGACTGCGGTGAATGGCTTCTCACGTGCGGTGCCATCAGCGCGCCAGTTCGCCATCGGCACGACGAGAAACAAGTGGTGCGCGTAGGGAGATATGTGCGCCTTCCACATGTCCTTGAGGTCGTGATTGTTCGTTGTCGTGCCGCCTCGCTCGACTTCGGCGATGACGCCGCGACCGGGACCCAGCTCGAAGTAGAAGTCCGGCCGCGCAGACGTCACCAAGCCATAGGCGCGGGGAATGACGGCCTCCTCCTCGAATCCGAGCAGGTCGAGCAGAAGCTCAGAGACGATGCTCTGGACTGCGCCGCTCCTTGCGTTATGAACATGGACGGCATCGATATCGGCCGACCGTCGCATCAGGAACCGATGGAGCTGCTCCGCAAGGCCGGCGACGCGGTCGCACTCTGCCTGTTCTTCGTCCGTCAGGCGGGAACGCGTGAAGTGCACGTAACTCGACACGTGCGCAGCTTGTCAGGGATGGCACGCACGAGCTAGTTCGACGGCTCATAAGTCCCCTCTGCCGAGTTCACGTGCGGGTCACCAGATGTGCGACCCATTCATGCGCGAAGGGTGAGCGGCGAAGTGTGAATCGGTCCCGCGGCGCCGCTTCTTCATGGTCACTGGAGCGACCAGGCCGCTCCCCGAGGCGGTCCCGACGGCCACGCTCCCGGTGATCACGGTGCCGCACATGACTCCGCCGTCGACCACCACGCGCCCGGGGCGGGGAGCGGCACGATGCCCTGAATCCGAGCGTTGTGACCATTGCCACACCCGGGCTCCGACGCTATCGTTCGCCGTGAAAGCGCTTCCCAACGAAGAGGAGCAGGGCCGATGGGCGTACCACGCTTGGCTGGATCCAGACGGGCGGGCCTCGCGCTCGCCCTCACGACGGCGCTGTGCGCCCCGATGCTCGGCGTACCGGCGGGCGCCCAGGTGGTCGACGAGCCGACCGGCTTCACCGAGCACCTCGACTTCGAGGGCTACACCACCGGCACGCTCAACGGACAGGACGGCTGGACGGCCTCGCCCGCCGCCGTCGTCATCCCCGACCCGGTGAACCAGAACAACCGGGTCCTGGAGATGACCGGGAACCGCAACGCGGCGCACCGGGCGGTCGCGGCCATCGCGGACGGCGACACCGGCACGGTCTTCTTCCGGATCCGCCGCGACGCGAACGCGGACACCTCCTTCGGCATCACCGACAACGACAACCCGTCCGACTACCCGCACAGCCGGGCCTACGTCAACAACCAGAACAACGACGCCCTCCTCGTGCGCGACGGCGGGCAGTTCCGGCCCGCGGGCACGTGGTCCGAGGACGTGTGGCAGTGCGTGTGGATCGTCGCGGACAACGCGACCGACAAGGTGGCGGTGTACAGCCAGGGCGGGATCTACCAGGAGCAGACCCGGCTGCCGGAGGGCGCCGAGACGCTCTTCAACTTCCGGGAGCGCGTCAGCGGGCCGCTCGACCGGTTCTTCTGGATCAACGGGGCGAACAGCGCCGGGCGCCTCATGCTCGACGACGTCGCGATCGACCCCACCGCCGCGAACCTCGACCTGCCCACGGGCAACGTCGCCGACTGCGAGACCGTCGAGGACCCCTCGGCGCCGCTCCTCAACCCGCTGCCCGACCCCGCGCCGTCGGCCCTCGGCATCGAGGTCGAGGAGCTCGTGCAGCTGCCCGAGTCGCAGACGACCCCGGCCACGCAGGACCAGCGCCTCATCCGCCACAACCGGATCACGCACCTCGACGAGGTGCCGGACGGCTCCGGCCGCCTGGCGGTGCCGGACATGAACGCGATCCTCTACATGGTCGACGAGGAGACCGGCGACTACGTCAACTACCTCAACGTCCGCGAGCAGTTCATCGACAACTTCCACAACCACGCCGGCCTGGGCACCGGGTTCGGCTTCGTCGAGTTCCATCCCGAGTTCGCCGAGAACGGCATCTTCTACACCGTCCACACCGAGGCCGGGAGCGCCCTCACCGAGGACACCCCGGACTTCCCGGCGTTCGGCAACACCGGCTTCCACAGCGTCATCACCGAGTGGACGGCCACCGACCCCGCCGCCGAGACCTTCGCCGGGACGAGCCGCGAGATGATGCGTGTCCCGTTCGGCGGTCGCGTCCACACCGTCCAGCAGATCGCCTTCAACTGGACCGCCGAGGAGGGCGAGGCGGACTACGGGATGCTCTACGTCCTCGTCGGCGACGGTGGCAACGGCGTGGGCAACAACAACCCGCAGAACCTCGCGACGCCGCAGGGCAAGATCTTCCGGATCGACCCCATGGGCGACAACAGCGGGAACGGGGAGTACGGCATCCCGGCGGACAACCCGTTCGTCGGCACGCCGGGTGCCCTGGGCGAGATCTACGCCGTCGGCATGCGCGACCCGCACCGCATCAGCTGGGACACCGAGACCGGCAAGATGTACCTGGGCCACATCGGCGAGTGGCAGGTCGAGTCGATCTACGAGGTCCAGGCCGGCGACAACTTCGGCTGGTCCGTCCGCGAGGGCCCGTTCCTCGCCGAGAACCGGCAGATCTACCCCCTCCCGGCGAACGACGCCGAGTTCGACTTCACCTACCCCGTGGCCGCGTACGACCACAACCGCGACCCCGGCCAGACGGGTGACGCCGGCGTGGCGGTCAACGGCGGCTACGTCTACCGCGGTGAGATCGCGGCGCTGCGGGGCAAGTACCTGTTCACCGACATCGTCCGCGGCACCGTGATGGCCACCGAGGTCGACGAGATGGTCCGCAACGACGGTGACCTCGAGGACCTCGCGCCCATCGCGTCGCTCAAGGTCTTCCACAACGGTGAGGAGACGACCTTCCAGGAGCTCGTCGGTGACGCCCGGGTCGACCTGCGCTTCGGGGCCGACGCCGAGGGCGACCTGTACCTCATCTCCAAGGCCGACGGGAAGATCTGGAGGGTGACGGGTGCCCGGCACACCGGCGCGTCCTCGCCCCACGCCCTGCCCGAGCTCACCCCCAACCTCGTCGCGCACTACGACTTCGACCACCCGGTGGCGGGGAACCCGACGTGGGAGGACGACCAGGGCTGGTCCGGCACCGACATCCAGCTCGTCAACGGCGGCGTCGAGATGCGCGTCGCGGACCGGGCGTACCCCGGTGCCGGTGAGGCGCTGCAGACGCAGCAGATGAGCCCGACGGCGTCGTCGAACGACGACTGGAAGGCCGGCATCTACGACGCCAACGGCGTCGAGTCGCTCGGGGCGTTCGCCGAGGCCGACGAGATCTCGATCATGGGGTGGTTCAAGCCGACCGGCGAGCACCCCGCGCTCAACTCCGGCTCGGCGAACGCGACCGACCGGTACAACGCGATCGGGCTGGCCGGCGTGCTCACCGGGGACTCCGACGGGCACGCGGTGCGCGCCCTCCTCGAGGTCATCACCGTCAACGGCGAGCTCAAGCTCGTCGCCCTCGGGCGCCGGGTGGACGGGGCAGGGTCGTGGACCTTCGCGGCGGACATGCCGTGGGACCAGATCCTCCAGCGCAACGAGTGGGTCCACCTGGCCGCGACGTTCGACTTCGCCGGCGGGGAGATGAAGCTCTACATGAACGGCGAGGAGCTCGAGGGGGAGTACACCAACGCGACGAACCCCTGGGGGACTGGATCGACCTCGGCGACGGACCCCGCGGGCATCAAGATCGGTGGCAGCTACCCGCAGGACACGCGTGAGGCCAACCCGTTCCACGGGCGCATGGACGACCTCATGTTCCTCGACACCGTGCCGACGGCCGAGCAGATCGCCGCTCAGTACGCGCTGTTCGCGGCCGAGCCGGTCGAGCCGCCGGCCGACCCGAGCTGCTCACCGGCGGGCGAGGTCATCACCGACGTGATGGCCGGGGAGAACTGGGCACCGCGGACGCCGAGCAAGTGGCAGTTCCCGGGCGAGGAGATCATCCTCGCCGAGGCGGGCACCAACCCGAACGACGGGATCCGCCGCCCGTTCGAGTACGCCATCCTCACCGAGGGTCCGGAGCTCGGGTCCGTCGAGATCGAGGCGGAGGTCCGGCTCGACGCCCCGGCGTCGGTGAACAACCGGGACGTCATCATCGTCTTCGGCTGGCAGTCCGACACGGAGTACTACTACGCCCACCTCTCGCAGGACAACACGATCTACGCCCACAACGGCATCTTCAAGGTGAACAACGCCGACCGGGAGCGGATCGAGGACCAGTGGGACGGGACGGTCGGGGCTCCGCCGGCGGTCACCGACGAGGAGTGGCACGACGTGCGCCTCGTCCACTGCGCCGACACCGGAGAGATCGCCGTCTACGTCGACGGGCTCGACACCCCCCTCATGACGGCCACGGACGACACGTTCGACGGCGGCCGGGTCGGGTTCGGGTCCTTCGACAACACGGGCCGGATGCGCAACCTCACCGTGACCGGGACCCCCGTGGCGACCGGCCCGGAGGTCGCCGTCACGGCCGACACCCGGTGCGTCGCCGGGAAGGTCGTCCAGACCGTGCGGGTGGCGAACGAGTCGGCAGCGCCGGCGGAGGTCGTCATCACGACGGCGTACGGGACGCGGACGGTCACGGTCGCCGCCGACCGCGCGTCCACCGTCACCTTCAGCACGCGGCAGGCTTCCGTGGCCGCCGGCGAGGTGAGCGTGACGGCGACCGCCGGCGGGATCGCGGGGAGCCGGACGGTCACCGCGCCGTACGCGGCCCGCACCTGCGGGTGAGGTTCGCCCGCCGCGCGACGAGGTAGCGCGGCGGGCGAGACCGCCGATGGTGTGACGACGAGGGGGTGCGCGGTGTGCGCACCCCCTCGGTCGTCTGGTCGGCGTCGGCCCGTCCGGGGGCGGGGCTCCGCCGGGCGCTCAGCGGGGAGCCGGGCGCTCAGCGGGGAGCCGGGCGCTGCGGCGTGGTGAGCAGGCGGCACACCATCGTCACGGCCCGCTCGAGGTTCGCCGGGCCCTGTGCGAGGGCGGTCGGCAGGTCGCTCACCCCGGGAACGATGGGGACCAGGGCGAGGAAGTGGCCGGCCAGCGCCGGTCCGGCATCGGCGTGGACCTGCCCACCGAAGGCGACGGCCGGGACGCCGGCCGCGGCGGCCACCCGCGCGACCCCCACCGGCGCCTTCCCCATGGCCGTCTGGGCGTCGATCGAGCCCTCACCGGTGAAGACCCAGTCCGACTTCGCGACCGCCCCCGCCAGGTCGGCGGCCTCGACGACCAGCTCGACCCCGGAGCGCAGGCGGGCGCCGAGGACGGCCCTGAGGGCCCAGCCGATGCCGCCGGCGGCGCCGGCGCCGGGTGCCTCGGTCGACGCCCCGTCCGGCTCGCCGGGCGGCGTGCCGGGACTAGCCCCGGGCCGTGCGCCGGGGAGGCCGGCCGCGGCGACGCGGGAGGCGAGGCGGGCCAGGACGGCGTCGAGCGCGGCCACGGCGGCCGGGTCGGCCCCCTTCTGCGGCCCGAAGGTCGCGCTCGCGCCGCGCGGCCCGAGGAGCGGGTTCGTCACGTCGGTCGCCGCCTCGATCACGGTCGCGCCCAGGCGCGGGTCGAGCCCGGCGAGGTCGACGGACGCGAGCCGGTGCAGGTGCCTCGGCTGCGGCTCGAGCGGGGCGCCGGCGTCGTCGAGGAAGCGGACGCCGAGCGCGTGGAGCAGGCCCGCCCCGCCGTCGTTCGTCGCGCTGCCGCCGAGCCCGACGACGATGTGGCGGCACCCGAGGTCGAGGGCGGCGGTGATGAGCTCCCCGACGCCGCGGCTGTCGGCCGCCCGGACGTCGCGCTCGGCCGGGGCCACCGCGGCCAGCCCGACCGCCTCCGCCACCTCGACGACGGCGAGGCCCTGCGCCGGGACGTGCCCGAGGTGCGCCGTCGTCGGCCGCCCGAGCGCGTCGTGCACGGTGACGGGGACGAGCTCGCCCCCGAGCGCGGCGGTCAGCGCGCGGGCGAACCCCTCGCCGCCGTCGGAGAGGGGGACCTCGACACACTCGGCGTCGGGCAGGGCGGCGAGGACGCCGCGGCGCATCGCGGCGGACGCCTCGGGCGCGGTCATCGACTCCTTGAACGAGTCGGGGGCGAGCACGAACCGCATCCGGCCCTCCTCGGCCTCGCGTGTCGCGGGTGCGAACGGTCCCAGGGTAGGACGGGGCACGCGGCGGACGACCCGGGGCGGGAGGAGCGCCCCGGTGGCGACGCGGGGACCTCCCCGGCGGGAAGCGCTTTCTGCTACGGTCGGCACGGACTCGCAGCGTCGCGACGCTGCCGCTCACGGACGAGGGCCCCGGGCACCGGGGAGACAGGGGATCGGCGATGTCCGAGACGCTTGACCAGCTTGCCGCGGCCCGGCTCGTGCCCGTCGTCGTCCTCGACGACGCCGCGCACGCCGGCCCGCTGGCCGCCGCGCTCGCCGAGGGCGGGTTGCCCGTCGCCGAGGTGACGTTCCGGACGGCAGCCGCTGCCGAGGCGATCGCCCGGATGGCGGCGGACGGGCGCGTCCTCGTCGGCGCCGGCACCGTCCTCACCCCCGCCCAGGTGGACGAGGCCGTCGACGCCGGCGCCCGCTACGTCGTGTCCCCCGGCTTCTCCCGCGCCGTCGTCGACCGCTGCGCCGAGCGCGGCGTGCTCGCGCTGCCCGGCGCCGTGACCGCGACCGAGGTCCAGGCGGCCCTGGAGGCGGGGCTCTCCACGGTGAAGTTCTTCCCGGCGGAGACGTCCGGCGGCGCCGCGGCGATCAAGGCGCTGTCCGCCCCCTTCGCCGGGGTGCGGTTCGTGCCGACCGGTGGCATCGGCCCGGCGAACCTCGCCGAGTACCTCGCTCTGCCCGCCGTGGTGGCGGTCGGGGGGAGCTGGATGGTCCCCCGGGACGCGATCGCCGAGGGCCGTTTCGACGACGTCGCCGCGCTCGTGGCCGACGCCGTCGCCCTCACCCGCTGACGCCGTCGCCGTCCCGTCGTTGCCGAAGGAGAACCGTGAGCCTGACCATCCGTGACGCGGCCGAGTGCCGGTACGACGTGCTGTCCCTCGGCGAGGTGATGCTGCGGCTGGACCCCGGCGAGGGCCGGATCCGGACCGCGCGCAGCTTCCGCGCCTGGGAGGGCGGCGGCGAGTACAACGTCGCCCGGGGCCTGCGCCGCGCCTTCGGCCTGCGCGCCGGCGTCCTCACCGCCCTGGTGGACAACGAGGTCGGCCGACTGGTGGAGGACTTCATCCTCACCGGCGGCGTGGACCCCTCCCTCATCCACTGGGTGCCCTCCGACGGCATCGGCCGCAACGTGCGCAACGGCCTGAACTTCACCGAGCGCGGCTTCGGGGTGCGCGGGGCGGTGGGAGTGTCCGACCGCGGGCACACCGCCGTGTCCCAGCTGCGTCCCGAGGACCTCGACCTCGACCACATCTTCGGCGAGCTCGGCGCGCGCTGGCTGCACACCGGGGGGATCTTCGCCGCCCTGTCGGACCGCTCGGCGGAGGTCGCGCTCGCGGTGATCCAGGCCGCCAAGAAGCACGGCACCGTTGTGTCCTACGACCTCAACTACCGGCCCTCGCTGTGGAAGGACATCGGCGGGCAGGCCCGCGCGCAGGAGGTCAACCGGGAGATCGCCCACCACGTCGACGTCATGATCGGCAACGAGGAGGACTTCACCGCCTCCCTCGGCTTCGAGGTCCCCGGCGTGGACGAGGACCTCACCGACCTCGACGTCGCGAGCTTCCGGGCGATGATCGAGGAGGTCCAGGCCGCCTACCCGAACTTCGAGGTCATCGCCACGACGATGCGCGGCGTGCACACCGCGACGATCAACGACTGGGGCGCCATCGCCTGGTCCAAGGACGAGGGCTTCGCGCAGGCCACCCACCGCGAGCGGCTGGAGATCCTCGACCGCGTGGGCGGCGGCGACTCCTTCGCCTCCGGCCTGGTCTACGGCCTCATCACGGGTGAGCCGCTGGCGACGGCAGTAGAGTACGGCGCGGCGCACGGGGCGCTGGCGATGACGACACCCGGGGACACCTCGATGGCGACCAAGGCCGAGGTCCTCAAGCTCGCCACCGGCGGCAGCGCCCGAGTGCAGCGCTGACCGCGAGGAGCCTTCGATGACATCCACCGGGACGCCCGGGGGCACCGGGCGGGCGGCGACCCTGAGCCACGTCGCCCGTGAGGCCGGCGTCTCCCTCGCCACCGCCTCCCGCGCCATCAACGGCAGCACCAACCGCTCCGTGCGCGAAGACCTGCGCCAGCGCGTCCTCGACGCCGCGGAGCGGCTCAACTACTCGCCGAACGCCAACGCCCAGGCGATGGCGCGCGGGCGGACGGCGACGCTCGGGCTCATCGTCCACGACATCTCCGACCCGTTCTTCTCGACCATCGCCGCGGGCGTCACCGAGGCCGCCGACGCGGCCGGGCTCGCCGTCACCCTCGCCAACACCCAGCACGACGCCGAGCGCGAGGTCGGTTTCATCCAGACGCTGCAGAACCTGCGGGCCCGCGCGATCATCCTCATCGGCGGACGCCAGGACGACGACGCGGCGAACGAGCGCCTGCGCGAGGCCCTGGCCTCCTACCAGGAGCGCGGGGGAGCGGCCGCGATGGTCGGGCAGCCCATCCTCGGCGTCAAGGCGGTGCACGTCGACAACCGCGGGGCGTCCGCGGCGCTGGCGCGCTCGCTGCACGGGCTGGGCTACCGGCGCTTCGCCGTCCTCGGCGGGCCCGAGCGGCACCTCACCGCGGCGGAGCGGCGCGAGGGCTTCTGCGAGGCGCTCGCCGAGCTCGGCTGCCCCGTGGCCGACGACGCCGTCATCGCCTCGCCGTTCGTGCGCGACGGCGGGCACGACGCGATGGTCGAGCTCATGCGGCGCGCGCTCGACGTCGAGGTGGTCTTCGCCGTCAACGACGTCATGGCCCTCGGGGCGATGACGGCGGCGCGTGAGGCGGGCCTCGACCTGCCCCGGGACATGGCCTTCGCCGGGTTCGACGACATCTACGCGTTGCGCGACGTCACGCCGACCCTGAGCACCGTGCGGATCGACATGGTCGACATCGGCCGCCAGGTCACCGCCCTCGCCCTCGGGGAGGAGGACCGCGAGCTCGTCACCGCCTCGGGCGAGGTCGTCCTGCGCGAGTCCACCCCCGGGCCGCAGTAGGGGCCCGACGAGCACTACGGCGTCGGCTCCGTCATCGGCGACGGTGCGGCACCGGCACCGGCACCGGCACCGGCGTCCTCGGCCTGCCGGTTCGCCGGGCTCATCGCGAGCACCGTGCACGCGGCGAGCGCGGCCAGCACCGCCAGCACCGCCCAGAGCGCCCACCCGGGCCGGACCGTGTCCCCCAGGACGAGGACGCCGATCACGCCGGGGACGACCACCTCGGTCACCGAGAGCACCGCGGAGATCGTGCCCGCGGCGCCCTGCTCGAGCGCGCGCAGCGACGCGAGCGCACCGCACGCCCCGCACACGACGAGTGGGACCGCGAGCGGCTGCAGCACGGTCTCGAGGAGCCCGTCTGCCGCGTGCAGCCCGCGCGCGGCGATCGCCGCGCCGGAGTACCCGAGCCCACCCGCCAGCGCGAGCACGAGGGCGCCGCCGCGCCGGTACAAGGCGACCGTGACGACCGCGAGCACGAGCGACGCCACCATCATCGCGAGGGTGAAGCCGGCCGGCGGGGTGGTCGCCGGCTGCTCGCCCGATGCGCGCGCGAGCACGACGAGCGCCCCGACGACGACGGCGATCGCGACGCCGTCGCGGACCCGGAACCGCGTCCCCAGGACGAACCGTGCGAGGACGACCACCACGACGACGGACGAGGCCTGGATCGCCTGCACGACGAACAGCGGCAAACGGTCGAGGGCGACGAGCGAGAGCAGCCAGCCCACGCCGTCGAGGACGAGGGCGGCCACGACGAGCGGCTGGGCCAGCGCGGACAGGCCGTGGCTGCGCCGGGTGGCGATCGCCTGCATGATCGTGGTGGTGCCGTAGATGATCGCGGTGGCGGTGACCGCGAGCAGGGCGAGCGTCATCGCCGGCCTCCGGCCCGCCCGGACGTCCGGCCCGAGGGACGCAGGAACGGGAAGGCGAGCGTCTCCCGGATCGACGCGCCCACGAGCGTCATGACGACGCGGTCGACGCCGATGCCTACGCCACCGGTGGGGGGCATCGCGAACTCCAGCGCCGCGAGGAAGTCCTCGTCGATCTCCATGGCCTCGGGGTCGCCCGCGGCGGCGAGGATCGACTGCTGCGTGAGGCGGGCCCGCTGCTCGACGGGATCGACCAGCTCGGAGTAGGCGGTGCCGAGCTCAGCGCCGAAGGCGACGAGGTCCCACCGCTCCGCCAGGCGCGGGTCGTGCCGGTGCTGGCGGGTGAGCGGCGAGGTCTCCACCGGGAAGTCGAGGTAGAACGTCGGCTCCACCGTCTGCCCCTCGACGAACCGGTCGTACAGCTCGTTGACCAGGGCCCCGTGGGTCTCCTCGACGTCCCACGCGACGCCGCGCTCCTCGCAGACCCGGCGCAGGTCCGCCAGCGGCAGGTCGGGCGTGATCTCGGCGCCGACGGCCCGGGAGACGGCCTCGTGCACCCCGATGCTCGGCCACTCGCCGTCGAGGCGGACCACCGAGCCGTCGGGGCGGTGCGCGACCGGCTCGCCGTGCACGGCCACGGCGGCGGCGACGATCAGCTCGCGGGTGAGGTCGCGCATCGTGAGGTAGTCCCCGAACGCCGCATAGGCCTCGACCGAGGTGAACTCGGGGTTGTGGGTCGCGTCGACGCCCTCGTTGCGGAAGTTCCGGCCGAGCTCGAACACCCGCCCGGCGCCCCCGACCATGAGCTGCTTGAGGTAGAGCTCCGGGGCGATCCGCAGGTACAGGTCCATGTTGTACGCGTTGATGTGCGTGCGGAAGGGGCGGGCGTTCGCGCCGCCGTGGATGCGCTGGAGGATCGGGGTCTCGACCTCGAGGAACCCCTGGTCGGTGAGCGACCGTCGGATCGACCAGACGGCGACCGACCGGGCGCGCAGCAGGTGCTCGGCGCGGTCGTGCAGGGCGAGGTCCATGTAGCGCAGCCGCAGCCGCGTCTCGGGGTCGACCAGGCCGCGGTGCTTGTCGGGCGGCGGGGTGAGGGCCTTCCCTGCCATCCGCCACGAGGAGACGACGACGCTGGGCTCGCCGCTCCGGCTGCGCCCGAGCGTCCCCGTCACGCTGACCTGGTCACCGAGGTCGACGGTGCGACGCCACTGCCCGACGTCGGCGCCGCCGTCGGCGGTGAGGATCGCCTGGACCTCGTCGGTGCCCTCGCGGAGCACGGCGAAGACCACCCCGCCGAGGTCGCGCAGGCGCACGAGGCGGCCGACCACCGCCACCTGGCTCACCTGGGCGGGAGCGCCGTCGCCGGCCTCTCCGGCAGAGGTGGCGAGGAGCGCCCGCACCTGGCCGATGCCGTGCGTCCGCGGCACCGCGACCGGGTACGGGTCCATCCCCGCCTGCCGCAGCACGTCGAGCTTTGCGTGCCGGACCCGCTGCTGCTCGGTGAGGCGCCGGACGGGCGGGGTCACCGCGAGCAGCTCGTCCTCCTGCGCCACCACCTGGGCGACGAAGGCGGGGGTGTGCCGCTCGGGGTCGGGCGCGTCGCGGTCCTCCGCCCCGGTGAGCCAGCGCGGCGTGCGGGGAAGGAACCCCTCGGCCTGCCCGAGGGCGAAGACGACCCGCGTGAGCTGGCTGCCCGCCTCGTAGCACAGGAGGCGGGGCTGCCAGTCGGGCAGGTACTTCTCGTTGGACCGGTAGAGCTGCTCCAGCTGCCAGAAGTGCGAGGCGAGCAGGAGCACGCGGCGGTTCAGCCGCTGCACGGGCGTGGCCCCGATGCGCTCGCCCAGCTCGAACGTCTCGCGGAACATCGCGAAGTTCATCGAGATCCGGTCGACCCCGAGGTCGCGGGACGCCGTCGCCAGCCCCGACACCATCGTCTCGGTGACCCCGCCGACGGCGTCGGGGGACCGGCGCATGACGTCGAGCGAGAGCCCGCGGCGGCCCCAGGGGACGAAGGAGAGGATCCCGCGGCACGCCCCGTCCGCGTCGTGGGCGGAGACGATCACCACGCGCGGGTCCACGGGGTCGCCCAGGCGTTCGAGCGCCATCGAGTAGCCGCGCTCGTCCCCGCGGCGCCAGCGGTCGGCGGCGTCGACGAGCTCGGCGAGCTCGGCGGGCGCGATGGCGCTCTGCCGGCGGACCCGGACCTCGTAGCCCGCCGCGCGGACCCGCTCGACGCTGCGCCGGACCGGGCGCATGGCCGGGTTCGTCAGGTCGAACCGGCGCGTGTCGATGACCGCCTCGTCCCCCATGAGCAGCGGGTGGAGGCCGGCGTCCCGGTAGGCGCTCGCCCCGGCCTCGCTCGTCGAGGTGACAGCCGGGATCAGCCCGTGGGTGTGCGCGTGGTCGAGCCAACGGCCGATCGCGTCCGGCCAGGCATCGGGGTCGCCGACCGGGTCTCCGGCCGCGAGGCTGACCCCGGACACGACCCGGTAGGAGACGGCCGCCCGCTCGTTGGACGCGAACACCGCCGACCGGTCGTCGCGGGTCGCGAAGTACCCGAGGGAGTCCTCCGCCCCGTCCTCGAGGAGCAGCCGCCGGACGGCGAGCGCGTCCTCCGCGCGGCGAGCGGGGTCACCCGTCGACGACCGCAGGAAGATCGCGAGGCCGACCAGGAGGCCGACGGCCGAGATGAGGCTCGCGACGACGCCCACCCAGGCCGGTGCGTCGCCTGCCGCGCCGCCGGGGTGGATGCCGACGGCGTGGGACGCGCTCCACTGCAACGCGTCGCCCGGCCCGCCGACGGAGTCCGGGACGACCCGCAGGAGGAGGAACGCCACGACCGTCGCCAGCACGATCCCGGCGACGGTCACCAGCGCCCCCTGCCACCACGCCCCCGACCGGAGCCGAGCCTGGAACGCCGGCCGCGCCGCGACGAGGAGAGGGATGACGACCGCCGCGACCACCGCCCCGATGACGTCGGTGGGGGCGACGTCGAGCGTGCGCACCAGTGGCTCGCCCGTGACGACGGCGACGGCGGCCAGGACTCCGACGACGAGGCTGGGCAGCTGCCAGACCAGGATGACGAACCACAGGGCCGCGCGCAGCCGGCGCAGGAGACCGGACGCCACGACCCCGACGAGGACCACGGAGAAGAACCCGGGCTGGCTCGGCACGTTGAGCACGGACAGCCAGCGACTGACCTCGTGGACGGGGCCGGGAAGGGAGGGCTGGAGGACGAGCCCGACGAGGAGCCAGATCGCGATCGCCTGGACCGCCCGTCCCGTCCCCAGTGCGACGCGGTTCGCCCAGGCCGGCCCGCCCCGGCCGCGCGGGGTGCCGGGCCCGGCCGGTCCGGTCCGGGCGGCCCGGGCGCCTCGGGTACGTCGGGCGGCCCCGGTTCCGGCGGGGGCTCCGGAGCGGGCGGTGGCTGAGCCGGACGTGCCCTCGGCCGCGGCTGCGGCAGCGCCGGCGGCCGCGGTTTTGGCAGCGCCGGCGTCGGGGGAACCGACCCCGGCTCCGCCGTCGGCCCTCGGGCCGGACATGGGCGACGCACCCGTTGCGGGGGTGCTCGCGCCACTGCCTGCCGGCTGGCCGGACGGCGCGCGGCGGTGCGGGTGGTTGGCAGGCGTGCGCGTCATGGACCCCCCCGGGTTCCCGCCCGCACGAACTCCCCGCCCGGGTGGCGCGGCTCCGTGCCGCGACCGCGCCCCCCACGACGCGAGAAGCGGGTGCGCCCAATGTGCCCGTGCCCGGGTACCCGCGCAATAGGTGGGAAAGGTGGCTCCGCCGTTCTGGTGTCCGCGCCCCGGGGCGCCGGGCGGGCAGCCGTCAGCCCGCCTGCCTCATCTGGTGCTCGAAGAACTCGACGCCGTGGGGCAGGGCGACCAGCGCCATCGTCCACGTGTGGCCCAGGCCGGGCTCGGACCGCAGCAGGACGTCGACGCCCCGCGCGCGCAGCCGGGCCGCCAGCTTGCGGGCCGTGGCGCCTTCCTCGTCGTCGGTGACCAGCTCCCCGTAGTCGAGGAAGACCCCGAGGGGGTGCGGGAGGTCGATCGTGTCCACGTAGACGCCAGGGGAGTGCGCGTCGATCTCGGCCTGCGTCGACAGCTGCCGCGTCCCGCCCTCGCCGGGGTGGTCGTACGGCAGGATCGCCAGGATCGTCCCGTACAGCTCGGGGTGCCGCAGGCCCTGGTCGAGCGCCCCGTACGCCCCCGACGACATCCCGCCGATCGCGCGGTAGCGCCAGTGGGACGCGACGGGGTAGTGCGTGTCGACCCAGGGGACGACGACCGAGGTCAGGTACGTCTCGACCTGTGACCCGCCCGTCGAGGAGTCGAGGCACGAGGACTCGTTGGTGCCGACCGCGTTCGTGTCGGGCGCGACGACGATCATCGGCCGGACGACGCCGGAGGTGATGAGCGAGTCGAGCACACCGGGCAGCCCGGAGGCCATCCAGTCCACCGCCGAGCCGGGTGACCCGTGGAGCACGTAGAGCGTCGGGTAGAGGGTGCGTCCCGACGGGTCGTACCCGGGTGGCGTGTAGACCCAGGCGGTGTCGGAGGGGATGCGGAGGTCGGTCGGCGCGGGGATCCGGACCGCACCGGCCGAGCCGCGGCCCTGCGGCGGGTCGGGCGAGATGGCCGCGAGCCCGGCGCCGGACGACCTGTTCGCCGGTGCGGTCGGCTGGGGGACCACCGAACGGCCGCTCCCGAGGCGCAGGCGGAGGCGCAGGCCCTCGACGTCCGGGACGAACCCGACATGGGTGTTGACCGCGATGCCCGCGGCGCCGAGGAGGGCCACCGCACCGGCCCCGCGGACGATCCAGCGTCGGCGGCGGGACCAGCGTCGGCGGGCGCGCCCGACGTCGTGGCGCGCTGCCGTGGGGTGGTGAGGGGCGGGGTGCGGTGCTTGGGCATTCGGGGCGGGGTGCGGATGGTGCCGGCGCCATGAGGCGACGAGTGCGGCGAGGGCGACGGCCGCAAGCCCGACCGCGGTCCACCAGGACGCGAGGGCGTCGCGGTGGACGTGGTGCCGGCGGCGTCCCTGGAGCCGGCCGGGCCGCTGCCGCCCCGGGTCGTCGGACGTCGTCCTCGCGTCATCGGTCGTCGTCGTCGCGTCCACGCGGACTCCTCGGATCGCCCCCACTTGTCCCGCCATGATGTCGCGGCTGCGCCCGTCGCGCCCGGGCGTGCCTCGGAGCGACGCGGCTCGGGACCCCTGTCTGCGCGCGCTCGCGGCAGCCACCGCACCTGTGCTGCGCCGTCGACCCGGCCTCCGTGGGAGGCGGGGCGGCACCGGCTCGACGCGCGACGGCTGCGGTTCTCCGGCGCGTCGCACGCGATCGCCCGACGCCTTGACAGCGGTGTCGGCCCTCACTAAGTTGGAAAGCGCATTCCCATATTTCTGCCAATGTCGGCACGTCTTCCTGGAGAGCACATGAGCACGCGCACGCTGCGGATCGCGATGAACGGAATCACCGGCCGGATGGGGTACCGCCAGCACCTCGTCCGCTCGATCCTGCCGATCCGTGACGCGGGCGGGTTCCTCCTCGAGGACGGCACCCGCGTCCAGGTGGAGCCGATCCTCGTCGGCCGCCGGGAGCACGCGGTCCGGGAGATCGCCGAGCAGCACGGCGTCGAGCACTGGACCACCGACGTCGACGCGGTCATGGCGGACCCGAGCATCGACATCTACTTCGACGCCCAGCTCACCTCGCTGCGCAAGGCGACGCTCACCGCCGCGATGAAGGCCGGCAAGCACATCTACACCGAGAAGCCCACGGCCGAGACGCTCGAGGAGGCCGTCGAGCTCGCCCGCCTCGGCGAGGAGACCGGCGTGACCGCCGGCGTCGTCCACGACAAGCTCTACCTGCCCGGCCTGGTCAAGCTCCGCCGCCTCGTCGACCAGGGCTTCTTCGGCCGCATCCTCTCGCTGCGCGGCGAGTTCGGGTACTGGGTCTTCGAGGGCGACGTCCAGCCCGCCCAGCGCCCCAGCTGGAACTACCGCAAGGAGGACGGCGGCGGCATGGTCGTCGACATGTTCTGCCACTGGAACTACGTCCTCGAGGGCATCCTCGGACGGGTCGACGCCGTCACCGCCAAGGCCGTGACCCACATCCCGACGCGCTGGGACGAGGAGGGCCGCGAGTACCCCGCCACCGCCGACGACGCCGCGTACGGGATCTTCGAGGTCACCACTCCCGACGGCGACCCCGTCGTCGCCCAGATCAACTCCTCGTGGGCGGTGCGCGTCCACCGCGACGAGCTCGTCGAGTTCCAGGTCGACGGGACCCACGGCTCCGCCGTCGCCGGCCTGCGGACCTGCGTGGCGCAGGAGCGTGCCCACACGCCCAAGCCGGTGTGGAACCCGGACCTGCCGGTGACCGAGCCCTTCCGCGACCAGTGGCTCGAGGTCCCGGCGAACGCCGACCTCGACAACGGGTTCAAGGCGCAGTGGGAGGAGTTCCTCCGCGACGTCGTCGCCGGCCGCCCCCACCGCTACGGGCTCCTGTCGGCGGCGCGCGGCGTGCAGCTCGCCGAGCTCGGCCTGCGCTCGTCGGCCGAGGGGCGGCGCCTGGAGATCCCGGAGATCACCCTGTGAGCGCGGACCTCTCCCGGCTCTCCCTCAACACCGCGACGACGAAGTCGCTCACCCTGGACGAGGCGGTGGACGTCGCGGCGCGTGCCGGCCTCGGGGCGGTCGGCCTGTGGCGGGACCGTGTGGCCGAGGCCGGGCTCGAGCGTGCGGCCGCGGTCGTGCGCGAGGCCGGCCTGCGGGTCTCCTCCCTGTGCCGCGGCGGGTTCCTCACCGCGGTGGACGAGGCCGGTCAGCGCGCGGCGCTCGAGGACAACCGGGCCGCGATCGTCGAGGCGGCGACCCTCGGGACCCGCGAGCTTGTCATGGTGGTGGGCGGGCTGCCGGCGTGCCCGGAGCCGGGGACCGCCGCGCTGCCCGACGGCGACCGCGACCTCGTCGCCACGCGCCGGCGCGTCGCCGACCGGATCGGCGAGCTCGTGCCCTTCGCCGCCGAGCACGACGTGCGCCTCGTCCTCGAGCCGATGAACCCGATCTTCGCCGCCGACCGCGGCGTGCTGTCGACGCTGGAGCAGTCGCTCGACCTCGCGGCGGACTTCCCGGCGGAGGCCGTGGGGGTCGTCGTCGACACCTATCACGTGTGGTGGGACCCGAAGCTGGCGTCGCAGATCGCCCGGGCCGGCGCCGAGGGGCGGCTCGCGGGCTACCAGGTGTGCGACTGGGTGCTCCCGCTCGCGGATGACGCCCTGCTCTCGCGCGGCTACATGGGTGACGGGTACGTCGACTTCGCCACGATCTCCCGGTGGGTCGGCGAGGCCGGGTACACCGGCGACGTCGAGGTCGAGATCTTCAACCAGGCGATCTGGGACGCCCCCGGTGACGAGGTCGTCGCCACGATCGCCGACCGCTACGACCGCCTGGTGCGCCCCTACCTCTGAGCGCCGCTCGCGCGGGTGCGCCGCCCTCGGCGCGCCCATGCGCCCCGGTCCCATCGGTGAACGTGCTGGATGTGGACCAACTGGTGGTCCGAACCCAGCACGTAGCCGGGTGCGAGCGCGGGCGCGGGCGCCGTCGAGGCTGGAGCGCCCACCGCGTCGCGCCGGGTGCCCGAGTCCCCCGCCGCGCCGCGTGCTTCTACCGCGCGGTGCAGTGCGGACTGCATCGCCGCAGTGCGCCGCCCCAGCCGCCGGCCCGCAGCGCCTCGGCGACCTGGACAGCCGTACGGCACGGGGCTCCCGCGACATGGCTCCACCGGTATCGCAGGGTGATCTCGCCCGACGCGAGCAGCGCGGCGTTGTCTCGCCACGTGTCCTCGTCGGTGCGCCCGCCCGGGTGCGCCAGCCGACCGTCGAGCTCGACCCGCACCCGGTGCGCGCGGTACCGGCAGTCGGCGCGGATCCACGCCTCTCCCAGGCGCTCGCGCACCTGCAGCTCAGAGCGCGGGAGGCCGTGGGCTACCTCGACGCCGCGGCGGTAGCGCAGCTCGAGCGGGGACTCGACGCCGTGCGCCACCTCGGCGAGGACGTCACGGACCAGGTCCCGGTGCCGCAGCCTGCTGCGTGCCGTGGCGACGGCCCGGATCTCCTCCGGTCGGAGTGTGTTGGTGGCGCGCGTGAGGATCCCGACGACGTCGTCGAGCCGGTCGGCGCGCGCCACGAGGTCGAGCACAGTCTCGGGTGCCGTGGTCGCCCGCACCGCGCCCGACCACACCGCCGGCATGAGTCGTCGCCGATGAATGATGAGTCCCGGCTGTGGCTGGACGGTGCGCCTGAAGGGGACGCTCACCTCGATGGGCTCGTCGGGGCGCAGGCGGCGTGCCGTCGGCTTCTCGAACCACCACATGCTCGCGGCGGTGTGCGACAGTGCCGCGTCCCGGCCGGCGTAGCTCAGCGCGGCGAACGCGCGGGTCATCCAGTCCAGTGCCGCGTGGTGGTTGACGTACACGCCCGGATGCAACCGGCGCCACCGCCCGGTCACGACCTGGTGCCGCAACCACGTCGCTGAAGCCCCGAGCTCGAGGACCTGGCGGCGAGTCACGACGAAGTGCTGGCGGCCGGCGAGACGGTCGATCCTGGCGCGGTCCGGCGTCATGCGGCCCACCGTGCTCGACGGCGGGTGCCTGCCGCGGCGTGACGGCACGGAGTTGTGGACGGCGGCGCTCGGACTCCCGCTGTGGAGGCAGGCCCGGGAGGCGGTAGCGCTCGCGAGGCGCGACGTTGGCGAGGGCGGGAGCGCTGGGCTGGCGCGAGGACGGGGCGCGACGACGTTCACCGTGCTGGATATGGACTCGCAGGTGGTCCTTTCCCAGCACGTTGCGGTGGGGAGCGCGGGGCTGCGCGAGCGTGGGCCGGTGCTCCGCCAACCGCCCTGGTCAGCGGATGTTCTGGTCCTCCCGGTACTCGCGCCAGACGTTCTCGAAGAAGTCGTCGGCCTCCGGGATCGGCCGGCGCGGGCGCCACGCGATGTCGACCTCCCCCGCCTCGCTCGCCGACGCCGGGTCCGCCGCGCGGTGCGCCGTCCACGAGACCTCCTGGACGGCGTCGTCGAGGGCGCCGTCGTCCAGGGCGAACCGGAAGAGGTCGGGCAGGTCGAGCTCCCGCGCCGCGTCGGGCCCGTACCCGACGAGCGGCAGCGAGCCGCCCGGGTCGGTGTAGAGGACCGATCCGCGGGAGCGGCCGCCGTTGTCGACGTAGTCGGCCATCGCCGTGAGGTAGACCTGGGCGGTGGTGAGGATGTCCCGCACGAGGAAGGCGCGGTTGACCGCACGGCGCGACCCGGCGTCGGCGACGACGAGGTCCCGGTAGGTGCCGAGCCACTCCTCGACCTGCTCGAGCGCCTCGGCGATCGACCGGCGCGAGCGCACGGGACCGGCCTTGGCGCTCATGAGCTCGCCGGCGGCGCTCAGCAGGTCACCGGTGTTGTCCTCGGCGCCCTGCGCGGCCCGCGCCGTCGCCCGCCCGACCAGCTCGACGGCGTCCCGCAGGGCCGGCTCGGCGGCCGCGACGAATGCCGCCTCGGCCACCGGCTCCGCGCCGCGCTGCGCCGCGATGAACTGCGCCGCCCGGGTCGCGCCGACCTGCCCGCTGTTGAGCGCCGCGCCGCCGGGGCGGTAGACGCCGTGGGCGCCGCCGGCCTCGCCCACGGGGAAGAAGCCCGGCAGGTTCGACTGCCACCAGGCGTCCACGAGCAGCCCGCCGTTGTTGTGCTGGGCGCACACGTCCACCTCGAGCATCTCCCGCTCGAGGTCCACGTACGGGTTCTTGTTGAGGTAGAACTCGTAGGCGGGCAGGTTCATGTGCTTGAGCCGCTCGATCGGCGTCCCGAAGAGCACGCCGGCCTTCTCGAGGTAGGCGTACGCCTCGGGGTCGAGGGCGGAGGGGTCGAACTCCTCGCGCACGGGGTTGCGCCGGAAGTCGAGGTACACGCGCCGGCCGCGCAGCACCGTCTCGCGGTAGACGAGCAGGTCGATGAGCGAGGAGCCGTCGCGGGCCTTGCGCACGTCGAAGGGCCATTGGTAGCCCTTGAGGAAGGTCAGCGTCATGAGCCGGCCGTAGTCCGGGATCGCCTCGGTGAGGAACTCCCGCTCGTCGCCGCCGTCGTCGTCGGTGGAGACGAACCGGGGGACGACCTGCATGTACGTGCCCGAGACGTTCCACCGCGGCTTGGTCGAGGCCAGGCCGAACTGCCACTCGGTGACGCCCTTGCCCCGGACGCCGGCCCGGTAGGCGGCCCCCGACGCGCCCCACTGGCCGTGGGGGAAGACGCGGACGGCGTAGAGGCCGGCCGGCCCGCCCGTGGCGTAGACGACGTTGGTGCAGCGCACGAGCAGGTAGGGGCTGCGCTCGCCGTCGTGGGGGACGTCGGTGCGCAGGAGCAGCAGGCCGGCGACCGCGCCGTCATGGTGCAGGACGTCGACGACGCGGCACTCGGAGTACACGCGGGTGCCGTTCGCCCGCACGCGCTTCTCGAGCTGCTCGACCATGCTCCGCGAGGTGTAGGGGCCCACGGAGGTCGCGCGCTGGCGCGGGTCGTGGTCGGTCTTGTACCCGACGAACTCCCCGTAGCGGTTCTGGGGGAAGGGGACGCCGAGGTCGGCGAGGTGGAGGAAGGCGCGCGCCGAGAGCGCGGCCTCGGCCAGGGCGTTGTCCCCGTCCATCGCGCCGCCCGCGAAGAGGGTCTGGGCCATCTCCCGCACCGAGTCGCCCGTGTCGCCGGAGAGTGTGAGCTTGTAGTACGTCTGCTTGTCCGAGCCCGCGTTGCGGCTGGCGCCCGCCCCGACCTTGTCGGTCACCATGACGACGTCGTCCTGGCCGAACTCGACGAGCCGCTCGGCGGCGCAGTACCCGGCCGAGCCGGTGCCGACGACGACGGTGTTGGCGGTGATGACGGGCACCTCGCGCCCGGCGATGCGCAGGGTCCGGGGCTCGTGGCTGCTCACGGAGTCGCTCCTCGCGGTCACAGGGTGGGGATGTGCATGCCGCCGTCGACGTTGATGACGTCGCCGGTGGAGTAGGGCATCTGGCCGGCGACGAGCTGCGCGACCGCACCGCCGACGTCGGAGGGCCGGCCCCAGCGCGGGATCGGGGCGCCGCCGGCGGCGAAGAAGGCGTCGTACTTGGCCGAGACGCCCGCCGTCATGTCGGTCGCGATGATGCCGGGGCGGATCTCGTAGACGAGGATCCCCTCCGGCGCCAGGCGCGCCGCCCACAACTGGGTCGACATCGCCATCCCCGCCTTGGAGAGGCAGTACTCGCCACGGTTGGTCGAGACGGTGACGGCGGACGTCGAGGAGACGTTGACGATGGTGCCGACCGGCTCGTCGGGCAGTGCCGTGAGCTCCCCGCGCCGCTCGACCATCGTGCGGGCGACGAGCTGGGTGAGGAAGTAGGGGCCGCGCAGGTTGATGTCCATGACGCGGTCGTAGCTCTCCGGGGTCGCGACGAGGAGGTCGTCGCGCACCGCGGGGGCGACGCCGGCGTTGTTGACGAGGACCTCGATGCGTCCCCACCGCTCGAGCGTGGCGTCGACGTAGCGCCGGTGGTCGGCGAGCTCGGCGACGGAGCCGCGGACGTAGATCGCCTCGCCCCGCTCGCGGAGTGAGGCCATGAGATCGGCGGGCTCCTCCCGGGTGGCGAGGATCGCGACGGCGAAGCCCTCGTCCATGAGCCGGGTGGTGATGCCCAGTCCGATGCCGCGGTTGCCCCCGGTCACCATCGCTACCTTCGGCACGTCTCGTCCTCTCCGTCGAGTGCGGGCGCGCGCGCCGCCCGGTCATCATGGCGCAGGGCGGGCGCATGGGGCAAGCGCTTTCCCCGCGACGGGTCCGCTCGGGTCCGGACCCAGCTGGTCGCGCGCCGGTCGGCGGGGCGCGGGGTGGCTCTCGACCACCGCCACGCCGGCCGCCGGACAAAAGCGTCCGCCGCCCCCGGGCCGCCCCGGCGTTGCGGTGACGCCCGCCCCGCCCCCGCCGGGAGCCTCGCCGGCGAGCGTGCCGAGCGCGACATCCTGCGGCTCCCAGGTCACAACGTGATGTCGATCACGAATCGGCCTTGCGCCGCGGGCACCCCAGGCCCTACTGTCCGGAAAGCGCTTTCGAGCGCGCCTGAGACCAATGGAGGAGGACGGGATGTCGACGAAGACGTTGGCCCGATGGGGTGGGATGACCGCAGTCGCGGCCCTGGCACTGGGAGCATGCAGCTCCGGTGGCGGCGGCGGCACGGAGACCGGCGGAGGCGGCGAGGACGACCCGATCCGCATCGGCGTCTCCCTGCCCCTGACGGGTGACTTCGCCGAGCCCGGCAAGGGCGTCGAGCGCGGCTACGAGGCGTGGGCGGAGCAGGTCAACAGCAACGGCGGTCTGCTCGGGCGCCAGGTCGAGCTCGTCATCCTCGACGACGCCTCCGACGCCGGCCGCGTGGTCTCCGACTACGAGGCCCTCATCGCCCAGGAGGAGGTCGACCTGCTCTTCGGTCCCTTCTCCACCCGCCTCGTCGTCCCGGCCTCCCGCGTGGCCTCGGAGTACGGGATGCTCTTCGTCGAGCCGGCCGCCGCGGCCGCCGAGGTCTTCGAGAACGGCTTCGAGAACATCTTCTACGCGGCGCCCGCCATCGCGCCCGACCACTACAACCACCTCGCCGAGTACATCCTCGCCCTGCCCGAGGACCAGCGCCCGCAGACCATGGCGGTCGCGGCGATGGACGACCCGTTCGCCCAGGGCACCGCCTACGGCCTGCGGGACAAGCTCGCCGAGGGCGGCGTGGACGTGGTCGTCGACGAGGTCTACCCGCCGAACGCCACCGACATGAGCGCGATCGCCGCGCAGATCGTCGACGCCGACCCCGACCTGGTCGTCGGCGGCACGCAGTACCAGGACGCGGTCAACCTCATCCTCGCGCTCCAGCAGCTCAACTACCAGCCGCGGATGGCGGCCTTCTCCACCGCCCCGACCAACCCCGAGTTCCTCGAGGCCATCGGCGGGGCCGTGGACGGGATCCTCTCGCCGACCGGCTACTCGCTGGCTGCGGAGTGGCCCTCCAACGCCGAGTTCATCGAGGTGCACAACGAGCTGCACGGCATCGACCCGGGCGAGGACGAGGCCAACGGCTACACCACCGGCCAGGTGGTCCAGGCCGCCGTCGAGGCCGTGGGCTGCGCCGAGCAGGGCGAGTGCCAGCAGGAGCTCATCGACTGGCTCCACGAGAACACCGTGGAGACCGTCGTCGGGCCGCTGGCCTGGGACGAGGCGGGCCGCCCCAACGGCGCGCACATGATCCTGCAGTACGTCGGCGAGGAGATCCAGATCGTGCTGCCGGGCGACACCGCGCAGGCCGAGCTCGTCTACCCCAAGCCGGAGTGGTGACAGACCTGTGGTCTCCGGAGCCCTGCTCTTCCAGAGCCTGATCCTCGGCATCCTGCTGGGCGGCCTGTACGCCCTGCTGGCCGCCGGCCTCACCCTCTACTTCGGCATCATGCGGGTCGTCATGCTCGCGCACTCCGCCTTCATCATCCTGTCGGCGTACCTGGCATGGCGCTTCGCGACGCTGACCGGCCTCGACCCGCTGCTCTCGCTGGTCGTCACCGTGCCGCTGTTCTTCCTCATCGGGTTCGCCATCCAGCGCTGGCTGCTGTCCCGGCTGCGGCCGGCGACGATGACGATGATGTCGGTGCTCCTCACCATCGCCATCGCCCTCATCATCGAGGGCCTGCTCGGCATGGCGTTCACCGGCACCCAGCGGCGCATCAACCTGCCCTACGGCTCGAGCAGCGTCAATCTCTTCGGCGCCGCCATCCCCGTCGTCCAGATCGTCTCCTTCGCCCTGGCGGCGCTCAGCCTGGCCGCGCTGTACCTCCTCCTCAAGAAGACGCGGTTCGGGCGGGCCCTGCGCGCAACGATCCAGCACAAGGAGGCGGCGCAGCTCGTCGGCATCGACACCGCCAAGGTGTCCGGGTACGGGTTCGGCCTCGGGCTGGCCACCGCCGCCGTCGGCGGTGCGGCCCTGTCCCTCCAGGCGACGATCTACCCCTCGCTGCACTGGCACTGGATCGGCCCGCTGATGGCGATCATCGTCGTCGGGGGGCTGGGCAGCATCCCCGGTGCGGCGCTGGCCGCCCTCCTTCTCGGGATCATGCGCGTCATGCTCGAGATCCCCATGGGGCCGACGTGGGCCCAGACCATCTTCTACCTCGCCCTGTTCCTGACCCTCATGGTCCGGCCCCAGGGGTTCTTCGGAGGTCGTCTTGCCCAGCGCTTCTAGCCCCGTCACGCTCGCCCCCACCACGCGCAGCCCCGCTGCCGGCGGCGGCTCGCCCAGCCGGCTGCGGCCGGTGGTCACCATTGCCGTCGTCATCGCGGTCCTCGCCTTCTGGCCGAGCATCGCTCCGAACCCGTACATGCTCAGCGCCGGGGTGGTCGTCCTCAACTACGCCGTGTTCGCCACCGCGTGGAACATCATGGGCGGCTTCACGGGGTACATCTCCCTCGGTCACGCGGCCTTCTTCGGCCTCGGCGCCTACGGCACGGCGCTGCTCGTCATCCACACGGAGATCCCGCCGTTCCTCGCGCTCGCGCTGGCGGCGGTCGCCACCGCGGTCATCGCCATCCCCGTGGGCTTCGCTGCCCTGCGGGTGCGGGGGGCGTCCTTCGTCATCGTGACGATCGCGCTCGTCCTCGTCCTCCAGCTCGTCTTCCAGAGCGCCCGCAGCGTCACCGGCGGCTCCAACGGGCTCGTCGTCCCGCGGCCCTTCCCGGACCTGCTGCGCCCCGAGCACCACCGGCTGTTCTTCTTCCTCTTCCTCGGGCTGCTCGCGCTTGTGCTCCTCGCCTGGCTGGTCATCGACTACTCGCGGTTCGGGGCCGGGCTCAAGGCCGTGCGCGAGGACGAGGACAAGGCCGAGTCGCTCGGCGTTCCCACCGGTCGCCTCAAGCTCGTCGCCTTCATCCTCTCGGCGTTCTTCGTCGCGGTGGCCGGCGGGATGTACGGCCTCTGGTTCGGCGACCTCGACCCGATCTTCCAGTTCGACGTCGTGCTCGGTTCGAACATCGTGCTCATGGCGCTCCTCGGGGGCGTCCGCTACCTGTTCGGCCCGCTCGTCGGCGCGATCGTCGTCGGCGTCGCGCTGGAGTACTTCGTCCTCAACTACGGCGAGACCCAGTTCCACCTCGTCGCCACCGGCCTGCTCCTCGCCGTCGTCGTCCTCTTCCTGCCTGACGGCGTGCTCACTGGCGTGCACCAGCTGCTGCAGCGGTTCCGGCCGCAGGCGACGTCGATCCGCGAGCTCTCCGCCGAGGACCTGCGCGCCCAGCAGGACG
Source organism: Georgenia faecalis (assembly GCF_003710105.1). Taxonomy (GTDB): domain Bacteria; phylum Actinomycetota; class Actinomycetes; order Actinomycetales; family Actinomycetaceae; genus Georgenia_A; species Georgenia_A faecalis. Next base: position 115,509 of record NZ_CP033325.1, read on the forward strand.
AGCGCGCCACGGCGGACGCGACGACCGGAGCGGACCCCGCGACCGGAAAGGAAGGCTCATGAGCACCACCCACGGCACGACGCGGACCGTCCTCGCCACTCAGGGCCTCACCAAGGCGTTCGGCGGCGTTCGCGCCGTCGACGACGCCACCGTGGAGTTCCTCGAGGGCAAGGTCAACGGGCTGATCGGGCCCAACGGCTCCGGCAAGACCACCTTCTTCAACTGCGTCACCGGCATGATCAAGCCCGACGCCGGCACGGTGCTCCTCCAGGACCGGGACATCACCCGGTGGTCGCCCCACCGGATCGCCCGCGCGGGCATCGGGCGCAGCTTCCAGCTGTGCCGCGTCTTCCCGCGGATGACCGTCCTGGAGAACATGCTCGTGGCGGTCCAGCCGCACGGGCTGCGCGAGTACCTCGGAGGCACCCGCAGCCCCGCCACCGTGGCCAAGGCGCGCCAGATGCTCGCGCGGGTGGGCATCGACCACCTCGAGAGCGCCGAGGCCCGGGACATCTCCTACGGCCAGCAGAAGCTCCTCGAGCTCGGGTCGACGCTCATGTCCGACCCGCCGATCGTCATGCTCGACGAGCCCGCCGGCGGGGTGAACCCCTCGCTCATCGAGCGGATCGCCGTGCTCGTCCGCGAGCTCAACGACGAGGGCAAGACGTTCATCATCGTCGAGCACAACATGGAGCTCATCATGAAGCTGTGCGACCACATCGTCGTGTTCGACCGGGGCCGGCCCATCGCCACCGGCACGCCCGACGTCATCCAGTCCGACCCGCGAGTCCTGGAGGCCTACCTTGGCGTCTGACGTCGTCCTCGAGCTCACCGACATCGAGGCCGGGTACGGCAAGGCCGCGCTCGTCCTGCGGGGCCTGTCCGTCCAGGTGCGCCGCGGCGAGGTGGTCTGCCTCGTCGGGCCCAACGGCGCCGGCAAGTCCACGGTGCTCAAGGTGGCCAGCGGCCTCCTCAAGCCCCGGTCCGGGTCCATCACCCTCAACGGCACGGACGTCACCGGCCGGTCCCCGCAGGAGCTCCTGCGCGCCGGGCTGTCCCACGTCCTCCAGGGCCACAGCGTCTTCCGCGAGATGACCGTCGAGGAGAACGTCATGCTCGGCGGCTACTCGGTGGCCGACCAGTCCTCGCTGCGCGAGCGCTGCGACTTCGTCAAGAGCGTCTTCCCGGTCGTCGCCGAGCGCTGGACCTCGACCGCCGGGCTGCTGTCCGGCGGCCAGCAGAAGCAGGTGGAGTTCGCCCGCGCGCTCATCGTCCGCCCGGACGTCGTGCTCCTCGACGAGCCGTCGATGGGCCTGGACCCCAAGCGCACGACGACGGTCTTCGAGCAGGTGGCCCGCATGCGGGACGCCGGGGTGGCGGTGCTGCTCGTCGAGCAGAACGCCCGCCGCGCGCTGGAGATGGCCGACATCGGGTGCGTGCTCGACCTCGGCCGGGTGTTCGCCACGGGGCCGGCGGCGGAGCTGCTCGCCGACCCCAAGCTCAGCGACCTCTACCTCGGTGGGCGGCCGGCGACGGCATGAGCCGGCGCCGGGCCCCGGCAAGGGGCCCGGCGCGAGGCGAGCGTCAGCGCGTACGTGGCGGCCGGTGTGGATGCCGCCAGGCCGGGAGTCGGTCCTCCGCGGATGCCGCCGTCAGGCCGAGGGCAGCGCGCCGCGCAGGGCGTCGGCGAGCGCCTCGCCGTCGGGCCCGCTGACCACCGTGACGGCGTGCTCGCGCTGCGCCTGGCGGCTGGTCGCCGGCTCCTCCGGGGCGTTCGGCGTGCCGTGGGCGAGAACCTGCTCGGCTGCGGTGAGCTCACGGATGGCGATGGCCGCGACGTGGTCCGGGTGCTCCCTGGCCAGCTCCCCGTAGATCAGCGGGTCGTGCTGGCCGTCGTCGCCGACGAGCAGCCACTGGATGTCGGGGAACTCGATGACGAGGCGCCGCAGCGCGGTGCGCTTGTGCTCCTGCCCGCTGCGGAACCACCCGGTGTTCGTCGGTCCCCAGTCGGTCATGAGCATGGGGCCGAGGGGGAAGTCGTGCCGGCGCATGAACTTCGTCAGGGTGGGGACGACGTTCCAGGCCCCCGTCGAGAGGTAGAAGATCGGCGCCCCGGGGTGGTCCGCGAGGACGTCGCGGTAGAGCGCGGCCATGCCGGGGACCGGCTTGCGGGCGTTGCTGTGCCGGACGAAGGTGTTCCACGCCGCGATGAACGGGCGCGGGAGATAGGTGACCATCACGGTGTCGTCGATGTCGGAGACCAGCCCGAACCGGACGTCGGCGGCGACGACGAGCACCCGCGCGGACACCGGCTCCGCGGCCTTGGCCTCGATGGTGATGTCGTGCCAGCCGGGCGGGAGGCCGTGGCCGGGCACGAGGAGGTCGATGTAACCCCCGCGGTCGGTGCGGGTGTGGAACTCCCGCTCACCGGCGCGGACCACGACGGGCAGGTGCGCCACCTGCGCGGTCATGAAGGACCGCCACCCGCGCTGCGCCTCCTCGGCCTCGTCGAGCTCGCGTGAGGACGCCGAGACGTCCGCGGACGTGCTGGTCTCCCCGGGCCGGGCGAGCAGGACGCGCCCGAGCACCCGGAGCGAGTCGGGGGAGCCGTACCCGGTGAAGCTCACCGTGCGCGGCGCCCACCCGCGGCGTCGGAGGAAGGGGACGAGGCGCCGGTTGAGGGCGTCCTCGAGCGCGGCACCGGACTGCGAGAGCACCATGCGTCAGCGGGCGGGCGGCGGGTTGCCGAGGTCGCGGCGCTCCACGTACTCGGTGTGGCTCGTCTTGCGGCGCTGGTTCTGCATGACGAGCGCGATGATGATCGCGAGGACGCCGACGGCCATGCAGATGTACCCGATGGTGTTGAGGTTGAAGACCTCCCACGCGTCCGGCTCCAGGCCGAAGGCGAGGATCGCCCCGACCACGATGAGGAAGATTCCTCCACCGACACCCATGTGACGCTCCCTTGCTCTGGCACCCGCGAACGCGGGGCGGATGCCGCCAGTCTGGCGGTGGAGCTGATCATCCGCACGCCGAGACACGCGTCCGCGTCGTTCCTGCGCCGCGCCCCTACGCCGCGCCCGGTGGTTCCGCGGCGCTCGGCACGCGCACCTCCTCGGCGCGCGTCCGGGCGCGCAGGGCGGGGCCTCCCGCCAGCGAGGCGAGGACGGCGGCCGCGCCGGCGACGGCGACGGCGGTGAACCCGCCGCGGGAGCCGTACGCGTCGATCGCCGTCCCGGCACCGGTCGATCCCACCGAGACCCCGATGCCCATGGCAGCGGTCAGCCACGTGAGCCCCTCGGTGAGCCGCTGCGGCGGGACGACCGCCTGGACGAGGGCGTTGCCCGTGATGATCGTCGGGGCGATGGCGAGCCCGGCGACGAACCCCGCGACGGCGAGCACCGGCAGGGAACCGACGAGGAAGAAGGTGGAGACGCCCGCGGCGAGCACGCAGGTCCCGACGGTGAACCGTGCCCAGAGCGGGCTCCGCCAGTGCCGGGCACCGTAGGCCAGGCCCGCGGCGAGCGAGCCGAGCGCGAACACCGCGAGCACGAACCCCGCGGCGCCCTTGGAGCCCTCTTCCTCCGCGAAGGCGACGACGGCGACGTCGATGCCCCCGAAGATCGCGCCGACGGCGGCGAAGACGCCCGCGACAGCGACCATCGAACCGGAGAGGATGGTGCCCGTGCGCACGCCCGGCTCGCGCGGCGCCGGCGGCGGTTCGGTCGCGCGCTGGGCGAGGAACCAGTACCCGCCGACGAAGGCGGCGAGGATCGGCACGACGAGCGCGGACCACGGCGCGACGGCCGTCGCGAGCGTCGTCGCGAGCACCGGCCCGACGATGAAGGCGACCTCGTCGAGCGCCGACTCGAGGGAGTAGGCGGTGTGCAGGTCGCGCGGCGTGCCGAGCAGGGCGCCCCAGCGGGCGCGGACCAGGGCGCCCATCGAGCCGATCGACGAGGCCGCGACGGCGGCGGCCAGGTAGAGCGCCCACTCGGGCGCGCCGGCGACGGCCGCGAGCACGAGGGCCGTCAGGCCCGTGCAGGCGACGGCGAGGGCCGGTCGCATGACGGCCGCCTGCCCGCGTCGGTCGATGAGCTTGGCCAGCTGCGGCGCGCAGATGGCCTGGACGACGACGAAGACGGCGGAGACCCGCCCCGCCATGCCGTACGAGCCGTAGAGCTCGGAGACCATGAGGACGATGCCGATGCCCACCATGGAGATGGGAAGGCGGGCCACCAGCCCGGCGGCGGAGAAGCTCAGCGCACCCGGGCGAGCGAGGATCTCTCGGTAGGGCCGGAACACGGGGACCAGTCTCGCACCGCGCGTCCGCGCCGGTCGACGGCAATACGCCGCCGACCGGCGGGCGCTCAGTCGCGCAGGGCGGCGTCGACGACGGTGGTTGCCTCCGCCTGCACCCGGGCCAGGTGCTCCGGCCCGGCGAACGACTCGGCGTAGATCTTGTACACGTCCTCGGTGCCCGAGGGACGGGCGGCGAACCAGGCGTTGTCCGTCGTCACCTTGAGCCCGCCGATCGCCGCCCCGTTGCCGGGGGCCTCGACGAGCCGGGCGGTGATGTCGTCGCCCGCGAGCGTCGTGGCGGCGACCTGCTCGGGGCGCAGGGCGGCGAGCCGGGCCTTCTGCTCGCGCGTCGCGGGCGCGTCGACCCGGGCGTAGGCGGAGGTGCCGTAGCGGTCGACGAGCTCGGTGTGGAGCTGGCTCGGGCTGCGTCCCGTCACCGCGAGGATCTCCGAGGCGAGCAGCGCGAGGAGGATCCCGTCCTTGTCCGTGGTCCACACGGTGCCGTCGGTGCGCAGGAACGAGGCACCGGCGGACTCCTCGCCGCCGAAGCCCACGGACCCGTCGAGGAGCCCGGGGACGAAGTACTTGAAGCCCACCGGCACCTCGAGCAGCGGCCGGCCGAGCCCGGCGGCCACGCGGTCGATGAGCGCGGAGGAGACGAGCGTCTTGCCGATCGCCGCGTCCCGAGGCCAGCCGGGCCGGTGCGTGAAGAGGTACTCGATGGCGACGGCGAGGTAGTGGTTGGGGTTCATCAGGCCGCCGTCGGGGGTGACGATGCCGTGCCGGTCGGCGTCGGCGTCGTTGCCGGTGGCGATGTCGTACGGCGCGGGGCCGCCGTCGGCGGGCTGCATAACGGAGAGCAGGGACGCCATCGCCGACGGCGAGGAGCAGTCCATCCGGATCTTGCCGTCCCAGTCCAGCGTCATGAAGGACCAGCGCGGGTCGACCTGCGGGTTGACGACGGTGAGGTCGAGCCCGTACCGCTCGCCGATGATCCCCCAGTACTCCGCCGAGGCCCCGCCCAGCGGGTCTGCGCCGATCCGCACGCCGGCCTGGGCGATGGCGCGCATGTCGAGCACGTTGGCGAGGTCGTCGACGTAGGCGGTGAGGAAGTCGTTCTTGCGGGTGGTCTCCGCGGCGAGCGCGCGCTCGACGGGCACGCGGGGGACGGCGCCCACGCCGGTGCGCAGGATCTCGTTCGCGCGGGCGGCGATCCAGCCCGTGACGTCGGAGCCGGCCGGCCCGCCGTGGGGCGGGTTGTACTTGAACCCGCCGTCGCGCGGGGGGTTGTGCGAGGGCGTGACGACGATGCCGTCCGCCAGGCCGGGACCGGCGATGCGGACGCCGCCGGTGGTGCCGGCGCCGTTGGTGCGCAGGATGGAGTGCGAGACGGCCGGGGTGGGGGTCCACGAGTCGCGGGCGTCGACCCGCAGCTCCACGCCCGCGGCGGCGAGGACCTCGACCGCCGTGCGCCACGCCGGCTCGGAGAGCGCGTGGGTGTCACGGCCCAGGTACAGGGGCCCGTCGATGCCCTGGCTGCGCCGGTACTCGACGATGGCGGCGGTCGTGGCGATGATGTGCGCCTCGTTGAACGCGCCGTCCAGGCTCGAGCCACGGTGGCCGGACGTCCCGAACACCACCTGCTGCGCCGGGTCGTCGACGTCGGGCGTGCGCTGGTAGTAGGCGTCGACGACGGCCACCGGGTCGATGAGGTCCTCGGGCAGGGCACGGGTTCCGGCGCGTTCATGCATGCCGCCGATCTTGCCACCGCGACGGCGGGGCTGCCCCCGCGCCACGGGCGTGCCTAGGCTGGTGGGCATGGATCAGACCGACAGCCAGGACCTCACCGTCGCCGACCTCGACCCCAGCGCCCCCGTGCCCGAGGGCTGGGCCCTCCTCGACGTCCGCGAGCAGGACGAGTGGGACGCCGGCCACGCGCCCGACGCGGTCCACATCCCCCTCGGCGAGCTGCCCGCCCGCGTCGACGAGCTCCCCGAGGCGGACCTCATCGTCGTGTGCCGGTCCGGCGGCCGGTCCGCCCGGGCCACCGCCTGGCTCGCGCGTGCGGGGTTCGAGGCCCGCAACCTCGACGGCGGCATGAAGGCCTGGGAACGCGCGGGGCTGCCGCTGGCCGGCGAGGGCGGTGCGCCGCCCGTCGTCGTCTAGCCCCGTAGGGTGAGGCCCCATGGGTAAGAAGAGCCGCCAGCGGGCCGCGATCAACGAGAAGCGGTCGACCGAGAAGCGTCAGCGCCCGGCCGAGGTGCCGTTCGTCGAGCGCCCCTTCGAGGGACTGCCGGGCGAGACCGACTGGGTCGCCATGCGCGAGGTCGTCCCCGCGGCGACCGCCCGGGTGCGCACCACGCCGGAGTACGGCGCCCGTGACGTCACCATCGTCTCCATGCTCCCCGAGGTCTGGCCGGCGCTGCACCGCGAGGACGGGGAGGTGCTCGTCGCGCTGCAGACCGCCGCGAAGTCCGGCGACGCCAGCCGCGACGTCGCCGCGGCCCTGCTCGCCGCCCTCGAGCTCGAGCCGGGGCAGCCGCTCACCACGGTCGGCATCCTCGAGCCCGGCCCGCGGCTGCAGGACGTGCTCGACCTGGACGTCCCGTTCGAGCCCGTCCTCCACGAGAACTTCGCCTTCTGGCTGTCCTCCACCGCCGAGCGCACGCCGGAGATGGAGGCGGCCATCGAGGAGTCCAGCGGTGGGATCGTCCCCACGGCGCAGGTCGAGGGCGTCACCTCCGCGTACTGGTGCCGGATGGGCCGGGAGTTCCTGCGCTGGGCGCGCCCCGAGGCGCAGGAGGACGTCCTCGACGCCATCGCCCGCCTTCACGCGCGCCGCGAGTCGGCGCTCGACGAGGGCTCGCGCTTCGTCGGGGCCTTCCGCTCCTGCGGCATCCTCGTGCCCGTGTGGGAGCTCGCCCCGGGCACGGAGGCGGACGAGCTCGCCGGACCGTGCGCGCAGATGGACGCGCGCCTCACCGCGGCGCTTGCCGAGACCGAGCCGCTCGACGCCGAGGCACGGCGCGCCCGCGCGGGCATCGTGTCCCGCCAGGTCACGCTCCGCTGAGACCGTCCTGTCCATGTCTGCGTCCCGCACCGCCCGCCCCCTCGAGGGTCGGCGCGCGGAGCGAGCGACCGGCAGTGGCCGACTGTGACTAGGCTGAGGATCGTGGACGGCGACCGGCAGCCCCAGCGCGTTGCCGTCGTCATCCCTGCGAAGGACGAGGCGGAGCGCATCGCCGCCACGGTCCGGGCGGCCCGGGCCATCCCGCACGTGGACCTCGTGCTCGTGGTCGACGACGGTTCCACCGACCGCACCCAGCACGTCGCGCGTGCCGCGGGCGCCGTCGTCGTGCGCCACTCGGTCAACCGGGGCAAGGCCTCGGCCATGGAGACCGGCGCCGCCGTCGTCGCCATGCGTGACGTCGAGGACGGTCCCGCGCGGCTCCTCCTCTTCATCGACGCCGACCTCGGCGAGAGCGCCGTCGGCGTCACGCCCCTCGTCGGGCCGGTCCTCGCGGGCGAGGCGGACTGCTCCATCGCGGTCCTGCCGCCCCAGCCGGGGGCCGGGGGCCGGGGCATCGTCATCGGGCTCGCCCGCCGCTCGATCGCCAAGGCCACGGGCTGGGTGCCCACCCAGCCGCTGTCCGGGCAGCGCTGCATGACCCGCGAGGCGTTCGAGGCGGCCACGCCGCTCGCCGCGGGCTGGGGCGTGGAGACCGGCATGACCATCGACCTCCTCGTCGCCGGCTTCACCGTCGTCGAGGTGCCGTGCGACCTGCGCCACCGGGCGTCGACGAACAACCTCGCCGGGCAGATCCACCGCGCCCGGCAGTACCGCGACGTCGCGCTCGCGGTCAACGTGCGCCGGCTCCGCGGCACCCGGGTGCCGGAGAACCGGCTCGGGGACCGCCCGAGCGCGCAGCGCCCCGGGCACCCCTACCGCGCCATCGGCTGAGCCGCCGCATCGCGAGGCCGCCTGTTGGGGGCCCGCGCGGGCCGGCGCCGCGGCCTCGGCTCAGCGCCGGGCGGGGCGCAGCGGGTCAGGGGCGCGGGGCGATGCGGGCGCCGGTCCCCGGCGGATGCCCAGCAGCCACGTCGCCAGCACGGAGATGAGCAGCGGGACCGCCACGGACACCCCGATCGCCGGGATCACCACGCCGGAGTCGTTGACGGCGAACCCGATCCCCAGGCTCACGGCGAGCGCGATGAGCCCCGGGCGGAGCATGACCGCGTCCGCGCCGAGCCGGCTGAGGGAGGACCCCTCCGCCAGCCAGCCGTACGCGCCCGGGTCCTCCCCGCGGGCGGCGCGCCGCAGCGGCTGGAGCAGGACGAGGATGACGACGGCGATGCCGCCGGCCGCCATGAACGTCAGCGTCGACCCGAAGAGGTTGTCGAGGTTCTGGGCCAGCTTGCGGCCGACGACGGAGAACAGGCCGCCGTCGAGCACCGTCTCGACGAACCGGCCGAGGTGGGTGCGCTCCGCCGGTGGGCGGAGCCAGTCGACGACGGAGAACGACACGGCGACGACCACGGTCGCGGCGAGGACGGCGACCACGCGGCGCCAGGTGAGGCGGATCCCGAGCGTGAGCAGCGTGAGCAGCGCGAAGCCCGGGATGAGGGCGGGCGGGCCGCCGAAGTCGGCACCGATCGTCGGGGCGCCGTCGAGCCCGACGACGACGATCCCCAGGGCAGCCACGACGGCGGCGGCCGCGCGTCGCCGTCCGCGGCGGACCAGCGGCTCGGCGAGGCACGTGGCGAGGAGGATCGACGCCGCCAGCCAGAGCGAGAACGAGGAGTTGTTGAACCCGTAGAACCGGCCGCCCACCTGCGGCTGGACCCCCATGAGGGCCGAGAGCTGGAGCCGCGCGCCGGTGAGGACGTCGAGCGCGAGCGTGAGCACGGTGACGCCCGTGACGATCCCGACCGGGACCATGAGGCGGTCCCGCCACGGCGGCGCGAGCGCCGCGCCGGCGATGAGGGCGGCGATGCACGCCGTCGCGGTGAAGACCACCAGGCCCGGGGAGCCGGCGCGCCACCAGGGGAGGAGGTTGGCGAGGTAGCTGGCGACGGGGATGGCCGCGACCGTGACGGCCACCGCCCGCAGCGGCCGTAGGGCCGCCGCCGGCTGGCGGTTGCGCAGGAGCCGGGTGAGGCCGCCCGCCGAGCCGCGGCGCTCGAGCCGCGCGGAGACCCGGTCGAGGATGCGCCGGTTGAAGCCGACACTGACGGCGGCGTAGAGGAGCAGGTTGACCGCGACGAGGGCGGAGAAGAACGGCGCCACGAGGGGGCGGATGGCCACGGCGTGGGCGTTCTCGTCCTGGAGGGTGCGGATGCGGCCCGTCGCCGCGGTGCTGCCGGGCTCGGTCGTCATCGGGGAGCCCACGAGTCCCGCCGGCGCGTCGAGGCCGAGGAGCGAGAGGAGGGTGGGCGTGAGGTCGGTCGACTGGACGATCCCGGGCTGGCGGGTGGAGGTCGAGGAGAGCAGACCCTCCTCGTAGGGCGGGCCGTCGGCCGCGATCACCTGCATGAGCGGCACCCGGCCGGAGTCGGCGAGCGAGGCGAGCAGGACGGTGGGGGAGCCGGCGTCGCCGAGGGCGTCGAGCACCGCCGCCACGCGCGCGTCGAGGGCGAGGACCTGCGTGGCCCGGTCCGGGTCCATGAGCGGGTTCTTCTCCTCGCCCGCGTCCTCGGACACCTCCTCGGTGGGGGCCGGGGTGGGCCGCGGGTCGGCGACGGCGACGAGCGGGCGACCCGGGTCACGGATCGCCCCGAGGTCGACGACGACCAGCTCGGCGCCGTCGACGGCCTCCGAGACCCGCGCGGCGAGGGCCGCGTCGTCGGACGGGGCGGAGAGGACCTCGCCGGCCACCGTGCCCGAGGGGGTCGCCAGGGCGATCGCCGCACCCGGACCCACGGCCACCGCGGGGGTCCCCGCCTCGGCGAGGATCTCCCCCAGGAGGCCCGGGGTCGCGTCGTAGGACGCCTCGGACGCGGCCTGGAGGTACTCCTCCCAGCCGGGCACGACGCCGGCGTCCCGCACCTCGGCGAGCCGGCGGCACGTCCCGAACTGGCCCGTGGGCAGGTCCGCCGCGCGCCGGCCCGCGGAGACGGCGAGCCAGCCGTCGGCGGGGCAGCTGCTCGAGCGCACCGACCGCACGACGAGGTTGGCGATGCTGCCGCCCTCCGCCAGCGTCCACAGCGCCGGCGTGCCGACGGCGGACAGGTCCTCCCACCGCAGCCCGGCCGTGCCGAGGAGCACCACCGGGCCGGTGACGTCGGCGGGTTCGGCGCCGTCGGCCGTGCCCGCCGTGCTCGACGCGGCGGCGTCGGGGGTCGTCGTCGCGCCGCCCGCGCCGGCCGCGCTGCTCGCCGGGGCGCCGAAAGCGACGCCGGCCATGGGCAGGACGAGGGCGGCGACGAGCACGAGCGCGAGCAGGGCAAACCCCACCCGCACGAGGGTCCGGTTGCGTCGCATCATCGGGGGAAGCCTACGGGGCCGGTGTCCCCGGACCACCGGCCGGGGGAGGGGCGGCGCCCTGCACTAGGCTCGCGCCGCAGGTCCGGCCCCGCCGGTGCCCGCACGAGGAGGAGATCGCCGATGCCCGAGCAGCCACGCGCCCGTTACGCCTACCTGGGCCCCGAGGGCACCTTCACCGAGGCCGCGCTGCGGGCGCTCGTCGGGGACGAGGACGTCGACACGCTGCCGTGCGCCGACGTCGTCACGGCCCTGGAGAAGGTGCGCACCGGCGAGGCCGACTTCGCCGTGGTCCCCATCGAGAACTCCGTCGAGGGCGGGGTCAACGCCACGCTCGACACGCTCGCCACGGGCGCCCCCCTCGTCGTCGTGGGCGAGATGGTCGTCCCGATCACCTTCGTCCTCGCCGGCCTGCCGGGGACCGCGCTGGCCGACGTCCGCCGGGTGGCGACGCACCCGCACGCCTGGGCGCAGTGCCGGGGGTGGGCCGCGCGCCAGCTCGCCGGCGCCGTCCACGTGCCCGCGACGTCGACCGCCGCGGCCGCGGCGCACCTCGCGGACGCCGGCGCGCTGGCCGGGTACGACGCCGCGCTCTGCTCGCCGCTGTCCGCCGAGCGGTACGGCCTCGAGGTCCTCGCCACCGGCGTGGCGGACAACCCGCGCGCCGTCACGCGCTTCGTCCTCGTCGGCGCCCCGGGCGCGCTCCCCGACCCGACCGGCGCGGACAAGACGACGCTCATGGTGCACCTGCCCGACAACGAGGCCGGCGCGCTCCTGCACATGCTCGACCAGTTCGCCGTGCGCGGGGTCAACCTGTCCCGGATCGAGTCGCGGCCCATCGGCGACTCGCTCGGGCGCTACTCCTTCTCCATCGACCTCGAGGGGCACATCGCCGAGGAGCGCGTGCAGGCCACGCTCATCGGCCTGCACCGGGTGTGCCCGCTGGTGCGCTTCCTCGGGTCCTACCCGCGCGTCGACGGCGTCGCGCACCGGCAGGCGCCGGGCACGTCGGACGCCGACTTCATCGCGGCGCGCGAGTGGGTCGAGGGGCTGCTCGACGGCGGGACCTGACGCCCCTTCCCTGGTGATCGTGCAGAAGCGCCGGGCCCAGTCGCCTGGTGATCGTGCAGAAACGCCGGGTGCCCGGGCCGCTGGTCAGGACGTGCGCACGACGAGACCCGAGGCCTCGACGCGGGCGTGGACGACGGTAGCCATCCCCACGAGGTCGCCGTCCACCTGGACGTGCTCGGGCTCCTCGGTGCGCACGGTGACGGTGCGGGCACGGCGGAAGTCGATCGTGCCCGTGCTGTAGGGCACGAGGTCCTTGCGGATCCCGATGCCCTGGAGGATCACCTTGCGCAGGAGGTCCGCCCACCCGATGAGGCCGCCCTTGGTGTTGATGGCGGCGATGTCGAGCCAGCCGTCGTCGAGCTGGGCGTCGGGGAAGAGGACGACGCCGCCCGGCAGCCGCCCGCAGTTGGCGAACAGCACCGTGCGCGCGGAGAAGGTCTCGGACGCGTCGGACGTGCCGAGCTCGAGCGTCGCCCGCACCTTGCGCCCGGTGAGGTGCTTGACGCCCGCGAAGAAGTAGGCGGCCCAGCCGATCTTCGCCTTGAGCTCGTCGTCGGCGGCGCTCACCATGGCGGCGTCGAAGCCCATGCCGCCGATGACGAGGAAGACGTGCTCCTTGTCCGGGTCCGACGCGGGCAGTGCACCGGCCTCCACCTTCGGCGGCCCCTCGCTGGAGCCGTCCTCGGGCTTGGCGGGGTCGTTGTAGCGGCCTTCCGCTGCCTCGGCCGAGTCGGTCTTGTCCGAGCTCGCGGCCGAGGAGGCGTCGGGGGAGCCGGCCTCCCGGCGGGCATGCTCGGGGCTCAGCGGCTCGGTGCGCAGCCACCCGAGGTCGATGGGACGGTCGCGGCCGGTGAGCGCGGTGGCGACCATCTCGCGCTCGTCGCCCAGGGGCAGGTCGAGGTTGCGGGCGAGGAGGTTGCCCGTGCCGAGGGGCAGCAGCGCCATCGGGGTCGATGTCCCGGCCAGCGCCTCGGCGACCGCGCGCACCGTGCCGTCCCCACCGGCGGCGATGACCACCGACGCGCCCGCGGCGACGGCCTCGCGCGCCTGCCCCAGCCCCGGGTCCTCGATCGTCGTCTCGTACCAGAGCGGCTCCCCCAGCCCCGCCTCGGCGGCGGACTGGGTGACGAGTGCGCGCAGCCGGTCCCCGTCGGCGGTCTTGGACGGGTTGAAGACGACGGCGGGCGGTCCGGCGGGGGTCGCGTCGTCGTCCTCGGCCGGTGGGGCCTCGGGCTCGTCGCGGCTGAAGGACGGTGTGCGCGCCTTGACGGCCCGCCACACGGCCAGGCCGACCGCGAGGCCGGCGACCGCAAGTACGAGCGCGACGATGCTCACCCACTGTTCCCAGGACACGCTCTGAACGTAGTGGTCAGCGGGTCATGCGGCGCGCGGGACCGGCGGGCGCCCGGCCCGTCCGCCCCCGTGTGGATGATCTTGCAGAAGTGCCGGGATGCCGAGGCCGCCCGTCAGCGTCTCTGCAAGATCACGAGGGGAGGGGCGGAGGGGCAGGAGCGAGGGGGTCACGAGGACGGGGAGGAGGGCTCCTCGCGCAGGCGCGGCTCGGTCCGCAGGGCGGGCTTGATGCCGGCCTTGTCCGCGTAGAACGCGCGGATGCGGTCCATGTCCGCGCGCACGTCGCCGGTCATCCGCAGGGTGGGGCCGAACCCCGTCGTCCTCGTCGTGCGGTCGACGTACCCGAGGACCACCGGGAGGTCGGCCTCCCGGGCCATTCGGTAGAAGCCCGACTTCCAGTAGGCCGCCTTGCTGCGCGTGCCCTCCGGGGTGATGGCGAGGTAGAACCGCTCGCCGGCCCGGAGCCGGCCGACCACCTCGTCGACGACCCCGTGCGGGTCGGAACGGTCCACCGGGATCCCTCCGAGCGCGCGCATGACGCCGCCGAACGGCGCCCGGAAGAGGCTCTCCTTGCCGAGGAAGCGCAGGCTCATGCCGGAGTCCCAGGCGATCGCGAGCATGAGGAGGAAGTCCCAGTTCGACGTGTGCGGGGCGCCGATGAGAATGCCGGCGTCGTCGTCGGGCAGCGGCTGGGAGCGCAGCCGCCAGCGGCTCACCGCCCAGTAGGCGCGGGCAAGACGGCGTCGGATCCTCACGCCGGCGAGCCTAGAGCAGCCCGCCGTCGGGCGGGGACCGCCCCCTGTCGGCGACGGCGCGTGCACCACGAACTAGGCTCGGTGGTGTGATCGACCTGCGAGCGTTGCGTGAGAACCCCGAGGCCGTCCGTGCGAGCCAGCGTGCCCGCGGCGAGGACCCCGCCCTCGTCGACGCCGTCCTGGCGGCCGATGCCCGCCGGCGCGAGAGCCTCGCGACCTTCGAGGACCTGCGCGCCGAGCAGAAGGCCGCGAGCCGCGGCGTCGGCGCCGCGAGCCCCGAGGAGCGCCCGGCCGCCCTGGCCCGCGCCAAGGAGCTCGCGGAGGGGGTCAAGGCGGCCGAGGCGGCGTCGTCCGCGGCGGCGGCCGAGGCCGAGGAGCTGGCCCGGCGGCTGCCCAACGTCGTCGTCGAGGGCGTCCCCGCCGGCGGGCCCGACGACTTCGTCGTCCTGCGGGAGGAGGGCACGATCCGCGACCTCGCGGCCGAGGGCGTCACCGTGCGTGACCACCTCGAGCTGGGGGAGGGCCTGCGAGCCATCGACACCAAGCGGGGCACCAAGGTCTCCGGGGCGCGCTTCTACTTCCTCACCGGCATCGGGGCCCGGCTGGAGCTGGCCCTGCTCAACGCCGCGATGGACCGGGCGCTAGCGGCGGGGTTCACGCCGATGATCACCCCGACCCTCGTCACCCCCGAGGTGATGAGCGGCACCGGGTTCCTCGGCGCGCACGCCGACGAGGTCTACCGCCTGCCCGCCGACGACCTCTACCTCACCGGAACCTCGGAGGTGGCCCTCGCCGGCTACCACGCGGACGAGATCCTCGACCTGACCGACGGCCCGCTGCGCTACGCCGGGTGGTCCACCTGCTACCGGCGTGAGGCCGGCTCCTACGGCAAGGACACCCGGGGCATCATCCGGGTCCACCAGTTCAACAAGGTCGAGATGTTCTCCTACTGCCCCCAGGAGGAGGCCGAGGCCGAGCACGCGCGCCTGCTCGCCTGGGAGGAGGAGATGCTCGCCGCCGTCGAGCTGCCCTACCGGGTCATCGACGTCGCCGCCGGGGACCTGGGCTCCTCCGCCGCCCGCAAGTTCGACTGCGAGGCCTGGCTGCCGAGCCAGGAGCGCTACCTCGAGCTCACGTCGACGTCGAACTGCACGACGTTCCAGGCCCGCCGGCTCGGGATCCGGGAGCGCCGCGACGGCCAGACCCGCCCGGTCGCGACCCTCAACGGGACGCTCGCCACCACGCGGTGGCTCGTCGCCATCCTCGAGAACCACCAGCTGCCCGACGGCGCCGTCCGCGTCCCGCAGGGGCTGCGGCCCTACCTCGGCGGCCTCGAGGTGCTCGAGCCGAGGGCCGGCCGGTGAGTGCGCTGAAGACCCCCGCGACCCTCCCGCCGGCCGGCCCGGAGCTGCTCGTCGCCCTCGACATCGACGGCACCCTCCTCGGGCACGACCAGAGCCTGTCGGACGGCGTCCGGGACGCCGTCGCCGACCTGCGCGACGCCGGGGCGCACGTCGTCCTGTCGACCGGGCGCTCCCTGTCCGCGGTCACGCCCGTGCTCGAGGAGCTGGGGCTGGAGCGCGGCTGGGCGGTGTGCTCCAACGGCGCGGTGTGCCTGCGCCTGGACCCCGCCCTCGAGGGGGGCTACGAGATCAGCGACGTCGTCACGTTCGACCCCGAGCCTGCCCTGCGGCTGCTGCGCGAGGAGCTGCCCGACGGGCGGTTCGCCGTCGAGGACCTCGGCAAGGGCTTCAAGGTGAGCGAGCCGTTCCCCATGGGCGAGCTGTCCGGGGAGGTCCAGGTCGTCGACTTCGACGAGCTGTGCTCGGCCCCCGCCTCCCGCGTCACCGTCCGCGCCCCGCACCTGTCGGCCGAGGACTTCCACGCCCTGGTGGCCCGCGTCGGGCTGCACGGCGTCTCCTACGCCGTCGGCTGGACGGCCTGGCTCGACCTGGCGCCCGACGGCGTCACGAAGGCCTCGGCCCTGGAGATGCTCCGCGAGCGGCTCGGCGTCGACGCCGGTGCCACCGTGGCGATGGGCGACGGCCGCAACGACGTCGAGATGCTCCAGTGGGCCGCCTACGGCGTCGCCATGGGGGGCGCCGACGAGGTCACCGTCGCGGCCGCCGACGCGCTCACCGCCACCGTGGAGGAGGACGGCGCCGTCCCCGTGCTGCGCGGCCTGCTGCCCTGAGCCCCGCTGCACTGAGCGGCCTGCTGCACGGATCGGCCGGCTGAACTGCCCGGCGCCGCGCTCGGGCCGGGGGTGAGGGCGTCCAGTCAGCGAGACCACCCGATATCGTGACGTACCTGGCGGACGTGATCAGATCGTTACGTGATCGAGGTCCGACGTGCTTGCGCCCCGACCGGGCAAGGGCTTGTGTGGGAACAACTGGGGTGCCGACGCCCCACGGAACGCATTACGACGCAGTAATGAGGAGGAGTTTTCATGGCTCGAACCGGACGACGCGGAGTCGCCGTAGCGGGGGGCACCCTTGCCCTCGCTCTCACCCTGGCCGCCTGTGGCGGCGCCGACGACCTCGGCGGCGGCGGCGGTGGTGGTGGCAACGACGGCGAGACGAGCGCCGGCGGCGGCACGGACTGCGCTGCCTTCGAGGAGTACGGCACGTTCGAGGGTGAGAGTGTCACCCTCTTCACCTCGATCCGTGAGGTCGAGGCGGACCAGATGCAGGACTCCTTCGAGGAGTTCACCGAGTGCACCGGCATCGAGGTCGTCCACAACGGCTCCGGCGAGTTCGAGCAGCAGGTCGTCGTCCAGGCCGAGGGCGGCAACGCCCCCGACCTCGCGGCCTTCCCGCAGCCCGGCCTCCTCCAGCGCATGGTGCGCGACGGCTACGTCCTCGCCGCCCCCGACGCGGTCGAGGCCAACGTGGACGAGGGCTGGACCGAGGACTGGAAGTCCTACGGCACGGTCGACGGCGAGTTCTACGCCTCCCCGATGCTCTCCTCGGTGAAGTCCTTCGTCTGGTACTCCCCGACGGCGTTCGAGGAGAACGGCTACGAGGTCCCCGAGACGTGGGACGAGCTCATGACGCTCACGGAGCAGATCGCCGCCGACCAGGGGTCCGAGACGGTCAAGCCCTGGTGCGCGGGCATCGAGTCCGGTGGCGCCACCGGCTGGCCCGCCACCGACTGGATCGAGGACCTCGTCCTGCGCACCGGTGGCGGCGACGTCTACGACCAGTGGGTCACGCACGAGATCCCCTTCAACGCCCCGGAGGTCACCGAGGCCGTCGACCTCGCCGGAGCCATCCTCAAGGACGACAACTACGTCAACGGCGGCATCGGCGACTCGCGGTCCATCGCGACGACGTCCTTCAACGACGGTGGTCTGCCCATCCTCGACGGCGAGTGCTTCCTCCACCGCCAGGCCTCCTTCTACGAGGCGCAGTGGCCCGAGGGCACCGACGTCAGCCCCGAGGGAGAGGCGTTCGCCTTCCCGCTGCCGGGCATGACCGCGGACGACCGCCCGCTGCTCGTCGCCGGAGAGTTCGTCGGTGCGTTCAACGACCGTGAGGCCACCCAGGCCGTCCAGACGTTCATGTCCTCCGCTGAGTGGGCCAACACCCGCGTCGAGATCGGCGGCGTGACGTCGGCAAACCTGGGGGTGGACCCGGAGCTCGCCACGTCCGACGTGCTGCGTCAGGCGATCGAGCTGTTCCAGGACGAGTCCGCCACGGTCCGCTTCGACGGCTCGGACCTCATGCCGTCGGAGGTCGGCGCCGGGGCGTTCTGGACCGGCATGGTGGACTGGATCAACGGTGCGGACACCGACACGGTGCTCACCCAGATCGACGCCGCCTGGCCGGCCGGCTGACCAGTGACCCACAGGCGGGGGTGCGGCGATGCCGCGCCCCCGCCTCGGTCGCGTGAAGGGAGCTGATCACCGTGGACTTCTTCCTCTACTCCAAGTTCGGCCAGATGATCCTGGCCGTCGTGGCGTTCCTCGTCGTCGTCGCCGTCCTCCTCCTGCTGGCCCGCGTGGCCGACCGGATCGCCGGCCGCTCGCGCACCTGGTGGATGGTGCTGCTCTTCGGCGGGCCGGCCCTGGCGCTGCTCGGCGTGGGGCTCATCTACCCGGCGATCCGCACGACGCTCATGTCGTTCATGGACCGCTCCAGCGACGAGTGGGTCGGCCTCGCCAACTACGAGTGGGTGTTCACCAACCCCGACTCGCTGCAGTCGTTCATCAACACCTTCTTCTGGGTGGCGCTCGTGCCGACCGTGGCCACCGGTGTGGGCCTGCTCTACGCGATCATCATCGACCAGTCGCGCTTCGAGAAGGTCGCCAAGACGCTGCTCTTCCTGCCGATGGCGATCTCCTTCGTGGGCGCCGGCATCATCTGGAAGTTCGTCTACGAGTACCGGGGCGCGGCGCAGGAGCAGATCGGCCTCCTCAACGCCATCATCACCACGCTCGGGTTCGAGCCCGTGCGGTTCCTCCAGGACGCGCCCTGGAACACGTTCTTCCTCATCGCGGTGATGATCTGGATCCAGGCCGGTTTCGCCATGGTCCTGCTCTCCGCGGCCATCAAGGCGATCCCGGCGGATATCGTCGAGGCGGCCCGTCTCGACGGCGTCGGCGCCTGGCAGATGTTCCGCAACATCACCGTGCCGAGCATCCGTCCCACGCTCGTCGTCGTCGTCACGACGATCACCATCGCCACGCTGAAGATCTTCGACATCCCGCGGACGATGACCGGCGCCCGGTTCGACACCCAGGTGCTGGCCAACATGATGTACGACCAGTCCTTCACCTTCGGCAACGCGGGAACGGGCTCGGCCCTCGCCGTCGTCATCTTCGTGCTGGTCATCCCCATCGTCGTCTTCAACATCCGACAGATGATCAAGAACCGGGAGGTGCGAGGAGCATGAGTGCTGCTGCCGTCGAGCCCGCCGTGGCCGACATCGCCGCCGACCAGGCCCGCGTGACCAAGGCCCCGCGTCCGTCCACGTCCTCGCGGGCGCGGGCGATGCTCACCTCCCGGGTGGGGTCCGCCGTCGCCATCGTCATCGCGCTGCTGTGGACGGTGCCGATCATCGGGATGTTCCTCAGCTCCCTGCGCCCGGAGTCGGAGATCCGCACCTCCGGGTGGTGGACCTTCTTCCTCAACCCGGCGGTCACGCTGGAGAACTACCAGGAGGTGCTCTTCGGGCGGGCCTCCTCCGGCGCGCTGGCGAACTTCTTCGTCAACTCCGTGGTCATCACCGTGCCGGCGACGCTCATCCCGCTCGTCGTCGCCACGATGGCCGCCTACGCCTTCTCCGTGCTGCAGTGGCGGGGGCGCGACACCGTGTTCATCCTCGTGTTCGCCCTGCAGATCGTCCCGCTGCAGATGGCCCTGATCCCGCTCCTGCGGATCTTCTCCGGCTCCGCGGTGGGCGAGGCATTCCCCTACCTCGGTGTGTGGGTGGCGCACGCGTGCTTCGCCATGCCGCTCGCGACGTTCCTCCTGCACAACTTCATGTCGGAGATCCCGCGGGAGCTCATCGAGGCGGCCCGCGTCGACGGCGCCGGGCACGTGACGGTGTTCCTGCGGGTCATGCTCCCGCTGCTCGTCCCGGCGATCGCGAGCTTCGCGATCTTCCAGTTCCTGTGGGTGTGGAACGACCTCCTCGTCGGCCTGACGTTCACCGGCGGGAACAACGCCGTGCAGCCGCTCACGGCCCGCCTGGCGGAGATGGCCGGCTCGCGTGGCCAGGACTGGCACCTGCTCACCGCCGGTGCCTTCGTCTCGATCATCGTGCCGATCATCGTGTTCCTGTCCCTGCAGAAGTACTTCGTCCGCGGCCTGCTCGCGGGCTCCGTCAAGGGTTAGGCATCCGTCGCCCGCCGGCGGCCGGCCCCTTCGCGGGGGTCCGGCCGTCGGCGGTGTCGTGTGGGGGCGGGCGCGCGACGATAGCCTCAGCCCAGGACCGATCGAGGAGAACTGATGACCTGGCTGGGCTCACGCACGCACGCAGAGTGGCTGACCGCGGAGACGGACGCCCTCCTTGCGTTCGCCCGCTCCTCTCGGGTGCCGAACGGCTTCGGGTACCTCGACGCGGACGGTGCCGTCGACCCGGGCCAGCCCGCCGAGCTGTGGGTGACCGCCCGGATGACCCACAGCTTCGCGCTCGGCACCATGCTGGGTCGCCCGGGCTACGGGCCGCTCGCCGACCACGGCGTCGCCGCCCTGCGGGGGGCCTTCGCCGACGGCGAGCACGGGGGCTGGTTCTCCGCCGTCGCCCTGGAGGGGGACGGCGTCCCCGACGACACCAAGGCGGCCTACGCGCACGGGTTCGTCATCCTCGCCGGCGCCTCCGCCGCCGCGGCGGGCCGTCCGGGGGGCCGTGCGCTCCTCGACGAGGCCCTCGCGGTGAGCGAGCGCTTCTTCTGGCGTGACGACGAGGGCATGGCCGTGGAGTCCTGGGACCGCGCGTTCGGCGTCTGCGAGGACTACCGCGGCGTCAACGCGAACATGCACACGGTCGAGGCGTACCTCGCGGCCGCCGACGTCACGGGCGACGACGTCTGGCTCGACCGCGCCGTGCGGATCACCCGGCGCGTCCTCGACGACTTCGCCCGCGCCAACGACTGGCGGATCCCCGAGCACTTCAGCGCCGACTGGGAGCCGCTGCTCGACTACAACCGCGACGAGCCGGCGCACCCGTTCCGGCCCTACGGCGCCACCGTCGGCCACTCCCTGGAGTGGGCGCGGCTGGTCCTCCACGCCCGCGAGGCGCTGCGCCGTCGGGGCCTCGACGCCGAGACGTGGATGCTCGAGGCGGCGCGGGAGCTCTTCGACCGCGCTGTGGCCGACGGCTGGGCGGTCGACGGCGCCGACGGGTTCGTCTACACCGTCGACTTCGCCGGGGAGCCCGTGGTGCGCGAGCGCATGCACTGGGTGGTCTGCGAGGGCATCGGCGCCGCCGCCGCCCTCGAGGCGGTCACCGGGGAGGTGCGCTACGAGGAGCGGTACCGCCAGTGGTGGGACTACGCCGCCGAGCACCTCATCGAGGCGCCGGGGCGCTGGCGCCACGAGCTGAGCGCGGAGAACGGCCCGAGCGCGGGCACGTGGTCGGGCAAGCCGGACATCTACCACGCGCTCCAGGCGACGCTCATCCCGCGCCTGCCGCTGGCGCCGGCGCTCGCTCCGGCCGTGGCGGCCGGGCTGGTCGACAACCGCCACCCGATGCCGTAGCCGGTTCTCGTGGGACGCTCGGCGCCGCCGGCGGTGTGCCGGCGACGCAGAGCGTCCCGTGCGCCGGGCGGGGTCAGCTCGCCGCGCCGCCCGCCTGCCGGTCGGCGTTGGCGTGGATGGCGTCGCGGACGTACTGGGCGAGGCCCGGGTGGATGTCCTCGTACGTCTTCGTGAACCGCTCGTCGGCGATGTACATGTCCCCGAGGCAGCGGTGGAACTCCGGCGTGATGTCGTAGAACCGCTCGTGGATCTGCACGCGCGCGCGCTCGGCGGCGTCCATGGCGGCGTCGCTGGACGCCGGCAGCCCCGCCTCCAGGGCCGCGACGTACGCCGCGTTGATCGCCCCGGTCTCCGCGGCGATCTCCTCCCAGTCCGCCTTGGTGTACTGCGCGGTGCGCCCCTGGGACTGCTGCCACGCCTCCGTGTCGCCCCAGCGGTCCTGTGCCTCGACGGCGTACTCGTCCTTGAAACCGTCGCCGAAGAGCTCCTTCTGCTCCTCGGGCGTGAGGTTGATGCCGTTCATCTGCTGCTCCAGTGCTCGATCGATGGCCGTGACGAGGTCCTGCATCTCGTCCAACCGGGACATGACCGCCGCCTTCTGGCGCCGTAGGTGCTCGACGACGGCGTCGCGCTGGGCGCCACCGTCGAGCAGCTCCGCGATGGCCTCGAGCGGGAACCCGAGGCGCCGGTACACCACGACGTGCTGGAGACGGGTGAGGTCCGTGTCCGTGTAGAGGCGGTACCCCGCGGCGCTGCGCTCGGTCGGGCTGAGCACGCCGATCTCGTCGTAGTGGTGCAACGTACGCACCGTGACGTCGAAACGCTCGGCGACCTGGCCCACCGTGAGCACTGTCAGCTCCTTCGTTGCGGTCATGGACCCACCGTGGTGCCTCACGCGACGTGAGGGTCAAGCGGACAGGTCAGGGGAGCAGCAGGACCTTGCCGAAGACGGCGCCGGAGTCCATGAGCTCGTGCGCCTGGGCGGCCTGGTCCAGGGGGAGGCGGGCGTGGACGACGGGGCCCACGGTCCCGTCGGCGATGAGCGGCCACGCGCGTTCGCACACGTCGGCGACGATGGCGGCCTTCTCCGTGAGGGAGCGGGCGCGCAGCGTGGTGGCGTGGACGCTCGCCCGTCGGGCGAGGAGGGCACCGACGTCGAGCTCGCCGCGCCGGCCCTGCTGGGTGCCGATGATGACGAGCCGGCCGCCGGTGGCGAGCATCGCGACGTTCCTCCCCAGGGCCCCGCCGCCGAGGACGTCGAGGATGACGTCGACGCCGCGGCCCTCGGTGAGCGCGCGGACCCGCTCGACGACGTCCTCGGCGCGGTGGTCGATGGCCGCCTCCGCGCCCAGCTCCTCGCAGCGGGCGCAGCGCTCGGGCCCACCCGCCGTGGTGAGGACCCGCACGCCCGCGGCGGCGGCGAGCTGGATCGCCATGGACCCGACGCCGCCGGACCCGCCGTGGACGAGGAGCGACTGGCCGGGACGCAGGTGGGCGACGTGGACGAGGTTCGACCACACCGTGCACACGGCCTCGGGCAGCGCCGCGGCGTCGACCAGGTCGATCCCGGCCGGCACCGGGAGGAGCTGGCCGGCCGGTACGGCGACCAGCTCGGCGTACCCGCCGCCGGCGAGCAGGGCGGCGACCTCGTCACCCACCTGCCAGCCCTCGACGTCGTCACCGAGGGCGACGACCGTCCCCGAGCACTCGAGGCCGATGACCGGCGAGGCACCGGGCGGCGGCGGGTAGTGGCCGGCGCGCTGGAGCAGGTCGGCGCGGTTCACCCCGGCGGCGGCCACGCGGACGAGGACCTCACCCGGCCCGGGAACCGGGTCGGGCAGGTCGGTGAGGGTCAGGGATCCGTCGACGACGTCGATCGCGCGCACGTCGTCGATCGTAGGACGGGGTCCCGGACGCCGCCGGGCCGGGGCGCCCGGGCGGGCCGGTGGTGCCCGGGGCGGCTCGTGGTACCGGGGCGGCGCTATGGGTCCGGGGGGCGCCGTCCGGCCCCACGTGCCGCCCTAGACTGGCCCGCGACCCCGTGGGCGCGCCTGCGGGGCCGGGAGGGCTGACAGAGCGGCCGAATGTGACGGTCTTGAAAACCGTTGTGCGGTAACCCCGCACCAAGGGTTCGAATCCCTTGCCCTCCGCCGCGTGCGCCGCACCACGCACCGCGCCGGGGCACCCCATGGGCACCCCGGCGCGGCGGTCGTCAGGTCGAGCGTCGGGTCGACCGGGTCAGCGCTCGACCGCCTCCACCACGGGGAACAGCCGGCGCAGGACGTCGGACATCGTGATCACCCCGACCACCCGGTCGCCGTCGCGGACGACGGCGAGGTGGTTGCGGCTCTCCCGCATGTGCGCCAGCGCCGTGTACGCCGTCGTCGTCGGCGCGAGCGTGAACACCGGGCGCGCGAGGTCGGCGAC
This sequence comes from Georgenia faecalis, assembly GCF_003710105.1. GTDB lineage: Bacteria > Actinomycetota > Actinomycetes > Actinomycetales > Actinomycetaceae > Georgenia_A > Georgenia_A faecalis. The sequence goes on from NZ_CP033325.1 coordinate 139,103, forward strand.
CCCCGCCGTCGCGGGACGGGTGAGGGTGTCCCGGACGTGGACGACCCCCTGGATGCCCCGGGTGTCCCCGAGGAGGATCCGCAGGTGGCCGCTGCGCCGCGCCGTCTCCTGGACCTCGGCCACCGTCGCGCTCAGCGGCACGGCCGTGAGGCGCGCCCCCGGCCGGACCAGGTCCGCCACCGTGAGCCGCTCGAGGTCGAGGGCCACGGACAGCTGCCGGGAGTAGCTCGCGTCCAGCGCGCCGACGTTCGCCGAGTGCTCGACGAGGTGACGAAGGTCGTCGGAGGTCTGGCCCGCGGCGACCTCGTCGCTCGGCTCGACCCCCACGCGGCGCAGGCACCAGTTCGCCGTGGCGTTGAGGCCGCGCAGGACCGGGCGGAACGCCCACATGAAGCCCCGCATCGGCAGGGCGAGGAGCGTGGCGGACTTCTCCGGGTGGGCGATCGCCCACGACTTCGGGGCCATCTCACCGACGACGAGGTGCAGGAACGTCACGATGATGAGCGCCAGCACGAAGCCGACGACGTCCGCCGTCAGCTCGGGCATGCCCCAGGAGGCGAACAGCGGGGTGAGCCAGTGGTGCACGGCCGGCTTGGTGATGGCACCGAGCGCGAGCGTGCACACCGTGATGCCGAGCTGGGAGCCGGCGAGGAGCAGCGTGAGCTCGGAGGAGCTGCGCAGCGCCGCCCGCGCCGCCCGGCTCCTCGTCGCCGCGTCCTCCAGGCGGTGGCGCTTGGCGGAGATGAGGGCGAACTCGATGGCGACGAAGAACGCGCTGAGCGTGATGAGGGCGATGGTGACGAGGACGACGGTGAGGTTGCTCATCGCTCCTCACCCCCGTCGACGTCGTCGGTCTCGACGAGGCTGACGCGCACCATGGACGGCACGTGATGGTCGATCTCCACGATGACGGCCTCCAGCAGGCGCCGGACCGGTCGGTCGAGGAGCTCGCCCGGGTCGGGCGGCAGCTCCACCATGAGTCGCTCGCCGACCTCGGGAAGCTCCCCGTGGACGGCGATGACCAGTCCCGCGATCGTCTCGTAGTCGCCGCGGGGGAGGGTGTAGCCGATCGCCCGCTCGGCCTCGTCGATGTGGACGTCACCCGCCATGTTCCAGATCCCGTCGTCGTCCGGCTCGAGGATCGGCAGGGCGTCGTCGTGCTCGTCGGTGATCTCCCCGACGAGCTCCTCGGCGATGTCCTCCGTGGTGAGCACGCCGGCGAAGCCGCCGTACTCGTCGACGACGCACGCGAGCTGGTTCTTGCTCTGGTCGAGCTCGCGCAGGGCGTCGGGGAGGCTCATGAGGGTCGGGAGGATGAGCGCGTCGCGGACGAGCGTGCTCACGGGGGTGTCGAGCGGCGCGGTCGAGCCCAGCACCTCGACCAGGTGGACGACGCCGAGGATGTCGTCGTCGTCCGCACCGAGCACGGGGTAGCGCGAGTGCCCCTCGCACATGAGCGCGCGGACCTCCCCGAGGGTGTCGTCCGCCCGGACGACGTCGACGCGCGCCCGGGGGATCATCGCGTGCTCGACGTCGCGCTTGGGGAAGTCGAGGATGCGGTCCAGCAGCATGGACAGCTCCGCGGGCAGGTCTCCGCTCTCCCGGGAGTCCGCGACGATGTGCTCGAGGTCGCGGGCCGTCGCCGAGTGCTCGACGTCGTGGACCGGCTCGATGCGCAGGGCGCGCAGCAGGGTGTTGGAGGCCTGGTCGAAGACCCAGACCAGCCAGCCGAAGAGCTTGAGGTAGAGCAGCGTCGAGCGGGAGAGCCAGCGCGCGACGGGCTCGGGGCGGGCGATGGCGAGGTTCTTGGGGAACAGCTCGCCGAACACCATCTGGACGACGGTGGACAGCACGAGGGCGAGGACCGTGCCGACGGCGATCCCGACGCCGACCGGCACGCCGGCGACGCCGAGGAGCTCGCCGAGCGACTCGCCGATGAGCGGCTCGGCCACGTAGCCGACGAGCAGGCCGGTGACGGTGATGCCGAGCTGGGCTCCGGAGAGCATGAAGGACGTGCGCTTGGTGACGCGCAGCGTCCGCTCGGCCACGACGTCGCCGGCGGCGGCGCGTGCGTTGAGACGCGACCGGTCGACCGCCATGTAGGCGAACTCCTGCGCGACGAAGTAGCCGGTGACCGCCGTGATGGCGACGACGACGAGGATGCCGAGGAGCAGGGTGAGCACGGTCATCGCTGGCCCACCACCCCGGCGTGACTCTCACGGGCGGTGGGCAGGTCTATATGGTCGGGGTCCATGACTCTCTCGCGTTGAACGTCGGGGGAGTTCTATTGAACCTCACGCGGGGACGTGGTGGGCGCACGCGTACCTGCGGTGGACGAGCCCCCCGCATGGATGGTCCTGTGGCACGGCCCGGTTCGCCGGGCAGGATGGGTCAGGTGCATGACGACCTCGGTTCCCCGCTCCTCGTGCGCCAGTCGGCGGCTGTGCTCCGACTGGGCGCCCTGCTCCTGTCGGCGGGGGCGGGGTCCTACCGGGTCAAGGACTCCATGCGCCGGGTCGCCGAGGCGGTCGGCCTGCGGGAGCACCGCGCGCAGGTGACGCTCACCGAGATCACCACGACGGCCCGGGACGAGGAGCACTTCCGCACCGAGGTCATCGAGCAGCGGGCGATCGGGGTCAACGCCGACCGGCTCGACCGGATCGCCGAGTACGTCGACGGCCTGCGTCCCGGCACTGCCGTGGCCGACGTCGAGGCGGAGGTCGACCGGATCGGCCAGCGCCCGCTGCTCTACGGGCCGGCGGTCAACGCGCTGGCCGTCGCGCTGGCGTGCGCCGCGTTCGCGTTCCTCAACGGCGGTGGCGTGGTTGTCTGCGCGGCGGTGCTCGCCGCCGCGGGCCTCGGGCAGCTGGTCCGGCGGCGGATGCAGCACGCCCGGCTCAACCAGTTCGCCGTGACCGCCCTCGCGGCGGCCCTGGCGAGCGCCGTCTACGTCGGCGTGGTGCTCGGTCTGGAGCGCCTCGGGTACGCCGACCCGGCCCACGAGGCGGGCTTCATCTCGGCGGTCCTCTTCCTCGTCCCGGGGTTCCCGCTGGTGACGGCGGTGCTCGACCTCGTCCGGATGGACTTCTCCGCCGGGATCGCCCGCGCCGCCTACGCCACCCTCATCCTGCTGTCGGCGGGGATGAGTGTGTGGGCCGTGTCCTTGTTCGGCGCGCTGGAGCTGGAGCTGGAGACCGGGAGTGCCGCCGGCGGGGCGCTGGGCGTGGCGCTGCGGATGCTGGCGAGCGCCGTCGCCGCCGCGGGGTTCGCCATCCTCTTCAACTCACCGCTGCGCGTGGCCGCCATCGCCGCCGTCATCGGGGCCCTGGCCAACCCCGGGCGCCTGCTTCTCCTCGACGCCGGCATGGCACCCCAGGCCGCCGCGGGCCTCGCCGCGCTGGCGATCGGCCTGCTGGCCGCGGTCGCCTCGACGCGGGCCCACTTCTCGCGGGTGACGCTCTCCGTGCCGGCCGTCGTCATCATGGTCCCCGGAGTGTCCGTGTACCGCTCGCTCGTCCACCTCAACGAGGGGGAGATCGCCGAGGCGCTCAACAGCGGGGTCGAGGCGACGTTCGTCATCATGGCGCTCGGCGTCGGCCTGGCGATGGCGCGGATCCTCACCGACCGGAACTGGGCGTTCGACCGGTGAGGCGCGGCACTCGCTGAGAGGGGCTGCCCCCGGTCGCCCGGCCTGGGCCCGGCGGTAGGGTCGAAGGCCAGTTCCGGAGTCTCACGGAGGTCAGGCATGCCCCAGCACGTGCACGGTGTCATCTCGCGAGCCAAGGACGCGCCCGTCGAGCTCACGACCATCGTCGTCCCGGACCCCGGTCCCGGCGAGGCGGTCGTCAAGATCCAGGCCTGCGGGGTCTGCCAGACCGACCACCACTACGTCGCGGGCGGCGTGGGTGACGACTTCCCCTACCTCCTCGGGCACGAGGCCGCGGGCGTCGTCGAGGCCGTCGGCCCCGGCGTCACCGAGGTTGCGCCCGGCGACTACGTCGTCCTCAACTGGCGAGCCGTGTGCGGGCAGTGCCGCGCCTGCGCCAAGGGCAAGCCCTGGTACTGCTTCAACACGCACAACGCGACGCAGAAGATGACCCTCCTCGACGGCACGGAGCTGAGCCCGGCGCTGGGGATCGGCGCCTTCGCGGAGAAGACGCTCGTCGCCGCGGGGCAGTGCACCAAGGTGGACCCGGCCGTGCCGCCGCAGGTCGCCGGCCTCGTCGGCTGCGGCGTCATGGCGGGCATCGGCGCGGCGATCAACACCGGTGAGGTCACCCGCGGCGAGTCCGTCGCCGTCATCGGCTGCGGCGGAGTGGGCGACGCGGCCATCGCGGGCGCCGCCCTCGCCGGCGCGACGACGGTCATCGCCGTCGACGTCGAGGACCGCAAGCTCGAGTGGGCGAAGAAGTTCGGCGCCACGCACACCATCAACTCCCGCGAGACGGACCCGGTGGCGCGCATCCGCGAGCTCACCGGCGGCTTCGGGGCGGACCTCGTCATCGACGCCGCGGGCCTCGCCCAGACCTACCGGCAGGCGTTCGAGGCGCGCGACCTCGCCGGCCGGGTCGTCCTCGTCGGCGTGCCGGCCCCCGGCACCGAGATCACCCTGCCCCTCGACGAGGTCTTCGGGCGCGGCGGGTCGCTGAAGTCCGCCTGGTACGGCGACTGCCTGCCGAGCCGTGACTTCCCCATGCTCGTCGACCTGTACCTCCAGGGCCGGCTCAACCTCGACGACTTCGTCAGCGAGACGGTCGGGCTCGGCGACGTCGAGGAGGCCTTCGCCAAGATGCTGCGGGGCGACGTCCTGCGGTCCGTCGTCGTCCTCGCGGACGCCTGAGCGCCACGCAACGGAAAAGAGGAGACGGATGAACGCGCGGATCGAGAAGACGGTGACGTCCGGGACGTTCTCGCTCGACGGCGGGACGTGGGACGTCGACAACAACGTGTGGGTGGTCGGTGACGACGAGGAGTGCGTCGTCATCGACGCGCCGCACGACGCCGCGGCGATCGCCGCGCTCGTCGGGGGGCGGCGGGTCGTCGGGATCCTCCTCACCCACGCCCACGACGACCACATCGACGCCCTCGGCGCGCTCCAGGAGCTCGTCGACGCTCCCGCGTACCTCCACCCGGAGGACCTGGTCCTCTGGGAGAGGGTCTACCCCGGCACCCGGCCCGTGCGGGAGGTGGCCGACGGCGATGTCATCACCGTCGCCGGGATCGAGATCCACGCGCTCCACACCCCCGGGCATAGCCCCGGAGCGGTCTGCTACTACGCGCCCGCCCTCGGCGCGCTCTTCTCGGGCGACACGCTCTTCAGCGGTGGCCCGGGCGCGACCGGACGGTCCTACAGCGACTTCCCCACCATCGTGGAGTCGATCCGCACGACGCTCCTCACGCTCCCCCCGACGACGGCGGTCCACACGGGCCACGGGGACAGCACGACGATCGGCAACGAGGCCCCGCACGTGCAGGAGTGGATCGACCGAGGGCACTAGGCAGGACGGCGCCCGTCCGCACGGACACCCGTGTGGACTGGCGCCCCACCCGCTCACCCGCGGCGCCCCAAGGGGCCGGCCCGCGTCGGCGCGTATCGGAGCGCGCCCGCGCCGCTCCCTCGAGGCGACTCGTCGAGCCGCCCCGTCGAGGCGACCCGCCGGGCCCGGTGCCTGGCGACCCCGCCCGAGGGACGAGAAAAAGGGCTCCCGGAGGTCACCGGTCGCGGCTACGGTGATATCGTCCCCGTGGACGTGTGACAGCGATGTCAGGCCCAGGTGACAGCGATGCGCGGGACGAGCCCCAGGGGCGGCCTGCGCGGCGCCCAGCCCCTGCCTGGTCGCACGACCGAACAGTGCCGCGATGGTGCGGCTTCACGATGCAGCCGAAGGAGATCCTGCAGATGACCCTGCCGACACCCGCACGACGGCGGACGGGACGCGCGATCGCGGCCTCGCTCGTCGGGGCCCTCGCGGGCACGATGGGGATCGCCGCCATGGCGCTTCCCGCCGCGGCCGCCGAGACCGAGTTCGCCTCGTCGTTCGAGTCAGCCGACCCGCAGCCCGCGGAGACCCAGCCGTTCCGCACCGGGCCGGTGAACTTCACCGGTGACCGGTTCGCGGCCGGCAGCCTCCTCGGCTTCGTCACGAACGTCAGCGCGACCGGCTCCAGCCCGGACAACGAGGCGCCGCCGAACGCCGCCGACGGCAACCCGAACTCGAAGTGGCTCACCCGCGCCGCCTCCGGCACGCTCACCTACCAGCTGAGCGAGCCCACCTCGATCACTGGTTACGCGCTCACCTCCGCCAACGACGCGCCCGAGCGTGACCCGCGCGACTTCGCGGTCGAGGGCTCGACCGACGGCGTCACCTGGGTCCGGCTCGACGCGCAGACCGGGCAGGCGTGGAAGGTCGGCACCGAGAACAACCGCTTCGTCACCAAGGACTACGCGCTCGCCGAGCGCAGCGCCGAGTTCACGTACTACCGCCTCGCCGTCACGGCGAACGCCGGCCCGAACTCGACCCTCATGCAGCTTGCCGACTTCGACCTCCTCGACGCGGACCGCGGCGTGACGATCTCGCCGATGGTCTCCGAGGTGGCCTCCGGCCCCGCGTCCTCCCACACGGCGAAGACCGGTGTCGGCTTCACCGGCGTCCGCTCCCTGCAGTACAGCGGGCAGATCCTCGCCGAGGGTGACGCCAGCGCGACGAACGAGCTGTTCGACGTCGACGTGGACCTCGCCGAGGACAGCCAGCTCACCTACAAGATCTTCCCGGTGCTCGATGCCGAGCTCACCTACGCCGCCACGCACGTCGCCGTCGACCTCCTCCTCGACGACGGCACGCTCCTCTCCGCGACGGACGCCACCGACGCGTACGGCTACGCGGCGAACGCGCGCTCGCAGGGGACGGGCCAGATCCTCTGGCCCGACCAGTGGAACTCCGTCACCGTCGACCTCGGCGCGCTCGCCGGCCGCACGGTGGACAAGGTCCTGCTCTCATACGACCAGCCCGGCGCCCCCGCCGGCACCCCCGTGCTTGGCTACCTCGACGACGTGACGATCGAGGCCGCCGAGCCTCGCGACACCTCCGACGGGCTCATCAGCTACGTCGACACCCGCCGCGGCACGAACTCCACCGGCGGCTTCTCGCGCGGCAACAACCTGCCCGCCAGCGCGTGGCCGAACGGCTTCAACTTCATCACCCCGATGACGAACCCGAACACCACGGGCACCGTCTACAGCTACCAGCGCGAGAACAACGCGCAGAACCTGCCCGGGCTCGCCGGCATCGGCTTCTCGCACCAGCCGAGCATCTGGATGGGTGACCGCAACCAGCTCGCGGTGATGCCCGCCGACGGCACCAGCCCCACGTCGAGCATCAACGACCGCCGGCTCGCGTTCCGCCACGAGAACGAGGTGGCCCGGCCCGACCTGTACGCCGTCGAGTTCGAGAACGGCATCGCCACCGAGGTGGCCCCCACGGACCACGGCGCCGTCTACCGCTTCACCTTCACCGGTGACGCCGGCAGCGTGCTCGTCGACCAGGGTGTCGGTACCTCGGGTCTCAACGTCTCCGCCGACGGCGCCGTCACCGGCTGGGTCGACGGCGGCTCCGGCTGGCCCGGCCGCACCCGGATGTTCGTCTCCGGCCAGTTCGACGCCACCCCCACCGCCGCGGGCGCCACGCCGCGCGGTGACCGCGCCTCCGCGCGGTACGCCGCCTTCGACACGTCGGAGGACACGACGGTCGAGCTGCGCATCGCGTCGTCGTTCATCTCCGTCGACCAGGCGACGCACAACCTCGAGCTCGAGCTGGACGGGCGGACCTTCGAGGACGTCCAGGCCGACGTCATGGCCGCGTGGAACGACCGCCTCAGCGTCATCACCGACGTCGAGGGCGCCACCGACGCCGAGCTCGTCAACCTCTACTCGGGCCTGTACCGGCTCAACCTCTACCCGAACTCGCAGTTCGAGAACGTCGGCACCGCGGACAGCCCGCGCTACGAGTACGCCAGCCCCGTCTCCCCGACGACGGGCAGCGCGACGGCGACCGAGACCAACGCCGAGGTCGTGCCGGGCAAGGTCTACGTCAACAACGGGTTCTGGGACACCTACCGCACCGCCTGGCCGGCGTACTCGATGCTCTACCCGGACCTCACCGAGGAGCTCGTCGACGGGTTCGTCGAGCAGTACCGCGAGGGCGGCTGGGTCGCCCGCTGGTCCTCGCCGGGCTACGCGGACCTCATGACCGGCACGAGCTCGGACGTCTCCTTCGCCGAGGCCTACCTCGCCGGCGCGCTGAGCAACGACCTCGCGCTCGAGGCGTACGACGCCGCCGTGACGAACGCGACCGTGCTCCCGGCGTCCAACGCCGTGGGCCGCAAGGGCCTCGAGCGGTCGATCTTCCTCGGCTTCACCGACGCCACCACCCACCAGTCCGCCTCCTGGGGGCTCGAGGGCTTCATCAACGACTTCGGCATCGCGCAGATGGCCCAGGCGCTCGCCGAGGACCCCGCCACCCCGCAGGGCCGCGTGCAGCAGCTGCGCGAGGAGGCCGAGTACTTCGACGTCCGCGCCGGGCACTTCGCCGAGATGTACAACCCCGAGGCCGGCGTGTTCACCGCCCGCAACGCGGACGGCACGTGGTCCGACGGCGCCGACTTCGACAAGAAGGCCTGGGGTGGCGCGTTCACCGAGGCCAGCGGCTGGACGTTCGCGTTCCACGCCCCGCACGACGTCGACGGGCTCGCGGCCCTCTACGGCGGGCGCCGCGAGCTGCTCGACGAGCTCGACGCGTTCCTCACCACGCAGGAGCGGGCCGACTACTCCGGGATCCACGAGGCGCGCGAGGCGCGCGACGTCCGGCTCGGCATGCTCGGCATGTCCAACCAGGTCGCCCACCACATCCCTTACATCCTCGCCGAGGCGGGTGACCCGGCCGGGGCGCAGGCGCTCGTCCGCGACATCCAGCAGCGGCTGTTCGCCGGCTCCGACATCGGTCAGGGCTACCCCGGCGACGAGGACAACGGCGAGTTCTCGGCCTGGTACATCTTCTCGGCGCTCGGGTTCTACCCGCTCCAGGTGGGCTCGGGCGACTACACGATCGGGTCCCCGCTGTTCGACAGCGTCACCCTCAACCTCGGTGACACCCCGCTGACGATCAACGCTCCGGGCGCGAGCGACGGCATGGTCTACGTGGCCGGGCTCGAGCACAACGGTGTCGCGCTCACGGACACGACGATCGACGGCGACCTCATCCGCGGCGGCGGCACGCTCGACTTCACGATGAGCGAGACGCCGACGAGCTGGGGCGCGAAGGATCTCGACGAGGAGCTCACGGCGCCCCAGGCGCTCGTCGACGCCACGAAGCCCGGCTTCGGCACCTTCTCGGCGAGCGACGGCACGGACGTCCGTGCGCTCACGGACGACCACATGCGCTCGGCCGTGACCTTCGACGGCGACAGCGCCGAGCTCACGTGGTCCTCGGTGAGCGGCGCCGTCTTCGTCCACCAGTACACGCTCACGAGCACGACCGGTGAGGGCGTCTCCACGCCCGAGTCGTGGACGCTCGAGGGCTCGGCCGACGGCCAGACGTGGACCGAGCTGGACGCACGCCGCGGGCAGGAGTTCCCGCGGGCGACGCAGACCCGGCCGTTCTCGGTCCCCGACGGCGCCGCCGCCTACGCCCACTACCGGCTCACCGTCTCGGCGGCCGAGGGCAACCTCGGCCTGGCCGAGGTCGAGCTGTTCGCCACCCCCGCCGAGGCGGGCGACCTCCGGGTCCTCGCCGCGGACGAGCAGAGCGTGCGGGTCGGCCAGGAGTTCGCCGGCCAGCTCGGCACGGTCATCGGTGGCGACTTCACCGCCGAGGACACCGTCGTCGTCGACTACCGCGACGGCACCGGCCCGCAGGACGCCGTGCTCAGCGACAACGGCCTGGGCGGGTGGACGGTGCGCGCACCGCACACCTTCACCCAGCCCGGCGTCTACGACGCCGCGATCACGGCCACCGACAGCGTCGGGACGGTCGCGACCGCCACGACGCGGGTGAACGCGTTCCGCGACGACACCTTCGTGGGCAACTTCAACAACGTCTGCATCGGTGACCTCAACCTGACCGCCGGCAGCTGCGACGGCCAGGGGCACTCCTACTTCCGCGACAAGCTCGCGGCGAGCGGGTTCGTCCAGGGCGAGACCATCACGGTGCCCGGCACCGAGCTGACGTTCGACCTGCCCGACATCGCCCCCGGCGAGCCGGACAACGTCACCGGTGAGGGGCAGACGTTCCGCGTCGACCTCGGCGAGGGCGCGACGCAGATCTCCCTCATCGGCACCGCGACCGAGTCCGGCAAGCAGCTCACGGGCACGCTGACGTTCTCCGACGGCACCGAGCAGGCCCTGCCGATCGCCTTCGGCGACTGGGTGGGCGCCTCCGGCACCCCCGCCTACGGCAACATCCGGGTCGGCCTGTCGGAGGGGCGCCTCTCCGGGGTCAACCCGGAGTCGACGGTGAAGAACTCCGCGATCTTCGCCACCCGGCCGCTCACCCTCGCGGTGGACGAGGCCGGCACGCCCAAGACGGTCGTGAGCATCACGCTGCCCCAGGAGACGGGCTCCCTGGAGTCCCAGGGCCGCACCCACACCTTCGCGATCGCCTCCGACGGCGAGCGGCAGGCGGCGGTGGACCTCGCGGTCACGGCCGGCGAGGTCGCGCCCCAGACGACCGGCGTCGCCTTCGAGGCGACGCTCGCGACCGTCACCGGCGGCGCCGGTGAGGACCGGAGCGCGGTCGTCAACTGGGGCGACGGGTCTCCCGTCTCCCAGGTCGACGTCGTCGACGGCACCATCGTCGCCGGTCACACGTACGCCGCCGCCGGGACCTACGAGGTCTGGGTGACGGCGGACGACGGCGCCCGCTCGGCGTCGGTGTCCCTCGAGATCACGGTCGTGGACCCGGACCCGGTGTACGAGCCGGAGATCTCCGCTACGCCCGCGGTCGTGCGGCCCGGAGGGGTCGTCACGGTCACCGGTACCGGGTTCGCCCCGGAGGAGTCGGTGACGGTGACGCTCGGTGACGAGACCGCCACGGTCACGGCGTCGGACGAGGGGGCCATCGAGGCCGAGCTCACCGTGCCGGCCGACGCCGCGGACGGCAGCTACCCGGTGACCGCGCTCGGTGCGGTGTCCCTGGTGGCCGCCAGCGCCGAGGTCCGGGTCGAGGCCGCTGTGGCCGAGCCCGTCGCGACGAGCGTCGTGCTCACCGCGAGCACGGCCGAGCCGGTCGCGGGTGAGGCGTTCGAGCTGACGGCGACCGTGTCGCCCGAGGCCGCCGCCGGCCAGGTCGAGTTCCGCGACGGCGACGTCGTGGTGGGCTCGGCGACGGTCGCCGGCGGGGTCGCGACGGTCGACGTCACGGCCGAGACGTCGGGCGCCCACACCTACACGGCGCACTTCGTGCCCGACGACGCCGAGGCCTTCGCGGCCTCGGTCTCCGAGCCGCTCCTGCTCGAGGTGCGTAGCGCCCCGGTGCTCGAGGCGGAGATCGAGCTCTCCGCGGACGAGGTCGCCCGTGGCGAGGCGTTCGAGGTCATCGGCCGGGGCTACGCGCCCGGCGAGACCGTGATGGTGACGCTGGGTGCCGATGCGGCGCTCCTCGGCGAGGCCGTCGCGGACGAGGCCGGCGCGTTCCGGCTCGAGGTCACGATGCCCGACGACGCCGAGCTCGGCGAGCACGTCGTCACGGCCACCGGGCAGGACTCGGAGCTCACGGCGGAGGCGACGCTCAGCGTCGTCGAGGCCGGCGAGGGCCCCGGTGACGGTCCTGGTGACGGTCCTGGTGACGGTGACGGTCCTGGTGACGGTGACGGTCCTGGTGACGGTGACGGTCCTGGTGACGGCAACGGCCCCGGTGACGGTGCTGGCCCCGGCGACGGTGCTGGCCCCGGTGACGGTTCCGGTCCTGGCGGCGGCTCCGGCCCCGGCGACGGCAACGGACCTGGTCACGGCGGCGGCTCCGGCGACGGTCCGGGTGCCGGCGACCTGCCGAACACCGGTGCGGATGTCGCGCTGCTCGTCGCGGTCATGCTGGGCCTCGTCGCAGCCGGCGGCCTCGCCGTCGTCCTGCGCCGCCGGATGACGGACGTCGGCTAGCCGACTACCGCTGCACCGCAGGCCGCGGGTCCGCGCCCCTCACGGGGCGTGGCCCGCGGCCTGTCGCGTGTCCGGCCTATGCGGGCGGGGCGAGCTCGCCAGGCCTACGCGGGCGGGGCGAGCTCGCCGGAACCACGGGCGATGAGCGTCATCGGCAGGACGACCGTCTCGATCTCCCGCTCCCGGTCCCGGAGCCGGTCGAGGGCGAGGCGGGCGGCGTGAGCGCCCATCTCGCCGGCGTCGTGCGCGACGACGGTGATACCGAGCACGCGCGCCCACTCGAAGTCGTCGAAGCCGATGACGGCGGGGCGGCCGCTGGCGGGGGCGCCCGCGGCCAGCTCCTCCACGAGACCGAGGACGATCTGGTTGTTGCCGGCGACGAACGCCGTCGGCGGGTCCGGCAGGGCGAGGAGCTCGCGGACGTGCTGGCGGGCCGTGGCGGCGTCGTGCGCGCCGGTCCGCACGAGGTCCCGCCACCCGCTCACCCCGGCGTCGTCGAGGATCTCGGCCATCCCGGCGATGCGCTCGCGGTGGGTGGGGAGCCAGTCGTAGTCGCCGACGAAGGCGATGCGCCGGTGGCCGCACCCGAGGAGGTGGGTCGCCGCCGTCCGGCCACCGCCGCGGTTGTCGAGGACGACGGAGTCGGCCGCCACCTGCTCGGCGGGCCGGTCGACGAAGACGACGGGGATCCCGCGCGCCTGCAGCGTCTTGTAGGGGGAGTGGTCCGCCATCGCCGAGACGACGACGATCGCCTTGGTCTGGTGGTCGGCGAGGCTGCGCGCCAGGCGCCACTCCTGCTCGGCGGACTCGCGGGCGTTCGCCACCGACAGGTGCATGTGGCGCTCGCTGATGGCGTCCTCGAGGCCCTTGGCGAGCGCCGAGTAGAACGGGTTGGTGATGTCGCCGGTGATGAGGCTGACCGAGTCCGAGAGTCGGCCGCTCGCCAGCAGGCTCGCCGCGGAGTTGCGCTGGTAGTCGAGGGAGCGCGCCGCCGTGAGGACCTGGGCCCGGGTCGCGTCGCTGACGTAGGGCTCGCCGCCCAACGCCCGGGAGGCGGTCTTGAGGCTCACGCCGGCGAGCTCGGCGACCTGCGCGAGCGTGGCACGGCGGACGGGGGACGGTTCGCGCACCCGCCGATTGTCCCGCGTCCGGCCTCGCGCGGGTGCCACGTTCCGCGGCCTGTGGGGGGCGGACGGCAACGGCCGCGGAACCGGGGGCGCGCGACTTTGGCCGTGCCCGTCCCACCAGGTAGCCTGACCCCTGATCTTGGAGACGTCGCATAGTCTGGTCTAGTGCGCGGCCCTGCTAAGGCCGTGACGGGGCAACCCGTCCGTGGGTTCAAATCCCACCGTCTCCGCTCTTCGCCTGCTCCATGGGCGCCAGCCCGGACCTCTCGCAGGTCCGGGCTGTTGTTGTTCCTGGTCCTCCGCCGCGCGACGGGGAGCGCGGTTCCGACCGACGAAGGGCCGGTCGCTGGGTAAGACGTGGGTCTCGTCCGGCGGGCATCGTCGGCTACCCTCGCCGCACTGGCCTCGGCGTCCGAGACGAAGGAGCAGCCCATGAAGCGGTTCGAGAAGCGCTGGGCGGGCACCGCCCTCGTGGTCCCGGTCCTCGCGCTCGCCGCCTGCGGTGGCGGCGGCGACGGCGGTGGAGACGCGACGTCCGGCGGCGCCACGTCCGGTGGCGCGACGACCGGGGCCGGTGGGGAGAGCGTGAGCATCGGCATCACCCAGATCGTCTCCCACCCCTCGCTCGACGCCGCCCGCGAGGGCTTCAAGGAGGCGCTGGCCGACGCGGGCTACGACGTCACCTACGACGAGCAGAACGCCCAGGGCGACCCGGCGACCGCGACGTCCATCGCCACCACCTTCGCCGGCGCCGGCCACGACCTCGTCCTCGCCATCGCCACGCCGACGGCGCAGGCGAGCGCCCAGGCGATCATCGACACCCCCATCCTCATCACCGCGGTCACCGACCCGCTCGAGGCGGGCCTCGTCGACAGCTGGGAGAGCCCCGGCGGGAACCTCACCGGCACCTCCGACCTCAACCCCGTCGAGGAGCAGCTCAGCCTCCTCACCGAGATCGCGCCGGACGCCAAGACCGTCGGCATCGTCTACAGCTCCGGTGAGGTGAACTCGGAGATCCAGGTGGCGCTCGCCGAGGAGGCCGCCGCCGAGCTCGGCCTGACGATCGAGGTCGCCACGGTGACCACCTCCGCCGAGGTCCAGCAGGCGGCGGAGTCCCTCGACGTCGACGCCTTCTACGTCCCCACCGACAACACCGTCGTCTCCGCGTTCGAGTCGCTGCTCCAGGTGGCCGAGGCCGACCAGGTGCCGGTCATCGCCGCCGAGGCGGACACGGTCGAGCGGGGGGCCGTCGCCACGTACGGGATCGACTACACCGAGCTCGGGTACCAGACCGGGGAGATGGCGGTGGAGATCCTCGAGGGCGCCGACCCCGCCGACATGCCGATCCAGACCCAGGAGGAGCTGACCCTGGTCGTCAACCCCGCCGCGGCCGAGCGCCTCGGCGTCGAGATCCCCGACGCGGTCCTCGAGCGCGCCGACACCGTCCTGGAGTGAGGCCCGCATGATCACCGCCGTCGAGCTGGGGCTCATCTACGCGGTGATGGCCCTGGGCGTGTACCTCACCTTCCGCGTCCTCAACTTCCCCGACCTCACCGTCGACGGCAGCTTCACCACCGGCGCCGCGACGGCGGCCGTGCTCATCACCAACGGCACGGACCCGCTCCTGGCGACGGCCGCGGCGGGCGTGGCCGGTATCGGCGCCGGGGTCATCACCGGACTTCTCCACACCAAGGGCGGCATCAACCCGCTGCTCGCCGGCATCCTCACGCAGATCGGCCTGTACTCGATCAACCTTCGCATCATGGGTGCCGCCAACGCCCCGCTGCTGCGCGAGACGACGATCTTCACCCCGCTGCGCGAGGCCGGGCTCCTGGGAGGTGCCGTCGCCATCGCACTCCTCGCCGCCGTCGTCCTCGTGGTGAAGGTGGCCCTCGACTGGTTCCTGCACACCGACCTCGGGCTCGCCCTCCAGGCGACCGGCGACAACGAGGAGATGATCCGCAGCTTCGGGGTGAGCACCGACCGGATGAAGATCCTCGGTCTGGCCCTGTCCAACGGGCTCGTCGGACTCGCCGGGGCGACCGTGGCCCAGTACCAGGGCTTCGCGGACATCTCCATGGGCATCGGCCTCATCGTCGTCGGCCTCGCCTCGGTGATCCTCGGTCAGGCGGTGTTCGGGTCGCGGACCGTCGTCATCTCCACCCTGGCTGTGGTGCTCGGCGCGATCCTCTACCGGGTCGTCATCCAGCTCGCCCTGCAGGTGGGCCTCAACCCCAACGACATGAAGCTCATCTCCGCGCTCATCGTCGTCGCGGCGCTCGTGGTGCCCCAGTGGGGCGTCCTGCGGCGGGTGCCGAGGCTGCGCGCCCTGCGGCGATCGGTGGTGAGCCGCTGATGCTCGAGATCACCGACCTGTCCAAGACGTTCTTCGCCGGCACCGCCAACGAGCGCCGGGCGCTCGACGCCGTCTCCCTCTCGCTGGCGGCGGGGGAGTTCGCCACCGTCATCGGCTCCAACGGCGCCGGGAAGTCGACGCTGCTCAACCTCGTCGCCGGGCGCCTGCGGCCGGACTCGGGACGCGTGGTCATCGACGGCGCGGACGTCACCCGCCTCGCCGACTACCAGCGCGCCAGCTACATCGGCCGCGTCTTCCAGAACCCCATGGCGGGCAGCGCGCCGGAGATGACCATCGAGGAGAACCTCGCCATCGCCGACGGCCGGGGCCGACGGCGCGGGCTGCGCATCGGCGTCACGCGCGCCAAGCGCGAGCGCTTCCGGGCCGAGCTCGCCTCGCTCGAGCTCGGGCTCGAGGACCGCCTGCGGACCAAGGTGGGCATGCTCTCCGGCGGCCAGCGCCAGGCGCTCTCGCTGCTCATGGCGACGTTCTCCGAGCCGAAGATCCTCCTGCTCGACGAGCACACCGCCGCCCTCGACCCGCAGCGCGCCGAGCTCGTGCTGCGCCTCACGGCGGAGGCGGTGGAGCGGCACCACCTCACCACGCTCATGGTCACCCACAACATGGAGCAGGCCCTGCGGCTGGGCACGCGGCTCATCATGATGCACGAGGGCCGGATCGTCGTCGACGTCGCGGGGGAGCGGAAGCGCACCGCCACGGTGGCCGACCTGCTCGCCGCCTTCGAGCGGGTCAAGGGCGCCGGCCTCGACGACCGCGCGCTGCTGGGATAGCGCCGGCTCCGCGGACACGCCCGCCTGGCTCCGCGGCCACGGCCGGGGAGGGGCCGGGGCGGGCGTCCGGCACCCCGGTGAGCACCCCGGTGACCCGCGTCACGGCCGGGCGGTTGGGAGTTCTCCGGCTCGCCCGCTATTGTTGTCCTCGGCCCTCCGGGGCCACGCGCCCGTAGCTCAATGGATAGAGCATCTGACTACGGATCAGAAGGTTGGGGGTTCGAGTCCCTTCGGGCGCACCCAGCAGGTCACAGCCCTCGTACCGGTCACCCGGACGGGGGCTGTGCCGTTTCCCGAGGTCCGACTCGGCGGCCGCGTTCTGGACCCGATGTCGCGCGCGTGCCGACCAGCTGCGCCCCGGATCGCCGGCGTGCCGAGCAACTGCGCATGCCCCCGCGGCGGTGTGACCAGACCCACGCCCGCGGCATTAGATGCATGCTGCATGAAAGCGTAGCCTGGAACATATGTCCGATAGCGCCCTCCACCTCCAGGCGTGCGGGGAGCTGATGGATGCGCTCGCGGTGCTCGTCCGGCTCAACCGCACCATCAGCGTCGACGTCGCCCGCTCCGCCGGCCTCGCCCCGGCCCAGCTCGGCCTCCTCGGCCTCATCGACATCCTGGACGAGGCGCGGATCGCCGACATCGCCGACCAGCAGATCGTCGATCCCTCCGTCGCCAGCCGCCAGGTCGCCACCCTCGAGCAGCTCGGGTTCGTCGCCCGTCGCGCCGACCCGGCGGACGGGCGGGCCTCCCTCGTGCGACTCACGGACGAGGGCCGGGCGATCCTCGCCAGCTCGCGCGACGGCCGCCACCGACGCATCTCGGCGGCGCTGGCGGACTGGAGCACGGAGGACCTCGGGGCGATCGCGGGCCAGCTGCGCCGCGTCGGGCAGGTCATCGAGCGCACGGAGCACGGACGCCGGGGGGTAACGGCATGAGGATCGGTCGGAACAAGGCCGAGCGGCTGGCCGGCACGGCGCGCGCGAAGGGCGGGCGCAGCCCCGCCGAGGAGAAGCGGCACCGCGAGATCATGGAGGTCTTCACCGGCCTCCTGCTGGCGCTGTTCGTCGCCATGCTCTCCGGCACCATCGTGGGCAACGCCCTGCCGGTGATCATCGCCGACCTCAACGGGACGCAGCTGCAGTACACCTGGATCGTCACCGCCTCGCTCCTCGCGTCGACGGCGGCCACCCCGATCTTCGGCAAGCTCGCGGACCTCTTCGACAAGAAGAAGCTCCTGCTGCTCTCGATCGTCCTGTTCAGTGCGGGCTCGCTGCTCGCCGGCATGGCGACCAGCGCCAACACCCTCATCGCCTACCGCGTCGTCCAGGGCGTCGGCATGGGCGCGCAGATGGCCCTCGTCCAGACGGTCATCGCCTCGATCATCTCCCCGCGCGAGCGGGGCAAGTACAACGGCTACATGGGCGCCGTCATGGCGGTCGCCACCGTCTCCGGCCCGCTCATCGGCGGGGTCATCGTGGACACCCCGTGGCTGGGCTGGCGCTGGTGCTACTGGAGCGCCGTCCCGTTCTCCCTGCTCGCGGTGTGGGTGCTCCACCGGCGCCTGCACATCACCCAGACGGTCCGCCGCAAGCCGTCGATCGACTACTGGGGCGCGGCGCTCATCACCCTCGCGGTGACGGACCTGCTCCTGTGGCTGTCCTTCGCCGACAGCTCCTTCGCCTGGGTGTCGTGGCCCTCCGCGGCCATGCTCGTCGGCGGCATCGCCGCCATCGTCCTGTTCGTCTGGGTGGAGAAGCGGGCGGCCGAGCCGATCATCCCGCTGTGGATCCTCACCGAGCGCACGACGGCCCTGAGCATCGTCGCCAGCTTCTCGGTGGGCACCGTGATGTTCGCCGCCCCCGTCTTCCTCGGCCAGTACTTCCAGATCGGGCGCGGCTACGGCCCGGCCGAGGCCGGTCTCATGATGGTCCCGATGATGCTGGGCGTCTTCCTCGCCTCGACCATCGCCGGGCGCCTGGTGAGCAGTCAGGGCACGTGGAAGCGGTACGTCGTCGGCGGGATCTCCGTGATGACGGTCGGCGTGGCCCTCATGTCCACCGTCGGCGTGTCCACCCCGCTGTGGCTGGTGGCGATCTACCTCGCGCTCGTCGGTGCCGGCCAGGGCGCGTCCATGCAGAACCTCGTCCTCGCGGTCCAGAACACCGTGCGCCTGGAGAACATGGGCGTGGCCAGCTCCGCCGTCGCCTTCTTCCGCTCGCTGGGTGGGGCGATCGGCGTCCAGGTCCTCGGGGCGCTGCTCTCGGTCCACATCGCCTCGCTGCTCACCGGGCGGCTAGCCGACGCCGGGTACCCCGCGGAGGCCACCGCGGGTGCCGGCGGCGGCGGGTCGCTCGACCTCACGACTCTCCCCGAGGGCCTCGAGGCGATCGTCCGGGGCGCGTACGGCGACGGGATGGACGTCATCTTCCTCGTGATGACGGGGTTCAACCTCGTCGCCCTGGCCGCCGCCCTCGCTATGCGCAACTCCGTCCTGCGCAGCACGGTCGACATCGAGGTGAGCAAGGCCGTCGCGGACGCTGCCGCGCCCCCGCCCGAGCGCGACCACGGCGGTGGGGCAGCCCGGCCCGAGGAATCCCCCGGGCGCCTCACCGGAGCCCCCGAGAGACCCGACGGTCCGCCCCAGGGCATGCCCGGGGCCCGGTCCGACCGCGCGGAGGACGACGGCGCACCTGCCGCACCGTAGCGCCGCGCCGCCTCAGTCCAGCGGGACGTGCCGGTCCACCCAGGCGATCGCCGTCGACTCGTAGAGCTCCCGCGCGGGCGGCGCGGAGAGGGCGAGGTCGTGCACCCCGCCCGGCACCGGCACGACCGTGACCCGGGGACCGAGCAGGGGACCGCGCGCGATCATGTGCGCGACATTGAGGACGCAGTCGGCGGAGGCCAGGTCGCTCGGCGACGGGCCCACGGCGGGACCGGACCGGTCGGAGCAGCACACGAGGACGGGCACCTGGACGTCGAGGCCCCGGCCGACGGCGGCCTGCGCCCGGCGCACGCTGGCCGCGAACCCCGCGCGGGCCGGGAACCCGGCGAAGGGCTTCCACGCGAGGTCGTACTCCCAGGCCCCGCCGGTGGTGTGGTGCAGGTAGCGCCCGTACCCGGGGTCGAGCCGCCCGACGGGCAGGCTCGGCCACACCCGGGCGACGAGCCTGACGAGCGGCGAGACGACGACCCGGGTGAACCAGCCGGAGTTGAGCTCGAGCCAGGGGCTGTTGAGGACGAGGGCGTCCACCGTGCCGGGGTGGCGGTCGGCCCAGTGGGCGGCGATGAGACCGCCGGTGGAGTGCCCCAGGAGCACGACCCGCTCGTGGCCCTCCGCTCGGATCACCGCGAGGGCGGCGGCGATCTCCTCGTCGAGGTCGTGCAGGTCGCGGACGTCACCCGGGCGCGGATGGTCGCCGATCGCCCGCCCGCTGAGCCGCATGTCCAGCGCGTAGAAGTCGATGCCCGCGTCCATCCAGCGCTGGGCGTGGTGCGCCTGGAAGAAGTAGTCGGTGAAGCCGTGGAGGTAGAGGACGGCGCGCCGGCTCGACGGCGTGCGCAGGCGGACGAGGACCGCGCGCGGATGCGGGCCGTACGCCCGCTGCGGGGCGAGCGGAAGCTCGCGCGCGACCCACGGCTCGCCCAGGACGTCGGTGTGCTCGGACATGGGGTGATCATGGCAGCCGTGCCGGTCGTCGCCCAGCCCTGGCCCATCGTCGCTTGCGGCCACGGCCGCGGGATCGGCACCATCGGGGGACAGCGCCGGAGGGAGGCACCATGCGTCGCGTCCACGCCGTCGTCACCGGTGTCGTCCAGGGGGTCGGGATGCGCTGGTCGTGCGCGCGCGAGGCGGAGCGCCACGGCGTCTCGGGCTGGGTGCGCAACCTCGACGACGGCACCGTCGAGGTGGTCCTCGAGGGCGACGACGCGCCCGTCGCGGCGATGCTCGGGTGGCTGCGGGAGGGGCCGCCCCACGCCCGGGTCGCCGACGTCGTCACCCACGACGAGGCGCCGCGGGGCGCTCGCCGGTTCGACATCCGCTGAGCGGGGCGCGGGCTGTCCGGTGGTCCCGGGACGCCCAGACGACGCCGGGTCGCCCAGACGATGCTCGTCGCCCAGACGATGCCGGGTCGCTCAGACGATGCCGTAGAGCCGGTCGCCGGCGTCGCCGAGGCCCGGGACGATGTACGCGTGCTCGTCGAGGCGCTCGTCCACTGCCGCCGTGACGATGGTGACGTCGCCGCGGTCGCCCACGGCCCCCTCGAGGGTGCGCAGGCCCTCGGGCGCGACGAGGAGGCAGATCGCCGTGACGTCGCGGGCCCCGCGCTCGAGGAGGTAGTCGATCGAGGCGATGAGCGTGTGCCCGGTGGCGAGCATGGGGTCGAGGACGAAGCACTGACGCCCCGACAGGTCCTCGGGCAGCCGGTTGGCGTAGGTGATCGCCTCGAGGGTCTGCTCGTCGCGCTGG
The DNA here is from genome assembly GCF_003710105.1 of Georgenia faecalis. GTDB lineage: Bacteria > Actinomycetota > Actinomycetes > Actinomycetales > Actinomycetaceae > Georgenia_A > Georgenia_A faecalis. The sequence continues at coordinate 159,996 of NZ_CP033325.1, forward strand.
AGGCCGAGGAAGCCGACCTCCGCCGTCGGCAGCAGGCGCGTCATGCCGTTGAGCATGCCGAGGCCGGCGCGGAGGATGGGCACGACGATGGGCCGCGGGGTGGCCAGCCGGGTGCCGGTGGTGTGCGAGACGGGGGTCTCGATCTCCACCTGCTCGGTGCGCACCTCTCGCGTCGCCTCGTAGGCGAGGAGCGTGACGAGCTCGTCGACGAGGAGGCGGAACGTCGGGGACTGGGTCCGCCGGTCCCGGAGCACGGTGAGCTTGTGGGCGATGAGCGGGTGGTCCGCGACGTGCAGGCGCATGGGTAGAACGTACCGCCCGAGCGGGGCGCCGGAGATGATGGGGGCTATGAGGGCTGACACCTGGACCGCGCCGATGGGCGACGCGCTCGACGCCGCCCAGGCGGCAGCCGCCCACGGCGACGTCCCCGTGGGCGCCGTCGTCCTCGGACCGGACGGGGAGATCCTCGGCCGCGGGCACAACCGGCGCGAGGCCGACGACGACCCCACCGCCCACGCCGAGCTCCTCGCCATCCGGGAGGCCGCCGCCCGGCTGGGGACGTGGCGGCTCGAGGGCTGCACCCTCGTCGTCACCCTCGAGCCGTGCACCATGTGCGCGGGCGCCGTCGTCCTGGCGCGGCTGCCGCGGGTGGTGCTCGGTGCGTGGGACCCCAAGGCCGGGGCCTGCGGGTCGGTGCGCGACGTCGTGCGGGACGCCCGCCTCAACCACCGTGTCGAGGTGGTCGGCGGCGTCCGGGAGGCCGAGTGCGCCGCGCTGCTCCGGGACTTCTTCGTCGCGCGGCGCTGACGACGGCCGCCCTACGGCGCCAGGTCGGGGAGCCGGGCGGCCAGGTACGGCAACGCCCGGCTCGTGCCGACGTCGACCTTGACGGTGGCGAGGTCGTCCCCGCGGGTGGGGCCCCGGTTGAGGATGACCACCGGGTGGCCGGCCCGGGCGGCGCGCCGGACGAACCGCAGCCCGGACATCACGGCGAGCGAGGACCCGGCGACGAGGAGGGCGGCAGCGTCGTCGACGATCGCGGTCGCGGCGGCCACCCGTTCCCGCGGCGTGTTGGACCCGAAGAAGACGACGTCGGGGATGAGGACGCCGCCGCACGCGCAGTCGGTGATGCGGAAGCCGGCGGTGGACTCGAGGACGACGTCGGCGTCGGGCGCCACCTCGACGTCCGCCACGTGCTCGTGCCGCTCGCGCCATCCCGGGTTGAGCGCCACGAGGTCGGCGTCGTGCTGCTCCCGGGGGATCACTGCCCCGCACGTCAGGCACTTGACCCGGTCGTAGCGGCCGTGGAGGTGGACGACGGCACGCGAGCCCGCGCGGACGTGGAGCAGGTCGATGTTCTGCGTCACCAGCCCGGTGAGGAGGCCGCGGGCCTCCAGCGCGGCGAGGGCCGCGTGCCCCGCGTTCGGCTTCGCGTCCCGCAGGTGCCGCCACCCGAGGTGGTTGCGCGCCCAGTAGTGCCGCCGGAACGCCTCCGAGGAGCAGAACTGCTGGAAGGTCATCGGCTGGCGCACCGGCGAACCGGGGCTGCGGTAGTCGGGGATGCCGGAGTCCGTGGACACGCCCGCCCCGGTGAGCGCCGCGAGCCGCCGGCCGGCGAGGACGTCGAGGACCGGGGCGAGCGCGGCGTCGAGGTCCTCGGGCTCGGGCACCAGGGCCGACGCCGGAGGGGGGAGTGGGGCGGGCTTGACGACGATGCGGGGCACCGTCGTCGCCCGCCCCTGGCGGTAGGCGGTGGGGAAGAGCTCGGCCAGCCCGTGCGCGGGCTCCGCGCCGGGGGGCGCGGCGGTGCCGGTGGTCTCGTCCAGGTCCATCACGTGCGAGCGTACGACGGCTCAGACCGGGTCGCGCTGGGCCGTGGAGGCGCTGGAGGCCTTGCGGGTGAGCAGGTGCAGGACGAGGCCGACGGCGAGCATCGCGGCGCCGAAGAGCCACACCTGGAGCGTCTGCTGGCTGAGCAGCAGGACGCAGGACACCAGGGCGAGGACGGGCAGGACCACCGGCGTGCGGAAGTGGGGGCGGTCCACCTTGTCCTTGCGCAGCACGAGGACCGCGGCGTTGGTCGCGACGAAGACGAAGAGGAGCAGGAGCACGACCGTCTCGGCGAGCGTGGCGAGGTCCCCGACGAGCGTGAGGACGATGGCGAGGCCCGTGGTGACGACGATCGCCACCCAGGGCGTGCGCCGGTGGGGCAGCACCCGCGCGAACGGGGCGGGCAGCAGCCCCTGCTCGGCCATCCCGAAGGTGAGCCGACTCGACATGATCATCGTGAGCAGGCAGCCGTTGGCGACGGCGACGAGGGCGATGGCGCTGAACAGCCAGGCGGGCACGCCCAAGCCGGTGGCCTCGACGACGGCGAGGAGCGGGCCGGTCGACTCCGCGAGCTCCGAGGGCGGCAGCATCACCGAGGACGCCATGGCGACGAGCACGTACACGACGCCGCACACGAGCAGGGAGCCGAACAGCGCCCGCGGGTACACGCGGCGCACGTCGCGGACCTCCTCCGCGATGTTCGCGGAGGTCTCGAAGCCGACGAAGCTGTAGAAGGCGATGATCGCCGCACCGAGGATCGCGCTGCCCGCGGAGACGTCGCTGGGGAACTCCATGATCCGCCCCGGGTCGCCCTGGCCGCCGCCGAGGGCGATGCCCACGAGGGCGATGACCAGGACGAGGCCGCTCATCTCGATGATGGTCATCACGAGGTTGGAGCGCATCGACTCCTTGATCCCGCGGGCGTTGAGCGCCGCGACGAGGAGGAGGAAGAGCGGCGCCGCGACGACGGTGGGCACCGGGACGAAGGTGGCGAGGTAGTCCCCGGCGAAGGCGATGGCCAGACCCGCCGCGCTGACGATGCCCGCCGCAAGCATGGAGAAGCCGACGAGGAAGGAGATCATGGGCTTGCGGAACGCCCGCTGCGCGAACACCGCCGCTCCGCCGGCCCGGGGGTACTTCGTCACGAGCTCGGCGTAGGACGCGGCGGTGAGCAGCGCCATGGCGAGGGCCACGAGGATGGGGATCCACATCGCCCCGCCTGCCTCGCCCGCGAGGACGCCGGTGAGGGCGTACACGCCCGCCCCGAGGACGTCCCCGAGGATGAAGACGAAGAGCAGCGGGCCGGTGATCGCCTTCTTCAGGCGGGTCTCCTCGCCCGGCGCGTCGCCCGCGCCGGTGGGCTCGCTGCCGCGCTCCGCGTGCAGGGGGGTGGCCATGGGTCCTCCTGTCTCGGCGGCTCCCGCCGCGCTCGTCGCCCGCCAGAGTGGCACTGTGACGCCATTGTCGCGCGCCGGGACGGCGGAACAGGGCCGAGATCACCGCGCCCGGCGCTGCCCCGGGGGGCGGCGACGGGCTGCCCCGGGGGGCCGCGTTTGGGAGCCCTGCGCGAGGTGGGTACACTCGCACGCCGAGGTAGCGTGTCCGAGCGGCCTAAGGAGCACGCCTCGAAAGCGTGTGTGGTTAACCGCCACCCTGGGTTCGAATCCCAGCGCTACCGCTCACGACGAGCCCGTGCCGGATCCCGGTGCGGGCTCGTCGCACGCTCGGGCGCTTCCCGGCGAGGCGCGGCGCTCACCCGGTGTGCTGCCGGCCCGCCGTCCGACGGCCTGCCGGCCGACGGCGGCCGGCTCGGGCCGTCGCCCTCAGCGGGCGTAGCGGGCGACGAAGTTGCGCAGGATGAGGCCGGCGGCGCCGACGTCGACGCCCTGGACCTCGGCGAGCACCTCGTCGTACTCCTCCGGCGGGAAGTACCCGGCGTGGCGGTAGATGTCCATCCGCTGCACGAGGGCCGCGAGGTCGAGCTCCGGGTGGAACTGCGTGCCGTAGAGGTTCTCCTTCACCCGGAACATCTGGACCGGGCACGTGGCCGAACGGGCGAGGAGCACGGCGTCGGCGGGCAGCTGGGTGCACGCCTCCTTGTGCCCCGTGTACGCCGAGAACTGGTCCGGCACGTCCGCGAGGAGCGGGTCGGCACGGCCCGGCTCAGTGAGCTCGACCGTCGGGGCGCTGATGGGCTCGGCGTACGTGCCGTCGATGACCCCGCCGCGGTGGCGGGCGAGGGTGCCGACGCCGTAGCAGGCACCGAAGAACGGGAAGTCGCGCTCCCAGAGCACGTCGAGGAGGCCGGAGAGCTCGGCCTCGACCCGGAGCTGGGTGTCGCTCTTGTGCTCGCGCGGGATGGAGCTGGTGAACGGGCTGCCGCCGACGAAGACGCCGGAGTAGGCCTCCAGGTCGATCTCGGGCATCGGTGTGGACTCGAGCCGGATGCGGTGGAGCTCGTGCTCGGCGAGCCCGCTCGTGCGCAGGAACGACGCGTACTCGCCGTCGGCGGCGGCGTCCTCCGAGCGGGAGGCGAGGAGCAGGAACGGTCTCACGACAGGTGAGGCTAAGCCCGGAGCGGGGTGGGGGAAGAATCGAGGCGCGGCGCTCAGGCGTACTGCCGGACCACCAGGTAGCCGACGAGCACGGCCAGCCACAGGGCAAGGCCGACATACCCGAGCGCGATGCCGGTGACGGCGAGGCCGCCCCCGCCCGCGTAGGAGTGCTGGAGGCGGCGGCGGGCCAGGTGCCCCAGCGCGATCGCCACGAGGCACAGCCCCGGGACGAGGATCCCGGCCACGCCGACGATCATCGCGGCCACCGCCGTGCCGTCGTTGTGCAGGCCCGCGCTCGTGTACCCGGCATGGGCGAAGACGCGCGCGCGGTCCGCCTCGTCGACGGCGAAGGGCGCCGGGGGCTGCTCGTAGGGGGCGTACGGCGGCCCGGCGGGACGGGCGTGGGGGAGTGGGGCGCCTGGAGCCGGCGGCCCGGGCCGGGCGGGCGGAGGCGACGCGGCCCACGGTGATCCCGGCGGCGGCACCGAGCCCGGCTGCGGCACCGAGCCCGGCGGCGGGGCCGGCGGACCGGCCGCGTCGGGGCCGCGTCCGGGCGCGGCCCAGGGCCCGGGGTCCGGTCGTTCGCTCATCGGGTGGGTCCGCTCACCCCGCCAGGCTAGCGACCCGACGTCCCGCGCTCCCGCGCACGGGCGCGGGCGGGTGCCCTGCGCTCCCCGCCCGGCCGCCGGGCGGGCGCCCTGCGTGTGGGTGCCCTGCGCGCCGTGAACGGTGCTGGTCGGCGTCGGCGCACCGCCACTACTCTTCGCACGGCGCCGCAGCGGGCGGCGGAGGCGGGAGGTCCGGCATGGCAGGGATATGGACGGTCCACGGCGACGGCGTGCGCGTGGGACCAGGAGACGTCGTCGCCCCGGGGGAGCGGCTGAGCTGGCCGCGGACGATCGGGATCGGCGCGCAGCACGTCGTGGCGATGTTCGGGGCCACCTTCCTCGTCCCCCTCATCACCGGCTTCCCGCCGTCGACGACGCTGTTCTTCTCGGCGATCGGCACGGTCCTCTTCCTCGTCATCACCCGTAACCGGCTCCCCAGCTACCTCGGGTCGAGCTTCGCGTTCATCGCCCCCATCGGCGCGGCCACCGCCTCGAGCGGCATGTCCGCCGCGCTCGGCGGCATCCTCGTCACCGGCGCCCTGCTCGCCGTCGTCGGCCTCGTCGTCCACTTCGCCGGCGCGCGCTGGATCGACGTCGTCATGCCGCCAGCCGTCACCGGCACGATCGTCGCGCTCATCGGGTTCAACCTCGCCCCCGAGGCATGGAACAACGTGCAGAAGGGGCCCGTCACCTCGCTCGTGACGATCGCGGCCATCGTCCTCGTCACCGTCCTCTTCCGCGGCATCCTCGGGCGCCTCGCCATCCTCGTCGGCGTGCTCGTCGGGTACCTCGTCGCCGTGCTCCGCGGGGAGGTGGACTTCGCCCCCATCGGGGAAGCCGCGTGGATCGGGCTGCCGGAGTTCACGACGCCCACCTTCGAGCCCGCGCTGCTCGGCCTCTTCCTGCCCGTCGTGTTCGTGCTCATCGCGGAGAACGTCGGGCACGTGAAGTCCGTCGCCGCGATGACCGGGCAGAACCTCGACGACGTCACCGGACGCGCCCTGTTCGCCGACGGCCTCGCCACCACCCTCGCCGGGGCCGGCGGCGGGTCCGGCACGACGACGTACGCCGAGAACATCGGCGTCATGGCGGCGACCCGGGTCTACTCCACGGCGGCCTACGCGGTCGCCGCGACGACCGCGCTGGTCCTCAGCCTGTCCCCGAAGTTCGGTGAGGTCATCAACACCATCCCCGGCGGGGTGCTGGGCGGGGCCGCGACGGTGCTCTACGGGATGATCGGCGTCCTCGGTGCCCGGATCTGGGTGCAGAACCGCGTGGACTTCTCCGACCCCGTCAACCTCACGACGGCGGCCATCGCGCTCGTCGTCGGCATCGCCAACTACACGTGGGTGGCGGGCGACATGGAGTTCCAGGGCATCGCGCTGGGCACCGCCGCCGCCATCGGCGTCTACCACGTCATGCGGGCGGTCTCCCGGTGGCGCGGGACCGGCGCGGAACCGGCGAGCCCCGCCTCCGTCCCCGGCGAGGACCAGCGCGCCCGGTGAAGGTCGGCCGGCGGCGGGCGGGCGCGTAGGCGCTCGTCCGCCGCGGGAGGTCAGCCCTCGGCGGCGGGGGCGCTCACGGGGGTGCAGCCCGCCGGGGCCAGGAGCGGGACGGACGGGTCGATCGGCGCCGCGTCGGGCGCCAGGACCTGCTCGAAGCCCTCGCCGAGGACGACGTCGACGGTCGCGTCGGCCCGGCTGGCGTCGACGGACACCACGGACTCGGGGATGAGCGCCGCGACGGTGTACGCCGCGGTGAGCCCGGTCGGCCCGGAGACCACCCGGGCGACGCCGGCGTAGGTCCCGCCCGGGAAGTTGTCCTGCGAGGCGATGACGACGCCGTGCTGGGCGAGCTGGCTGCCCGTCGTCGCCGCCAGGCCGCCGCGGGTCGTGCCGTTGTAGACGTTGACGCTGATCTCGCCGAACGCCACCGGCAGCGCGTCCGGCGGCGGGCACGGGACGTCGCCGGCGGCGTTGTCGGCGGCTTCCGGCGTGCTGAACGGCCGGGCGAGCGGGGAGGGCAGGACGCCCGTCCACATCGCGCCGGCCACCAGGGCCACGGCGAGCAGCAGGGTGATGAGCACCCCGAAGATCACCGTCTGGCGCTGCTGCAGCCGACGTCGGTGTGCAGCACGGCGTCGTGCGGCCTCGCTCTCGAGGTCTGAGGTCACGGACACAAGGTAACGGCTCCACGGGGCGCCGTGGACCGCACGCGCCTCAGCGTTGCTCGATGCGACGACCGTCGACGTCGAGCTCGAGCACCCGGGCGTGCAGGAGCAGCCGCTGCTGGAGGGCCGCCCGCAGGGCGCGGTGGAGGCCGTCCTCGAGGTAGAGGTCGCCGCGCCACGCCACGACGTGGGCGAAGAGGTCGCCGTAGAACGTGGAGTCCTCCGACAGCAGGCTGCGCAGGTCGAGCTCGCGCTTGGTGGTGACGAGCTCGTCGAGACGCACCTGGCGCGGCGGCACGGAGGACCACTCGCGGGGCGTGCGCAGACCGTGGTCGGGGTACGGGCGCCCCTCGCCGACGGCCTTGAAGATCACCGCCCGATTCTAGGCGCTCACCCCCCGTCCCGTGCGGGTGGTGAGGGAGCAGATGGCGGAGCACACTGCGTCCATGGCACGCGAGGTGGCGTCAACGGCTGGAGCAGCCGTGACCGGGTCCGGCGCCGGACCCGAGGGTGACGGCGGCAGCCGCGCACCGAAGCCCCCCGCAGCGACCCCGGCGGAACCGCCGCCCGAGACCACCCGGCCCGTCGGGGCGGACGAGCCGGAGGCGCGGCCGGATGGGCGGCCGGTCGGACGCCGGCCTTCGCGCCGGTTCATGGTGGGCAAGGCCGCGCGGAACTTCTTCGCGGACGAGTGCTGGGACCGGGCCGCCGGGCTCACCTTCTTCGGCGTCCTGTCCATCCCGCCGCTGGCCATCGCCCTCGTCACGCTGCTCGTCCTCCTCGGTCAGGGCGATGCCGGCACGCAGGCGGTGCTCGACATCCTCAACCAGCTCACCCCCGACGACGAGGCGCTGGAGTCGCTGACGGCGCCGGTGCTCGCCGTCCTCAGCCGACCGGCCGGCGGCATCACCGTCGTCGTCGGCGTGGCGACGGGCCTGTGGCTCGCCTCGGGCTACGTCGGCGCCTTCGGCCGGTCGATGAACCAGATCTACGGCGTCGACGAGGGCCGCCCCTTCGTGCGGCTCATCGGCTGGCACCTGCTCACCACGGTCATGCTGGTGATCTTCGGCATCCTCGTGGCGCTCATGCTCGTCGTCTCCGGGCCGGTCACCCACGCCATCGGGTCGGCGCTCGACCTCGGGGACACCGTCGTCGTCATCTGGGAGACCGCGAAGTGGCCCGTGCTGCTGCTCGCCGCCGTCCTCGTCATCGCGGTGCTCTACTACGCGACGCCGAACGTCGCCCACGCCCGCTTCCGCTGGATCTCCCCGGGCGCCGTCGTCGCGCTCGCGGTCGCCGCGGCCGCCTCGTACGGGTTCCGGCTCTACGTCTCGCTGTTCGGCCAGTTCGACATCACCTACGGGTCGGCGCTGGCCGGGATCGTCGTGTTCTTCGTCTGGCTGTGGATCATCAACATGTCGCTGCTCTTCGGGGCGGAGCTCGACGCCGAGCTCGAGCGGGCGCGCCAGCTGGTCGCCGGGGTGCGGGCGGAGCACGGCATCCAGGTCCCGCCCCGCGACACCCGTGCCAGCGCCAAGGCGGAGGCCCGCCGGGCGGCGGACGCCGAGCGCTCCCGCAGCCTGCGCGCCTCGCACGGGTGGGGCGAGGGGGAGTAGGCCGCGACGTGGGCCGTCGGCGACGCCGTCGGCCGGCGTGGTTGACGCGGACCGCTTCGGGGGCGGACGACGAAGGGCCCGTTCCCACATCGCTGCGGTCACGGGCCCTTCGGGCGGCGGAGGATGGGGGATTCGAACCCCCGAGGGCGTTAACCCAACACGCTTTCCAAGCGTGCGCCATAGGCCACTAGGCGAATCCTCCCGGCGGGATGAGGGTACCCGAGCCGACGCCCCGGTTCGAACCAGCGGTCCAAGAGGTGTCGGGGACCACGCGAATCGCCACCCGGGGAGGGGTCCGTGCCGGGTGCGTGCCGGGGCGGGAGAGCGACGGCGGGCCGGCTGGGCACCACTCAAGGGCGCACGGCGGGCTGTGAAGGGCGCACGGCGGGACTGCGGCGGCCGGCTCGCCGCCGCCGTCGAGCCCTCCCCGGCGTCCGGTAGACTCCCCGACGACCCCTCGTGCGGCGTCACCCTGCTGAACTCCCCCAGGGCCGGAAGGCAGCAAGGGCAGGTGGGCTCTGGCGGGTGCACGGGGGGTCCTTGCATGCCTGGGACCGGGCCCCGTCCACGGGGGGAGGCCAGGCCGCTGCCACGTGTCGCCGGCGCCGCCTAGAGTCGTGGGGTGAGCACCGCCCTGTACCGCCGTTACCGCCCGGAGAGCTTCGCCGACGTCATCGGGCAGGAGCACGTCACCGAACCGCTCATGGCGGCGCTGCGTGCCGACCGGGTGACGCATGCCTACCTCTTCTCGGGCCCGCGCGGGTGCGGCAAGACGACGTCGGCCCGGATCTTCGCGCGGTGCCTCAACTGCGCGGAGGGCCCCACGGACACCCCGTGCGGCACGTGCGACAGCTGCGTGGAGCTCGCCCGCGACGGCTCCGGCTCCCTCGACGTCGTGGAGATGGACGCCGCCTCGCACGGTGGCGTCGAGGACGCCCGCGACCTGCGCGAGCGCGCGGTCTTCGCCCCGGCGCGGGACCGCTACAAGATCTTCATCATCGACGAGGCCCACATGGTCTCGAACCAGGGGTTCAACGCGCTGCTCAAGCTCGTCGAGGAGCCGCCCCGGCACGTGAAGTTCGTCTTCGCGACCACGGAGCCGGACAAGGTCATCGGCACCATCCGCTCCCGCACGCACCACTACCCGTTCCGGCTCGTGCCGCCGGAGCGCCTCCAGGCCTACCTCGAGGAGCTGTGCACGGCCGAGGGCGTGCGGGTCGCGCCCGGCGTGCTGCCCCTCGTCGTCCGCGCCGGCGGAGGGTCGGTGCGCGACTCGCTGTCCGTGCTCGACCAGCTCATCGCCGGCGCCCAGGAGGGCCTCCTCGACTACGAGCACGCCGTCGCCCTCCTGGGGTACACCCACGCGACCCTGCTCGACGACGTCGTCGACGCCCTCGCCGCCCGGGACGGCGCGAGCGTGTTCCGCGTCGTCGACCGGGTCATCGACTCCGGGCACGACCCGCGCCGGTTCGTCGAGGACCTGCTCGAGCGGCTGCGCGACCTCGTCGTCATCGCGGTGGCGGGGGAGCACGCCGGCTCGGTGCTGCGCTCGCTGCCCGAGGACCAGCTCGGCCGCATGCGCGTCCAGGCCCAGCACCTCGGTGCCGGCCAGCTCTCCCGCGCCGCCGACCTCGTCAACGACGCCCTCACGGAGATGACGGGCGCCACCTCGCCCCGCCTCCAGCTCGAGCTGCTCTGCGCGCGGCTCCTCCTGCCGGGGGCCGACGACGGCACCCACGGGTACGGGGCGCGGCTGGACCGCATCGAGCACCACCTCTCCCGCGCGTCCGCCCCGGCGGGTGCCGACGCCGGCCGAGGCGCCCCTGCCGCCCCGCCGCCGGCCCCGGTGCCCGCGGCAGCCCCGGCACCGGCCGCCGCGCCGACGACGCCGTCCGCCGCCCGCCCGGGTGCGCAGCCCGCACCGGCGGGCCGGCAGACCGGCGCGCCGGCCGACGACGGCGGGACCTCCGGCGGGGGAGTGACCCCCGACGCCCACGCCTCGGCCCCGCGCACCTCGGCCCCCCGTGGCTCGGCCGGCTCCGACGCGGCGCCGGCGCGAACACATGCCGACGCCGCGGCACGGGAGGACCGCTCCGGCGGTGCCACCGGGGCCACCGGTCGTGCCTCCGGCTCGGCCCGGCCGGACCAGCGGACGGCCGAGGGCCCCGGGGCGGCGCCTGCGCCCGGGACACCCCGGGACGCGGCCGGGTCGTCGGTGAGCCCTCAGCCGGGGGCGCCGTCGGCGCCGCGCGTCGATGCGGCTCCGCCGCGTCCCGCGCCCGCACCGGCTGCGGGGCCCGCCGCCGCGCCGGCTGCGGGGACCGGGCCCGCCGCCGCGACCGGCGACGTCGATGCCGACATGGTCCGCCGCCGCTGGCCGGAGGTGCTCGAGACCCTCGCCCGCCTCAAGCGCACGACGTGGGCGCTCGTCTCCCAGAACGGCCAGGTCGCCGAGATCAGCGGGGGCGTGCTCCGCCTCGGCTTCACCACCGCCGGGCTGGCCCAGGCCTTCCGCAGCGGCCCGCACACCGAGCCGCTCCAGCGGGCCCTGGCCGAGACGCTGGGCGTGCAGGTCCGCATCGAGCCGGTGCTCAGCGCGAGCGCGGCGGGCGGCGACCGGGGTGCGCCGTCGGCTGAGCCGCCCGCACCGGCGCCGATGCCCCCGACCACCTGGGACGCGCCGGCGCCGACCGGCTGGGACCCGGGCCCGGCGGCGCCCGCCGCCCCCTCGCCCGTCGATCCCGCGCTGCAGGCGGCGGGGGCCTCGGACGACCCCTGGCCGCCCGACCCCGGGCCGGCCGAGGACGAGCCGCCGACGCGCGGCCCGTCGGCGCCGCGCGGGGCCGCGTCTCGCCCGGACGGGCCGGGCCGGTCGGACGGCGGCACCACGGAGCGCCCCGCCTCCGGTCGCGACGCCTCCGGGCACAGAGCCCCGGCGCAGGGCGGCGACCGTCGTGACGGTGCCTCCGCCCGAGGCGCCCGTGTGGTGCGCGAGGGGCGAGGCGCGCCGATGCCCCCGACCCCGGAGCCCGCCCGGTACGCCGTCGAGGACGACGTGCCGAGCATGGACGACCCGGACGCCGAGGACTCCGGTCTGGTGGGCCCCCCGCTCATCGCCCGGATGCTCGGTGGGACGATCATCGACGAGCAGCGCGACCTCGGCGCCGGTCGCCCGTAGGCGGGTCCGCGTCACGCCGACCACGACGACGATTGAGGCCTTTTGATGCCCCCCCGCCCCACCCCGTACCGGGACCCGACCCTGCCCGTCGCCGACCGCGTCCAGGATCTCCTCGCGCGGATGAGTGTCGAGGAGAAGGTCGGGCAGATGATGCAGCTCGACGCCCGGGACGGCGTCGACGACCACGTGCTGCGCACGCACGTGGGTTCGATCCTCCACGCCTCGCCGGAGCGGGTGCTGCGGGCCCACGAGCTGACGGCGCAGACCCGGCTCGGCATCCCCCTGCTCGTCGCGGAAGACTGCATCCACGGCCACTCGTTCTGGGCCGGCGCGACGATCTTCCCCACCCAGCTCGCCATGGCCGCGTCCTGGGACGCCGAGCTCGTCGAGCGCGTCGCGCGGGCGACGGCGGTCGAGGCCGCCGCCACCGGCGTGCACTGGACCTTCTCGCCGGTGCTGTGCATCGCCCGTGACCTGCGCTGGGGCCGCGTCGACGAGACCTTCGGCGAGGACCCCGTCCTCATCGGCGAGCTCGCCTCGGCCATGGTGCGCGGGTACCAGGGCGACGGGCTCACCGATCCCACCGCCGTCCTCGCCACGGCCAAGCACTTCGCCGGGTACTCCGAGACCCAGGGCGGGCGCGACGCCTCCGAGGCTGACCTCTCCCGCCGCAAGCTCCGCTCGTGGTTCCTGCCGCCTTTCGAGCGGGTCGCCCGCGAGGGCTGCCGCACGTTCATGCTCGGCTACCAGACGATGGACGGGGTTCCCATCACCGTCAACGAGTGGCTCCTCGACGAGGTGCTGCGCGAGGAGTGGGGCTACACCGGCACCCTCGTCACCGACTGGGACAACGTCGGGCGGATGGTGTGGGAGCAGAAGGTCCAGCCGGACCACATGCACGCCGCCGCGGCCGCCGTCCGGGCGGGCAACGACATGATCATGACGACGCCCGGCTTCTACGAGGGCGCGCTCGAGGCCTTGCGTACCGGGCTGCTCGCCGAGGCCGACCTCGACGCCGCCGTCGCCCGCATCCTCACGCTCAAGGTCGAGCTCGGGCTCTTCGAGGACCCCCGCCGCCCCGACGTCGCCACCCAGGAGCGGGTCATCGCCTCGGCCGAGCACACCCGGCTCAACCTCGAGGTCGCGCGCCGCTCGCTGGTGCTGCTGCGCAACGACGGCGTCCTCCCGCTCACCGGGGGGTACGCGGCGTCGACCTCGGGTGCGGACCTCGCGCCGGCCGTCGGCGGGGACTCCACACCCCGCCGGGTCGCGGTGGTGGGCCCGCTCGCCGACGACGCGCAGACCCAGCTCGGTGACTGGGCCGGCTCGTCCGGCCAGGCGGACTGGCTGCCCGACGGTCATCCCCGCGAGGCGATCACCACGGTCCTCGACGGGCTGCGGGGCGTCGCCCCCGAGGGCTGGACCGTGACCCACGCGCGGGGCGCCGACATCCTCACCCTCGAGCCCGACCCCGACGGCGCGACCTTCCCCGACGGCCAGCCGCGGCCCCCCGTCGTCGTGCCGGCGGCCCCCGACGAGGCGCTCATCGCCGAGGCGGTCGCCGCCGCCCGGGACGCGGACTACGTCGTCGCCGTCGTCGGTGACCGGATCGAGCTCGTCGGCGAGGGCCGCTCCACCGCGACGCTCGAGCTCATCGGCGGGCAGGCGGCGATGCTCGACGCGCTCGCGGCCACCGGGACGCCGCTGGTGGTCATCCTGCTCGCCTCCAAGCCGCTCGTCCTGCCCGAGTCCGCGCTGGGGGCCCACGCGCTGGTGTGGGCGGGCAACCCCGGGATGCGGGGCGGGCAGGCCATCGCCGAGCTCCTCCTCGGGGTCGTCGAGCCGTCCGGGCGGCTGCCGATCTCCTTCGCCCGGCACGCCGGGCAGCAGCCCACGTACTACAACCAGGTGCGCGGCCAGCACGGCGACCGGTACGCCGACCTCACCCAACGGCCCGCGTACGCGTTCGGCGAGGGGCTGTCCTACACCGACGTGGCGTACTCGGACGTTCGGCTCGACCGCGCCACCGCCACCGCGGCCGACGTCGTCCGGGCGAGCCTCACCCTGCGCAACACCGGCGCCCGGCCCTCGCGCGAGACCGTGCAGCTGTACGTCTCGGACGCCGTGACGTCGGTGTCGTGGGCCGACCAGGAGCTCAAGGCGTTCACCCAGGTCGACGTGCCCGCCGGGGCCGAGGTCGAGGTCACCCTCGAGCTGGCGGTGGCGGAGTGCACCGTGGTCGACGCCGCCGGGCGCCGGGTGGTCGAGCCCGGTGAGATCACGGTCCTCGTCGGCCCGTCCTCCCGTGCCGAAAACCTGCGGCGCGCGACGTTCGTCATCACCGACTGAGCGGGCGGGCGCCGGGGTGCCGGCGTCCCGGGCTGTGACGGTGGCCTCGACACGGTCGGGGCGTGCTCGGGTGTCGCCGCGGCGCCGTAGGCTGACGGGGTGTACGAAGGCGCGGTCCAGGACCTCATCGACGAGCTCGGCCGCCTTCCCGGCGTCGGGCCCAAGAGCGCGCAACGGATCGCCTTCCACGTCCTCAACGCGGACGCGGCCGACGTCGCCCGGCTCGCCCAGGCGCTGACGCAGGCCAAGGAGAAGGTCAAGTTCTGCGAGACCTGCGGCAACATCGCCGAGGGCGCCCAGTGCCGGATCTGCGCCGACCCCCGGCGCAGCACCGCGGTGCTGTGCGTCGTCGAGGAGGCCAAGGACGTCGTCGCCATCGAGCGCACCCGCGAGTTCCGCGGGCGGTACCACGTGCTCGGCGGGGCCATCAACCCCATCGAGGGGATCGGCCCGGACGACCTGCGCATCCGTGAGCTCATGACGCGGCTGGCCGACGGGGCCGTCGAGGAGGTCATCCTCGCCACCGACCCCAACATCGAGGGGGAGGCGACGGCGACCTACCTCGCCCGCATGCTCCGCGGCATGGGCGTCCCCGTCTCGCGGCTCGCGTCCGGCCTTCCGGTCGGCGGCGACCTCGAGTACGCCGACGAGATCACCCTGGGCCGCGCGTTCGAGGGTCGTCGCCGCATCGAGGCCTGAGAGGCCCCCTGCGTCGCACCCAGAGCGTCGTGGCGTCCAGGAGCCGGAGCACCGCCGCGTCGGCGGCGCGCGGTGAGCCGGGGCCGCACGGTTAGATGAGCGCGTGCCCCCCGACCTCGACCTGCTCGCCGTCGGGCTCCTCGTCCTGGCGGGCTTCACCGCCGGGTGGATCGACGCCGTCGTCGGTGGCGGTGGCCTCGTCCAGCTCCCGGCCCTCCTCCTTGTCCCCGGCATCACGCCGGTGCAGGCGCTGGCCACGAACAAGCTCGCCGGCATCATGGGGACCTCCGTCAGCGCGCTGACGTACTACCGCCGGGTGGGGCCCGACCTGCGCACGGCCGCACCCATGGCAGCCACCGCGCTGCTCGGCGCCGTGGGCGGCGCGGCGCTCGCCTCCCGGATCCCCGAGGACCTCTTCACGCCGATCATCCTCGTCGTGCTGGTCGCCGTCGCCGCGTGGACGATCCTGCGGCCGCGGGTCGGCGCCCACACCGACCTGCGGTGGGCCGGGCGGCGCCACCACGGCGCCGCCGCCCTGCTCGGCGTGACCATCGGGACCTACGACGGGCTCCTGGGGCCGGGGACCGGCACCTTCCTCGTCATCAGCCTCGTCGGCGTCCTCGGCTACGCCTTCCTCCCCGCGTCCGCGATCGCGAAGATCGTCAACTTCGCCACCAACGCGGGCGCGCTCATCTTCTTCATCCCCTACGGCGCCGTCCTGTGGGGCCTCGGGCTCGTCGTCGGGGTGGCGAACCTCGCCGGCGGGTACGTCGGCGCCCGGATGGCGGTGGCCAAGGGGAGCGGGTTCGTGCGCGTCGTCTTCATCGTCGTCGTCGGCGCCCTCATCGTCCGGCTGGGATGGGACGTCCTCGCCTGAGGCCCGCAGCGTTCCTGCATGATCACGCCGGAGGGGCGGGTGGGAGGGGCGGGGTCAGCGTTTCTGCATGATCGCGACAGGGGTCGGTGGTGCCCACGGCGCGGACGCGCTCCCCCCTCCGCCCGCTCCCGGCCTAAACTTCGTCCGTCCTTGCGGGCACACGCCCGCCCATCGACCCGAGCGGAGCCGGCCGTGGCCCTCGTCGTGCAGAAGTTCGGCGGTTCGTCCGTCGCCGACGCCGCCAGCATCCGGCGCGTCGCGCACCGAATCGTCGAGACCCGGCAGGCGGGCAACGACGTCGTCGTCGTCGTCTCGGCCATGGGCGACACGACGGACGAGCTGCTCGACCTGGCCGCCTCCGTGAGCGCCGAGCCCCCGGCCCGTGAGCTCGACATCCTCCTCACCGCGGGCGAGCGCATCTCCATGGCTCTGCTCGCCATCGCGATCGACGCCCTGGGCGTGCCCGCGCAGTCCTACACGGGCCAGCAGGCCGGCGTGCTCACCGACACCGTCCACGGCAAGGCCTCCATCGTCGGCGTCGCGCCGCGGCGGATCGTCCACGCCCTCGAGCGCGGCGCGGTCGCCATCGTCGCCGGCTTCCAGGGCGTCTCCGAGGAGCAGGACGTCACCACGCTCGGCCGCGGCGGCTCCGACACCACCGCCGTCGCCCTCGCCGCCGCGCTCGGCGCGGACGTCTGCGAGATCTACACCGACGTCGACGGCCTGTTCACGGCCGACCCGCGCATCGTGCCGACCGCCCGGCGGATCACCTCGATCACCACCGAGGAGACGCTGGAGATGGCGGCGCACGGGGCGAAGATCCTGCACCTGCGGGCCGTGGAGTACGCCCGCCGCTACGGGGTCCCCATCCACGTCCGGTCCTCCTTCTCCACGAAGGAGGGCACGTGGATCACCGACGACAACGACCACGAGCCGCAGGAGGACACGATGGAAGCGCCGATCATCTCCGGGGTCGCCCACGACCGCAGCCAGGGCAAGATCACCGTCGTCGGCGTGCCGGACGTGCCGGGTGCGGCCGCCCGGATCTTCGAGACCGTCGCCCGCGCCGGTGCGAACATCGACATGATCGTGCAGAACGTCTCCTCCGAGGCCACCGGCCTCACGGACATCTCGTTCACGCTGCCCGAGGCGGACGGCGCGGCCACCATCACCGCGCTGCGCGCCGCCGAGGACGACCTGCGGTTCACCGACCTGCGCTACGACGACCAGATCGGCAAGCTCTCGCTCGTCGGCGCCGGCATGCGGTCCCACCCGGGCGTCTCCGCGCGGCTCTTCGGGGCGCTGTCCGAGGCCGGCATCAACATCGAGATGATCTCCACCTCCGAGATCCGGCTCTCCGTGGTGACGCGGATCGAGGACCTCGACGCCGCCGTGCGAGCGGTGCACACTGCCTTTGACCTGGACTCCGCCGAGGCGGAGGCCGTCGTGTACGGAGGGAGCGGACGATGAGCGAGCAGGCAGGCGTGCACGTCGCCGTCGTCGGTGCGACCGGGCAGGTGGGGGCGGTCATGCGCCGCCTCCTCGCGGAGCGGGACTTCCCGGTGGCCTCCATGCGCTACCTCGCCTCGGCGCGCTCGGCGGGGACGACGCTGCCGTGGGGCGAGGACGAGATCACCGTCGAGGACGTCGCGACGGCGGACCTCAGCGGCATCGACATCGCCCTCTTCTCCGCCGGCGGGTCCGCCTCGCGCGAGCACGCCCCCCGCTTCGCCGCCGCGGGCGCCGTCGTCGTCGACAACTCCTCCGCCTGGCGGATGGACCCCGACGTCCCGCTCGTCGTCAGCGAGGTCAACCCGGGCGCCCTCGACGACGTCCCCCGGGGCATCATCGCCAACCCCAACTGCACCACCATGGCCGCGATGCCCGCGCTCAAGGTCCTCCACGAGGAGGCCGGCCTCGCGCGGCTCGTCGTCTCCACCTACCAGGCGGTCTCCGGGTCCGGTCTCGCCGGCGTCCGCGAGCTCGACACCCAGGTCCGCGCCGCCGTCGAGCAGGACACCACGGCCCTGACCCACGACGGCGGTGCCGTCACCTTCCCGGCGCCGGAGAAGTACGTCGCGCCCATCGCCTTCGACGTCGTGCCGCTGGCCGGAAACCTCGTCGACGACGGGTCCGGGGAGACGGACGAGGAGCAGAAGCTGCGCAACGAGTCGCGCAAGATCCTCGGCCTGCCGGAGCTCGCCGTCGCGGGGACCTGCGTGCGTGTGCCGGTCTTCACCGGCCACGCCCTCTCGATCAACGCCGAGTTCGACCGGCCCCTGAGCCCCGAGCGGGCCCGCGAGCTCCTCGCCGCTGCGCCCGGGGTGGCGCTCGCGGACGTCCCGACGCCGCTCCAGGCCGCCGGCCAGGACCCGAGCTTCGTGGGGCGCATCCGCCAGGACGCCTCCGTGCCCGGAGGCCGCGGACTCGCACTGTTCGTCGTCGGTGACAACCTCCGCAAGGGCGCCGCGCTCAACGCCGTGCAGATCGCCGAGCTCGTCGCGGCGCGCCTCGCCCGCGTCTGAGGGCCGGGCGGGACCGCAGCGACGGCGCGGCCTGCCGACGCAAGGAAATGGTGCGAGGCTGGGACGTACAACGACGAGCAGGAGGAACCCATGGCGACCGTCAATGCCACCGCCGACACGTTCGAGCGCCTGGTCGCGGACAACGACATCGTCCTCGTGGACTTCTGGGCCGAGTGGTGCGGGCCGTGCAAGCAGTTCGCGCCCGTGTACGAGAAGGCCTCGGAGAAGCACGAGGACATCGTGTTCGCGAAGGTCGACACCGAGGCCGAGCAGCAGCTAGCGGCGGCGGCCAGCATCACGGCGATCCCCACGCTCATGGCGTTCCGCGAGGGCATCCTCGTCTTCTCCCAGGCCGGCGCCCTGCCGGGGCCGGCGCTGGAGCAGCTCGTCGGGGCCGTGCGCGGTCTCGACATGGACGAGGTCCGCGCGCAGGTCGCGAGCCAGGGCGCCGCCAGCTCGTCCTGAGGGCGCACCCGCGGGGGGCAGGGCGCAGCGACGGTCGAGGAGAAGCATGAGGAGCTGGGGTGCGCGGGTCGCGGTCGCCGTCGGCGTCCCGGCGGTCGCGCTGGCCATGGTCCTCGGGCCACGGCTCACGGCGCCGGACGACGCGCTGAGCCTCCGCGCTCCGGAGAGGGCGACCTCGCAGGCCCCGGCGCCGGGGGTGGGCCCCGCCCCGGGTGAGGCGACCCCGGGACCGACCGCCGCGCCCGGCGAGACGGCCCCGAGTGAGACGTCCCCCAGCGCGGCGACCCCGGGCGACGGCGAGGGTGGTCCTCCCTGGCTCGCCGTGCCGCCCAAGGCGGACGCCACCGACTGGCTGCGGGCCACCGGTGGCCTGTGGAGCACGGACGTCCCGGTCGAGGCCGGCGGCACCGTGCGGACCGTGCCGGGTGCGGTGCCCGCCCCGCGCCCTGCCGAGCGGGTGGTGCGCGTCCGGGTGCTCGTCGAGGACGGCCTCGCCGTCGACGGCCCCGCCTTCGCCGGCGCCGTCCTCACCACCCTCAACGACCCGCGCGGCTGGGGCCACGACGGCTCCGTCGCCTTCGCGCGCACCGACGGCGAGGCGGACGTCGACGTCACCCTCGCCTCGCCCGCGACGACCGACCGGCTCTGCTACCCGGTGGACACCGGGGGCCGGGTGTCGTGCGGGCGCGTCGGCTTCGCGGTCCTCAACGCGGTGAACTGGGCGCGCGGGGCGGAGCCCTTCCTCGCCGGCGGTGGCACGGTCGAGGAGTACCGCCAGTACCTCGTCAACCACGAGGTGGGCCACGTCCTCGGACACCCGCACACGGGTTGCCCGGCGGCGGGTGGACCCGCCCCGATCATGCTCCAGCAGACCCTCCGCCTCGAGGGGTGCCGGCCGAATCCCTGGCCCGCGATCAACAACACCTGACGGTCGGGCCGAGAGCCCCGTCTCGGCCCACGCCGTGAGCGCGCGTCGTCGCGCCCGACGGTCGACGGCGAACTCTCGGACGGGCCAGCCGGCCCGGCGGCCGCTAGGCCCTGCGCACCACGCTCGACGAACCCCCGCACCGCGCTCGACGCACCCCTGCACCACGCCTGGCGCGATTGCGGCGCCGGGACGGGGATGGCGGCCGGAGAGGTCGGGTCACCCCCGTCACCCCGGGTGACGGGCGGACGTTCAGCAGGTGATCAGCCAGCCCGGCCCGGCCAGGCCCGGAGAACGGGTGTTCTTCTGATGGCGCCCCGCAATGACGCGAGGCACAACGGCGCACCCGCGCCGGACCAGGACGAAGACGAGATACGGACACCCCGCATGAACGGCACACGCCGCCAGCTCTCGACGTGCCCGGGCGCCTGCGCCCCCGGGCACGTCCGTGCTGTCCGCACCTCCCCGGCGCCCGCACACCGCGCGCTCGGGCGGGCTGGCGCCGGGGCACGTCCGCCGATGACGCATGTGATCTGAGAGGAAAAGCCCATGTCCCGTCGGACCGGCCCCGTGCTGAGTCGTTCACGCCAGCCGCGCGGCAAGGCGGCCGTCGCGGCCACCGCCGTGCTGGCGCTCCTCACCACCATGTCCGTGGGCGCCGCCTCGGCCGTGGCCATGCCCATCGCCGACGTGCCCGCCAACGCGGCCAGCTGGGCGACGACGCCCTACTCGCCGCTGCCGCCCGCCGCGGTCGCGGCACCGGACAACACGCTCGACCTCACCTTTGACGGGACGGAGGGCGGCCTGCACGCCTCCGGGGACATCGACACCGGGTTCACCATGGTGCAGCCGTCGAGCGCCGACCCGACCTACTACCTCCCCCAGAACCTCACCGTCGCGGGCGGGAACCTCACCATCGCGGCGACGAACGGCATCGCCTACGCCAAGCCGGGCGCGGCGACCGGTGAGGTCAACAAGCAGGACAACACCCTCGGGGTCGGTGTCGACACCACGCAGGCGGGGATCCGACTGAGGACGACGCTCACCAGCCCGACCGCCGCGAACAGCTCGGCGCAGGCCGGCCTCTGGTTCGGCGCCAACGACGACAACTACGTCAAGCTCGCCCTCGTCGGCTCGGCCGCGTCGACGCGCCAGATCCAGCTCTCCCGGGAGATCAACGGCGTCACCGTCAACGGGAACCCGACGACGCCGTCGGTCGACCAGGTGATCAAGGAGATGCCGCAGTCGGCTCTCGGGTCGCAGCCCGTCACGCTCACCCTCGACATCAACCCCGTCGCCGGCACGATGACCGGGACGTACCAGATCGGGACCGGCGCCGTGCAGTCCATGGGGACGCTGGCCCTGCCGGCCAACTTCCACAACGGCACCCTCCTCACCCGTCCCGTCCCCGACACCACCTCGTTCGCGGGTCTCTACGCGACCAAGCGCAACATGGCCGCCACCGCCTCCCTCTCCTACGCCTTCCAGAGCTTCTCGGTGGCCGAGCTGGACACGACGCCGCCGGCGGCCCCGGCCGGCCTCGAGGCCGCGGCGAGCCCGTCGGGTGTCGACCTCACGTGGGACTCGGCCGACGTCTCCTCCGACGTCGTCGGCTACCGGGTCTACCGCGGCGCCTCGGCACCGGTCGCGACGACCGGGCCGGGGATCGCGGGCAGCGCGCCGCTGACCACGCCGGCGTTCACGGACGTGGCGATCTTCATCGGCCAGACCTACCACTACGCCGTCGTCGCTCTCGACGCCGCTGGCAACGCCTCCGCGCCGGCCACCGCCCAGGCGCTCGTGCCGGGCGTGGACGCCGAGCTGATCGAGAAGATCAACTTCCAGACCGCCGACGTCACGACGCCGGCGGGCTACACCGCCGACACCGGCCTCGCCTACACCGCCGCGCGCGGCTTCGGCTGGACGGCCCTGGACGACGGTGCCCCGCTGGACAACAGCGCGAACTCCCGGACGCGCACCGGGGCCGGGGTCCCGGCCGACCTGCGCCTCGCGACGATCATCCACCTCGACATCCCCAACGGGTCCGTCGAGGAGGGCGTCTGGGAGTACGACCTCCCCGACGGCACGTACACCGTGGTCGCCGCCGTCGGCGACACCGGGAACGCCGACAGCACGCACCTCGTCCGCGCGGAGGGCACGCCCATCCTCGGCCCGTTCGTCACCACCCCCTCGCGCCAGTACGACGAGGCGGTCGGGACCGTCGAGGTCACGGACGGCAGCCTGACGATCGACCAGGTCGGCGGGACCAACACGAAGCTCGCCTACGTCGAGATCTACGCCGACGAGGTCGCTGCCGAGGCGCCCGCGCCGCCCACCGGCGTCACCGCCGCGGCCGCCGCCGAGGGCGTCCAGGTCGCGTGGACGGCCAGCGAGGGCGCCACCGGCTACGACGTCCTGCGGTCCACCGACCCCGCCACCCTCGCCGACGCGGCCCCGCTCAACGAGGCCCCGCTGACGGCGACCACCTACGTCGACGCGACCGCCGAGCCCGGCGTCACGTACTACTACGCCGTCGTCGCGGTCAACGACGGCGGCGCCTCGGACCCGTCCGCGCCCGTCGAGGTCACCGTGCCCGACGCCCCGGCGGCGCCCGCGACCCCCACCGGGCTCGCCGGTGAGGCCACCGACGAGGGCGTCGCCCTCACCTGGGACGCCGCCGCCGGAGCCACCGGCTATGCCGTCTACCGGGGCACGGACGCGGCGGCGGTCACCGGCGGGACGCCCGTGGCGACCGTCACCGGGACGACCTACCTCGACACCTCCGTCGAGGCGGGGACCACCTACTACTACGCCGTCGTCGCGCTCAACGACGCCGGCGAGTCCGCACCATCCGGCGTCGTCGACGTCGCGGTGCCGGCCGAGCCCGCGCCGCCCGCCGCCCCCACGGGCGTCACCGGGACGCTCACGGACGAGGGCGTCGCGCTCAGCTGGACGGCCGCCGCCGGTGCCACCGGATACCAGATCTACCGCGGCGTCGGGGCCCCCGCGCAGGCGAGCGGTGCGCCGATCAACGCCACCCCGGTCACCGGCACGACGTTCGTCGACGCGGCGGTCGAGCCCGGCACCACCTACCACTACCTCGTCGTCGCCGTCGGCGCGTCGGGCACCACCCCGGCGGCCCAGCAGGCCGTCGTCGAGGTCCCGGCCGCCCCGACGGCCTGCCCGGACGCCCAGTGGAGCGTCGAGTACTTCGGCGGCACCGGGCTCGGCGGCGACGCGCTCCTCAAGGAGTGCGTGGACGAGGTGAGCGAGGCGTGGGGCAGTGGTGGCCCGGCGGGTGTGGGGACCGACCATTTCTCCGCCCGGTGGTCGACGACGATCGCGGGTGAGGGCACGCACGTGTTCCAGGCCCGTGCCGATGACGGCGTGCGGGTGATCGTCGACGGCGAGACGGTCATCGACAAGTGGGAGCCGCAGAACGGCTGGCAGGTGCACACCGCTGAGGTGGATCTCGAGCCGGGTACCCACACGGTGGTGGTGGAGTACTACGAGAACCGCTGGGACGCCGAGATCGACGTCGAGTGGTTCGCGGTGGACGAGCCGGACGGGCCCGCGGAGTGCGCGCCGGGTCAGTGGTCTGCGGAGTACTTCGGTGGCACGGGCCTGGCGGGCCAGGTGCTGCTGCGTGAGTGCGTGGACGAGGTGAGCGAGGCGTGGGGCAGTGGTGGCCCGGCGGGTGTGGGGACCGACCATTTCTCCGCCCGGTGGTCGACGACGATCGCGGGTGAGGGCACGCACGTGTTCCAGGCCCGTGCCGATGACGGCGTGCGGGTGATCGTCGACGGCGAGACGGTCATCGACAAGTGGGAGCCGCAGAACGGCTGGCAGGTGCACACCGCTGAGGTGGATCTCGAGCCGGGTACCCACACGGTGGTGGTGGAGTACTACGAGAACCGCTGGGACGCCGAGATCGACGTCGAGTGGTTCGCGGTGGACGAGCCGGACGGGCCCGCGGAGTGCGCGCCGGGTCAGTGGTCTGCGGAGTACTTCGGTGGCACGGGCCTGGCGGGCCAGGTGCTGCTGCGTGAGTGCGTGGACGAGGTGAGCGAGGCGTGGGGCAGTGGTGGCCCGGCGGGTGTGGGGACCGACCATTTCTCCGCCCGGTGGTCGACGACGATCGCGGGTGAGGGCACGCACGTGTTCCAGGCCCGTGCCGATGACGGCGTGCGGGTGATCGTCGACGGCGAGACCGTGATCGACAAGTGGGAGCCGCAGAACGGCTGGCAGGTGCACACCGCTGAGGTGGATCTCGAGCCGGGTACCCACACGGTGGTGGTGGAGTACTACGAGAACCGCTGGGACGCCGAGATCGACGTCGAGATCGAGGGTCCTGACGGGCCCGACGTCACCGCGCCCGCGGCGCCCACCGCGCTGGCCGCCACGGCGACGGACTCCGCCGTCACCCTCGGCTGGCAGGCGAGCGTCTCGAGCGACACCCTCGGCTACCGGGTCTACCGGGGCACCGAGCCCGGCGTGGTCGCCGGGGGCACCCCGTACTCGGGCAGCACGCTGCTCAGCGGGACCACCTTCCTCGACCCGGCGGTCACGCCGGGCGAGACCTACTACTACGTCGTCACCGCGGTCGACGCGGCCGGCAACGCGTCCGTGGTCTCCAACGAGGCGACCGTGAGCATCGAGGAGGTCCTCCCGCCCACCGACGTGCTCGCGAGCGCGGGCGCGGCGTCCATCGACCTCGCCTGGACGCCGAGCGTCACCGAGGGCGTCGTGGGCTACCACGTCTACCGCGGGACGACCCCGGGCGTCGGCACCACCGGCACCCCGCTGTCCGGCGCCGCCCCCGTGGACGCCGAGACGTACTCCGACACCACGGCCGCGGTGGGCGTGACCTACTACTACGTCGTCACCGCCGTGGACGCCGACGGGATCCAGTCCGCCGCCTCCAACGAGGCCGTCGGGCGGCGCACCGCGACCCCGGACACCCAGGCCCCGCTCGCCCCGACCGCCCTGGCGGCCGAGGCCGGCGACGGTGCCGTCGCCCTGGCCTGGACGGCGAGCACCTCGGGCGACACCGTGGGCTACCACGTCTACCGGGCCCTGGAGAACGGCGTCGAGCTCACCGGTGCGCCGGTGAGCGGGGCGGCGCCCGTCGCCGGACCGACCTTCACCGACACGAGCGTCACCAACGGCACGACGTACTTCTACGTCGTCACCGCCGTCGACGCCGCCGGCAACGAGTCGGTCGCCTCCAACGAGGTGTACGCGGTGCCGCGCCCGGAGAACACCGTCGCGCTCAAGGTGGACTTCGCCACCGCGGCGGCGACTCCCGCGGCTGGATACCTCCTCGACTACGGGCAGGCCTACGGCACGCGCACGGGCGCCCACCAGGGCACCGGGCACAGCTACGGCTGGGCGACCGAGGACGGCAACCCCGTCAGCCTCGTCGGCAACGGCCGGGTGCGGGCGCGCGCCGGGGTGGACCCCAAGCTCGACTCCGTCCTCCACATGCAGTACGGGGACGTGGAGGGCAGCGACGGCGTGGACGCCGAGGGCACCTGGGAGCTCGCGCTCCCGGACGGGCTCTACGAGGTCACCGTCGCCGTCGGCGACCAGCGGGGCACCAACGGCTACGACTCCCTCCACGCGGTGAACGTCGAGGGGGCCGTCGGCATCGAGGCGTTCCAGGCCTCCGCGACCGGCGAGTACCACGTCGCCACCGTCACGGTGGGGGTGTGGGACGGCAGGCTCACCCTCGACCCCCAGGGCGGGACGAACACCAAGCTCGCGTACGTCGAGGTGACCGGCCAGCCGCTCGCCCCGCACGTCGACGGCGTGCTGCCGTACAACCGCGCGACCGAGCACGGCACCCGGGACGGTGTCTCTGCCACCATCCGCATCCCCTACGCCGGCGTCGGCGTCAACGGGGCGACGCTCCAGGGCAACGTCCACCTGTACGAGCTGCCCTCGGGCACCCCGGTGCCGGTGACGGTGAACACGTCAGGCGGCAACGACGTCATCACCCTGGCGCCCAGCGCGACGCTCAAGGCACGCACCAGCTACCGCTTCGTCGTCACCAGCGGGGTGAAGGACAACCTCGGCGCCTCGTTCCTTCCCTTCACCTCCGTGTTCACCACGGGCACCGGTGACGTCGTCGGGGGCGACGAGTTCACGCCCCTCACCGGCATCGAGTTCGAGAAGGAAGAGCTCCCCATCGCCGCGGACAAGTACTGGTCGTCGTTCGCCTTCGGGCCGGACGGGAAGATGTACGGCACGACCATCGGCCAGGGCCTGTGGCGCTTCACCGTGAACGACGACGGCACGCTCTCAAACATGGAGAGCCTCGGCTACTTCGGGTTCGCCATGATCGGCCTCGTCTTCGACAAGGCGGCGACGGCGGACAACCTGCGCCTGTGGGTGACCAAGACCAGCCCGAACGTCAGCAACGAGCCCGACAAGTGGGTGAGCGGCATCAGCCTGCTCAGCGGGCCGAACCTCCAGAACGAGCAGGAGATCTTCGACAACCTGCCCCGTTCGCAGTCGGACCACCTCACCAACTCCCTGGCCTACGGGCCCGACGGGAGCCTCTACTTCCTCCAGGGCTCCAACCAGGCGGCGGGCGACCTCGACAACAGCTGGGGCCAGCGCGGGGAGACCCTCCTCACGGCGGCCACCCTGCGGTTCGACCCGGCGCACCCCGCCGTCGTCGCCGCCGCCGGGGCCGGTGGGCCGATCGACGTGAAGACGGCGGAGGGCGGCACGTACAACCCGTACGCGCCGAACGCCCCCCTGCAGATCTTCGCGACCGGTATCCGCAACGCCTACGACCTCGTCTGGCACTCCAGCGGGCACCTGTACGTCCCGACGAACGGGACCGCGGGCAACGCGAACAGCCCTGGCGTCACCGCCAACGCGAACGGCACGTTCACCCGCAAGGCCGCGGCCGGGATCCCCGGGTTCGCCTCGGTGAACAACCGTGACGTCACCGCCGCGTGCACGAGCAACCGCATCGACCGCAAGCCCTACACGGGTGGGACCGTGCCCCCGATCGCCAACCACCCGACCCAGCGCGACCACCTCTACCAGGTGGAGCAGGGCGGCTACTACGGCCACCCGAACCCCGAGCGGTGCGAGTGGGTGCTCCACGAGGGCAACGACCCGGCGAACCCGCCGGTCGCCGCCGGCCAGGGCGGCACGAGGTACCCCTCCGGCCAGCTGCCCGACCCGAACTACCGTGGCATCGCGTGGGACCTCGGCTTCAACAAGTCGCCCAACGGTGCCCTGGAGTACCAGTCCGAGACGTTCGGCGGCCAGCTCAAGGGCCGGCTCGTCGTCACCCGTTTCTCCGACAACAACGACCTGCTGTTCCTCCAGGTCGACCCCGCGACGGGCGAGATCCTCGGTGAGCAGGCCTCCACGGGCCTCACCGGGGTGCCCGGCTCGACGATGTCCGGCGTCGACGGGTTCAACGACCCGCTCGAGGTCGTCGAGGACCCGAGCACGGGCAACCTTTACGTCAACCAGTACAACCGGGGCGGCTCCGACCAGCAGCTCTTCCTCCTGCGGGTCCCGGAGGAGCACCGGGCGGCGACGCTCACGACGTCGGCGGACGAGCTCATCTTCTCCACCGTGAAGTCGACGACGTCGGCGACGCGCACGGTGACCGTCACCAACTCCTCGGCGGAGGGGGTGACGCTCCAGGTGGGCGTCACCGGCACCAACGCTGGCGAGTTCACCCTCGGGTCGCCGGCCTCCGTGACGCTCGCCCCGGGGGCCAGCACCACGGTGTCCGTGGCGTTCAAGCCGGGGACGGCGGTGGGCCAGCGATCGGCGTCCCTCCAGCTGTCCGCGGACGGACGCAGCGTCGCCGTCGGCCTGTACGGGCTGAGCATGAACGGCATCGAGGGTGGCAATGAGCCGCCGCTCAAGGACGTCGTCGGCACCCTCGGGTACGGCATCGACGTCGGCTGGACCGCCCTGGCCGGGGGCATGCAGCCGCAGGCCAAGGGCCAGGAGGTCCTCGAGCCGCTCTTCGTCAGGGCCGGCAGCGGAACGGTGACCATGCGCCCGCTCGCCCACTACGCCCCGCGCGAGCACCTGCCGTTCGGCTGGTACACCGGCGACGGAACCGCGTCCGAGCGTCGCGAGATCGGGCAGATCGACATCAGCGGCTACCAGTCGCTGCTGCCCCCGGTGCGCGCGGGTGGGTCGACCACCTTCGACCCGGGCAACGCGGAGTTCGGGGTGTACTACCACTCCGGGGTCTTCAGCCGGTACGGGTTCACGGAGGACCGGCTCAACTCGCCGGCCGCCGACGCCCACCGTGCCCGGGTCTACCCGGCCCGGACCCGTTCTGGTGCTCCCATCCCCAACAGCTACGTCGTGGCCTTCGAGGACGCGAACAACGGTGACTTCCAGGACTACGTCTTCCTGCTCAGCGGGGTGCGCCCCGCCGGGGGCACCGCGCCGGTGGAGGAGGCGATCCGGGTGAACTTCTCCAACCAGGCGGCGGCCCTGCCCACCGGGTACCTGCGCGACTTCGGCCAGCCCTTCGGGGCCCGGACCCGCTCGGACCAGGGCAGCGGTCTCACCTTCGGGTGGCGCAACGAGACCAACGGCCAGCCCATCGACCTGTCGGTCGGCGGGGCGACCGGCCCGGGCAA
The DNA here is from genome assembly GCF_003710105.1 of Georgenia faecalis. Taxonomy (GTDB): domain Bacteria; phylum Actinomycetota; class Actinomycetes; order Actinomycetales; family Actinomycetaceae; genus Georgenia_A; species Georgenia_A faecalis. Next base: position 188,432 of record NZ_CP033325.1, read on the forward strand.
CGGGCGGGACCGCAACACCGCCCAGGCCGACCAGCGCCTGGACACGGTCATGCACATGCAGTCCGCGGACGTCACCGCGAGCGGCAGCACCTTCAACGGGGTCTCGGCGTACGCCTTCTGGGAGCTCGCGCTCCCCAACGGGACGTACGAGGTGACGGTCGCCGCCGGCGACTCGGCGGTGAACTCCGACCCGGAGCGCCACGTCATCAACGTCGAGGGCGAGCCCGCCATCACGCCGCCGTTCGTGCCCACCGGTGCGGCCGGCGCCAACAGTCGGCACAAGACGGTCACGGTCGAGGTCACCGTCACCGACGGCGCCCTCACCGTGGACGCCGAGGGCGGGACCAACACGAAGATCAACTACATCGACGTGGTTCCCACCGGGGCCACCGACCCTGGTGGGGACGACCCCAGCGACGGGGCGCAGGTGAAGATCCACTTTGCCCCCGCGTCCGCGCCGGCCGTGGACGGGTGGACGGCGGAGACCGGCCTCGCCTACTCCGACGCCCGTGGCTTCGGATGGGTCAACGCCGCCACCGGGGCGCCGGTGGACCGCACCGCCGCCACCCGCCACCGCACGGGACCGATGTCCGGCATCACCTTCCCCACCAAGGACACCCTCAAGTCCTTCGCCTTCCTCGACAACGCCAGCCAGCCGACGTACACCAACGGCCGGTGGGAGTACGCGGTGCCCAACGGCACCTACGAGGTCGCCGTCTCCGTCGGCGACGCGAACCACCTCGACTCCACCCACGGCGTCACGGCCGAGGGGCAGCCCGTCATCGCGAGCTTCGTGCCGACGGCGACCACCCCCTTCCAGACGGGCGTGCGCACCGTGACCGTCACCGACGGGAAGCTGAGCATCGCCAACTCCGGGACGAACACCAAGATCAACTGGGTGTCCATCACCGGTGACGGCCTGGAGGAGCCTCCCCCGGCGGAGGAGGACGTCCAGGTGGCCTTCGCCCCGGCGACGGCACCGACGACGCCCGGCTGGCTGGTGGAGACCGGAACGGCGTTCTCCGTCGCGCGCGGGTACGGCTGGCTCAACGCGGACACCGGTGCGCCGGTGGACCGCACCGCGGCCACCCGTTACCGGGCGGCGGCGTCGGGCGGCATCGCCTACCCCGCGGAGAACGTCCGGAAGTCGTTCACCTTCCTCGACAACTCCTCCCAGCCCAGCTACACCAACGGCACCTGGGAGTACGTCCTCGGGAACGGGACGTACCGGGTCGACGTCTCCGTCGGGGACGCCGGGTTCCTCGACTCCACCCACGGGGTCGCGGTCGAGGGCGTCACCGTCGTCGACGACTTCACGCCGACGGCCGGCACGCCTTTCACCACCGGCACCGCCACGGTGTCCGTGACCGACGGCCGGCTCACCCTCACCAACGCCGGGGAGAACACCAAGGTCAACTGGATCCGGATCACCGGGCAGGGCCTGCTGGCCCCGAGCGTCGGGGTCACCGTCAACGGGGTCGCCGTGGGGGACAGCTACACCGGGGGGCCCGGCCAGGCCGCGCTCACCGCGACGGCGCCCGGCGGCGCGACGATCGCCTCGCTCACCTACCGGATCGATGACGGGGCCGCGGTGGTCTACACAGCGCCGTTCAGCCTCCCGCTGGGCGAGCACGTGCTCGAGGTGACGGCGGTCGACGGCGAGGGCCGGACGACGGTCCGCGAGGTCGACGTCGAGGTCCTCGACGTCGGCGGCACGCTCACGCTGCGCAACGAGCAGGTCACGCGCGCCGGCGGGCAGCCGATCCCCGGTATGTCCGAGGACTGGGTGACCCTCCATCGGATCAACGGCGGCGTCACGACCCACGAGGTCATCGACAAGGCGACCGTCACCGTGACCAACACGGGCACGAAGAACCTGCGGGTCACCGACGTCGCGCTCACGGGCGCCAACGCCAGCCAGTTCACGCTCACGGGAGCCCCGGCGAGCCCGTTCGTCATCGCGCCGGGCAGCTCCCTCCCCCTCGAGGTCACGTTCACCGCGAACTCCGGGGGCAGGGGGGTGCGGGCGGCGCAGATCGTGCTCACCTCCAGCGACCCCGCCTCGCCCGTGACCACCGTGCAGGTCCGCGGTGGCTACATGACCCAGCCGGAGGGAGGCAGCGAGCTCACGCTCAACCAGATCTCCGCGCTGTTCGGGTGGCAGACCGACATCGGCACCCTGGAGAACGGGGACGAGATGCGGACGTCACCGCTCAACGGGGACGAGGTGCGCTCCCTGCTGTGGAAGCGGGCCAACCCCGCCCAGCCGGTGGTCGTGCGTCAGCTCGCCGCCTTCCACGGCTGCTGCGGCCAGACGGAGACCATCAACATCGGCGGGACCACGGCGACCCACAACGGTGCCTACGGCCAGTCGATCCTCCCGCTCAACAACGCGCTCACCGGGCCTACCCAGCTGAGCGCGAACCCGAGCGGCAACTTCGGCATCGTCGTCAACGGCCAGACGACGAACAACACCAACTACATGGCGTCGAAGACCTGGCCGGTCATCGACCGGGACGGCAACGCGGTCCCGGGGGCCTGGATCGTCGGGCACGACTACATCAGCTCGCCGAACCAGTGCGGCACGGGTCCGACGAACTGCGACTTCCAGGACAACGTCTACCTCGTCACCAACGTGTTCCCGGTGACCCCGCACTCGACCACGGCGCCCGCGGCACCCACCGGCCTGGGCGGGGAGGTGGTCGAGGAGGACGTGGTGCTCAGCTGGACGGCGACGCCCGAGGACGACGTCATCGGCTACCACGTGGAGCGTGCGACAGCGGCCTCCGGGCCGTGGACACGGCTGACGGGGGCGACCCCCGTCCGGGGCGCCACCTTCACCGACGCCAACCCGCCGGCGGCCGACACGGGCTTCTACCGGGTCCTCGCCGTCGACTACTCCGGCACGGTGTCGGCGCCTACCAGCGCCGTCACCGTCGACCTCCCCGACCAGCCGGAGGCGCCGGTGCGGATCAACGCCGGCGGCGGAGCGGTGACGACGGCGGGCGGTGTGCAGTGGTCCGCCGACACCGCGTTCGCCGGCGGCAAGACGTACACCAACCCGGCGGTGACCGCGATCGCCGGCACGACGAACGACGTCCTCTACCTCACCGAGCGCAGCTCGACGACGAACCTCGGCACCTTCGGCTACAACGTGGGCGTCGCCGGCGGCCAGTACCTGGTCCGGCTGCACTTCGCCGAGATCTACCACGGGGCCACCGGAGGTGGCGCCGGCGGCACGGGCAAGCGGGTGTTCAGCGCCAACCTCGAGGGCGGGCCGGCGGAGGTCACCAACCTCGACCTCAACGCCGTCGTCGGCCCCATGACGGCGCACGTCGTGGAACGGACCGTCACGGTGACGGACGGGAACCTCGACATCGACTTCTCGGCGACGGTCAACCAGCCGAAGGTCAGCGCCATCGAGGTGATCCCGGTCGACTGACGACCGCCTCACCTCCCGCACACGCCCCGGTCCGCGTCGGCCGTACCGCCCCACGGCGGCCGACGCGGACCGGGGTACGCGACGGGTGCACCACCGCGGGCGGACCACCGCCCCACCTCGACGTCCGGCCCGAGCGCCGGGCCTGAACCTCACGGCAAAGGGGGTTGTCATGACGATGGAGCGGCTGGACCCTCCGCTGACCTGGTTCGCCGCGCCGGCACGCTCGGCCGAGCGCCTGCTGCCCGCGATCCCCGTCGTGCCGGCCCCCTCCCGCGGGTACCGCGCCGTCAAGCGCGCGGTGGACGTCGTGCTGGCGCTCGTCCTCGGGGCGGTGACGCTGCCCCTTGTGCCGCTCATCGCGCTGGCCATCACGCTGGACTCGCCGGGGGCCCCGTTCTACCGCCAGGTCCGCACCGGCCTGGGTGGGCGGCCTTTCCACATCTACAAGTTCCGCTCCATGGTGGCCGACGCCGAGCGGCCGGGGCGCCCCGTGTGGTCCGAACAGGGGGACCCGCGAGTGACGGCCGTGGGTCACCTGCTCAGGCGCAGCCGCCTGGACGAGATGCCGCAGCTGTGGAACATCCTGCGCGGCGAGATGACGTTCGTCGGTCCGCGCCCCGAGCGCCCCGAGCTCGTCCTCGCGCTCGAAGTCGCCTGCCCGGGGTTCGCCCGGCGCGTCGCCGTCAAGCCGGGGCTCACCGGGTGGGCCCAGGTCCGGCACACCTACACGAGCTCGGTCGCCGAGGCGGCCGTCAAGCTCGAGTACGACCTCTACTACATCCGCCACGCCGGCCTGCTCCTCGACGCCGAGATCCTCGTGCGCACCGTGGGCGTCGTGCTCGGCCGGAAGGGACGGTGACCATGGCACCGACGATGCTCGTCCTCTCGGCGGTCTCTCGCAGCCTCGCGCTGCAGAGCCCGGCCTCCTGGGACGTCGCCCGGGACCGCGGCATGGAGCTGACGTTCGCCGCCGCGGAGGACGCCTGGACGCCTGAGCTCGCCCGCTGGGGGGCGTTCCTGCCCCTGCGGGGCACCCGGTCCGTGCGTCCCGCCGGCCTCGCCCGCATGGCCGCCGACCTGCGCCGGCTGGCCGAGCGCGACTGGGACCTCGTCCAGGTCCAGACGCCGATCGTCGCGGCGCTGTGGCGGGTCCTCGCCCCGGCGCACCTGCGGGACCGGACCGTGTACGTCGTCCACGGCCTGCACGCCCAGCGGGACGACCGCGGCGTAGGGCCCGCGGCGGTGCGCGCGCTGGAGGCGCTGCTCGCCCCCCGCGCCGCAGCGGTCGCCACGGTGAGCGTCGAGGACGCCGCCTGGTTCCGCGCGCTCCCGGGCCTGCTCCACCCCCGCACCATCCGCAGCCTGCCGGGGGCGGGTGTCGACGTGAGCCGGTTCCGTGACGCCGAGCCGCTGGCGTCCGCGCCCCGGCCGTTCGCCCTCTTCTGCGGCGACCTCAACGCCAACAAGGACCCCCTCCTCGCCGTCGCGGCCGTCGAGCGGTGCCGCGGCGCCCATCCGGACCTCGGCCTGGTCGTCGTCGGGGAAGGGCCGTTGGCCCCGGTGCTGGCCGAGCTGGCGGAGGACCGGCCGTGGCTCACTCTCGTCCCCCGCACCCTCGACGTCGGGGCGTGGCTCGCCGCCGCCACCGTGCTGCTCTCCCCGAGCCGCCGCGAGGGCGTGCCCCGCGTCGTCATCGAGGCCCTCGCCGTCGGGACGCCGGTCGTCGCCCGCGAGAACCGGGGCAGCCGCGAGCTCCTCGTCGGCGGCGCCGGGACCATCCTTCCCGCGGGGGCGACCGCGGAGGAGTGGGCCCGGACCGTGGCCGGCGTCCTCGACGGTTCAGTCCCGCACCGGCCGACGATCGGCCGGGCGTGGGCGTACGACGTCAGTGCCTTCCGGCCCGCCTACGCCCGGCTGCTCGACGCCGTGCGCGCCACCGCGGGCGCGCGCCCGCCCACGGCCACCGACGTCTGAGCGGTCCGCCAGCGGCTGGTAGGCGTAGTAGCCGCCGCGGTTCTTCACGCTCACCTTGTTGAGCGCGATGCCCCTGAGGCGGGCACCCACGCGCACGAGGGTCTCGAGGGACTCCCGCAGCTGCGCCCGGTGGACACGGTCGGCCCCGGCGACGAGCACGGTCCCCCCGGCGAGGGTGCTCAGCACTGCCGCGTCCGTCACGGGCAGGACAGGCGGGCTGTCGAGCACGACGAGGTCGTAGGCGCCGGTGAGCTCCGCCAGGAGCGTGGTCATCTCCGTCGAGCCGAGGAGCTCGCTCGGGTTGGGGGGGATGACGCCGGAGACCAGGACGTCGACGGCACCCCGGTGCCAGGTCTGGACGACCTCCGAGAGCTCCGCGGCACCGATGAGGACGGTGGTGAGCCCGGCGCGTCCTTCGAGACCGAGGTAGGAGGCGACCGCAGGGCGACGGAGGTCGGCGTCGACGAGGATGACCCGCGCACCGGCGTTGCCCATGGCGATGGCGAGGTTGATGGCGGTCACCGTCTTGCCCTCGCCGGCCACCGAGGAGGTCACGACCAGCGAGCGTGCGTCGTCGCCGCGGTGGACGAAGGTGAGGTTGGTCCGCAGCTGACGGATGGCCTCGGCGAGCGCGCCCGTGGGGTCGTCGTCGACGAACGCGCGCGACGCCGCCTGCTCGAAGGCGACGGTGCCGATGACGGGGACGTCGGTGAGCTCGGCGACGTCCTCGGCGCTGCGCACGCGCGTGTCCGTGAGCCGGCGCACCACCGCCCAGGCGACGCCGACGAGGAGCCCGAGGACGCCCCCGAGGGCGAGTATGGCCGCCAAGCGGGGCGAGGTGGGCGAGTCGGGGACGTACGCCCGGGTGAGCACCGTCGCCACCACCGGCTCGGAGCCGTCGGAGGGGGCGGGGGTCAGCACCGCGGCGGCCCTCGCCAGCTCCGCCGCGACGGCGTTGGCCAGCTCGGCCGCGTGCGTCGCGTCGGGGTCCGTCACGGCGATCTCGAGGACCATGGTGCCCTCGGGTGCCGTGACGTCGATGACCTCGGCGAGCGCCCGGGTCCCCACGGCGAGGCCGAGGTCCTCCACCACCGGTTCGAGGACGAGGTCGGACCGGACAGCCTCGACGTAGGAGCTCATCTGGCTCTCGGTGAACGTCGACCCCTGGGCCAGCTCGGAGACGCTCTCCCCGCCGCGGACCGCGAAGTGCACCCGCGTCGCCGCCGTGTACTGGGGGGTCATGAGAGCCGTGAGCCCGAAGGCGGCGAGGAGCCCGAGCGCGGTGGCGGCGAGGATCGTCCGCCACCGTCGGGCCAGCAGGGTGAGGTAGGCGTTCAGGTCCATGCGAGTAGTCCTGCCCTTGTCGTGGGGTGCCGGGTGCCGGGGGACGAGCCGTCGGGGGGCGGGAGGCTGAGGGCGAGCGCGAGGCCCACGAGCAGCCAGAACGGCCGGAAGCTCTCCAGGCTCAGCGTCACCGCCTCGACGGCGAAGGCCACCATGGAGAACAGGAGGAAGGTCGCGACGCCCTGACCGCGAGCGCGTGCCGCGACGAGGCGGAGGCCGGCGAGCAGGGGCAGCGCGAGGATGACGAGCGCCCCGATGATCCCCACCTCCGCGAGGAGGCCGAGGTAGGTGTGGTGCGGGACGAACGCGGTGGGTGCGGCCAGGAGCGTGCCCGAGGCGGCGCGGAACTGCCCGATGCCCACGCCGAGGAACGGCTGGTGCTGCCACAGGTCGACGGCGCTGGACCAGAGCTCGAGCCGGTTGGTGTCGACCGTGCCGGGCTGGAGGACGCCGGTGGCGCGCTCCACGGAGGGCGCGGTGAGTGAGCGCGGGAGGACGAGGAACGCGGCACCGGCCGCGACGACGGCGAACACCGCCGCCGCCCGGAAGCGGGCCCCCGCCCCGCCCAGGCCCCCGGTGACAGCCGTGGCCACCGTGGCGACGACCAGGGCGAGGATGGCCGCGCGGGAGCCGGTCATCACCAGCGCCACGAGCATCGGCACGAGGTGCCACGTCAGCGCCCTGCCCGTGCGGCGGTACGCGGCTGCCATGGCGATCCCGAGGGAGAGCAGGAGGTAGACACCGAATGCGTTGGGGTCCTCGAAGGTGCCCGTGGCGCGGAAGTCGAAGCTGAGGCCCGTGTCGATCCCGGCGGTGTACGCGAGGGACCCGGCGATGCCGATGACGGCGACGGTGGAGGCGGTCCGGGTCCACAGGTCGAGGAAGCGCAGGTGGGTCCCCCCGGCGTCGGCGCCCCCGTCGCCGGTGCGCCCGGCCTGCCGGGCGCCGACGAAGCCGAGGAGCACGTACGCCGACATGATGGCGAGCTTGGCCGCCCCGGCAAGGCCGGCCGACAAGGAGGCGCCCCGCATCGTGAGGAGGGGCCACACCAGCGATGCCCACACGACGAGCTGCACGGCCAGCGCCCAGCACACGACGAGGTCCACGCCGGCGGGCCGGCGCCGGCCCCCCACCGCGGCGGCGAGGACGGCGACGAGCACGACGGGGTCGGCCAGGGAGGCGTTGAACTGGGTCGCCACCGGCGGGTAGAAGGAGATGGGCACGGCGACCACGGCTACCTCGAGCGCGGTGAGCCGCTGCGTGCGTGCCAGCCACACGCCGACGACGGCGCTCGCGGCGAGTGCCAGGCCCAAGGCGGCCGGTCCGCGGTCCGCGGTCGCCGAGACGGTGGCGAAGACGACCACGGCGAGGCTCGTAGCCCACATGCGCCCCGCCCCTCGGATGAGTGCCTTGCCCACCTGTCCGGCCCACCCTGCACGACGCCGTACAGATGTGCCGGATGCTAGCGCAGCCCTCGGGGGCACTGTGGGTGGTTGACTGTCGCCGACGTGAGGGAGGGTGCGGTGGACGAGGCGCCGGTCACGGTGGTCATCCCGTACTTCGACGCGTCCGGGACCATCGGCCGGGCCCTCGACAGCGTAGGGGCGCAGACCCGCCCGCCCGCCGAGGTGGTCGTGGTGGATGACGGCAGCAGTGCTCCCGAGCGGCGGGCGCTGCGCAGCATCCTCCTCACCCACCGGCGGGTGAGGCTGCTCGAGCTGCCGGGCAACGGCGGGCCGAGCGTGGCCCGCAACGCTGGCTGGGATGCCGCGACGCAGCCCTTCGTGGCCTTCCTCGACGCCGACGACTCCTGGCACCCCTGCAAGCTCGAGCGCCAGCTCACGGTCTTCGCCGCCCAGCCGGAGGCGGCCCTCGTCGCGCACGGCGGCACCGTTGCGCCGGACGGTGAGGCGCCGGGCGCGGTTCCCGCGCCGCTCCTCCAGCACCCACGCGTGCGCCGGGTGCGGACGCGGGACCTCCTCCTGCGCAACCAGTTCGGGACTCCGGCGGTCATGGTCCGCCGGGACGTCGCCGCCCGGTTCGACCCCACCCTGCGCTACGCCGAGGACCGGGACCTGTGGTTGCGTCTCCTCGTCGCCGACGCGCCCGTCCTGCTCGCCGACGAGGCGCTCGCCGTCTACCACAAGCCCCTCTACGGGGCGGGCGGGCTCAGCGGGCGCCTCTGGGCGATGGAGAGGGGCGAGCTCACCGTCTACCGTCGCCTGCGCGCCCGCGGAGACCTGTCGGCCGTGCTGTTCGTGGTGGCCACCACCGTCTCGGTGGTCAAGTTCGTCCGCCGACTCGTCGTGGTGGCCGTGCGACGCCTGCGCGGGCCTCGGTGACCGGCGCGGGTCGTCACGGCTCGCGGGCCGGCGGTGTCCTCGTCCTGGGTGGCGTCCTCGGGAGGGCGGCCGCGCAGTGGGTGCTCGTCTGGATCTTCGCTCTGGCGGGAGGGCCGGAGGAGGTGGGGGAGTACTCCTACGCGCTCGCGGTCGCCACGCCGGTGTTCCTCCTTCTCCAGCTCGGTCTGCGCAACGTCTACGTCACCTGGCCGTCCCGGCCGCCCTTCGGGCGGTTCCTCGGCATCCGGGTGATCGGCTCCGGCGCGGCCGCCGTCGTCGTGCTCGCCCTCGCCCTCACGCCGTGGGGGCCCGCACCGGCACTCGCCCTGCCCGTGGTGGTCCTCAAGGTCGCCGACGGCGTCCTCGACATGGTCCTCGGGCGCCTGCAGGACGAGCAGGCCATGGTGCGCATGGGCGGCGCGCTCCTAACCAGCGCCGCCCTCTCCACGGCCGGCGCAGCCGCCGTCGTCCTCCTGCACGGGGACGTCCTGTGGGCGCTGTGGGCCACGGTGCCCGGCCCGCTGCTCACCCTCGTAGTCGCCGGGCTGCGGCGCTCGGACACGCGTCCGGTCCCGGGCCCGTGGCGGGGCGAGGTCGCGCGGATCGTCCGCACCGCCGCCCCCGTCGGCGTCACCGACGTCCTCACCTCGCTCCTCACCTACCTGCCGGTGCTCGTCCTCGGCCTCGTCGGCAGCAGCGCGAGCGTCGGGGTGTTCTCCGCGGCGCTGGTCGTCGTCACCCTGGTTCTCCTGGTGCTCAGCGCGGTCCAGACGGTCGTCCTGCCGGGGGTCGTCCGCGCCGGCGTCGACGGCGGGCGCCGCGGCGTCCTCGTGGCGGCGGCACGGCTCGCGGCCGGTCTCACCGCGGCGGCGCTGATGGTGGCGGCGGCGGTCGTCGCTGTCGGCCCCCGGGCGCTCACGATCCTCTACGGCGAGGCGTTCGCGCTCCCGCGCCGCGACCTGTGGCCGCTCGCCGTCACCATCGCCGAGGCGCCGCTGCTCATGGTCAGTGGCCTCGTCCTCATGGCGCTGGGGCTGTACCGCCAGCAGATGTGGGGCGCTGTCCTTGCGGTGGTGGCCATGGTGGTGGCCGCGCTCGTCCTCGGCGCCGACGGCTTCGGGGTGCGCGAGGCGGGCGTGGTGCTCGTCGTCGGCACGGCGGTGCGGGTGGTGGTGGCGCTGGCGGCCGCGGGCGTCGATGGCCGCAGGAACGGCGGCTCCGGCCCCGCACCCCGTCTCCCGGCCTGATCGTCGCGCCCCGGCGGCGTCTCCTGGCGCCGGACGACGAAGGGGCCGCAGACCTTGCGGTCTGCGGCCCCTGGGTGGTCGGGGTGACAGGATTTGAACCTGCGGCCTCTTCGTCCCGAACGAAGCGCGCTACCAAGCTGCGCCACACCCCGGTGGAGCCTGCCTAGGATAGCCGAGCCGGGGGCGCAGAACGAAACCGGCGCGGATACAGGCATTCGAGGGCCTCCAGGGGCCCCAGGGCGCCGCCGGACGGCCGCCGGAGGGCGCCGGGCCTCAGCCGGCCGCGGCGACGAGCGTGAGCAGGCTGGCCTCCGGACGGCAGGCGAAGCGCACCGGGGCGTAGGGCGAGGTGCCCAGCCCGGCCGAGACGTTGAGCCAGGCGGAACCCTCACCGCCGGCCTCGTCGGGGCGGGCGGCCGGCCACCCGTGCAGGCCCCGCGCCCGGCGCGTGTCCAGGTCGCAGTTCGTCACGAGCGCGCCGTAGCCGGGGACGCGCAGCTGCCCACCGTGGGTGTGGCCCGCGAGGATGAGGGCGCACCCATCGGCGACCATCCGGTCGAGGACGCGTCGGTACGGCGCGTGTGCCACGCCGACGTGGAGACGATGGGCTCCGCCGTCCTTGCCGTCCTTGCCGTCCTTGGCGTTCGGGGCGTCGACGCCGGGACCACCGGGGCGCGGGGCACCGGCAGCGCGCTCCGGGAAGCGGTCACGGTCGAGGTGGGGGTCGTCGACCCCCACGAGCGAGAGCTCCACGCCGCCGGCCCGGACCCGGGCGCGCGCGTTCGTGAGGTCGGCCCAGCCCGCGTCCTGCATCGCCCGCGCGAGCTCGGGCGCGGGCAACGGCCGCGGGCCCTCGGCGTCGTCGCCGTCCGCGCGTCGGGGGTCGGCGAGAAAGTACCGGCCCGGGTTCTTGGGCACGGGGGAGTAGTAGTCGTTGGACCCGAGGACGAAGGCGCCGGGGCGCTCGAGCAGGGGCTCGAGCGCGTGGAGCACCGCGGGCAGGGCGTGCGGGTGCGCCATGTTGTCCCCGGTCGTCACGACGACGTCGGGCTCGAGCTCGACGAGCGAGCGCACCCACTCCTGCTTGAGCCGCTGCCCCGGCGTCATGTGGAGGTCGGAGAGGTGGAGGACGCGCAGCGGGGCCGCTCCGGCCGGCAGGACCGGGACCGTGGCCGTGCGCAGGGTGAACAGCCGGGTCTCGAGGACCGCCCAACCGAGGGCGCCAAGGCCCGCGAGGCCGACGGCGCCGGTCGCCCGGCCTAACCGGCTCAGTTGTCCTCCCCGCCGTCGTCGGGGCTGCCCTCGCCCGCGCCGGCCCCACCGGGGCTGGGGCTGGGGCTGGGGCTGGGCGTGGCGGGTCGCGCCGGGGAGGACTGGCGGGAGGCCGCCGAGCCCGAGCTGGGGTAGATCGTCACGGTGGCGCCGCGGCTCGCCTGGCTGCCCGCCGCGGGCTGTGTCCCGGCTGCCGTCCCCGAGGGCCACGTCGCGGCCACGGGGTTCCCGATGCGGACGGTGTACCCGGCGGCCTCGAGGGTCTGACGGGCCTCCTCGAGGCTGCGGCCGCCGATGTCGGGGACCCGGTCCCCGGCGATCTGGCGCGGGTTGGCCTCCGGGAAGGGAACGACCGGCATGCCCTCGGTCGCGCGCTCCATGTACGCCTTCCACGTCGGGGCCGCGATGAGGCCGCCGTAGACGCGGTCGTGGTAGCGCCCGTTGATGGTGATGTCGCCCATGACGCGGTCGCCCGCCGAGTAGCCCATCCACACGGCGGTGGACATCTGCGGGATGTAGCCGACGAACCAGGCGTGCTTGTCGTCGTTCGCCGTGCCGGTCTTGCCGGCGGTGGGGCGGCCGGGCAGGTTCGCCGGGGCGCCGGTGGCGCCGCGGGTCTGGGTGACCGTCTGGAGGGCGTGGTTGACGCCGTTGACGATGTCCGTCTCGAGGACCTGCTGGCAGTTCGACGGCGGCACCGCGATCTCCTCGCCCTCGCGGCTCACCATGCGGGTGATGGCGACGGGGTCGCACGCCGTCCCGCCCGCGGCGAGCGTGGCGTAGGCGTTGGCCATCGACAGGGGGGTGACGGTGTTGGCGCCGAGGGTCATCGACGGGATGGGCTCGAGCGGCGCGCCGGTGCCCGTCTCCACGCCCATTGCCTCGGCGACGCCGGTGATGGCGCACAGGTCGAGCTGGCTCGCCATGACGACGAAGGAGGTGTTCACCGACATCCGGGTGGACTCGAGGACGGTCATCCGGCCACCGCCGAACCCCTCGAGGTTCTTCGGGTCCCAGTCGTCCGCCTTGTCGGGCGCGCAGGAGATGTTCCACACCTCCCGCGGGAAGTGGCGGTTGTCGGAGTCCACCCGGTCCATGAGCGAGTGCCCGGTGCGGAGCCACTCGATGAGGGTGAACACCTTGAAGGTGGAGCCGGACTGGAAGCCCAGGCCACCGCCGTAGCTCGTGCCCACGTTGAAGTTCACCAGGGTGGCGCGCGGGTCCTCCGGCGTGGCCTGGCCATAGTTGGTGTTCTGCGCCATCGCGAGGATCTTGCCGGTCCCCGGCTCGACCGAGGACAGCGCCATGGAGATGCCCGACGGGTCGTTGGTCGGGACCGCCCCCGTCACCGACTCGAACGCCGCCTGCTGCTTGGCCGGGTCGAGCGTGGTGTGGATCTCGAGGCCGCCCCGGAGGAGGAGCTGGCGGCGGGCGCTGACGTCCTCGCCGTAGGCCTCGTTGTTGAGGATCTCCTTGACGACGTACTCGCAGAAGTACGCCGCGGTGCCCGCCACCGCGCAGCCGTTGGAGGAGTTCTGGACGTTGAGCATCTCGGCGAGGGGCTGCGCGACGGCGGCGTCGTGCTCCTCGGGGGTGATGTAGCCCTGGTCGCGCATGAGGCGCAGCACGACGTTGCGGCGGTTGAACGCGTTCTCCGGGTTGGCCACCGGGTCCAGGTTGTTGGGCGACTGGGTGATGCCGGCGAGCAGCGCGGACTCGCCGATCCCCAGCTCCGCTGCCGACTTGTTGAAGTAGTGGCGCGCCGCGGTCTCGACGCCGTACTGCGAGGGCCCGAACTGCGCGATGTTGAGGTAGCCCGCGAGGATCTCCTCCTTGCTCCACACCTGCTCCAGGCCGATGGCCATGCGCGCCTCGCGCAGCTTGCGTCCGACGGTCCGCTCGGTGGCCTGCTCGAAGAGCTCGGGGTCGCCCGTGACCCGGCTCTCCTCGATGAGGACGTTCTTCACGTACTGCTGGGTGAGCGTCGAGGCGCCCTCGACGCTGTCGCTGACGGCGTTGGTGACCGCCGCCCGGACCATGCCCTCGGCGTCGACCCCGCGGTGCTCGTAGAACCGGCGGTCCTCGGTCGCCACGACGGCGTCCTTGACGTGCTGGGAGATCGCGTCGAGGCCGACGACGATGCGGTTCTCGGCGTAGAAGGTCGCCAGCCGGTTGCCGCCGGCGTCGAGGATGACGCTCTGCTCGGAGGGCTCGTTGATGGTGAGCTCGCTGGGCAGCTCGTCGAAGAGGTCGACGCTCGCGGCGCTCACCGCCCCCACGGACCCGACGGCGGGCAGCAGCAGGCCGGCCGTGAGGATGCCGCCGGTACCGGCAATGAGGAGGAACGCGACGAAGAGCGCGACCAGCTGGATCGGGCTGACGGCGCGCCCGGACGGGCGGCTGGAGGCAGACATGGTGCTAAGGGTACGCGGAGGTGTGGTACCCGGTCTGCCCCGGTATTCGCGTGGCGGACGGGGTCGTGATGCCGGGCTCGCAGGCGTTTCGCGACACCGCACCGCAAAGATCGACCCACCTGTCGCAAATTTCGGCGCGCAATTGCGAACGTGGACGCCAACCCGGCATTCTCCGACATTTGTGCACAGCGATCCGGCGACATGCTCCCCGGTCCGCGAAGTGGGTCAGCAGATCCGGCATGGCAGGCGCGCTGACGCCAGTAATTCGGCCGTAGTGGCGCGGCCTATCGGCAGAACCGGCGCTTTCGGCGGGCTGTGCTCGAACTGTAATCTGGCCAATGGTCAGGGGGGTATCGACATACGTTGATGACGCGCTAACATTCCGCTCAGCGTAGAGACGGCAACGACGCCGCGGACGGAAGAGAAGGATCACCGATGAGCGTGAGTGACGACCAGACGTGGGCGGCCCGGGCCGCCTGCAGCTCCATCGAGCCTGACGAGCTGTTCGTCCGCGGCGCCGCTCAGCGGATGGCGCGCACGTTGTGCTTCGGCTGCACCGTGCGGATGGAGTGCCTCGCCGACGCCCTCGACTCGCAGGTGGCCTTCGGCGTGTGGGGCGGGCTCACCGAGCGGGAGCGGCGCGCGCTGCTCCGCCGCTACCCCGGCGTCCCCTCGTGGAGCGCGAGGCTCAAGGACGATGACGAGCTCATCGCCGAGCTGCGGGCGCAGCGTCCCCCGCGGATCCTCTCGCGCACCCGCACGCGCCCGGCCTAGCGGGCCCGACGGCGTCGCGCGGCTGGCGGGCGCGACCGTCGCCCGCCCCCGCACCTAGGATGGGGTCCATGGTGACCTGGGAGTACGCGACCATCCCGCTTCTCATCCACAGCACGAAGGCGATCCTCGACCAGTGGGGCGCCGACGGCTGGGAGCTCGTCCAGGTGGTCCCCGGACCGCAGGGCCAGAACCTCGTCGCCTACCTCAAGCGCCCCAAGCAGTGAGCATCCAGGACCGGCTCGACGAGCTGGGCCTGGCTCTCCCTCCGGTGGTGCCGCCGGTGGCTGCCTACGTGCCCGCCGTCCGCTGGGGTGACCTCGTGTGGACCGCCGGCCAGCTGCCCATGGTCGACGGTGCGCTGCCGGTGACCGGGCACGTCGGCGAGGGCGACGGCCTCGTCGCTCCGGGGGAGGCGGCCGCCCTGGCGGCGATCGCCGCGCTCAACGCTCTCGCGGCCGTCGACCGTGAGGTGGGGAGCCTCGACGCCGTCGCCCGCATCGTCAAAGTCGTGGGCTTCGTCGCGAGCGCGCCCGGGTTCACGGGCCAGCCCGCGGTCGTCGACGGCGCGTCGACCCTCCTCAGGGAGATCTTCGGCGACGCGGGCGTGCACGCGCGCAGCGCGGTCGGTGTGAGCGAGCTGCCGCTCGGTGCCCCGGTCGAGGTCGAGCTCGTCGTCGCCCTGCGCTGACGCGCGGCACTCCTGACGGGGCAGAAGCCCGCCCGACCCGACGCCGGCCGCCGGTCCGCGTACCAGTGGACGCCGGGCGCAGCGCCGGTCCAGGACCGGCGCTGTGGCAGGAGCGGTCAGCGCGCCCGGCGCTGGAGTCGCTCGACGTCGAGGAGGTGGACCGCCCGGCCCTCGAGCCGGATCCACCCGCGCCCGACGAAGTCGGCGAGCGACTTGTTCACGGTCTCCCGGGAAGCGCCCACCAGCTGGGCGAGCTCCTCCTGGGTGAGGTCGTGGGGGACGCGGATGCTCGTGCCCGTGCGCTCGCCGAAGCGGTCGGAGAGGTCGAGCAGCGCCTTGGCGACCCGCCCGGGGACGTCGGAGAAGACGAGGTCGGCGAGGGCGGTGTTCGTCCGGCGCAGGCGCTGGGCCAGGGCCTTGAGCATGTGCTTGGCCAGCTCGGGTCGGGCGTCGATGAGCTCCATGAACGGCTCGTGCTGCAGCTCGAGCAGGCGCGTGGGGGCGATGGCCGTGGCCGTGGCCGTCCGCTCGCCCGGGTCGAACAGCGTCAGCTCGCCGAGGAGCTCGCCGGGGCCGAGGACGGCGAGGAGGTTCTCCCGCCCGTCGCTCGCCCGGTGCCCGAGCTTCACCTTCCCCTCGACGACGAGGTAGAGCCGGTCACCCGGGTCGCCCTCGTTGAAGAGGGTCTCGCCCCGGCGCAGGACGACCTCTTCCATGGACTCCCGCAGGGCCTGGCGCGCGTCGGCGTCCAGAGCCGCGAAGAGCGGGACGGAGCTGATCGCGGTGTCCTCCACGGTGGCATCCCTTCATCGTTCGGTTGTGCAGATCCATACCTATATTGCCACCCCGTGGGCGCGGATGCCCCGGCGCCCCCTGTCGACCCCCCCGCTCGGACCGCGCCTCGTGGGCACGCGGGCCGCGCCGGCTGCCGGCGCCGGGGGGCGCGACCTAGAGTGGTCGGGTGAGAGGAGTGCCGCCCGTCGACGTCGTCGACGACGTCCTGGCGACGGCCTGGCCGGACGCCCGCTGCGAGCTCGACTTCACCACGCCGCTCGAGCTCCTCGTCGCCACCGTCCTGTCGGCGCAGACCACGGACGTGCGCGTGAACACGGTCACCCCCGAGCTCTTCGTCCGGTACCCGAGCGCGCAGGCGTACGCCTCGGCCGCGACCGGTGACCTCGAGGCGGTCCTGCGCCCGCTGGGGTTCTTCCGGCAGAAGGCCGCGGCGCTCCAGGGCATCGGTGCGGCGCTGCTGGACCGGCACGGCGGGCAGGTGCCGGCCACGATGGCCGAGCTCCAGGCCCTGCCCGGAGTGGGGCGCAAGACCGCCAACGTCGTCCTGGGCAACGCCTTCGGGATCCCCGGCATCACGGTCGACACCCACGTCGGGCGGCTCGCCCGGCGACTCGGGTGGAGCGTCGAGCACGACCCCGTCAAGGTGGAACGGGACATCGCGGCCCAGGCGGACCCGGCCCGCTGGACCATGCTCTGTCACCGCCTCATCGTCCACGGGCGGCGGGTGTGCCACTCCCGCCGGCCGGCGTGCGGCGCCTGCGTGCTCGCCGACCTGTGCCCGTCCTTCGGCATCGGCGAGACGGAACCCGAGGCGGCCCGGGCGCTGGTGCGGACCGGTCCCGGTCAGGCGGGCAGCGAGGCCAGGTAGTCGAGGAGGATCGCGCTCACCTGCTCGGGGGCCTCCTCGGGGAGGAAGTGCCCGGCGCCGACCAGCTGCTCGGTCCGCAACGGCCCCGCGACGAGCTCCGCGTCGCGCGTGTAGGCGGCGGCCGGCAGGACCCGGTCCTGCGCGCCGTGCATCGCGAGCACGGGCACCCGGACGGGCTCGCTGACCCGGTCGAGGAAACGCCGCCCGTCCGGGCGGGGCGTGGAGCGCACCAGCCATCGGATGTGCTCGAGGCTGGTGTGGGCCACCGAGGGCAGCCGCATCGCGGCCGTGTACACGGCGATCTCGTCGGGGTCGAGCACCCGGTCCGGCGCGGAACCGGCGCGGAGCGCGCGGGTCACGAGGTCACCGTGGGTGAGGGCCCGCTCGGGGAACCAGGGCACCTGCGCCCGGGCGAGGAAGGCGCGCGTTCGCCACGGCACGCCGTGGTTGCGGCGCAGGATCGCGGCCGGGTGGGGGCTGGCGAGGACGGCGACGCCGCGGGTCAGGCGCGGCTCGTAGGCCGGCATCGCCCAGGCCACCGTGCCGCCGAAGCTGTGGCCCACCACGACGACGCGGCTCGCCCCGAGGGAGCGCACGACGCCGGCGACGTCCGCGGCGAGCACGGGGGTGCCGTGCCCGGTCGGGGGCTTGTCCGAGCCCCCGAAGCCGCGCAGGTCCATGGCCACAACCCGGTACCCCGCCTCGGCGAGGGGGAGGAGCTGGTGCCGCCACGCCCACCACAGCTGGGGGAAGGCGTGGAGGAGGACGACGTGCTGGCCGTTGGGAGGGCCCGCGAGGGCCACGTGGAACCGGGACCCGTTGGCGGGGACGAAGCGGTGCTCCCACGGCCCCGCGCGCAGGACGACGCTCTTCGGGTCTGGGGCCACGCGTGGGGACACTACCGTGCCCGGGGCCGGCCGTGGCCCGCCCCGGGCTGGTGGCGCCTAAGCCTTCGGGGTGTGCAGGCCGGCACTGATGAGGTTCATCACCGAGGAGTCGGCGAGCGTCGTCACGTCCCCGACCGTCCGGTTCTCGGCGACGTCCCGGAGCAGGCGCCGCATGATCTTCCCGGACCGGGTCTTGGGCAGCTCCGCCACGACGAGGATCGAGCGCGGCTTGGCGATGGGGCCGATCTCCCGGGCGACGTGGGCGCGCAGCTCGGCCACGGTGGCCGCGGTGTCCCCGCCCTCGGCGGCGGCCTTCTCGGCCGCCTCGCCGCGGAGGATGACGAAGGCGACGACGGCCTGGCCGGTGGTGTCGTCGCTCGCCCCGACGACGGCGGCCTCCGCCACCGAGGGGTGCGAGACGAGCGCCGACTCGATCTCCGTCGTCGAGAGCCGGTGGCCGGAGACGTTCATCACGTCGTCGACCCGCCCGAGCAGCCAGATGTCGCCGTCGTCGTCCTTCTTCGCCCCGTCCCCGGCGAAGTACTTCCCGGGGAAGCGGGACCAGTAGGTGTCCCGGAAGCGCTGCTCGTCGCCCCAGATGCCGCGGAGCATCGCCGGCCACGGCTCGGCGAGGACGAGGTAGCCGCCGGCGCCGTCGGGCACGGGCTCACCCGCCTCGTCGACGACGTCCGCGGCGATACCGGGCAGGGGCGTCTGCGCGGATCCCGGCTTGGCGGCGGTGACGCCGGGGAGCGGGGAGATCATGATCGCGCCGGTCTCCGTCTGCCACCACGTGTCCACCACGGGCGCGCGGTCGCCGCCGATGACGCGGCGGTACCACATCCACGCCTCGGGGTTGATGGGCTCGCCCACCGAGCCCAGGACGCGCAGCGAGCTGAGGTCGTACTTGGCGGGGTGCTCCTCGCCCCACTTCATGCAGGTGCGGATCGCCGTCGGCGCCGTGTACAGGATGGTGACCCCGTACTTCTCGATGATCTCCCACCACCGGCCGCGGTGCGGGGTGTCCGGGGTGCCCTCGTACATCACCTGGGTGGCGCCGTTGAGGAGCGGGCCGTACGCGACGTAGGTGTGGCCGGTGACCCAGCCGACGTCGGCCGTGCACCAGTACACGTCGGTCTCCGGCTTGAGGTCGAAGACGTTGAGGTGGGTGAACGCCGCCTGTGCGAGGTAGCCGCCCGTGGTGTGGAGGATCCCCTTGGGCCGACCGGTCGTGCCGGAGGTGTAGAGGATGAACAGCGGGTGCTCGGCCTCGACGGGGACGGGCTCGTGCTCGGCGCTCGCCGCGTCGACGCTCTCGTGCCACCAGACGTCGCGGCCCGGCGTCCACCCGACCTCCTGGCCGGTGCGCCGGACGACGAGGACGTGCTCGACGGGGGTCTCGCCCTTGGTGAGCGCCTCGTCGACGGCCGGCTTGAGCGCGCTCGCCGACCCGCGGCGGTAGCCGCCGTCGGCGGTGATGACGAGCCGGGCTTCGGCGTCGACGATGCGCGAGTACAGCGCCTCGGCGGAGAACCCCCCGAAGACGACGGAGTGCGGGGCGCCGATGCGCGCGCAGGCGAGCATGGCGATGACCGCCTCGGGGATCATCGGCAGGTAGATGGCGACGCGGTCGCCGGTGGTGACGCCGAGGTCACCGAGCGTGTTGGCCGCCTTGGCGACCTCCCGCTGGAGGTCGGCGTAGGTGAGGGTGCGGACCTCGCCCTGCTCGCCCTCCCAGTGGATCGCGACGCGGTCCCCGTGGCCGGCCTCGACGTGGCGGTCGACGGCGTTGTAGGCGGCGTTGAGCCGGCCGTCGGCGAACCAGCGGGCGCGCGGCGCCTGCGAGAAGTCGAGGACCTCGGTGAACTCGGTGGACCACGACAGCAGCGACCGGGCCTGGTCGGCCCAGAACCCGAGGCGGTCCGCGTCGGCGCGCTCGTACATCTCGGGCTGGGCGTTGGCCTGCGCCGCGAACGCGGGGTCCGGCGGAAAGCGGCGCTCCTCGACGAGGAGGTTCTCCAGGCCGCCGGGGGCGGTCGAGTGGTCGTCGGGCTGGTCAGCCATGGGGTCCTCCAGGCAGCGTCGTTGGTGCGCATCCACCGGCGGGCCACGTGGCGTGGCCCCGGCTCTCAGACGATAGCGCGCCCCCCGAGGACGGTCCGGCCGTCTCATCGGGGGGCGCGCGGGGAGGGGCTCAGCCGCGGCGGCTCCGCGCGGGGAGTGCCGCCTCGCGGCGGCCCTGGCGGCGGGCGCCGTGGGAGACCACCCCGAGGAGGATCAGCGCGACGCCGTAGACGACGAACCGGCCGGTGCTCCCGGTGGCGACGAGGTGGTGCGTGACGTTGCTGCCCAGGTCGCCCAGCCCGTCGAGCCGGCCGCTGACGGTCTCCACCACGTCGGCCGTCTGCTCGGGCACCGCGACGAACGCGAGGCCGAGGAGGAGGACGAGCACGCCGCTGACGAACGCCCCGACCGAGGACCACCGCGCCGTGAGGAGCACGACGACGAGGACGACGAGGCCGGCCGCGAGCTCGAGGAGCGCCGCGACGTTGAGGGTGCCCGTGTCCCACGGGTTGCCCTCGGGCAGCGTGAGGCGGGCGCCGGCGTCGGCGAGGAGGTACCAGGCCACGGGGAGGAGGACGAGGGTGAGGAGGATGCTCCAGAAGTGCGCGGCCGTGCGCGAGCGCGGGCGGGCCTCGGTGGCGCCGTCGAGGATGACGTCGGTGTCCGGGTCGTCCTCGCGCGCGGCGGCGCGGGCGCGGGCCTCGGGCGAGCGGTCGTCGTCGGCCCCCGCCCTGGGCGCCGGTGCGGCGTCGTCGCCGGGGGTGATCGTCGTGTAGGGGTCGCTCTGGTAGGGCGAGCCGCCCTGGTCGCCCATGAGGATGGCGGCGCTGCGCTCCTCGGAGAGCCGCCGGCTGGGGCGCTCGGTGGGGCGGTCCGGGCCGTCGGTGGTGAGGCCGTCGGTGGTGAGGCCGCCCACGGCGGAGCTGCCGTGGGCGGCGCCGTCCCGGGAAGCGGCGTCGTCGTAGGCGGGCGCGGACTCGTCGGGCCCGGGGGCGCCGTCACCGGGACCGGCCGTGCGGTCCCCGTCGGAGGGCTGCGGAGATGCGGACACGGGTCCTCCTCGTCTCGGTGGTCCCCCCCAACGTAGCCAGGCGGGGACCCCGGGGCTCGCCGGGCACTCGGCGCGTCGCCGGGCGATCGCCGCTCAGCCGCGGCTGGGTCGGGCCGCGAGCTCCGCGCGCTCGTGCCGTGCCCCGGCGCGCCGGGCCTCGTGCGCGGCGACGGCGCCGGCGACGAGCACCGCGCCGACGACGGGCAGCACCCCGATGGTGGCGAGCTCGACGGAGCCCGCCGACTCGCCGAGCCCGAGCGCGTCCAGGCCGGGCAGGTCCGGCCCGCGCAGGAGGAGGTAGCTCCCCAGGCCCAGGCCCCACAGGGCGCCGCCGACGAGCGCGCCGATGCTCGAGACCGCCACCGAACCGGCGACCAGCGCGAGGACCAGCGCGGCGAGCCCCTGGAGGGCGGCCTCCCCTGGGGCCTCGCGCACGCCCGCGTCGGCGAGGATCGGCGTCGTCGCGTAGAGGACGAGGACGGCCAACGGGGGCAGCAGGACGCCGCCGATGACCGCGGCGGTGTGGGCCCCGGCCCGTGACCGCGGGGGCACGGGCGCCGTGCGCGGCGGGGACCCGGCTCCGCGCGCGGGGGTGAGCGCCGCCTCGCTGCGCTCGCGGGCGCGACCGGCCCGGCGGGCACCGTGGACGCCGGCCGCGAGGGCGCTCATGACGGCGCCGAGCACGATGGCCGTGCCCGTCGCGAGCAGGAGCTCGAGGCCGTCGCGCAGGGAGGGGACGGTGCCCGCGGCGGGGTCGAGGACCATCTCGACGCCCGCGGGCCACGCCCAGGCGACGACGCCGGCGGCGAGGACGAGGCCGCCGCTGATGCTCAGGCCCACGGTCGACCAGCGGGCGGACAGCGCCACCGCGGCGAGGAGGAGCGCGGCGGCGGTGAGGGCCCACACGCCGTCGGGGTAGTCCGCCGCACCGGTCCGGCCGTGGGCGGTCTGCGCCGCGCCGCGGGCGAAGAACCACAGGGCGCCGGCGGTGAGGAGCGGTGCGAGGACACCGGTGAGGAGGTGGTCGGCGAGCCGGGAGCGCGGGGGCACCGGGGGGCGCGGCGCGCCGGGCGCCGGGCGGGTGGCCCGCCCCGCCGCGGCGTCGCTCGTCGAGTCGGTCTCGTCCGCCGCCTGGGTGCTCATCGTGTCCCGACTGTAGTGGCCCCCTCCGTCCGGCGTCCGGCGATGACGACGTAGGCGGCGCCCACGACGACGGCGCCGCCGACGAGGTTGCCCGCCCCGACGACGAGGAGGTTGCGCAGCGCCTCGGCGACCGTCGCGTCCGGGACGCCGTGCAGCAGGCCCAGGGCGAAGGTCGTCATGTTGGCGACCACGTGCTCGAAACCGGCGGTGACGAAGGCGAACAGGCACCAGGCCAGGACGACGATCTTGCCGATCTCCGTCGTCATCCGGCTGGCCGCCCAGACGGCCACGCACACGAGGACGTTGCACAGGACGGCGCGGAAGAAGAGCTCGCTCCCGGTGGCGGCGGACTTCTTCGCCACGTAGTGCGCGAGCATCTCCCCTGCGCTGGTGCCCGGCGCGGTGGTCCCCGCGCCGTGCACCACGAACGCCAGGAGGAGGGCGCCGAGGAGGTTGCCGCCGAGCCCGAGCGCGAGCGTGCCGGCGGCGCGGCCCGGCCGCACGCGGCGGAGCATGACGCCCTGGGCGAGGATCATCATGGCGCTGGTGCCGAGCTCGCCCCCGGCGAAGACGACGAGGACGAGGCCGATCCCGAAGACGGCGCCCTGGACGAGCGGGGTCCACTCCGACCCGGCGGCGTCCAGGGGCCCCGCGGCGGTGAGCATGAGGATGACGGCGAGGCCGATGTATGCGCCGGCGAGCGCGCCGGAGACGAGGTAACGGCCCGGTGAGCGGGCGGCGGCGGTCTTGGCGAGGGCGGCGTCGCCCTGCAGGGCCAACGCGTCGGTCAGGGTGAGCACCCGATGATTGTCCCGTTCCCGGGGGCGCGCCGGCCGGGACCTACGTCAGGTCGGGGCCCTGCCCGGCCGCGCGACGCAGCAGCCACCACCCGGCCGCCCCGGCGACGGCGACGGCGAGTACGAGCCCGGCGGAGGTCCGGCGGCCGATGCGGGGGCGCAGCGGGACCGGGCGGGCGAAGTCGCGGATCTCCCAGCCGCGCGCCAGCGCCTCGCGACGCAGGGCGCGGTCGGGGTTGACCGCCACCGGGTGCCCGACGGCCGAGAGCATGGGCAGGTCCGTGACGGAGTCGGAGTAGGCCCAGCTCGCGGCGAGGTCGTAGCCGTGCCGGTCGGCGGCCTCCTCGACGGCCTCCGCCTTCGCCGGGCCGTAGGCGTAGTAGTCGAGGTCGCCGGTGTAGCGGCCGCCGTTGGTCGCGAGGCGGCTGGCGATGACGTGGTCCGCGCCGAGCATGGCCGCGATCGGGCGGACGACGGCCTCGCTCGAGGCGGACACGACGACGACGTCGTCGCCGTCGGCGTGGTGGGCGTCGATGAGGTCGATGGCCTCCGCGTAGACCACCGGCTCGATCCGCTCGTGGAGCGCCTCGGCGACGATCGCCTCGGTCCGGGCCACGTCCCAGCCGCGCACGAGGTCAGCGAGGCGGTCCTTCATGCGCTCGGTCTGGTCGTGGTCCGCGCCGACGGCGAGGTAGCCGAGCTGGGCGTACAACCCGCGCAGCACGCCGGCGCGCGTGAGGAGGCCGCCCCGGTAGAAGGGCGTGGAGAACGCCATCGTCGACGAGGTGGCGATGACCGTCTTGTCGAGGTCGAAGAACGCCGCCCGTCGGGTCCGCCGGTCCGTGTGCACGTCGTCCTCCTTCCGCCCGGGCCAGCCTAGCCACGCCGCTGCGGCTCGAGATGCAGGGCACAGGGGCGTGTGTGACTCTCAGGTCCCCCGTCTGACCACGCCTCGGCGCGCCGCCAGTGGGGTGACCCGAAGAACCAGCGAGAGGCGAAGAATGTTCTTCCATAAGCAAGAACTGCAGTTCAAGTCGACCCCGGACAAGCCCGACGCGGTCTACGCGCGCAAGCTCCAGGAGGTCCTCGGCGGGCAGTACGGCGAGATCTCCGTCGCCATGCAGTACGCGTTCCAGGGCTGGAACATGCACCTGCCCGGCAAGTACCGGGACCTCGTCTTCGGCATCGGTGCGGAGGAGTTCGGCCACGTCGAGATGCTCGCGACGATGATCGCCCAGCTCCTCGAGAAGGCGCCGCTCGGGATCACCGAGGACGCCGTGCAGTCCGACCCCACGGTCGCCGCGATCATCGGCGGCATGGACGTCCAGCACGCCATCGTCGCCGGCGCGGGCGCGCGGCCGGTGGACTCCAACGGCAACCCCTGGCAGGGCTCGTACATCACCTCCAGCGGCAACCTGCTCGCGGACTTCACCGCCAACGCCAACGCGGAGATGCAGGGCCGGGTCCAGGCGGCGCGGCTCTACCACATGACCGACGACTCCGGCGTGCGCGACTTGCTGTCCTTCCTCCTCGCCCGCGACACCATGCACCAGAACCAGTGGCTGCGGGCCATCGAGGAGCTCAAGGAGGAGGGGATGGAGAAGCTGCCCGTGCCGAGCAACTTCCCGCAGAAGAAGGAGTTCACCGAGGTCTCCTACCAGTACCTCAACTTCTCCAACGGCAAGCACGCCTCCGAGGGCAGCTGGGCCTCCGGCCCCACGCCGGACGGCAACGGTGAGTTCACTTACCACGACGGGCCGACGACGACGGCCCCGATGCCCCCGCCCACCCGCCCTGACGCGCGGTACTACGGGACGACCGACCTCCCCAACACCATGGAGAAGATCGCCGGCTCGGTGCAGGACAAGCTCCGCCGGGAGTAAGGCGACGGGGACCGTGCGCGGCAGGCCGAGCCTCCACAGCGCACCCCCACGCCGCTAGATCCACAACGGGCCACCCCGCTGCCTCGCAGCGGGGGTGGCCCGTTGCACGCTCCTCCCCGAGAAGAGGGGTGAGCGCGGTGACGCGGAGCGGTGACGAGGACGGCGGGGCGCGTTCGGGCGCCGGCGGACGGGCCGGCGGACGGGCCGGCGGACGCGCCGGCGGGCGGCCGCGCGGGGCCGGGACGGCCGGGCGAGGGGCCGCCGTGGCCGTGCGCTCGGGCGACGCCGCCGTCGTCGAGCACGTCCGCCGGCTCGCCGCGCTCGCCGGGGTGGAGGTGCTCGTCGTCCCGTCGGGGGCCGTGCCGCCGCCCCACGCGCTCCTCGTCGACGACGTCGGGGGCGGACGCGGGCCGCGGGACACCGTCGGGCCCGCCGTCGAGGTTGCCGCGGACGGTGCGCACACCGGGCCCGGCGTCCTCCGCCTGCCGTCGGAGGCCGAGGCCCTGCTGGGCGTGCTCACCGAGGCCGGCGCTCCCGAACGGGCGCGGGTGCTCGGCGTCGTGGGTGCGGTCGGCGGTGCGGGGGCCTCCGTCCTGGCCGCCGCCCTCGCGCGCCTCGCGGTCGGGGCCGGCGTCCCCACCGCCCTGGCCGACCTCGACCCCGGCGGCGGAGGCGTCGACGTGCTGCTGGGGATCGAGCACGACCCCGGCCCTCGGTGGGCGGACGTGCTCACCGAGCGGGGCGGGTTCCCGCCGGACCGGCTGACGCTCGCCCTGCCGGCCTGGCACTCCGTGCGGGTGCTGTCCACGGACGTCCGCGCGGGCGTGGCCCCCGACGACGCCGTCGTGGACGCGGGGCTGCGGGCGTTGGGTCGCGCCGTGGACCTCCTCGTCCTCGACCTGCCCCGGCAGGTGCTCGCCCCAGCGTCGGCGCCGCCCTGGCTCGGCCTGTGCTCCGACGTCGTGCTCGTGGCGGGGACCGACCTCCGTTCGGCGGCCGCCGCGGCCGCGGCCGTCCGCACGCTCGGGCCCAGCGGGGCCGCGCTCCACCTCGTCGCCCGCTCGGGGGGCGGGCTGACCGCCGACGACGTCGCCGATGCGGCCGGCGTGGCGCACGTGGTCGCGATGCGTCCTGAGCGCGCGCTCGCCGCCGGCGTCGAGCGGGGGGCTGCTCCCGGGGACCAGCGCCGCGGGCCGCTTGCCGCCGCGGCGCGGCGCCTCCTGCGGGAGATAGGCCTCCCGGGGTGAGCGAGCGGAGCGGCGTCGCCGGGGTGCGCGAGGAGCTGGCCGGGGCTGGTGCGGTCCCTGACGCGCTCGCTGTCAGCCGTGGCGTGCGGGTGGCGGACGGGCCGCTGGGGCTGCAGGCGCTGCTCGCGCTCGAGCGGTCCACCCGGGCCGAGCTCCTCGGCGCGGGGGAGGTGCTTCAGCCCCTGCTCGAGGACCCCGCGGTCACGGACGTCCTCGTCAACGGCGCGGCCGGGACATGGGTGGACCGAGGCGCCGGCCTCGAACGGGTGGACACCGTCGTAGGGACGGAGCGCGAGGTCCGCGCCCTCGCCACCCGCCTCGCTGCGGCCTGCGGTCAGCGGCTCGACGACGCCTGCCCGGTGGTCGACGGGTCGCTGCCCGACGGCACCCGCCTGCACGCCGTGCTGCCCCCGCTGTCCGCGACCGGGACGCTCATCAGTCTGCGGACGCTGCGGACCCGGGCGTTCTCCCTCGCCGAGCTCGTCGCCTCCGGGACGGTGGCCCCGCAGGTGGCACCGGTCCTGCGGGCCCTCGTGCGGTGCCGCGCGAACGTCCTCGTCAGCGGGGCCACGGGCACCGGCAAGACGACGCTGCTCGCCTCGATGCTCTCCCTCGTCGGGCCGGGCGAGCGCATCGTCTGCATCGAGGAGGCGACCGAGCTCCGGCCCGACCACCCGCACGTCGTCCACCTCCAGGTGCGGCGGGCCAACGTGCAGGACGCCGGGGCGGTCTCGATGGCGGAGCTGGTGCGCGCCGCCATGCGGATGCGCCCGGACCGCCTCGTCCTGGGGGAGTGCCGTGGAGCCGAGGTGCGCGAGGTCCTCGGCGCCCTCAACACCGGCCACGACGGCGGGTGGGCGACCGTCCACGCCAACGCGTCCGCGGACGTCCCGGCCCGGCTGCTCGCGCTCGGCGCGCTCGCGGGCATGTCGGAGCAGGCGGTGGCGGTGCAGGCGGTCAGCGCCCTCGACGCCGTGCTGCACCTGCGCCGCCGCGCCGGCGCCCGGCGCCTCGTCGAGGTCGCGCTGCTGGCCCGGCGGGGTGACGAGCTCACGTGCGACCTCGCGCTCACCGTCGGGGCCGACGGCCGGGTCCAGGAGGGCCCGGCGTGGCCGCGCCTCGCCACGCGGCTCGACGCGGCGCTGGCGGAGGACGCGCGGTGAGCGCGCTGACCGCCGCCGTCGGCCTGCTGTGCCTGGCTGTCCTCGTCCGTGCCCCGCTGCGGCGACCACGGATCGGCGAGGGGCTCCGGGGGCCGCGCGCGGGCGTGCTCGCCCGCGCGGGCACCGCCGACGCGCTGCCTCGCGGGCGGCTCGCACGGCTGCGCCACGCCCTGCCCCGGCGGCGGCACTCCGCGTTGCCCGACGTCGGGGTCCTCGTGACCGAGGTGGCGACCCGGCTGCGGTCCGGGGCGAGTGTCGACGCGGCGTGGGGCGCCACGCTCGCCCGCGCGGGCCTCGACCTTGCCGACACGGCCCGCGCGGGGCCGGACGCCGACGGCGTACCCCGGGCGCTGACGGACCTCGCCGCCCGAGCCGGACCGCGCAGCGACGACCGGGCGGCGGTGGCCGCCGTCGTCGTCGCCTGCCGGCTCAGCCACGAGCTCGGTGCCCCGCTCGCCGACGTCCTCGACCGGTGCGCGCACGGGATCACCGAGGCCACCGCGGCCGCCGGTGCCCGCCGGGTGGCGCTGGCGGGGCCGGCGAGCACGGCCCGCATCCTCGGGTGGCTGCCCGTGGTCGGGCTGCTGCTCGGGTCCTCGCTCGGTGCGGACCCCCTCACCACCCTGCGCGACGGGGCGTGGGGGAGCGCCTGCCTCGTCGCGGGCGGGGCGCTGCTCCTCGTCGGCCGGCGGTGGACCGCGGCCCTCGTCGCCGCCGCGGAGCGGGGCTCCCGGCGGTGAACGGGCTCGGCGCGCTCGCGCTCCTCGCGGTCCTCGCCGCGCTGCCCTGGGGGTCCGTCCGCCGACCGGTGACGCCGGCGCCGCCGCGGCGGCGCGCCCTGGTGCCGTCGCCCGTCGACGCTGCCGTGCTCCTCGACCTCGCGGGGGCGGCCATGGCGGCGGGCGCCTCGGTTCCCGCGGTGCTCCAGGCGCTCGGCCGGGCAGTGGGGGAGGACGACGAGGTGGGGCGCGCGCTGCGCTCGGCCGGCGTCGCCCTCGTGCTCGGCGCTCCCTGGCCGGACGCGTGGCACTCGAGCCCACCGGTCGCCCAGCACGTCGGCCGTGCGCTCGAGCCCGCCTGGGTCGACGGCGCCGCCCCGGACACGCTGGTCGCCCGCGCCGCGGAGGGGATCCGGGCCCGGCGCCACCGGCAGGCGCGGGAGGACGCCGCGCGCCTGGGCGTGCGGCTGGTCCTGCCCCTGGGGCTGTGCTTCCTCCCCGCCTTCGTCCTGCTCGGCATCGTGCCGGTGCTCCTCGCCGCCGGTGGCGCGATCCTCGCGCCCTGAACGGTCGCGCCCGGGCTTGGGCGGGTGGGGAGGCCCCCGGCCGGTCGCGAGCGGTGCGCGGACCAGTCCAGCCCGGGACTGCGCCGTGCGGGCCGCCGGGGGTGGCGCGCGGTAGGGCGGCGAGTGCCGCACAGGGCCGGGTGCGGTTGGCCCACCCACAGTTCGCTCCCACCCGCCGTCGCGATGACGGCGCCCCGGCGCAGGGTGTCCTCGAGCCGGCCGAGACGCGGACGGACGCAACAGAGGAGGTCCCCATGAGACGGACGACGATGTGGCAGGCGGCCGCCCCGACGGTGCCGGACCCGGCGGTGCGCCAGCCGTCGCGGGTCGGCGGGCGAGGGGCGTGGACGCGGTGGCGTCCCCGGCCCCCCGTGCCTGCCGGTGACCGGTGGCCGGCCGCCGGCCGCGCCGTGCGACGCGCGGTGGCGGGAGCCTGGACCGGGCTCGCGGCGCGGGCGGGCGCGCTCGCCGCCCGGCCGCAGGCGGGCATGGCGACGGCGGAGTACGCGATCGCCACGCTCGCGGCGGCGGCCTTCGCGGGCTTGCTCCTCGTCATCCTGCGCAGCGCCGAGGTGCGCGGGATGCTGCTGGGGATCATCCGGCAGGCGCTGCAGGTCGGGTGAGAGCGATGCCGGCGGCAGGGGCGGGGCGGGTGCGGCGCGCGGGCGGGCTCCGGCGCAGCGGCGCACGCGAGCGGGGAACCGTCACGGCCGAGCTCGCCCTGGCCCTGCCCGCCGTCGTCCTCGTCCTGGTCGTGGTGCTCACGGCCGGGGCGGCGGCGGTCACCCACGTGCGCTGTGCCGACGCTGCCCGCGCCGGGGCGCGGGCGGCGGCGCTCGGCGAGCAGCCTGCCGTGGTCACGCAGGTGGTGCAGGAGCTGGCCGGGCCCGCCGCCGACGTCGTCGTGGGGGTGGAGGACGGCTGGGTGGTCGTCACGGTGACCCGGCCGGTGGCCGTCGGCCTCGGCTGGGACGGCCTACGGGCGACGGCCACCGCACGGACCCCGGCCGAACCGGACGGCGCACCAGGGGCGGGGCCGTGAGCGCCCCGGCGGTAGGGGGCCGCGACCGGGGCAGCGGGACCGTCCTCGGGCTGGGCGTCATCGCCGTCGCGATCGTGCTGGCGCTCGCTGTTGCCGGCCTCGGGCGCGCCGCGCACGCCCGGGGCGCCGCCCAGACGGCCGCCGACCTCGGCGCCCTGGCGGCCGGGCAGGCGCTGCACCGCCCGGGTGGGAACGCGGCGGTGGCCTGCGCGGCAGCCGCCACGGTGGTGTCCGCCAACGGCGCGGGGATGGTGGCGTGCGCCGTCGCCGGGGATGAGGTCGTCGTCCGCGCCGAGGTCCCGCTGTCGGTGCCCGGCCTGCCGGACGGCCTCGCTGCGCGGGCCAGGGCGCGCGCCGGACCGGCGGGTCGGGCCCAGCCAGGCGGGGATCGTGGTGGTGCGCGCGGCCGGGACTGCGCCGCGGGGTGCCGGGAGGGACGGGCCTACGGACTCCGGGCGGGGTTAGCGGGACGCGACCGGGCGGCCCGCCGGCGCGCACCGCAGGAGGAGCGTGAGCACGCGCGCGGCGGCCGCCTTGTCCAGCGGCGAGTTGCCGTTGCCGCACTTCGGCGACTGCACGCAGCTGGGGCAGCCGTCCGCGCAGCCGCAGGACTCGATCGCCCCGAGGGTCGCCGTCATCCACTCGCGCGCCGCGCGGTAGCCGCGCTCGGCGAAACCCGCGCCGCCGGGGTACCCGTCGTAGACGAAGACCGTCGCCTCACCGGTGTCCGGGTGGAGGGCGGTCGAGAGCCCCCCGATGTCCCAGCGGTCGCACGTGGCGAGCAGCGGCAGCAGGCCGATGGACGCGTGCTCGGCCGCGTGCAGCGCGCCGGGGAGGTCGGCGGCACCGACTCCGGCGGCCTCGAGGGCGGCCGGGTCGACCGTCCACCACACCGCCGTCGTCTCCAGGGTCCGCTCGGGCGCCTCGAGCGGGTAGGAACCGACGATGTCCATGCCGGGGACCCGCCGGCGGTCGTAGCCGGTCACCTGCGAGGTGACCTCCACGGCGCCGAACGACCAGCGGACCCGCTCGCCGGACGGGGACCGCCAGTCCTCGCTCTCCCGCGGGGCGACGATCCGCACGTGCGAGGAGCTGCGGGCCTTGGTGCGGAAGGCGACGTCCTCCTCGCGGTGGACGAGGGCGACGTCGTCCTCGAGCGAGTCGACGACGTACGTGCGGCCCTGGTGCAGGTACACGGCCCCGGGGTGGACCGTGGCGTCGGCGCGCGCGGCGTCGACCGTCCCGAGCACGGTGCCGGTGCCGGTCTCGACGAGCTGGACGGTGCCGCCCGCGCCGCCGCGCAGGTCCGTGAGGTCGGTGGCGCGCTCCGGCCGGGTGAAGTTCCAGAACCACCCGGCTGGCCGGCGGCGCAGGAGCCCCCGGGTCGCCAGCTCGGTGAGCAGTGCGTCGTCGGACAGGCCGAACCGGCCGAGGTCAGGGTCGGTGAGGGGGAGCTCGGCGGCGGCCGCGCACAGGTGGGGGGCCAGGACGTAGGGGTTGGTCGGGTCGAACGCGGTCGCCTCCACGCCCTGCCCGAACACGGCCTCGGGGTGGTGGACGAGGTAGGAGTCGAGCGGGTCGGCGCTGGCGATGAGGACGGCGACGCCCTCCGCGCCGGCTCGGCCCGCGCGCCCCGCCTGCTGCCACAGGGAGACGCGGGTGCCCGGCCACCCGGCGATGAGCACGGCGTCGAGGCCGGCGATGTCGACGCCCAGCTCGAGCGCGTTCGTCGTGGCGAGGGCGAGGAGCTCACCACTGCGTACCGCGGCCTCGAGCGCGCGCCGCTCCTCCGGGAGGTAGCCGCCCCGGTAGGCGGCCACGCGAGCGGCCAGGGCGGGGTCCACGGGGCTCAGATGGGCGCGGGTCTGCTCGGCGATGACCTCCGCGCCGTACCGCGAGCGGACGAAGACGAGCGTGCGCGCCCCGGCCACGACGAGGTCCGCGAGGAGGTCCGCCGCCTCGCTCGTCGCGCTGCGGCGCGGCCCGTCCGCCGCGGCGTCCTCCTCCGGGGGCGCGTCCGGCAGGGGTACCCCCTCCCCGGGCCAGGCGGCGGCCCACCCGGGGGTCAGCGCCGGCTGCCACAGGGCGACCGAGCGCCGCCCCGCGGGAGCGGTGTCCGTGGTGACGGCGTGGACCTGGGCCGGCTCCACGCCGATGAGGCGCGCGGCCGTCAGCTCGGGTTCCCCCGTCGTCGCCGACGCGGCGATGACCGTGGGGTGGGAGCCGTAGTGCTCGGCCAGGCGCAGGAGGCGCCGCAGGACGAGCGCGACGTGCGCCCCCAGGACCCCCCGGTAGGCGTGGCACTCGTCGACGACGACGTAGCGCAACCCGCGGAGCAGCCGCTGCCAGCGCCGGTGGCCGGGCAGCAGCGAGTAGTGGAGGAAGTCCGGGTTGGTGAGCACGACGTGCGCGTGCTCGCGCGCCCAGTCCCGCTCCTCCATGGGGGTGTCGCCGTCGCACGTCGTCACGCGGACGTCGCGGACCTCGGCCGCCGCGAGGAGCCGCTCGAGCCCGGCGAGCTGGTCGGCGGCCAGGGCCTTGGTGGGGGAGAGGTAGAGCGTGCCCGGCCGTCGCCCGAGGCTCGCGGCCCCCCGGGCCTGGGTGGCCGTGCGGATGCCGCTGAGGACGGGCAGCCACGCTGCGAGCGACTTGCCCGACCCCGTCGACGTGGCGATGACGGTGTGGGTCCCGCGCCAGGCCGCCTCGGCGGCCTCCACCTGGTGAGCCCAGGGGGCGTCGACCCCCATCCGCCGGTAGCCGGCGACGACGCCCTCGTCCGCCCACTCGGGCCACGGGACCGTCACCCCGGGGCGGGGCGGGATCTGCTCGAGGTGGACGAGGCGACCGTCGTGCTCACCGAGGCGGCGCAGCAGCGCCAGGACGTCAGGGGTGGGCACCCCACCATCATCGCCGATGGGCGCGTCGGTGGGGGCGGGGCCGGGCGTGCGCCGGCCGGTACCACGAGGCGGCCGGGGGCGTGAGCGGTTTCGGGTGCCCCGGCCCCGCGTCGCGCGACCCGACCATTTGGCTACACCTGCGACCAAGGGCGCACGAGATGTGACTCAGGCCACGTTCCCATGCGTAGACTCCGGCAACGACTCCGGGTGGCGCGTGCACGCCCCGCCCGTCCACGACCGGGCACCGACGCCTGACGACGTCGGTGCGCCGCGCTGCCGAGGAGGCCGGATGCTCGAGCTGGGTGCTTCAAGCCTGACCATCGTGGGGATCGTCGCGGTCATCGCGGTGGGTGCCCTCGGCGTCGCCGTCGTGCTGCGCCGGCAGGTGCTCGCCGCCGACGAGGGGTCGCCCGCGATGCAACGCATCGCCCTCGCCATCCAGGAGGGCGCCGCCGCCTACCTCAACCGGCAGTTCCGCACCCTGGCGCTCTTCGCCGTCGTCGTCTGCGCCCTGCTGTTCCTGCTCCCCGGGGACAGCGGCATCAAGATCGGGCGCGCGGTGGCGTTCCTCTTCGGCGCCGGGTTCTCCGCCGCGATCGGCTACCTCGGCATGTGGCTCGCCGTGCGCGCCAACCTGCGGGTGGCCGCCGCCGCGCAGTACCCCGGCGGGCGCACCGAGGGGGCCCGCATCGCGTTCCGCACCGGCGGCGTCGTCGGGATGTCCGTCGTCGGCCTGGGGCTGCTCGGCGCCGCCGGCGTCGTCCTCATCTACCGCGGTGACGCCCCCGCCGTGCTCGAGGGCTTCGGCTTCGGCGCCGCGCTGCTCGCCATGTTCATGCGCGTGGGCGGCGGCATCTTCACCAAGGCCGCCGACGTCGGCGCCGACCTCGTGGGGAAGGTCGAGCGGGGCATCCCGGAGGACGACCCCCGCAACGCCGCGACGATCGCCGACAACGTCGGGGACAACGTCGGCGACTGCGCCGGCATGGCCGCGGACCTCTTCGAGTCCTACGCCGTCATGCTCGTGGCATCCCTGCTCCTCGGGAAGGCCGCCGTCGGCGAGCAGGGGATCATCTTCCCCCTCATCGTCACGGCGATCGGGGCCGTCGTCGCCGTGCTCGGCGTGGCCATCACCCGCGTCCGCGGGAACGAGAACGGCCTCCGGGCGATCTACCGCGGGTTCTACGTCTCGGCGCTCGTGGGCGCCGGGCTCGCCGCCGTGGCGGCGTTCGTCTACCTCCCGTCGTCGTTCGCCGCGTTCGACGGCGTCAGCGAGGGCCTCGCGGCGCACCCCGGTGACCCGCGGCTCGTCGCCTCGGCCGCCGTCGTCATCGGCGTCGTCCTGGCCGGCGTCATCCTCTGGGTGACCGGCTACTTCACGGGCACGACGTCGAAGCCCACCCTCCACGTGGCCGCCACCTCGCGCACCGGGGCGGCCACCGTCGTCCTCTCCGGCATCGGGGTGGGGTTCGAGTCGGCCGTCTACACCGCGGGGATCATCGCCGCCGCGATCTGCGGCGTCTTCCTCATCGCCGGCGGCTCGGTCGCCCTCTCGCTCTTCCTCGTGGCGCTCGCGGGCTGCGGGCTGCTCACCACGGTCGGTGTCATCGTCGCCATGGACACCTTCGGCCCGGTCTCGGACAACGCGCAGGGCATCGCGGAGATGTCCGGGGAGGTGGGCCCGGAGGGGGCGCAGACGCTCACCGACCTCGACGCCGTGGGCAACACCACCAAGGCGATCACCAAGGGGATCGCCATCGCGACGGCGGTCCTCGCCGCCACCGCCCTCTTCGGGGCCTACGCAGCGGCCGTCGCCGAGTCGCTCGAGGAGATCATCGCCGCCGGCACCCAGGGCGCGGGCGGCGTGGTGGCGGCCATGCTCAGCTACAGCATCATCTCGCCGGTGACGCTCGTCGGCGTCATCCTCGGCGCGGCCACGGTCTTCCTCTTCTCGGGCCTGGCGATCGACGCCGTGACCCGCGCCGCGGGCGCCATCGTCTTCGAGGTGCGCCGCCAGTTCCACGAGTTCCCCGGGATCATGACCGGCGAGGTCCGCCCCCAGTACGGGCGCGTCGTCGACATCTGCACGCGGGACTCGCTGCGCGAGCTCGCCACCCCGGGGCTGCTCGCCGCGTTCGCGCCCATCGCCGTCGGGTTCGGCCTGGGCGTCGGCCCCCTCGCCGGGTTCCTCGCCGGGGCGATCGCTGCCGGCGTCCTCATGGCCGTCTTCCTGTCCAACGCCGGCGGGACGTGGGACAACGCCAAGAAGATCGTCGAGGACGGGCACCACGGCGGGAAGGGCACCGAGGCGCACGCCGCCGTCGTCATCGGGGACACCGTCGGCGACCCGTTCAAGGACACCGCCGGCCCCGCCATCAACCCGCTCATCAAGGTGATGAACCTCGTCGCCGTGCTCATCGCCCCGGCGGTCGTCCAGATGAGCGTGCCGGAGGACGCCAACCACGCCCTGCGGGTGGGGATCGCGCTCGTGGCAGCGGCGGTGGCCTTCGGCGCCGTCATCGCGTCGCGGCTGCGTGCCGCCCGGGTCGACGCCGAGAACGAGGCGCGCGCCGAGCACGAGAGCGCGACGCTGGGCTGAGCCGCGGCGGTGGTGGGGCCCCGGCGCTCCGCCGGGTCACGCACCGTGCTGAGTCGTGCTTGATCGCGGCGCCGCTGCCGAGTTCGCCATGTTGCGCCGAGTTCGCCGCCGCGCCGCGCCGAGTTCGCCATGTTGTGCCGAGTTCGCTAGTCAGAACTAGCGAACTCGGCTCTGAACTATCGAACTCAGCGCGGGGGCGGCGACCCCACCGCGGGGGCGGCGACCCCACCGCGGCGAGACGCGGAAGCGGGCCGGACGGGGCGCTGGTGCGCGATGTCCGGCCCGCTTCTCATCGGGTGATCCCGCCCTCGAGGATCACGGGGGTGGGGTGGTGGGTAGTGCCGCCCCCGGCCGCGCCCCGCGGTTCTGCACGATCACGGGGCGGGGACGCGAGGACGGAGGC
The DNA here is from genome assembly GCF_003710105.1 of Georgenia faecalis. Classification (GTDB taxonomy): domain Bacteria; phylum Actinomycetota; class Actinomycetes; order Actinomycetales; family Actinomycetaceae; genus Georgenia_A; species Georgenia_A faecalis. The sequence continues at coordinate 224,053 of NZ_CP033325.1, forward strand.
GGGTGGGGTGGCTAGAGGGGAAGACCGGTGGTCAGCCCTGCACCCGCCGCCGGGTGGCGAGCACGGCGCCCGCGCCGATGAGGAGCAGGAGCGCCGTGCCGGCCAGGCCGGCCGTCGTCCCCGCACCGGTCTCGGGCAGGCGCCCGCCGGGGCCGCCGGGGGCCGGCACGTCCGCCGTCGGGGACGGTGCCCCGGTCGGCGCCGGAGCCGTGGTGGGCTCCTGGGTCGGCTCCGCCGGCTCGGTGGGCTGCGGCGTCGGGTCGACGGGGACCTGGTCGGCCGCCGTCACCAGCCACCAGTTCTCGGCGGCGAAGTCGACCGGGTCGATGACCCCACGCTCGGACGCCCAGTCGATGAGCAGCTGACGGATCTCGAGGAGCTCGTCGTAGACCACGGGTGCCTCGGCCACGTGCGGGAACGCCCCGCCGCCGCTCTGGCGGTAGTTGTTGAGGGCCATGACGAACACGTCGTCGTCGCCGACCGGCGTGCCGTCAGGGTAGGACAGGTCGACGATCCGCTCGCCCACCGGCTGGGAGATGTCGATGTAGTACTCCAGGCCGGAGACGACGTCGTAGTTGTAGTCCGGGACGCCGTCGGGACGGTCGGGGTAGGCGGCGTTCGTCCCGGTCTCGGGGTCGAACTCCGCGCCCTCGGCCACCTGGGCGAAGTACCGGGCGGAGTACTCGAGGTAGTCCTGCAGCTGGGCCCCGGTGAGCTCGACCGCGCGCAGGGTGTTCTCGTAGATGTAGAGGCTGGCGATGTCGCGGATCGTCACCTCGCCCTCGGGGAACACGGCGGTGCGGGAGAACGGCGACGCCTGGGAGATGACGGTGGCGTCGGCGTACTCGGTGCCCTCCAGCGCCGCGTCGACGGTCTGGGCCTGCACGTGGTTGATGAAGTCGATGATCGGGGTGTCCTCGTACCGCGACGTCGCCGCCGGCAGCTCGGTCACCGACTGGGCCACCGGGGTGTTGACGTAGTCGACCGTCGTCTCGTGCTCCTCGCGCAGCGCCTCGGCGAGCGCGGGGTCCTCCTCGGTCTCGGAGCCGTAGTGCGCGACCGCCGTCGGCGCGTTGGCCTGCGACCAGTCCACCTGCCAGCCGTCGCCCTCGGGGACGAGCGTGAGGGAGGTCTCGGTGACGCTGCGGGCCCAGGAGCTGGGCTGGGTCATGAGGACCGGGTCGCCCTCGATGTTCGTGTAGACCTGCTGCGGCACGTCCTCGTGGGAGTGCCCGGCGACGAGGACGTCGATGCCGGGGGCGAAGTAGGCGATGTTGTTGATGACGTCCTCGGGCAGCAGCGCGGGGTCGTAGTCCTCGTTGGCGACGTTGCCCTCGCCGGTGTGGGCGAGGACGACGACGACGTCGGCCTGTGCCTCCACGACCGGCACCCAGCGCTGGGCGGCGGTGACCATGTCCTGGAAGTCGAGGACCCCCTCGACGTGCTGCTTGTCCCAGTAGCGCACGCCCGGCGTGACGAGCCCGATGACCCCGACGGTCACCTGCTCGCCGTCGATGGTCCGCTCGATGAGCGTGTAGGGCTCGTGGTACGGCTCGTCCGTGCCCGCCTCGAGGACGTTGGCGCCGAGCAGCGGGGCGTCGAGGTCCTCGTCGTAGGCGGCGAGCATCTCCAGGCCGTAGTTGTACTCGTGGTTGCCCACCACCTGGGCGTCGTAGCCGATGTGGTTGAAGGCCTGGGCCATGGGGTGGGTGAGCGCCCCGGAGAGGACGTCGTCGGCGCCGTCGCCCATGCCGTAGTAGTAGGTGAGCGGCGTGCCCTGGATGGCGTCGCCGTTGTCGAGGACGACGACGGACTCCTCGCCCTGGGCCGCGCGGACGTCCTGGACGACCGAGGCGACCCGGGTGAGTCCGAGGATGTCCTCGGAGTCCTCGTACGGGCCGTCGGCGAAGTAGTCCCAGTTGTAGACGTGGCCGTGGACGTCGGTGGTCGCGAGCAGGGTGAGGTCGAGGGTCTCGTCCTCGACGGCGGCACCGGCCGGCACGGCGCCGCCGGCGAGCAGCAGGGAGAGGGCCGTCACGGGGACGAGGCGGCGGGTGGGTCTGCGATCAGCAGTGATCATCGAGTGTGTGGTCCTTCGAGATGAGCCCGGGTCGGGCGGTGAGGGGACAGGGTGAGGTTAGCGGTGACGTACGACACCGTCACCGGCGGGCATGCCGGACCGCGCTCCGTTACGTTGCGACCCATGGGTGCAACCGAGCTGCTTCTCGTCCGTCACGGTGAGAGCGCGGGCAACGTCGCCGCGGCGCGGGCCTACCGCAGCGGCGCCGAGGTCATCGAGGTACCGGCCCGTGACGCCGACGTCGAGCTGTCCGCGACGGGGGTCGAGCAGGCCCAGGCGCTGGGCCGGTGGCTCGGCGACCTGGGCCCCGACGAGCGCCCGGACGCCGTCTGGTCCTCCCCGTACCGGCGGGCCCTCGACACCGCCCGCGGCGCGTTCGACGTCGCCGGGTTCACCCCGCCGCTGCGCATCGACGAGCGGCTGCGCGACCGCGACCTCGGCATCACCGACACGCTCACCGGCGCGGGGATCCGCCGGCGCTACCCCGAGGAGGCCGAGCGGCGGGAGTGGCTCGGCAAGTTCTACTACCGCCCGCCGGGCGGGGAGTCGTGGGCCGACATGGCCCTGCGGGTGCGCTCGGTGCTCGCCGACCTCGAGCGCCAGCGTCACCACCGCCGGGTCCTCATCACCTGCCACGACGCCGTCATCCTCGTCTTCCGCTACGTGTGCGAGGGGATGGACGAGGCCAGCGTCCTCGAGGTCGGACGCACCTCCAGCGTGCGCAACGCCTCGGTGACCCGGCTCGTGCGCGCCGAGGACGAGGACCAGTGGTCGCTCGTCCACTACAACCTCGCCGACCACCTGGTCGACCAGGGGGCACCGGTGACGGCCCAGCCCGCGACGACCGATGAACGACGAACCTCCGACCGATGAACGACGAACCGACGACCGGTGAGCGACGGACCGATGGGTGCTGAACCGATGAACGACGCCGCACAGGACGTCCCCCGTCCCATCACGCCGACCGCGCTGCGGGCGTGGCCGCTGCCCGCGCCCGGGGCGTCGAAGTACGAGCGCGGCCAGGTGCTCGTGCTGGGCGGCTCCCGTGGCACCCCCGGCGCCGTCATGCTCGCCGGGCTGGCGGCGCTGCGGGTGGGGGCCGGCAAGCTCACCGTGGGGGTCGCAGCCTCGGTGGCCACCGCCGTCGCCGTGGCGCTGCCCGAGGCGGGGGTCACGGGCCTCGAGGAGGACGAGGGCGGCTCGGTGACGGGTGGCGGGCTCGACGCCCTCGAGCGCGTGCTCTCCGGCGCCGCGGCCCTGCTCGTCGGCCCGGGCCTCGACGACCCGGAGGGCACCGTCCGGCTCGTCCGGGGCATCGCCGAGCGCGTCGGACCGGAGGTGCCCGTCGTCCTCGACGCGTTCGCCGTCGGTGCGCTCTCCCAGCTCGGTGACGCGGCGGACCGCCTGCGCGGCCGCCTCCTGCTCACCCCCAACAGCGGCGAGGCCGCGTTCCTCCTTGGCGTCGACGACGTCGAGGACCTCGCCGCCGCCGCGACGACCATCGCGGGGCGCTACGACGCCGTCGTCTCCTGCGGGGACTTCGTCGCCGCGCCGGGCGGCGTCCTGTGGGAGAAGACCACGGGCGAGCGGGGGCTCGGCACCTCGGGCAGCGGGGACGTGCTCGCCGGCGCCCTCGTCGGCCTCCTGGCCCGCGGTGCGGACCCGCTCCAGGCGGTGGTCTGGGCCTCGCACCTGCACGCCGCCGCCGGGGACCGCCTCGCGGCGGGCGTGGGCCGCGTGGGCTTCCTCGCCCGGGAGCTGCTCCCCGAGCTGCCGCACGTGCTCACCGAGCTGAGCGGGGCGTGACGGCCTCGTTCGGCTCGGCGCCCGCCGGAGGCTCCGCGCCCGCCGGAGGCTCTGCGCCCGCACCGCGCTCCGACGACGCCGCGCTCCTCGCCGCCGCCCGCACCGACCTGGGCGCGTACGCCGTCGACGAGGTGACCGGCCTGCTCGGCCCGGTCGCCGACGCGGCCCTCCACCGCGAGCAGCGGGTCCCGGCGCTCCGGGCCGCGCGGGCCTCCTCGGCGCCGGCTGCCGCCGTCGTGCGGACCTTCCTCCTCGGCGACACCGTGCGGCGTCGGGAGCTCGACGCCGCCCTCCCCACCCTGGGGACCGCCGGCGCCGAGCGGCTGGGGCTGGTGGGCGCCGCCGGCGCCGACGGCGAGGACGAGGTCCGTGCCCGGTGCGACCTGCGCCCCTACGCCGCCACGGACGCCGGCGGCGAGGCCACCTGGTGGGTCGCCTCCGACCTCGGTGAGGCCGCCACCGGCGCGCCCCTGGCCGCCGACCACGTCCTCGGCATCGGCGGGGCGTCCCTCACCCTCGCCCAGGTGACCGTCCGCACGCCGCGCCGGCGTGCCCTCGACCTCGGCACCGGGTGCGGGATCCAGGCCCTGCACGCGGCGCGGCACTGCGCCGACGTCGTCGCCACCGACCTCTCCGCCCGCGCCCTCGCGTTCGCCGCGTTCAACGCGGCGCTCGCCGGCGTCGGCCTCGACCTGCGGGAGGGGTCCCTGCTCGAGCCGGTCGCCGGGGACCGGTTCGACCTCGTCGTCTCCAACCCCCCGTTCGTCATCACCCCGCCCGCCGCCCGCGCGGCCGGGCTGCCGGCGATGGAGTACCGCGACGGCGGCCGCGGCGGGGACGACCTCGTCCGCGACCTCGTCGTCGGGGTCGGGGAGCACCTCGCGCCCGGCGGCGTGGCGCAGCTGCTGGGGAACTGGGAGCACCGGGTGGGGGAGGACTGGCGCGAGCGCGTCGGGGCCTGGCTCGCCGACTCGGGGCTGGACGGGTGGGTGGTCCAGCGCGAGCTCCTCGACCCCGCCGAGTACGTCGAGACCTGGCTGCGTGACGGCGGCCTGCGGGCGGGCGCCGACCGGGGACGGTACGAGGCGGCGTACGACGCGTGGATCGGCGACTTCGAGGCGCGGGGCGTCGAGGGCGTGGGGTTCGGCTACCTCACCCTGCGGCGGCCGGCGGCGACCCGGACGCCCTGGCACCGCCTGGAGTCGATCACCGGCGACGTCCGTCAGCCCCTCGGTGGCCATGTCGCCGCGGTCCTCGCCGCCCAGGACTGGCTCGCCGACCGCGACGACGCCGCGCTGCTGGGCAGCACGCTCGCGGTGGCCCCCGACGTCACCGAGGAGCGCTACCTGCGGCCCGGTGCGCTGGACCCCGAGGTCATCCTCCTGCGCCAGGGAGGCGGCCTCGGCCGGACCGTCCAGGCGGGCACCGCGCTCGCCGCCGTGGTGGGCGCCTGCGACGGCGACCTCACGCTGGGGCAGATCGTCGGCGCCGTGGCGGCACTCCTCGAGGCGCCCACGGACGACGTCGTCGGCGAGATCGTGCCGCAGGTGCGCGGGCTCGTCCTCGACGGGCTCCTCGCGCCGACGCCGTCCTGACCCGCGCGGGTGCTCGGCACCCCGTGGTGCGCGTGCAGGAACGCGGGGTCCCCCGCCCAGCGCTTCTCCATGATCACGAGCGGAGGGAGGACGGTCACGCCTCCGGATGCGGGGCCGGTCCACCCTCGGCACGATGACCGCATGACCTCCGAGATCCCCGCGCAGACCCAGCAGTGGCCCGGCGAGACCGCGGCCCTCGACCCCGCCCCCGACCACGGCGAGACGAGCTACACCGGCCGTGAGCGCCTCGTCGGCAAGCGCGCGCTCATCACGGGCGGCGACTCCGGCATCGGCCGCGCCACGGCCATCGCCTACGCGAAGGAGGGCGCGGACGTCGCCATCGCCTTCCTGCCGCAGGAGAACGACGACGCCGAGGAGACGCGGCGCCAGGTCGAGGCCGCCGGACGCACCTGCGTCCTGCTCCCCACCGACCAGCGCACCGAGGAGGCCAACGTCGAGCTCGCCCGGAAGGCCATCGACGCCCTGGGCGGCATCGACATCGTCGTGAGCAACGCCGCCTTCCAGATGGCGCAGCCGGGCGGGATCGAGGACTTCCCCGCGGGGCAGATCGAGCGCACCTTCACCACCAACGTGTTCGCCACGTTCTGGCTGGTCAAGGCCCTCGTCCCGCACCTGCAGGAGGGGGCGAGCATCATCATCACGACGTCGATCCAGGCCTTCCAGCCCTCCGAGCCCCTGCTCGACTACGCGGCGACGAAGGCCGCGCTCAACAACCTCATGGTCAACCTCGCCGCTCAGCTCGGCCCCCGCGGGATCCGCGTCAACGCGGTGGCCCCGGGCCCGATCTGGACGCCCCTCATCCCCGCGACGATGCCGCCCGAGAAGGTGGAGTCCTTCGGCGAGCAGACGCCGCTGGGGCGCGTCGGCCAGCCGATCGAGGTGGCGACGGCGTTCGTCTACCTCGGCAGCGACGAGGCCAGCTACGTCTCGGGCACCGTCCTCGGCGTCACCGGTGGCCAGCCGGTGTTCTGACCCGGGCACGGCCGTGAGCACCGAGGTCGCCCCGCACCGCGTGGGGGTACCGGTGAACCTCCACGTGTGGGAGGACCTCACCTTCCTCCACTGGTCCTACCCGGCCGACGTCGTCCAGGCGCTCCTGCCCCCGGGGCTGACCGTGCAGGCCTACGAGGGCCGGGCCTGGGTGGGCGTCACGCCGTTCCGCATGCGCGACGTCCGGGTCCCCGGCCTCCCGGCCGTCCCGCACCTGTCCACCTTCCCGGAGGTGAACGTGCGCACCTACACGCGCACGCCGGACGGGACGGCCGGCATCTGGTTCTTCTCCCTCGAGTGCCCGCGGCTGCCGTTCATCGCGGCGCTGCGGGCGCTCGGGCTGCCGTACCGCTGGGCGGACATCGCCATGGCGACCGACCGGCCGGGCAGCCGGGTGGCCTACCGCAGCGCCCGCCGCCCCCTCGGGGGGCGCGGCGACACCGGCGTCGGCCTGCGGGCCCAGGTCGAGGTGGGCCCGCGGATCACCGCACCCGGGGAGCTCGCCGTCGCGCTCACGGCCCGGTGGTGGGCGTTCAGCCGCCGCGCCGGCCGCCTGTGGCGGGTCCCGGCCGAGCACGAGCCATGGCCGCTTCACGAGGCGACGGCGCGGGTCGACGGCGACTCCCTCCTGCGGGCGTGCGGGCTGCCCGCACCCACGGGAAGGCCGATGGTCCACTTCTCCCCGGGGGTGCACGTGCGCCTCGGCCCGCCTCGCCCCGCCGGCTGACGCGCGAGGAAGGGCGGGCGCGCGTCGAACCGGGGTGGGCAGGAACACGGCGGCCCGGGGACCCGGCGGCCCGGGCGGCGTGCACGATAGAGGCATGGATGCCCTCCGCGTGCCCACGCGCCTCCGGCGTCCGGGCCGGCTCCTCCGGGCGTGGGTGCGGCACCCCCGCGTCGCCATGGCGGTGCGTGCCGCCATCGCGGCGGCCCTCGCCTGGTACGTCGGCCGGCTGGTCCCCGGCGAGCTGGGGAACTACGCGTACTACGCCCCGATGGGCGCGGTCGTCGCCACCTCCTTCACGCTCGCCGGCTCGGTGCGCGAGAGCGTCCAGGCGGTCGCGAGCATCGCCCTCGGCGCGGCCATCGCGCTCGCGGTCGACGTCGTCGTGCGCCTCGACTCCCTCGGCGTGGCCGCGGTCGTCGCGGTCGGCGTCCTCGTCGCCGGCTGGCGGGTGCTGGGGGAGATGGGCGGGTGGGTGGTCACCGGCGCCCTCTTCACCCTCATCTTCGGCCAGCACGACCCGAGCGCGTTCGTCGGGGCCTACGCGGGTCTGACCGCCGTCGGGGCGGCCATCGGCATGGCCGTGACGTGGGTGCTGCCCTCGCTGCCGCTGGCGCCGGCGCAGGAGGCCCTGCGACGCGTCCGCGCGACCCTGGCCGAGCAGCTCACCAGCCTCGCGGAGGGCCTGGACCAGGACACCCCGCCCGACGCCGAGGAGTGGGCGGCGCGGCGCCGCTCGCTCGACCCGCTCCTCGCCACCATGCGCACCGCCGTCGCGGAGACGCGGGAGGCCGCTCGCGGGAACCGGCGGGTGAACCGGTACCAGGACGACCTCACCCTGACCATTCGGCAGGCCCGCACGCTCGACGAGGTCGCGTTCCTCGTCGAGGACCTGGTCCGGCTCCTCACCTGGCAGGAGCGGGCGGAGAACGAGCGGGTCGCCCTGGGCCCCGAGCTGCGGCCGGCGGCGTCCGCGACGCTGCGGGCGCTGTCCACCGCCCTCGCCTCCGTCGAGGACGCCTCCGCCGAGCAGGAGGCCTACGCCGCGGCCGATGCGTCGCTCGAAAAGCTCGTCTCGCAGATCCAGTGGCATTGGTCCAAGGCGCCCGAGGACGCCTACCTCGGTGCCAGCAGCATCGCCACGACCATCCGCCGCTGCCTCGAGTCCATCCGCCCGCAGGCGTAGCCACCGGGGCGGTGACGCCCGCCCGCGCGGTGCCCGGTGGACCCTGCCGTACCGTGGTCGGGGCGATGCGACGGGGGGTATCCCCTCGACGCGCAGTCGGTCCCACGATGTACGGTCGCCCCGACGTACCCTGCCGATCCCCGGCACCTCCCGAAGGAAGGCCCCCTGTGCCCAGCACCACCCGCAAGCTTGTGATCGTCGAGTCGCCCGCCAAGGCGCGGACGATCAGCGGCTACCTGGGACCGGACTTCTCCGTCGAGGCCAGCGTCGGTCACATCCGCGACCTGGCGCAGCCCTCGGAGCTGCCGGCGGAGATGAAGAAGGGCCCCTACGGGAAGTTCGCCGTCGACGTCGAGGGCGACTTCGACCCCTACTACGTCGTCGACTCCGACAAGAAGAAGAAGGTCGCCGAGCTCAAGCGCCTTCTCAAGGACTCCGACGAGCTCTACCTCGCCACCGACGAGGACCGCGAGGGCGAGGCCATCGCCTGGCACCTCCTCGACGTCCTCAAGCCCAAGGTGCCCGTCAAGCGGATGGTCTTCCACGAGATCACCAAGGAGGCGATCAGCCGCGCGCTGGAGAACACCCGCGAGCTCGACACCCGCCTCGTCGACGCGCAGGAGACCCGGCGCATCCTCGACCGCCTCGTCGGATACGAGGTCTCCCCGCTCCTGTGGCGCAAGATCAAGCCGGGCATCTCCGCGGGCCGCGTGCAGTCCGTGGCGACCCGGATGGTCGTCGAGCGTGAGCGCGAGCGGATGGCCTTCCGGGCGGCGTCGTACTGGGACGTGCGCGGCACCTTCACCGGCGGCGACACCGACGACCGTCGGGCCTTCGGTGCGCGCCTCGCCAGCCTCGACGGAGCGAAGGTCGCCACCGGCCGGGACTTCGGCGACGACGGCGAGCTGCGGGCGGCCGCCGTGAAGGGGGGCGCGGTCCACCTCGACGAGCAGGCCGCGCGCGAGGTGGCCGCGGCGCTCGAGACCGCCGACGTCCGCGTCGCGTCGATGGAGACCAAGCCGTACACCCGCCGTCCGGCCGCGCCGTTCACCACCTCCACGCTCCAGCAGGAGGCCAGCCGGAAGCTGCGGATGAGCGCCCGCGAGGCGATGCGCACCGCTCAGGGCCTGTACGAGAACGGCTACATCACCTACATGCGGACGGACTCGCCGGCGCTGTCCACGCAGGCGATCTCCGCCGCTCGCCGGCAGGCCGCCGAGCTCTACGGCGACGAGTACGTCCCGGAGAAGCCGCGCCTGTACGCCGACCGCTCCAAGGGCGCCCAGGAGGCGCACGAGGCGATCCGTCCCGCGGGGGACTCCTTCCGCACGCCCGCCCAGGTGGCCGGCGAGCTCACGGGAGCGCAGTTCCGGCTCTACGAGCTCATCTGGAAGCGCACGGTCGCCTCGCAGATGGGTGACGCCCGCGGGTCCACCGCCACGGTCCGCCTCGCGGCCGACGTCGACCTCGCCCGCGGGACCACCCGCGCCGAGCTCACCGCCTCCGGCACCGTCATCACCTTCCGCGGCTTCCTCGCCGCCTACGAGGAGGGGCGCGACGCCGACCGGTATGCCGAGTCCGGCGGCGACGGCCGGGAGACCCGCCTGCCGCGCCTGGCCGAGGGCGACGCCGTTGCGACCGACGAGGTCGCGGCCGAGGGCCACGAGACCACCCCGCCGCCGCGCTACACCGAGGCCAGCCTGGTCAAGGCGATGGAGGAGCGCGGGATCGGCCGGCCGTCGACGTATGCCGCGACCATCTCCGTCATCACCGACCGCGGCTACGTCGAGCGCCGCGGGCAGGCGCTCGTGCCCACGTGGCTGGCGTTCTCCGTGGTCCGTCTCCTCGAGGACAACCTGCCGCGCCTCGTCGACTACGACTTCACCGCCGAGATGGAGTCCGACCTCGACAAGATCGCCACGGGCGGGGAGGACCGGGTGTCCTGGCTGACCCGCTTCTACCGCGGTGACGACCAGGACGGCCTGAAGACCCTCGTCGAGGGGCTCGGGGACATCGACGCCCGTGCGGTCAACAGCATCGACCTCGGCGACGGGATCACCCTGCGGGTGGGCCGCTACGGCCCCTACCTCGAGGTCCCGGGCGAGGACGGCGAGTCCCGGCGGGCCAGCGTGCCCGACGACGTCGCCCCGGACGAGCTGACCCCCGAGCGCGCCCGTGAGCTCCTCACCGCCAGCGCCGACGACGGGCGTGAGCTCGGCGTCGACCCGGAGACCGGGCGCACCATCGTCGCGCGCGTGGGGCGCTACGGCCCGTACGTCACCGAGGTCATCCCCGACGACGACGGCGACGCCGCCCCGGCCGCCGCGGGTGACGGGGACGGCGGGAAGAAGCCGCCGGCCCGCAAGGCCAAGGCCGCCAAGGTCAAGCCCCGCACCGCCTCCCTGTTCAGCACCATGCAGCTGGAGACCGTGAACCTCGAGGACGCCCTGCGGCTGCTCACCCTGCCGCGGGTCGTCGGGACCGACCCGGAGTCGGGGGAGGAGATCACCGCGCAGAACGGGCGCTACGGGCCGTACCTCAAGAAGGGCACGGACTCGCGCACGCTCGCCGGCGAGGACCAGATCTTCGACATCACCCTGCCCGAGGCGCTGGAGATCTACTCCCAGCCCAAGCAGCGCCGCGGCGCCACCGCCAAGCCGCCCCTGCGCGAGCTGGGCACCGACCCGGTGAGCGGCAAGCCGGTCGTCGTCAAGGACGGGCGCTTCGGCCCCTACGTCACCGACGGTGAGACCAACGCGACGCTGCGCAAGGACGACGACGTCGAGGAGATCACGCCCGAGCGCGGGTACGAGCTCCTCGAGGAGAAGCGCGCCAAGGGACCGGTGAAGAAGAAGGCCACGGTGCGCAAGACGACGACGAAGAAGGCACCCGCCAAGGCGAAGGCGAAGGCCCCCGCCAAGCGCGCGGCCGCCAAGGAGCAGTAGCGGATCGGCAGCAGCCGGGCGGCGCGGACCTGTCGGCGCCGCCCGGCGTCGCCGCCCAGGCCGCGGCCGGTGCGCCGGCGTCCACCACCGACGCCGGTCTCCAGGACCGCTACGGCTACGACCCCGCCGACGGGCTGCCCACGCCCTGACACGTCGCCCGGCGCAGCGGCGCCACTAGCCTGGGCCCCATGACGACGACGGCGCTCCCGCCTGCCTCCGTGCCCGACCCGGCCACCGCCCCGCCCCTGCGCTGGGGCATCATCGGCACCGGCGGCATCGCCGGCCACTTCGTCCGCCAGGTGCGCCCGCGCACCCGGCAGGAGATCGTCGCCGTCGGCTCGCGCACGGCGGACCGCGCCGCCGCCTTCGCCGCCGAGCACGAGATCGGGCGTTCGTACGGCAGCTATGCCGAGCTCGTCGCCGACCCGGGCGTCGACGTCGTGTACGTCGCCTCCCCGCACAGCGAGCACCGCGCCCACGCCCTCCTCGCCATCGAGGCCGGCAAGCACGTCCTCGTCGAGAAGGCGTTCACCCGCTCCGCCGCGGAGGCCGAGGAGGTCTTCGCCGCGGCCCGCGAGCGTGGGGTCTTCGTCATGGAGGCGATGTGGACGCGCTTCCTCCCGCACATCACCGCGGTGCGCGACCTCGTCCAGGGCGGGCGGCTGGGGGAGGTCGTCTCCCTCGTGGCGGACCACGGCCAGCGCCTCGACGGCGACCCCGGCGGCCGCCTGCTCAACCCCGACCTCGCCGGTGGCGCGCTCCTCGACCTGTGCGTCTACCCCCTCTCGCTCGCGCACTTCCTGCTCGGCGCGCCCGACGAGGTGGTCGCCGTCGGCAGCCTGACCGAGACGGGGGTGGACGGCCAGGAGAGCGTCGTCCTGCGCTACGGCGAGCGCACCCTCGCGGTGTGCTCGGCGACCCTGTGGGCCTCGACCGCGACGACGGCGAGCGTGGCCGGCAACGAGGCGCGCATCGAGGTGAGCGGGCCGTTCTACGCGCCGGGCGAGTTCACCGTCGTCCACCGCGACGGGCGCCGCGAGGAGTACCGGCACCCCGTCGACGGCGGCTTCGAGTTCGAGGTGGCCGAGGTCGCGCGCTGCGTGAGCGCCGGCCTGCAGGAGTCGGCGGTCATGCCGTGGCAGGCGACCCTCGACGTCATGCGGGTGATGGACGAGGTGCGCCGCCAGCTCGGCGTCGTCTTCCCGGGGGAGTAGCGCCGGCCGTCCACCGGCGTGCCGGCACGTCGGTCCTGCTCGTTAGGCTGACCGGGTGATCCCGCCGGCCCTCCCCCGCCCCGCCGTGCCCGGCCTGTTCCTCGCCCTCGAGGGCGGTGACGGTGCGGGCAAGACGACGCAGGCGGCGCTGCTCGGGGCCTGGCTGACCGCGCTCGGGTGCGAGGCGGTCCTCACCCGCGAGCCGGGCGGGACGGCGCTGGGCCGGGTCCTGCGCGAGGCGCTCCTGCACGGGGAGGACCTCGACCCCCGCACCGAGGCCCTCCTCTTCGCCACCGACCGGGCCCACCACGTCCACTCCCTCGTGCGGCCGGCCCTCGAGCGGGGCGCCGTCGTCGTCACCGACCGCTACATCGACTCCTCCCTCGCCTACCAGGGCGGTGCCCGCGGGCTGGACGAGGCCGAGGTCCGCGGCCTCTCGCGGTGGGCCACGGGTGACCTGCTGCCGGACCTCACCATCCTGCTCGACCTCGACCCCGCGGTCGGCGCGCGCCGGCGCGAGGGCGCCCCGGACCGGATGGAGCGGGAGGCGGACGCGTTCCACGTGCGCGTGCGCGAGCGGTTCCGCGCCCTCGCGGCCGCCGAGCCCGACCGTTACCTCGTGCTCGACGCGGCCCGAGCGCCCGAGGAGCTCCACGCGGCGATCCGCGAGCGCGTCAGCGTGCTCCTGCCCGGGGGGCCGGCATGAGCGTGTGGGACGACGTGGTCGGGCAGCCCGACGTCGTCGCCACCCTCACCGCCGCGGTCCGCGACGCCCGCGCGCTCACCGGAGCGGGCGGGGACGAGGGTGGTGCGGGTGCCTCCGGCGCGATGACGCACGCCTGGCTCCTCACCGGTCCGCCCGGCTCGGGGCGCTCGGTGGCCGCCCGCGCGTTCGCCGCGGCCCTCCAGTGCACCGACCCCGGCGAGCCCGGGTGCGGGCACTGCCAGGGGTGCACGACGGCGCTGGCCGGCACCCACGCGGACGTCCAGGTGGTCCGCACGGAGCGGGTCATCATCAGCATCGACGAGGTGCGCCCGCTCGTGCAGGCGGCGCAGCAGGCGCCGTCCCAGGGGCGGTGGCGGGTGATGCTCGTCGAGGACGCCGACCGCATGGTCGAGCGCACCTCCAACGTCCTGCTCAAGGCCATCGAGGAACCGCCGCCGCGCACCGTGTGGGTCCTGTGCGCCCCCAGCCCGCAGGACGTCGTCACGACGATCCGGTCGCGCTGCCGCCGGGTCGGCCTGCGGGTGCCGGCCGCCCAGGCGGTCGCCGACCTGCTCGTCCGCCGCGACGGCGTCGACCCGACGACGGCGCTCATCGCCGCGCGGGCGGCGCAGAGCCACGTCGGCGTCGCCCGGCGGCTGGCCACCAACGAGGCGGTACGAGCGAGGCGGCGGGACGTGCTCAGCATCCCGGCGCAGATCCGCGGCGTCGGGGACGCCGTGCTCGCCGCGAGCGACCTCGTCGAGCGGGCCCAGGCCGAGGGACGTTCGACGACGGAGGAGCGGGACGCCGTCGAGCGCGCCGAGCTGCTGCGCACGCTGGGCGCCGAGGGCCAGCGCACCCTGCCGCCCAGCCTGCGCGGCCAGGTGCGCCAGCTCGAGGAGGACCAGAAGCGCCGTGCCACGCGCGCCCAGCGCGACGTCCTCGACCGGGCGATGGTCGACCTGCTCTCGCTCTACCGGGACGTCCTCGTGGTCCAGCTGGGCGCCGACGTCGAGCTGGTCAACACCGACCTCGCCGCGCAGGTCCGGGCGCTGGCCGAGGACTCCACGCCCGAGCAGACCGTGCGGCGGATGGACGCCATCGACACGGCGCGCACCCGCCTGGCCGGCAACGTCGCCCCGCTCCTCGCCGTCGAGGCGATGCTCGTCGCCCTACGTCCCCAGGGCTGACCCCCCGCCGCCGTCCCGCGCGCATCCCCTGTGGTGATCGCGTCGATCCCTCTTTGGTGATCATGCAGAAGTTCCCGGCGTTTCTGCATGATCACGACGGGGGGAGGGGCGTGGGGGATCGAGGTCGGGGGAGAGGTGGACGGCGTCGCGCCGCCCGACCGGCGCGCTTGTACTGTGACGGGGTGTTCCGAGCCCCGCGCCTTGCCGCCCTGTCTGCGCTCCTCGTGGGGGCTCTCGCCCTCGCCGGATGCACCGCTTCCGAGACCGACGACGACCGCGCCGCCGACTCCGTGACCACCGCGCCGAGCGCGAGCACGGAGCCCGTGGAGATGCCGGCGGCGCCCGCCGGGCTCGAGGCGTACTACGACCAGGACGTCGCGTGGGAGGCGTGCGGCGACGACTTCGAGTGCGCCCGCGTGGAGGTGCCGCTCGACTACGCGGTCCCCGACGGGGAGCGCATCGAGCTCGCCCTCAAGCGCCTGCCCGCCGAGGACGGCGATGCGCGCATCGGCTCCCTCCTCATCAACCCCGGCGGCCCCGGCGGTTCCGGCGTCCAGCTCGTCGAGGCGGCCGACTTCCTCTTCAGCGCCGACGTCCGCGAGCGGTTCGACCTGGTCGGCTTCGACCCCCGCGGGGTCAACGAGTCCGACGCCGTGGAGTGCGTGAGCGACGCCGAGCTCGACGAGATGCGCAGCACGGAGTACGACGTCGAGACCCCCGAGGGCCTCGCCGAGTTCACCGCGTCGGCCACCGAGCTCGGGGAGAAGTGCGCGGCCGGCACCGGCCCCCTGCTCGCCCACGTCGACACCGAGAGCGCCGCGCGCGACCTCGACATCCTTCGCGACGTCGTCGGCGACCCGCAGCTGTACTACTTCGGGTACTCCTACGGGACGTTCCTCGGCGCGATCTACGCCGAGACCTTCCCGGCCAACGTGGGCCGGATGGTCCTCGACGGCGCGGTCGACCCGGCGCTGGACTCCGCCGCGCTCGTCATGGGGCAGGCGGTCGGCTTCGAGAACGCCATCCGGGCCTACGCCGAGGACTGCCTGGCGGGCGACGACTGCCCGCTCAAGGGCGACGTCGACGACGCCGTCGGGCAGATCCAGGACCTGCTCGCCACGGCGGAGGCGACGCCGCTGCCCACCGGCAGCGACCGGGAGCTCACCGGGAGCCTGGCGGCGTCGGGGATCATCATGACCCTCTACGACAACGAGTACTGGCCCCTCCTCACCTCCGCCCTCGATGCGGCGATGTACGACGGCGACGGCTCGCAGCTCCTCTTCCTCGCCGACGTCAGCGCCGAGCGGGAGGAGGACGGCAGCTACCTCACCAACTCCACCGAGGCCTTCAACGCCATCAACTGCCTCGACTACCCCGCCGAGGCCGACCTCGCGCAGATGCAGGCCCAGGCGGCCGAGCTCGCCGAGGCCTCGCCGACGTTCGGCGAGATGCTCGCCTACGGCGACATCACCTGCGACGTGTGGCCGTACCCGTCGACGGCGGAGCGCACCGAGGTCCACGCCGAGGGCGCCGCTCCCATCCTCGTCATCGGCACGACCGGCGACCCGGCCACCCCTTACGAGTGGTCCGTGTCCCTCGCGGAGCAGCTCGCCGACGCCGTCCTCGTCACCTACGAGGGCGAGGGGCACACGGCGTACGGGCGGTCGAACTCCTGCGTCACCGAGGCCGTGGACACGTACCTCATCGAGGGCACGCTGCCCGAGGACGGGCTGACCTGCTAGCCGTTTTGGTGCCCCGGCCGCCGTCCCGGTAGAGTGGTCCGCGCTGTCCCGGTGCGCCGTGGCCGCGCCGCCTTAGCTCAGTCGGTAGAGCGTCTCACTCGTAATGAGAAGGTCAAGAGTTCGATTCTCTTAGGCGGCTCCACACGGACGAAGGCCCCCTTGATCGGGGGCCTTCGGCGTATCCGGGGTCGGGTCGGCGGCCGGCCGCGCCATAGCGCGGGAGGGCAGGTCGTCATCGTCGCCCGGCACCCGAAAGCCCCTGGTCAGCCGAGGCCGACCAGGGGCTTTCGTCAGGTGGACTAGCCGCGGGCCGTCAGGCGACGGGTGCGCACGGCAGCCGCGCCGGCCCCTCCGAGGAGGAGCATCCCGGCGACCGCCAGGAGACCGAGGTCGGCGCCGGTGTTGGGCAGTGCGCCACCACCGGGACGACCCGAGCCACCGGCGGGGGGCGGGGTGTCGTCACGGTCGTTGCCGCCGCCACCAGGCGCACCCGGCTGACCGGGCGCACCCGGCTGACCGGGCTCGCCGGGCTCGCCGGGCTGACCGGGCGCACCCGGCTGACCGGGCTCACCAGGCGCGCCGGGCTCCCCAGGCGCACCCGGGTCACCGGGCTCGCCGGGCTGACCGGGCTGACCGGGCTGACCGGGCTGACCGGGCTGACCGGGCTCGCCGGGCTGACCGGGCTCGCCGGGCTGACCGGGCTCGCCGGGCTCGCCGGGCTCGCCGGGCTCACCAGGCTCACCGGGCTCACCGGGCTCACCGGGCTCCCCGTCGACGCGGAAGTAGTCGAAGGTGACGGTCTGGTTCTCGGTCGACGCCGTGCCGAGGGCGAAGAGCCCGACCCGGCCGCTGGCTGCGGCGGGCGCGTTGGTCACGGGCTCGAACGAGGTCCACTCGGTGCCGTCGGCGGAGTAGGACCCGGTGAACGAGTCTCCCTCCTTCTCCAGGCGCAGGTGCCACACGGCCTGCTCGAGGTTGTTCGCGGCAGGCTGCGGGTTCTGGATGACGCCGTCGACCTCGCTCAGCACCTCCAGCCCGAGGGAGACGGCGCTGCCGGCGGCGTTCCTGGCGACCACGTCGAACTTCACGTAGTTGTCGTCGTCGACGTAGACGATGAGCCCGCCCTGCTCGTACTGCTGGTTCAGCGTGGAGGCGTCGACGACGGTCTCCACCGTCCAGTCGCCGTCGAGCTGCTGGAGCACGAAGTTGCTCGGCGTACCGTTGTCGGTCCCGTAGATGTCACCGGTGGTGGCATCGAGCTCGAGGTAGCCGTCGACGACCCGAAGGTGCTCGGGATCGGGACGGACGACGTCCCAGCGGCAGTCGTCGAGGCTCGTGCCGACGAACTCGTCGCTCGGGGTCGACGCGGGCACCGTGTCGTCCGGCGTGAAAGTGAAGTAGTCGAACTCCGCGTCAACCGGCGACTGCGTACGGCCGCCACCCTGCAGCGAGAGCAGGCCGATCTTCGGGTTCTCGATGCCGTCGAGCGACTTCGTCTCGGGCATGTCGGTGAACTCGATGCCGTCGGCGCTGTACGACGAGACGAGGTTCTCCCCGTCGCTGGTGAAGCGCACCCAGACCGTGCTCGGGTAGTCCGCACCCACCGCGGCGGTGAGGGAGTCCCCGACCTCGTTCGGGGCGGCGTTCTCCTCGCGGATCAGCTGGAACACGCGCGAGGCCGGGTTTGGCCCTGCGGCGTCGCGGCCCGAGAAGACCATCTTGGCGTAGTTGTCGTCGTCGCCGTAGATGATGAGGCCGGCCTGCTGGTAGGCCTCGGATCCGGGCATGGTCACCTTCGCGGTGGCCGTGAACGGACCGGACGGCAGGTCCTGCAGGACGATGTTGGGCGCCCCCGCGTTGTCCGCACCGTAGATGTCGCTCGCGGCGGTCGGGATGATGAGGTGACCGTCCTCGACCCGCAGGTCCTGGTTTCCACGCACGACGGTCGTCCACCGGTCGGTGTCCAGCGCGTCGCCGGTGAAGTCGTCCGACCGGCCCGCGAAGCACTGGCTGGCCGCCGAACGGACCGTGATGGCGACGGCCGAGGTGGCGGTCGCGCCGCGGGCGTCGGTCACCGTGACGGTGGCCGTGTAGGCGCCCGCCGTCGTGTAGGTGTGCGAGGCCTCGGCCGTGTCGGCCGTGGCGCCGTCCCCGAAGTCCCACGCGTACGTGAGCGGGGTGTCGCCGTCGGAGTCGGTCGCCGCGGCGGTGAAGTCCACCGTCAGCGGCGCCGGGCCCGTGGTCTCGGAGGTCTCGACCGTGAGGACCGGGCTGGCGTTGTCCGTCACGCCCCGGCCCATGAACTCGACCCAGTTGATGTTGGCCTGGCCGCTCGTGATGACGAAGTAGAGCGGGCCGCTCTCCGTCGTGACGTCGTCGGGCAGCTCGAGGTCGTGGTTGCCCCACGCCTGCCAGCCGCCCGCCGGGATGGTGATGCTGCCGATCGACTCTCCGTCAGGAGACCCCGTCCGGATGTCGACGACGCCGCCGGGCTCCGAAGCGCCCCGCAGGCGGATCGCGTCGATCCCCGTGAGGTTGGTCGGGTCGAAGGAGAACCAGTCGTCGACCTCGGCGAAGCCGACGTTCTGGCCGCCGCCGACGTCCGTGGTCTCCTCGAGCTGCACGCCGGCGTCACCGGTGCTCGTCGAGCCCGCCAGACGGCCGGTCTCGACGAAGTACTCCGCCTCCTTGTGCTTGGGCTGGAGGAGGACGATCTCCTGGGTGGTGAGCGGGGCCGCGCCGGGCGCGCCCTCGTCGGTGTAGGTCACCGTGATGACCCCGAAGATGTTGGCACCGATGTGACCGGTGTCGCCATTGACGGGAATGGTGCCCTCGCACCCGCGGTACTGGGCGTACGGGTGGGCGTGCTCGTCGTGCCCGAGAGCCGGCTGCACGATGACGTTCTCGCAGTCGATCTCCCCGTCCTCGGGGTCGGTCACCGTCACGCTGTACGCGATGACGTCGCCGAAGCTGAAGAAGCCGCCGTTGGGCGGGCCGTTGACGGTGATCGTCGGAGCGGTGTTGCCCGCCGTGATCGCGATCGTGGCAGACGTCGCCACCCCGTCAGCGTTGGTGACGGTCAGCGTGGCCGTGTAGTTGCCCGCCGCCGTGTAGGTGTGGGTCGGGTCGGCCTCCGAGGAGGTCGTGCCGTCGCCGAAGTCCCAGCTGATGGCGACCTCGCCGCCGTCGGGGTCGCGAGACCCCTCCGAGCTGAAGCTCACCTCCAGCGGCACCGGGCCGGACGTGACGTCGGCCGCGGCGCTGGCGATGGGTGCCCGGGAGCCGGAGATGTAGTCGATCCGGTAGACGCCGGAGTCGGCGTTGTTGCCGCCGAAGCCGGAGCCCCACTCGATCATGTACAGCGCCCCGTCGGCGCCCCACTCGAGGGCGTGCGGCCGGGCGAAGGACATGGTGCTGAGGATCTGGTTGATGTCGACGACCTCGCTGGAGTCGTCGGACATCTGGAAGGAGAACAGCTCGCCGGTGTTCCACTCGGCGAAGGCGGCCTTGCCGTCCCAGTAGGCCGGCCACTTGCGCTCAGACGCGAGGTCCTCGTCGTAGACGTACACCCCGCCGGCCATCGGTGCGCCGCCGGTGCCGATCTCGGGGGCGTTGTTCAGCACACCGTTGTTCTGGTACCAGATCGTCGCCGGGATGGCGGGCGGGAGCTGGGTGAGGCCGGTGTTGTTGGGGGAGTCGTTCGTCGGCCCGTTGGCGCAGTCGTACGCGGCGCCGCTCGTCCTCGTCCCGAAGTCGAAGGAGACATACGGCGTGTTGGGCCCCACGCAGTACGGCCAGCCGTAGTTGCCGGGCTCGGTGAGGGCGTTCCACTCCACGGTGGCCGCCGGTCCGCGGCCGGGGTTGGCCGAGCCCGCGTCCGGGCCGTAGTCCGCGACCAGCAGGGTGTCGGTCCGGGGGTCGATCCCGATCTTGAACGGGTTACGGAAGCCCATCGCGTAGATCTCGGGCCGCGTCAGCGCGGTCCCGGCCTCGAACAGGTTGCCCTCGGGGATCGAGACGCTGCCGTCGTCGTTCGGGGTGATGCGCAGGATCTTGCCGCGCAGGTCGTTGGTGTTGCCCGAGGACCGCTGGGCGTCCCAGGCGGCGCGGCCGGCCCGCTCGTCGATCGGGCTGTAGCCGTCCGAGGCGAAGGGGTTGGTGTTGTCCCCCGTAGCGATGTAGAGGTTGCCCTCGCCGTCGAACTGGAGGGCGCCACCGGCGTGGCAGCACTCGTCACGCTGCACGGCGACCTCGAGGAGGACCTCCTCGCTGTCGAGGTCGAGGGTGTTGCCCTCGAGGGTGAACCGCGAGACGTAGTCCGTGGGTGAGCCCTGCGGGGAGTAGTAGAGGTAGATCCAGCCGTTGTCGGCGAAGTCCGGGTCGAGCTCGAGGCCCAGCAGGCCGAACTCCTGCACCTGGGTGACCGCGAGCGTGCCCGCGGTGGTCGTGCCGCCGTTGGCGGCGACGACCTGCACACGACCATCGCGCTCGAGGTAGATGGTCCGGCCGTCGGGCGTCGGGGCCAGGTCCATCGGGTTCTGGGTGTTGACGTCCAGGGCGACCTTGTCGAAGCTGGCGTCGAGGGAGGCCGTGCAGTCGGCGTCGACGACCCCGGCCGCGGTCTGTACGCCCTGGAGGATGTGCTCGAGGAAGGCCGGCTCGGCGAACGAGGCGTCGGTGTGGCCGCCGCCGGTGTACCAGGAGCGACCGCCGTCGTAGTCCTGGCACCAGGCGATGGGGTGGTCGGTGCCCATGGCGTTGCCGCCGGGGGCGTAAGTGGTCTCGTCGAGCGAGGCGAGCACGTGGACGTCACCGCGGGGGTTGTCCTGGAACGAGTACCACTCGTCGGTGCGGTCCCAGCGTGCGGGCAGGTGCGCGGTGGAGGGGTGGGCGTGGTCCTCGACGACGACGGTCGCGGCGGGTGTGCCCGGGGGGTGGCCGGCGAAGTACGCGCCGACGAGGTCGCCGTACCACTCCCAGCCGTACTCCGTGTCGCTCGCCGCGTGGATGCCCGCGTAGCCGCCGCCCGCCTGGATGTAGTCCTCGAACGCGGTCTGCTGCGCCGCGTTGAGCACGTCACCGGTGGTGGAGAGCCAGATCACCACGTCGTACTGCGCGAGGTTGTCGGCGGTGAAGGCCCCGGCGTCCTCGGTGGCCGTGACGGTGAATCCGTTGTCCTCGCCCAGCTGCTCGAGCGCCGCGATGCCCGCGGGGATCGAGCCGTGCCGGAAGCCCGCCGTCTTGCTGAAGACGAGGGCGTCGAACTCGTCGGCCGGGGCGGGGACGGGTGGTGGTTCCACGGTGTTGGCATGCGCCGTGCTGACTGCCATCGGGGCGAGGAGTGTGCTGGCCAGCAGCACTCCCGCGCCTCGGGCCAGCCATCGGCGGGCGGGTTCCGGGCGTTTGACCATGATTCTCCCTCGAATCGGTGGGGGCGGAGATGGAGGTCTCCACGGCGTGCGCGCGAGTGGCTCGATCAATGTGTCGTCGTCGACAGGAACTCGCTCGCGTCGCGAGCCTAGGGCGGTTTGTTTCACCGGTCAACCAATTCCGGCAGATCCGATACTTCGGGCATGCGGCTGCACGGCGTGAACGGACCGCGTCCAGCATTCGGACCCGCGGTGGCGCCCGCTCGGCGTGCCCAGGTCGTGCGACGGGGGGGGGGCGCTACCGCCGACGGAGCAGCCGAGCGAGGGGCGCCGTGAGGAAGAGCAGGGCGACCCAGAGCATGCCGATGCGCGGCGCGAGCAGGTTGAGGACCAGCGCGACGAGCAGCAGGCCGATCGAGACCACCGCACCCCACGCGTCGAGCCGGCCGCGCACCTCGGGGCGCTGAAGCTCGGGGCTGCGCACGGCGAGCCACTCGATGAGCGCCAGGCTTGCGCTCGTCACGACGAGCACGCCGATGTAGAGGGCGTTGCCGGCTCGCGTGTCGGTGCTGAGGTCCCCGAGGAGCTGCGTGGTGAAGGGGATGAGGACGATGCTGGCGAGCCACAGGAAATTGGTCCAGAGGATGGCGTTCGAGTAGTCCCGCAGGTGCTCGAACAGGCGGTGGTGCCCCACCCAGAAGTGGGCGATGACGACGAAGCTGACGGCGAACGCGAGGAACGTCCCCCGTCCGTCGACGAGTGTGGCGGCGACGGAGCGCGCCTCGCCGTCGGTGACGAGGTCGACGAGCGGCAGCACGAGGAGCGTGATCGCGATCGCGACGGCCGCGTCGGTGAAGTTCACCAGGCGGTCGAGGCCTCGGTCCGTGTGGCTTCCCGCCATTGCTCCACTGTAGGAACGCCAGCGCGATGCGGCGCGGGGTGGTGCGGGCCCGAGGGGTGCTACGTCCGCCAGACCCAGATGAGCAGCATCGTCACGAGGAAGCCGACGAGGTAGTTCGCCCCGAGGAAGCGGCGCCACCCGCGGTTGGTCGACTCGGCATCGGCGTCGGTGACCGACCGGTAGGGCCACAGGATGAGGAGGTACGGCAGCACGAGCACCGCGGCGATCCGCCACGGCGTGAGGAGCATGAGGATCCCCGCGTGGACGTAGCCGAGCATCGCGAGGCGGACGGTGTAGCGCGCCCCCAGGGCGGTGGCGATGGAGCGGATCCCCGCCTGCCGGTCCGCGACGATGTCCTGGACGGCCCCGAAGGCCTGGCTGGCGGCCCCCCAGTGGAAGAACGCAGCGAGGACCACCCACACCTGCGGCGTGAGGTCGGCCCCGGCGAGGACGAGGCCGTAGAGGGCCGGGGAGACGAAGTGGGTGCTCGAGGTGAGGGAGTCCAGGCCCGGCCGTTCCTTGAACCGCAGGCGGGGGGCCGAGTAGGCGACGACGGCGAACAGGGAGCCGGCGAGGACGAGCCAGCTGAGCGGCGAGCCCACGACGAGGAGGTAGACGACGAACGGGACGGGCAGGGCGATCGAGGCGAGCAGCACCTGGCGGTGCCAGCGCCGGTCGAGCAGCGCTCCCTCGACGCCGCCCTTGCGCGGGTTGAGCCGGTCCGACTCGTAGTCGAAGACGTCGTTGATCCCGTACATGAGCAGGTTGTAGGGGATGAGGAAGAAGAGGACGCCGACGACGAACGTCACGTCGACGTGCCGCGTGGTGAGGAGGTAGGCGGCGCCGAAGGGGTAGGCGGTGTTGACCCAGCTCAACGGCCGGGAGGCGGCGACGAGCCGGCCGACGACGGAGCCGCCCCGCCCGCCAGGCCCGCCCGTCTCCTCGATCTCCCGTGCCCCGCTCATCGGGTGACCCCCGCGGTCTCGGACGGCGCGGTGGCCGTCGCGCGGCGCCCCAGCAGGTGCCACAGGGCCGGCAGGGCGAGCGCCCCGGCGACGGGGTAGGCGAAGTCCTCCACGGGCGCCCGGCCGACCGCCAGGCCGGACCGTCCCTCGCTCGCGTAGTCGAAGAGGCCGGCCGCGATCATCACGTTGTCGAAGACCGCGGTGAGGACGACGAGCACGGCGACGGTCACGACCACCGCCCCGGGGCGCAGCCGGCCCGGGCGCCGCCGGGCGCACACGGCGACCGCCGCCACGCACAGGGCGAGGAACGGGGCGTTGACGAGGGTGTAGGTCACCGCGCCCGCCGCTGCAGGAGGAGGGACGCACCCGTGTAGAGGTTCATCGTGAGGTAGCTGAGGAAGGCGAGGAAGACGAGCTCCTCCACGGGCAGCTCCGGGGCGAGCAGGAGGCCGGTCATGTAGGGAGTCTGCCCCCGGAAGAACAGGCCGGAGGCGATCCCGGCGACGTCCCACAGAAGGAACCCGGCGGTGCCGGCCGCGAGGACGAGCGCGGCCCGCCGGGCATCGGCGAAGAAGAACAGCCGGAAGCGGTGGTCGAGGAGGGTCATCGCCCCGAGGCAGACGAGGAGGACGAGGAGGTAGGCGGCGCTCATGCGGGCTCCGGCAACGGTCCGGTCGAGGTGTCGCCGCGCAGGCGCTTGAGGAGCACCTCGGCGCTGATGAGGCACATGGGCAGCCCGATGCCCGGGATGACGGAGCTGCCGGCGTAGTACAGGCCCGTCACGCGCCGGGAGACGTTCCCGGCGCGGAACATCGCGCTCTGGTCGAGGGTGTGGGCCAGGCCGAGGGCGTTGCCGCGCCACGTGCGCAGGTCGGTGGCGAAGTCGGCGGGGCCCACGGTGCGGCGCACGACGACCCGCTCGGCGAGGTCGGGGACCCCCGCCCACGCCGCCACCTGGGCCACGGCCGCGTCCGCCACCGCCTCCACCCACGGTGACCCGGCGCCGTCGACGCCGCCGGAGCCCAGCGCGGGGTCCGCGGGGACGGGGACGAGGACGAAGAGGTTCTCGTGACCCGGTGGCGCCACGTCGTCGGTGGCGCTGGGCCGGCACACGTACAGCGACGTGGGGTCGGGGAAGGCGGCGGGCCGGGCGTCCCGGCCCGGGAAGACCCGGTCGAACGTGGCGTCCCAGTCCTGCGCGAAGAACAGCGAGTGGTGGGCGAGCTCGGGCAGCGCGCCCCGCACC
Organism: Georgenia faecalis; assembly: GCF_003710105.1. GTDB lineage: Bacteria > Actinomycetota > Actinomycetes > Actinomycetales > Actinomycetaceae > Georgenia_A > Georgenia_A faecalis. The sequence continues at coordinate 248,733 of NZ_CP033325.1, forward strand.
CCGAGCATGACGAGGACGGCGCTGGGGCCCGGGGTGCGCCGGCGCCACCAGCGCGGTGGGCGGGAGCGCAGACCCGGGGGCAGGAGCGCCGTCTCGGTGTGGAAGAGGTCGGCGGTGGCGACGACGACGTCGGCCTCCACGTGGAAGGGGCGCCCCTCGGCGTCGTGACCGCTGACGCCCGTGGCCCGCGCGCGCCGACCGCCGCGTCCGCGCTGCGGGGCCGTGGTGATCGCGGTGACGGTGGTGCGGGTGCGCACGTCTGCCCCGCCCGCCCGGGCGAGGTCGGCGAGGGACTCGACGAGCCGCGCGAAGCCACCGCGCGGGTAGAGCACACCGTCGGTGAGGTCGAGGTGGCTCATGAGGTGGTACATGCTCGGCGTGAGCCGCGGCGAGGAGCCGAGGAAGACCGCGGGGTACCCGAGGATCTGGCGCAGCCGGACGTCGCCGAACCGGCGGGCGACGGCGTGCTCGAGCGACTCGGTGAGCAGCCGGGCGAGGGCGGGCGCGCGGCGCAGGACCGCGGGCGTCGCCAGCGGCAGCAGGGACGCGTAGCTCGTGTAGAGGAAGTGCCGCTTGGCCATGGTGTAGGTCGAGGCGGCGGAGTCGAGGTAGGCGCCCAGCCGGGCCCCGGCGCCCGGCTCGACGCCCTCGAACAGGGCGACGGCGTCCGTGCGGTCCGAGCGCACGTCCAACGGGTCGTGGCGCTCGAAGAACACCCGGTATCCGGGGTCGAGCCGGACGAGCTCGAGCTGGGCCTGCGCGCTGGTGCCGAGGAGCCGGTAGAAGTGGTCGAAGACCTCGGGCATGAGGTACCACGAGGGCCCCGTGTCGAAGGAGAACCCGTCGGCGTGCCAGGCGCCGGCGCGTCCGCCGAGCTCGGCGCGCGCCTCGAGCAGGGTGACGTCGTAGCCCTCGTGGGCGAGGAGGGCCGCGCTGGCGAGGCCGGCGACCCCGCCACCGACGATGACGGCGGTGCTCACGTGGTGCGGGTCCGCCCGGCGAGGGCGGCCGCGGCCAGGCGCGCCTTGACCGGCCCGGGAACGCGGACGCGGGCCGCCAGGAGGTCCGGGGCGGGGGTGCGGCGCAGCCGGCGGGCGAGCTCGGCGAAGAGGGCGTGGGCGACCCGGACCGCCCGGGCGCTCGCGGGAGGCAGGGCGGCGATGCCGGAGGCGGCGAGGGTGAGATCGGCGTCGATGTCGGCGAGGATACGGCGTTTGTCGGTCTCCGTGAACACGGCGGGGTCGATCCCGGGGAAGTAGCGCCGCCCGAGCCGGCCGTCGTCGTCGGCGAGGTCGCGCAGGAAGTTGATCTTCTGGAACGCGGCGCCGAGGGCCCGCGCGGACGGCTCGAGCGCGAGGTAGCGCGCGGCGCCGTCGGGCTCGGTCACGAGGAACACGCGCAGGCACATGAGCCCGACCACCTCGGCCGAGCCGTCGACGTAGGCGGTGAAGCTCGCCTCGTCGTGGGTGGTCCGGGTGATGTCCATGCGCATCGAGGCGAAGAACGGCGCGGTGAGCTCCGCCCCGAAGCCCGCGTGGCGGGCGGTGCGGGCGAAGGCGTGGACGAGGACGTTGGTGCTGTACCCCTGGGCCATGGCGCGCTCGCAGTCCGCCTCGAGCGCGTCGAGGGCCGCGCGCTGGTCCCCGCCGGCCTCGGCGGCGGCGCCGTCGACGATCTCGTCGGCGAGCCGGACCAGGCCGTAGACGTTGCGCACGTGGACGCGCTGGTCCGCCGGAAGGGTGCGGGTCGCGAGGGCGAAGCTCGTCGAGTAGGTGCGCACCGCGGCGTCGGCGCACCGCTGGGCGAGCGTGTCGTAGAGGTCGAGCCGCCGCGTCATCGGGCCGCCTCGACGTGGGTGGTGCACGCCTCGAGGGCGGCGAGGACGTCACCGGCGAGGTCGGTGAGGAACGGGGCGATCGCCTCGGGCACCACCGGGCCGGCGACGCGCGCGTGGACCTGCGCGACCTCGTGGCGCACCTGGGCGTCGGTGCGCCCGGGCGCCTCCGACCGCGCCAGGGCGCGACGCACCCGCGCGGCGTCGGCCGGGGCGAGGTCCGGCCGGCCGACGTCCCCGGCGATCTCCGCCCACACGGGCAGGCCCTGGGCGTGGAGCAGGAGCGGCGTCCGCTTCCCCTCGCGCAGGTCCGAGAGGTCGCTCTTGCCGCTGACGGCCTCGGGGGTGAAGACCCCCTCGAGGTCGTCGACGAGCTGGAAGGCGCGCCCGAGGTGGCGCCCGACGGTGTCGAGCTCGGCGACCAGCGCGTCGGGTGCGTCCGCGAGGACCGCCCCGGCGCGCAGCGGGGCCTGGAAGGAGTACATCGCCGTCTTGGCGTCGGCCACGGCGAGCGACTCCGCCATCGTCGGCTGGTGCAGCCCCAGCCCGAAGCAGCTGTCGGCGAGCTCGCCCGCCGCCGAGACGAAGACCGTCTCGGACAGGAGGGAGCGCAGACGGTCGGCGACGGGGCGCGGCACGTCCACCTGCGCGACGAGCTCGTGGGCCTGGGCCAGGGCGAGGTCCCCGGCGAGGACGGCGCAGGCCAGGGCCCAGCGCCGGGCCCGGCCGTCCTCGACGCCGGCGTCCTGCGCGAGGGCGAGCATCGTCGCCGCGAGGTTCGGCTCGCCCCGGCGCACGGTGTCCGCGTCGATGAGGTCGTCGTGGATGAGGAAGGCGGTGTGGAGCATCTCCATCGCGGCGGCCACGGTGACCGCCGCCTCGCTGCGCCGGCCGCCGAGGTGGTCGTGCGTGGCGAGGACGATGCGGGCGCGGAACCGCTTGCCGCCCTGGACACTGCGGCCGATCTGGGCCCACAGGGTCGCGTAGATCTCCGCCTGGCCCGCGTTGGTCTGCGCCCGGTCGAGGACGGCGCGGAGCAGGGCGGAGACGTCGTCGTCGGGCGTCACCGTGCCCAGGCCGTGCCCCGTGCGTCCGGGCCTACCGTCAGTGATACTCACCCTGCTGAGTCTGAGGGTGCGCGCACGAGGCCGCACCCGCACGTGCAGGACGAGGAGGGGCGTGCCGACGATCTCCGTGGTGATCCCGGTGCGGGACGACGCCGCTCCCCTGGAGGCGTGCCTGCGTGCGCTGCGCGGCCAGCGCCTGGCCCCGTACGAGATCGTCGTCGTCGACAACGCCTCCTCCGACGCGAGCGCGGACGTGGCCCGCAGGTACGGCGCCCGCGTCGTGGCGGAGCCGCGCGTCGGGATCCCGGCGGCCGCCGCCACGGGCTACGACGCGGCGCGCGGTGAGCTCATCGCGCGGTGCGACGCCGACAGCCGCCCCCCGCCGGACTGGCTGGAGCGCATCGCGGCCGCGTTCGCGGACGACCCCACGCTCGACGCCGTCACGGGCTCCGGGACCTTCTACGACCTCCCTCGCTGGTGCGCCCGCCCGCTGTCGGTGCTCTACCTGGGCTCCTTCTACGTGGCCACCCACCTCGCGCTCGGGCACCCGCCGCTGTGGGGGTCGAACATGGCCGTGCGGTCGTCGGCGTGGCGGGCGGTGGCGAGCGCCGTGCACCGGGAGGACCCCGAGCTCCACGACGACATCGACCTCGCCTTCGTCCTCGGGCCCCGCCGGCGGCTGCGCTACGACCGCACGCTCCGGGTGGGGGTCTCGGGGCGTTCGCTCGACCCCGCGGGTCTGCCGCGCCGTTTCCGGAGGGCTGGGCGCACACTGGCGGTGAACTGGCCGGCGTGCCCGCCGTGGGTGCGCTGGGCCCGACGGTGGGGGATCGGGTCGTGACGCAGGTGCTGACGGTCGGTGCGGACGTGCTCCGCCTGGGTGGGGTGGTGAGCCTCGCCGTCGCGGTGGTGTCCTACGACGGCATCGCCGTGGCCCTGTTCGCCCTGGTGCTCCTCGGCCTTCTCGTCCCGCGCGTGCTGCGCGTGCCGCCGGCGCTCGACGTGGTCAACGGCGTCGCCGTCCTCGTCGCGGCCTGGAGCGCCGTCCTCGATCTCTACGACGCCGTGCGCTGGTGGGACCTCGTCGTCCACGCCGTGTGCACCGGGGCGCTCGCGGCCGTCGCCGCCTCCCTCCTCGACCGGGCGGGGGCTGCCGGCGTCCGCGGTCCGGCCGCGGCGTCGAGGCGGGCGGCGGCCCTCGGCCTGGTGCTGGGGGTCCTGTGGGAGATCGGCGAGTGGACCGGCCACACCTTCCTCGACCCCGAGATCTACATCGGCCCCGCGGACACGCTCGGCGACGTCCTCGCCGGCGTGGTCGGCGCCGCCGTCGCGGGTGCGGCCATCGGCGCGGGCGCGCGGGTGCACCATTCCGGGAACGCTTCCACAACATATTCGGCACGTGTTGACGGTTCTGTTGAGAATCGCCGGAATAGTGCCGGGGTGGACGGCGCGAGCCGCCCGGCGGGGCTGCGCCGGGAGCGCCCGGATAAGAAGATGCACGGCCACTGACGAACCGCAAACGGAGCGTGGCGCGGAGCACAAACCCACAGGGCGAAGATCGAGATCTACGTCGCACGTGGTCGCGGCGTACCATGGGCGCGTGGACCCCTTCGTCGAACTCGTGCCCTCCATCGGTGTCGGCATTCTCTTCTTCTTCGTCATCCGCGCCATCGTGCAGGCTGACCGGCGCGAACGCGCCGCGGTGCGCCGGTTGGAGGAGCAGGCCGACCGGGCTGCCGGAGGGGATACCGCAGGTCATTCGTGACAATCGCGGGTCCGGCAATTATGCTCGATGACAATCGCTTAACCGGACCCGCGGTCAGCGAGGTTCGCCGGCCGCCGCAGGTGGCACACATCACACGAAAGAGGAACCATGGCGCAGAAGGTTCAGGTCATGCTTGTCGACGACATTGACGGCTCGAAGGCGGACGAGACCGTGACGTTCAGCCTCGACGGGGTCTCTTATGAGATCGACGTCACGCGTGAGCACGCGACCGCTCTGCGCGAGTCCTTCGCCGAGTGGATCGGCCACGCCCGCCGGTCCGGCGGACGCAAGCCCGCCGCGCGTCGGCGCAGCACCGGTGGCCGCGGCTCGGCCTCGGACAGCGACGCCGGGAAGGTCCGTGAGTGGGCGCGGGAGAACGGGTACACCGTCTCCGAGCGGGGCCGGATCTCCGCCGAGATCCGCGAGGCCTACGACAAGGCCCACTGAGCAGCCGCTTGTGATGGACGCACCGCCGAGGGTTCCCCGGCGGTGCGTCGTCGTATGGGGCCCTGGTCCCGTGGCCATCGGGGAGCAATGCGGCAGGATGGACCCATGACTTACACCCTCGTGCTGCTCCGCCACGGCGAGAGCGACTGGAACGCCAGGAACCTGTTCACCGGCTGGGTGGACGTCCCCCTCTCGGAGAAGGGCGTCGAGGAGGCCAAGCGGGGCGGGCAGATGCTCGTCGACGCGGGCGTCCGCCCCGACATCGTCCACACCTCGCTGCTGCGTCGCGCTATCACGACGGCGAACCTCGCCCTCGACGTCGCCGACCTCCACTGGCTGCCGGTCAAGCGCAGCTGGCGGCTCAACGAGCGCCACTACGGCGCCCTCCAGGGCAAGAACAAGAAGGAGATCCGCGAGGAGTACGGCGACGAGCAGTTCATGCTCTGGCGCCGCTCCTACGACGTCCCGCCGCCGGCCATCGAGCCCGGCTCGGAGTACTCCCAGGACACCGACCCGCGCTACGCCGGTGAGCCGATCCCGGACAGCGAGTGCCTCAAGGACGTCCTCGACCGCGCGCTGCCCTACTGGGAGTCCGACATCGTCCCCGACCTGCGGGCCGGCAAGGGCGTCCTGGTCGCGGCCCACGGCAACTCGCTGCGGGCGATCATCAAGCACCTCGACAACATCGACGACGAGACCATCGCGGGCCTCAACGTCCCCACGGGCATCCCGCTGCTCTACGAGCTCGACGACGAGCTGCGTCCCACCACCCCCGGTGGCCGGTACCTCGACCCCGAGGCCGCGGAGGCCGCGATCAAGGCCGTCGCCAACCAGGGCAAGTAGTACCCACGCGATGACGGCCCCCGCTGCGCACGGCGCGGCGGGGGCCGTCGTGTGCCCGGCCCGGACGCGCCCGGCCCGGTCCCGCCCGGCGCGGGCGGCGCGCCCGGCGCGGGCGGCCGGTCAGGCGTCGAAGGCGACGGAGTTGCTCAGGTCCCCGGTGACGAGGAACGAGATCCGGCGGGCGACCGAGACCCCGTGGTCGCCGAAGCGCTCGAAGTAGCGGCCGAGCAGGACCCCGTCGATGAGCTCCTGCTTGGTCATCTCCACGTCGGCGTCGAGCATGATGCGGAACGTCTCGCGGTGGAGGTCGTCGAGGGTGTCGTCGTCCCGCTCGACGCCGGCCGCCTGGGCCAGGTCGCGGGACTCGAGCAGCTCGGTGACCTGGCGGGCCACCTTGACGGCCGCCACCCCCATCTGGTCGAAGATGTCCCGCATGGGCACGCTCGGGGCGAGCTCCGGGTAGCGTCCGCGCGCGACGTAGGCGATGTGCCGGGCCAGGTCCCCCATCCGCTCCAGGGTCGCGGACAGCCGCAGCGCGGTGACGACGACGCGGAGGTCGGTGGCCACGGGCTGCTGGCGCGCCAGCAGGGAGACGCACTGCTCGTCGAGGCGCCGCTCGATCTCGTCGATCGCCTCGTCCGCCTCGATGACCCGCTCGGCCAGCTGGAGGTCCGCGGTCCGGAGGGCGGTCGACGCGCTCTCGATGGCGTCGACGACGAGCGTGCTCATCTCCCGCAGGCCGTCGCCGACCTGTTCGAGCTCCTGCTTGAAGATCTCACGCACCGTCGGCTCCCTCACTTGTGTTCCTGGCGTCCACCGTAACGTTTCACCCCCCGGTGAACGAAGGGTGCCGCGCGGGTGAACGGCCGGCCACCGGGCGCCCACGGCGCCGGGGCGGGCGCCGCGGGGCCCTACGCTCGGTGTCGTGGAGGCATCCTGGCCGCTCGTGCTCGTGGCATTCGTCGTGGGGCTGGCCCTCGGCGCCCTCGCACTCCGGAGGTCGCGACGCACTCCGGCGCCCCCGGCGGAGCCCGTCCTCAGCCCCGACGCCGCCGCCGTGCTGGCGGCCCTGCGCGCGAGCGCCGTCGTCCTCGACGCCGGCGACGACGTGCTCCGCGCCAGCCCGTCCGCGTACAGCGTGGGCCTCGTGCGCTCCGGCCGCCTGGGTCACGCCGCGCTCGCCGACCTCGTCGACGCGGTCCGCGCCGACGGGGAGATCCGGGACCGCGAGCTCACCCTGCCCCGCAGCCGGCTGGCGGGGTCCGGCGTGATGATCGTCCAGGTCCGGGTCGCCCCGCTGGGCGACGGACGCGTGCTCCTCGTCGCCGAGGACCACACCGCGGCCCGCCGCCTCGACCAGGTGCGGCGCGACTTCGTCGCCAACGTCTCGCACGAGCTCAAGACGCCCGTAGGGGCCCTGGCGCTCCTCGCGGAGACCGTGCACGACGCGGCGGACGACCCGGTGACCGTCCGGCGCTTCGCGGAGCGGATGCAGCACGAGGCGCGCCGCCTCACCCGGCTGGTCCAGGAGATCATCGACCTGTCCCGCCTGCAGGAGCCCGACGCCCTCGTGGACTCGGAGCTCGTCGACGTCGACGACGTCGTCGCCGAGGCGGCCGACCGGGTGCGGGTCGAGGCGGAGTCGCGCCAGGTGACCCTCGTCGTCGGCGGCGAGCGCGGCCTGCAGGTGCACGGCGACCGGGACCTCCTCGCCACAGCGGTGCGCAACCTCCTCGACAACGCCCTGCGGCACTCCCGGCCGGCCGGCCGGGTCTCCGTCGGTGTGGCCGCGCGCGGCGAGGAGGTGCGGATCGCCGTCGTCGACCAGGGGGAGGGCATCCCGGCCGACCAGCGGAACCGGATCTTCGAGCGGTTCTACCGCGGCGACCCGGCCCGGGCCCGGCGCACCGGGGGGTCCGGCCTGGGGCTGAGCATCGTCAAGCACATCGCTGCCGACCACGGCGGGGACATCACCGTGTGGTCCGTCGAGGGCAAGGGATCGACCTTCACCCTCGTCCTGCCGCGCGCGACCGAGACGACGGCGCCGACCGACGAGGAGGGACCGGTATGACGAGGATCCTGGTGGTCGAGGACGAGGACTCCTACCGCGAGCCGCTCACCTACCAGCTCGAGCGCGACGGGTATCAGGTGGTGGGCGTCGACAACGGCCCCGCCGCGCTGGAGGCGTACGACCGGACCGGCGCCGACCTGGTCCTCCTCGACCTCATGCTCCCCGGGATGTCGGGGACCGACGTCTGCCGCGAGCTGCGCAGCCGCGGCAACGTGCCGATCATCATGGTCACCGCCAAGGACGACGAGGTGGACAAGGTGGTGGGGCTCGAGGTCGGCGCCGACGACTACGTGACCAAGCCCTACTCCTACCGCGAGCTGCTCGCCCGGGTGCGGGCCGTGCTGCGGCGTGCCCGCCCCGACGACCCCGCGAAGGAGACCGGGATCCTCGCCGTCGGGCGGATCCGGATGGACGTCGACCGGCACGAGGTGCTCCTCGACGGCGTCCCGGTCGCCATGCCCCTGCGGGAGTTCGAGCTCCTCGAGGTCCTCCTGCGCAACGTCGACCACGTCCTCACCCGCGGCCAGCTCATCGACCGGGTGTGGGGCGCCGACTACGTGGGGGACACCAAGACCCTCGACGTCCACGTCAAGCGCCTGCGCGCGAAGATCGAGGAGGACCCCTCGCAGCCCCGGGTGCTGCTCACCGTCCGGGGCCTGGGCTACCGGCTCGTCCCCCCGCGCTGACCCCCCGCCCGCCGCGGACGCGCCCCGCTGAGCGGTCGGCCGTCCGGACGTCCTACCCTGTCCTACCGAAGACCGCGGCGAGGGGACGACATGAAGGCACGACGCACGTACGTGGGCGCGGTGGGCGTGCTCGCCCTCACGCTCGCCGGCTGCGGGGCGGGGACGACGAGCCTCGCGGGGGCCGGGGCCTCGTCCCAGGAGATCGCCATGCAGGCGTGGATGGCGGGATTCCAGGCCGACCACCCCGACGTGCTGCTCTCCTACGACCCCACCGGGTCGGGGGCCGGCCGGGAGATGTTCATCACCGGCGCCGTCGACTTCGCGGGCTCGGACGCCGCGTTCGACGAGGAGGAGCTCGAGGAGGCCGTCGGCCGGTGCCTCGGGGGCGACGTCCTCGAGCTGCCGCTGTACATCTCGCCCATCGCGATCGCGTACCACCTGCCCGGTCTCGACGTCGACCACCTCAACCTCGAGGCCGAGGTGGTCGCGGCGATGTTCGACGGGCAGATCGAGCGGTGGGACGACCCGGCCATCGCCGCGACCAACCCCGGCGTCGACCTGCCCGACCTGCCGGTCGTCCCGGTCAACCGCTCCGACGACTCCGGCACCACCGAGAACTTCACCGAGTACCTCGCCGCCGCGGGCGGCGAGGCGTGGCCGTACGAACCGAGCGACACGTGGCCGCGGTCCGGGACGCAGTCGGGCGCGCAGAACGCCGGCGTCGTCTCCACGCTCGAGGGTGCCGAGGGCACCATCGGCTACGTCGACGCCTCGCAGGTGACGGCGGAGCTCGGCACGGTCGCCGTCGGGGTGGGCGACGAGTTCGTGCCGTACTCGCCGGAGGCGGCCGCCGCCGTCGTCGACGCCTCGCCGCCCGCGGAGGGCGCCAACGACTCGCGCCTGACGATCGAGGTCGACCACGGCACCGACGCGGCCGGGGCTTACCCCGTCGTGCTCATCTCCTACCTCATCGCCTGCTCGCGGTACGAGTCCGCGGAGGTCGCGGAGAACGTCTCCGACTTCCTCGCCTTCGTGGCGTCCGAGGACGGTCAGGAGTTCGCGGCACGGCCGGACGTCGCGGGCTCGGCGCCGATCTCCGCCGCGCTGCGCGAGCGGGTGCTCGCCGCGATCGACCAGATCTCAGCGGCCCCCGATCAGGGGGCGTAGTCCTCGTACTGCGGCAGCGTCTCGTCGAGGACGGGGACGCGGGTGGTGACCGTGCCGCCGACGCCCGCGGACAGCATGATCTCGGCGGTGGCGCCGGGAGCGGCGGGGACCGCATCGACCCGGGCCGGGTCGTCGATGCCGAGCAGGACGGTGCCCTCGCCGGGGACGTCGATCTCGAGCTGCTCGTCACCGACGGTGAGGGTGAAGACGACGTCCTCGTCGGTGTCGTTGACCAGCGCCCCGGACAGGCGGCCCGGCTCGCCCTCCTCGGGGGTGACGACGAGAAGGTTCTCCGCGCGGAGCGCCTGCGTGATCTCCACCTCGTTGCCGTCGGCGGGCTGCGCGAAGTTGGAGTCCTCGCGCTCGGGGTCGACGAGGGCGCAGCCTCCGCTGAGCAGCACCACCAGACCGGCGGTGGCGAGCGGGACGAGCGGGCGACGGGTGGTGCGAGCCAAGGCGGCCTCCTTGCGACGGACGGTCGGGTGAAGGGTACCGTCGCCGCGCTCCGGGCGGCCCGCCGCGCCCCGGCCGGCGACGGCGGAGCAGCGCGCCCCGATCGGGGCGGCCCGCTCGATTTCTCCCACAACCGCAGAAATCCGCCGTTTTAGCGTGCTAGGATGGGGCATTCCCGACCAAGGAGCAGCCTGACCATGACCTTCACTGTCGGTGAGACCGTCGTCTACCCGCACCACGGAGCAGCGCTCATCGAGGCCGTCTCGAAGAAGGTCATCCGCGGCGAGGAGAAGCTCTACCTCCGGCTCCGGGTGGCCCAGGGCGACCTCACCATCGAGGTCCCGGCGGACAACGTCGACCTGGTCGGCGTCCGCGACGTCGTCGGGCGTGAGGGCCTGGAGCGGGTGTTCGAGGTGCTCCGCGCGCCGTACACCGAGGAGCCCACCAACTGGTCGCGCCGGTACAAGGCGAACGTCGAGAAGATCGCCTCCGGTGACGTCATCAAGGTCGCCGAGGTCGTCCGGGACCTGTCCCGCCGCGACGCCGACCGCGGCCTGTCCGCCGGCGAGAAGCGCATGCTCGCCAAGGCCCGCCAGATCCTCGTCTCGGAGCTCGCGCTCGCCGAGCGCACCGAGGAGGACAAGGCCGAGGCCATCCTCGACAACGTCCTCGCCTCCTGACCCACCGGTGACGACGGCCGCGATCCTCGTCGCCGCCGGGTCCGGGACCCGCCTCGGCCACGACCGGCCGAAGGCCCTCGTCGCGCTCGGCGGCGTCCCGCTGCTGCTCCACGCCGCGCGGGCGCTGGCCGGCTCCGGCTGCGTGAGCCGCGTCGTCGTCGTCGCCCCGGCGGGGCACACCGCCGCCGTCGCGGGCCACTTCCCCGACGGCGTGGTCCCGGGCTCCGCCGTCGGTGTGGTCCTGGTCCCTGGGGGTGCCTCCCGCCAGGCCTCCGTCGCGGCCGGGCTCGCCGCCCTCGACGACGACGTCGACGTCGTCCTCGTCCACGACGCCGCCCGCGCCCTCGCGACGCCCGCCCTCGTGCGGGTGGTCGAGACGGCCGTGCGCGCCGGGCACGCCGCCGTCGTGCCGGGCCTGCCGGTGACGGACACGATCAAGGAGGTCGGTCCCGCGGACCCCGCGGGCGCCGCCCCGGTCCGCGGCACCGTCGACCGGACCCGGCTGCGCGCCGTGCAGACCCCCCAGGGGTTCGTGCGCGCCACGCTCGAGGCCGCGCACGCGGCGGGCGCCGCCCGGGCGTCCGACGAGGCCCGCGCGGCCACCGACGACGCCGGCCTCTGCGAGGCGCTCGGCGTCGAGGTCTGGGTGGTGCCCGGCGAGGTCGACGCGCGGAAGGTGACGGAGCCGACCGACCTGGCGCTCGCGGAGCTCCTGCTCGCCCGCAGGGTCTGAGCTACGCCCACGCGGGCGCCGGCGCACGCCGCCCGGCCGTGATCATGCAGAAGTGCCGGCGGGCGATCAGCCCCGCGGGACGATGAGGGCGGTGGCGATCGCGGCCACTCCCTCGCCACGGCCGGTGAACCCCAGGGCGTCGGTCGTGGTCCCGCTCACCGACACGGGCGCCCCGAGGGCGATGACCATGGCGGCCTCCGCCTCGCGGCGGCGGGTGCTGATCTTCGGGCGGAGCCCGATGACCTGGACGGCGACGTTGCCGATCTCGAAGCCCGCCTGGCGCACGCGCCGCGCGGCGTCGGCGAGCATCCGCGCGCCGGACGCCCCCGCCCACCGCGGGTCCGCGACGCCGAACTGGCTGCCCAGGTCGCCGAGCCCGGCCGCCGAGAAGAGGGCGTCGCAGACCGCGTGCGCGGCGACGTCGGCGTCGGAGTGCCCCTCGAGGCCGACGACGCCCGGCCACTCCAGGCAGGCCAGGTGCATGACGCGTCCGGAGGCCTCGTCGGCGAACGCGTGGACGTCGGTCCCGATCCCCGTCCGCGGCAGCATGGGCCCAGGCTAGTGGGCCGGCGTCACCGGGCCGCCCAGCGGCGGTGCGGCCGTGAGGACGGTCCCCTCGGCAGTGGGGCTCAGGAGGCCCGGGGCTCGGGACGGCGGACGGGCCGGGGGATGGGGCGGCGCCGGGCACGGGCGACCCGGTCGGCGCGTGGTGCGTGCGGGAGGTAGACGAAGTCGGCGAGGGAGAGGCCGACGGACCGGGCGGCGAAGGCATCGAGGGGGTTCATGGCGTCCTCTACTCTAGGATGAGTAATGTTTGCAAAGGGTTCTCTGCAAAGATAGGGCTGCACATGAGTCTTGGCAAGGGTCTTGACGACGGAGATCGAGCCGTGCCCGCGGACCCCGAGGGACCGACCGCGGCCGGCGCGGCGCCGCCCGGGCCCGGCGGCGACCATGCCGCCGTCCACGCCGACGCCGTGAGCGAGGCATCTGCGCCGCAGCGGGAGCTCGACGCCACCGCGCTCAAGGCCTATGCGCACCCCCTGCGGATGCGGATCATCCGGTACCTCGGCGACCACGGGGCGGCGACGTCGACCGAGCTCGCCCGGGTGCTGGGCGAGAGCACCGGGCAGACGAGCTACCACCTGCGCCAGCTCGCGCGGCACGGCCTCATCGAGGACGTCCCCGGGCGGGGGAGCGGCCGCGAGCGGTGGTGGTGCCCCACGTCCTTCAGCGTCGACGCCGCGCGGATGCGGCGCGACCCCGCGACGGCCCCCGCCGCCGCCCTGCTGCTCTCGGACATGGTCGAGGGACGGTCGCAGGCGCTCCAGGCCTGGGTGTCGTCGTCGGCGTCACCGGAGTGGGCATCGGCGTCCGTGCACGACCAGCGCACGCTCATCCTCACGCCGGCGGAGCTCGCGGAGCTGGTCGCCGACGTCCACGCCGCGCTCGAGCGCTTCACCGCGATCTCCCACGGCCGCCGCGAGTCAGGCGAGGCGCCCGACGGCGCTGAGCGGGTGCGGCTCTACCTCGACGCCTTCCCGCTCACCGACCCGCCGGACTGACCGGGCACGCCGGAGTGACCCGGCCCGCCGGCGGCGCGCGGCGGGGCCTGGCCGCTGGGTCCGCTCGCGCGCGTGCGTTAGCGTCTTCGCCAGCCGGACCACGAGGGGTGTACATGTCGCAGAACGGGCAGGGCGCGCGGGACGCGCGGGACCCGCAGGGCGCCGGACGGCCGACCGTCGTCGTCACCGGGGGCGCGGGGCACATCGGCACCTACCTGCGCACCGTCGACGGTGGCCTCGCGGCGCACGGGTGGCAGCTCCACCTCGTCGACGCCACGCCCGCCGACGACCTGGCTCCCGGCGAGCGATTCACCGCCGTCGACCTCACGACGCCAGAGGCCGACGCGTGCCTCGAGGCGGCGATGGCGGGCGCGGACGCCGTCGTGCACCTTGCCGCCATCCCCAGCGAGGACGACTTCTGGGCGATCCGGCAGGCGAACATCGACGGCACCTTCCGCGTGTTCGACGCCGCCCGCCGGGCCGGTGTGCGGCGCTTGGTCTTCGCCAGCAGCAACCACGCCGTCGGCTTCTACCCCGCCGGTGACCCGGCCCCGGTCGGCGGCCCGGTCCGGCCGGACGGCTACTACGGCCTCTCCAAGGCATTCGGTGAGGCGCTGGGCAGCCTGTACGCCGACAAGTACGGCCTCGAGGTCGTCTCGCTGCGCATCGGCGCGTGCTTCGGCCGCCCCGGCGACGAGCGCGGCCTGGCGATCTGGCTCAGCCCCGGCGACGCCGTCCGGCTCGTCGCCGCCGCGCTGAGCGGCCCGGTCGACGGGCACACCGTCGTCTACGGCATCTCCGCGAACACCCGGGCGTGGTGGGACCTCGATGCCGCCCGCGCGCTGGGCTACGACCCGCAGGACGACTCCGAGGTTTACGCCGACCAGGCCGGCCCCGCCGCCGAGCCGGCCGGCCTCGTGGGCGGCCCGTTCGCCCTCGAGCACCACCCTGCCTGAGGGGCCCTGACTGACCCGGGCCGCCCCGTGCTGAGTTCGCCGTTCTGTGCCGAGTTCGCTGGTTCTGACTAGCGAACTCGGCACGCACTAGCGAACTGGGTGCGCACTAGCGAACTCGTCGGGGGCGGGGTGCGGGGGAGCGGGGCCCAGCCGGCGGGGCTTGGGTGCGTAGCGGCGGCGCGCCGAGCGCCGGCCGCCCGGCTCAGCTGGCCGGCGTGGTCACCAGGGCGGAGTCGGGCATCGTCCGGGAGCGGACCGGCAGCAGCAGGGCCAGCCCGACGGCCAGGACGAGGACGATCCCGAGGATGCCCCAGTGCTGCACGTCGTCGGAGTCCGCGACCCCGGTGAGCGCGGCGCCCAGGGCGATGAACGTCGAGAAGGCGGCCGGGGCGAGGAAGCTCACGGCGCGACCGGTCGTCGCGTAGAGCCCGAAGATCTCCCCCTCCTGCCCGGCGGGGATGAGACGGGCGAGGAAGGTGCGGGAGGCGGACTGCGCGGGACCGACGAAGACGCAGAGCACGAGGCCCAGCACCCAGAAGACGGTCGCGCCGTAGTCGTAGAGGAAGAACACGCCGGTCCCGGCGACGATCATCGCGGCGAGCGCGAGGACGATGACCCGCTTCGCGCCGATCCGGTCGTCGAGGACCCCGAACGCGATCGTCGCGAGACCGGCGACGACGTTGGCGGCCACCCCGAAGATGATGACCTCCCCGGGGTCGAAGCCGAAGGAGCCGGCGGCGATCACCCCGCCGAAGGCGAAGACCCCGGCCAGCCCGTCGCGGAACACGGCGCTGGCGCCGAGGAAGAAGACGGTGTGGTGGTCCCGCCCCCACAGGGTGCGGATGGAACGGAAGAGCAGCCGGTAGGCGTCGAGGATGCCCGCCCTCGGGGTCTTCGTCCGCGCCGACTTGTCGTCCCGGATGGTGAGGAGCACGGGGATGGAGAAGAGGAGCGTCCACGCGGCGCAGACGAGCATGGTGATGCGGACGTCCATGCCGTCGGCGTCCGTGATGCCGAAGACGCCGACCTCGGGGTTGATGAGCCCGAAGTAGACGATGAGGAGCACGACGATCCCGCCGATGTAGCCCAGGCCCCAGCCCAGCCCGGAGACCCGGCCGACCGTCGCCGGCGTCGAGATCGTGTTGAGCATGGCGTTGTAGTTCACCGAGGCCAGCTCGAAGAAGACGTTCCCGGCCGCCAGCAGCACGAGGCCCAGCCACAGGTAGTCCGGCGACGGCGCGACGAGGGCGAGCGAGGCGGAGACGACGACCACAGCGGCGGTGTTGACCCCGAGCCAGAAGGTGCGCCGGCCGGAGCGGTCCGCCCCCTGGCCGAGGACCGGCGCGAGGACGGCGACGAGGAGCCCGGCCGCCGCCAGCGCCCAGCCGAGCTTGGCGTCGGCGCCCGGGCCGAAGGCGTCGGAGGTGATGTAGACGGTGAAGACGAACGTGGTGATGACGGCGTTGAAGGCCGCTGATCCCCAGTCCCACAACCCCCAGGCGTAGACCGGCCAACCGAAGGCGCGCCGGCGGGCGGGGGCGGGGGGCGAGGAGCGCTTCGTCGTGTCCACGGAGCGCACGCTAGTGGTCCCCGGCGCCGATCACCGTCCGATTCCGCGGCGGCGGCGGCGGGACGGCCCGCGCCGGCCCCGCACCCCCGCCCGCCTGGGCGGGTGCGCGCCGGTAACCTGGACGGGTGAGCCTGCGCCTGTACGACTCCGCCACCCGCTCGGTGCGCGACTTCTCTCCCCTCGTCCCGGGGCGGGTCGGCATCTACCTGTGCGGTGCGACGGTGCAGGGCGCGCCGCACGTGGGCCACCTGCGCTCCGCCGTCGCCTTCGACGTCCTCGTCCGCTGGCTGCGCCGCGGCGGCCAGGACGTCACTCTCATCCGCAACGTCACCGACATCGACGACAAGATCCTCGACCGGTCCGCGGAGGCGGGCGCGCCCTGGTGGGCGTGGGCCTACCGGTTCGAGCGGGAGTTCGCGGACGCCTACGACGCCGTCGGCGTCCTGCCGCCCACCTACGAGCCGCGCGCCACCGGTCACGTCCCCGAGATGGTCGCCCTCATGGAGCGCCTGGTCGAGCGCGGGCACGCGTACGTCGGCCAGGGCGGCAACGTCTACTTCGACGTGCGCTCCCTGCCCACCTACGGCTCGCTCACCCGGCAGTCGCTCGACCACCTCACCGGCCCCGGCGAGGACGTCGAGCCCGACAAGCGCGACGGGCGCGACTTCGCGCTGTGGAAGGCGGCCAAGCCCGGTGAGCCCGCGACGGCCACCTGGACCACGCCGTACGGCCCCGGCCGGCCCGGCTGGCACCTCGAGTGCTCCGCCATGGCGCAGCGCTACCTCGGGGACACCTTCGACATCCACGGCGGCGGCCTCGACCTGCGCTTCCCGCACCACGAGAACGAGCAGGCCCAGTCCCACGCCGCCGGGTACGGCTTCGCCCGCTACTGGGTGCACCACGGCCTGCTCACCGTCAACGGCGAGAAGATGAGCAAGTCCCTGGGCAACTTCGTCACCGCCGCCGACGCCCTCGCGCAGACCGACGCCGTCGTCCTGCGCCTCGCGCTGGCCACCGTCCACTACCGGGCGACGGTCGAGCTCTCGGAGGCGACCCTCGCCGAGGCGCGGACCACCTGGGAGCGCCTGTCCGGGTTCGTCGTGCGCGCCGCGGAGCGGGTGGGCGAGGTGCCCGCCGACGAGGTGGCCGCCATCGGGCCGGACGACCTCCCGCCGGCCTTCACCGCCGCCCTGGACGACGACCTCAACGTGTCCGTGGCGCTCGCGGTGGTCCACGAGCACCTGCGCGCCGGGAACACGGCTCTGGCCGACGGGGACGACGACGGCGCGCGGCAGGCGCAGCGCCTCGTGCGCGCCATGCTCGACGTGCTCGGGCTCGACCCGCTGTCCGGGCAGTGGCGCTCGGGCACGACCTCGGCCGGGGCCGAGCAGACCGCCCTCGACACGCTGGTGCGGGCGGCACTCACCGAACGGGCCGACGCCCGGGCGGCCAAGGACTGGGCTCGCGCGGACGCCCTGCGCGAGCGGCTGACTGCCGCCGGTGTCGTCGTCGAGGACTCCCTCGACGGGGCGCGGTGGACGCTGAAGGGAACACGCTGATGCCAGGGAACTCCGCACGTCGCGGCGCCGTCCGCAAGGCCGGCTCGAAGAAGGGCGCGCAGGTCGGCTCGGGCGGCCAGCGCCGGGCGGCGCTCGAGGGCCGCGGCCCGACGCCCAAGGCCACCGAGCGGACGGGCCACCCGGCGGCCGCCCGCAAGGCCGCCGCCGAACGCCGCGCCCAGGCCAGCCCCAAGCGCCCGAGCGCGGGGCGCGGCCCCCGCGGCGGGTCCAGCGACCGCGGCGCCTCCGAGATCATCGCCGGGCGCAACCCCGTCGTCGAGGCGGTGCGCGCGGGCGTGCCCATCGAGCACGTCTACATCGCCACCCGCGCCGAGATGGACGACCGGATGCGCGAGGTGCTGCGCGTCGTCACCGCCCGCCACCTGCCTCTCCTGGAGGTGACCAAGCCGGAGCTCGACCGCCTCACCGGCGACGCCGTCCACCAGGGCCTGGCCGTCGCCGTCCCGCCGTACTCCTACGCCGATCCCGAGGACCTCCTCGACCGGGCGGAGCGCGCGGGGCAGCCGCCCCTCATCGTCGCGCTCGACGGCGTCACCGACCCGCACAACCTCGGCGCCGTCCTGCGCTCGGCGGGGGCGTTCGGGGTCCACGGCGTCCTCGTGCCCGAGCGGCGCTCCGCCGGCGTGACCGGCACGGTGTGGAAGGTCTCGGCCGGCGCGGCGGCCCGCGTGCCCGTCGCCCGCGCCACCAACCTCGTCCGCGCGCTCCAGGACTACCAGGCGGCCGGCTGCTTCGTCGTCGGCCTCGACGGCGAGGGGCCCGGCGACGTCGGCCAGCTCGAGCTGGCCACCGAGCCGCTCGTCCTCGTCATCGGGGCGGAGGGCAAGGGGCTGTCCCGCCTGGTGCGGGAGACCTGCGACCTCATCGCCGGCATCCCCATCGCCTCGACCGTCGAGTCGCTCAACGCGGCGGTCGCCGCGGGGATCAGCCTGTACGAGGTCGCCCGGCACCGCGCCGCCGCGACCGCGGACTGACCGCGGCGTCGTGCCCCCGCGCGGGGCACGACGCGCCGGTCAGCGCCGGGCCGGCGCACGGCCCACCCGGCACGACCACCCAGGCTGGAGCTCCCGATGATGTGGCACCCGCACTCGACGCTGGCCTACGGCGCCGACTACAACCCGGAGCAGTGGCCGGAGTGGGTGGTCGACGAGGACATCGCGCTCATGCGCGAGGCCCACGTGACGATGGTGAGCCTGGGCATCTTCGCCTGGGGGGCGCTCGAGCCCGAGCCGGGCCGCTACACCTTCGGCTGGCTCGACCGGGTGATCGACAAGCTCCACGCGGCCGGGATCAGCGTGGACCTGGCCACGGGGACCGCCTCGCCCCCGCCGTGGCTCGGGGCGCGCTACCCCGAGACCCTGCCCGTCCGGGCCGACGGCACCCGCCTGTCCTACGGGTCCCGGCAGCACTACTGCCCCAGCTCGCCCGTCTACCGCGACGCCGCCGCGCGGCTCGCGCGCCGGATGGCCGAGCGCTACGGCGACCACCCCGCGGTGGTGCTGTGGCACGTGAACAACGAGTACGGCTGCCACGTCGCCGAGTGCTTCTGCGACGTCTCCGCCGCGGCGTTCCGCGGCTGGCTCCAGGGGCGCTACCCGGGCCTGTCGGAGCTCAACCACGCCTGGGGCACCGCCTTCTGGTCGCAGGGCTACTCCACGTGGGGCGAGATCCTCCCGCCGCGGGAGACCCCCACGTTCTCCAACCCGGCCCAGCTCCTCGACTGGCGGCGGTTCTGCAACGCCGAGCTGCTCGCCTGCTTCGTGCGTGAGAAGGACGTCCTGCGCGAGGTGTCCCCGCACGTGCCGGTGACGACCAACTTCATGGGCCTGTTCGGCCCCCTCGACTACTGGGAGTGGGCCGAGCGGGAGGACGTCGTGAGCAACGACAGCTACCCCGACCCGGCCGACCCCTACGCCGCGCGCGAGTACGCCCTCCAGGCGGACCTCATGCGCTCGCTCGGCGGCGGGCAGCCCTTCCTCCAGATGGAGCAGACGCCGTCGGCGGTCCAGTGGCGCCCGCGCAACGCGGCCCAGCGCCCCGGGCAGCTGCTCCTGTGGTCGCTGCAGACGGTGGCGCGCGGCGCGGACGGGATCTGCCACTTCCAGTGGCGCCAGTCCGTCGCGGGCGCCGAGACGTTCCACTCCGGCATGGTCCCGCACGCGGGCACGAAGACCCGCGTGTGGCGCGAGGTGGTCGGGCTGGGCGAGGCGCTGCGCCGGGTGGGCCCGGTCGCCGGCTCCCGGGTCGAGGCCCGCGCCGCCATCGTCCTGGACTGGACGAGCCTGTGGGCGCGGCACAGCGCCGTCGGGCCCGTCGACGCCGACCCGACCACCGCGCTGCGGGACTGGCACGGGGCCTTCTTCGAGGGCAACGTGCCCGTCGACTTCCTCGCCCCCGACGCCGATCTCAGCGGGTACCGGCTCATCGTCCTGCCGGAGGTCTTCCGGGTGGACGCGGACCTCGCGGAGCGGCTCGAGGACGCCGTCGAGGCCGGCGCCCACGTTCTCGTCACCAACCTCACCGGCGTGGTCGACCATGACAACCAGGCGTACCTCGCCGGGTACCTGGGGCCGTTGTCGAGCATGCTCGGCGTCCACGTCGAGGAGTTCGTCCCCCTGGTGCCGCGGCCCGGGCCGGCGCCCGACCCCGCGGCCGAGCCGATCTCCGCCGCGGCGACCGTCCCGGCCACGGCGGACCGCGTGCCGGTGGCGTCGGTCGAGCTGGGCCCGCTCGCGGGGCGCACGTGGTCCGAGCGCGTCGTCGTCGGGCGCGGTTCCGGCGTCGACGTCGTCGGCACCTTCGCCACGGGAGACCTCGTGGGCGAGCCGGCCCTCACCCGGCGCCGGCTGGGGGCCGGGACCGCCTGGTACGTCGGCACCGACCTCGACGCCGCCGGCCGGGCCGCCCTGCTCGCGGACCTCACCGCCCGCGCGGGGGTGCGTCCGGTGCTCGACGGCGTCCCGCCGGGCGTGGAGGCGGCGCGGCGCGGGGACCACCTGTTCCTGCTCAACCACGGCGACGCGCCGGCCACCGTGCCGGGCGTGAGCGGCCGCGACCTCCTCACGGGGACGGACGTCGACGGCGCCCTGGTGCTCCCCCCACGCGGGGCGGCCGTCCTCGCCTGAGCCCGGCCGCCCGCGCCAGCGGGGGCCGTCATGGCGCCGGGGCGGCCGGTTCAGGACCGGGGCCGGCGCATCTCCATCGTGTCGCCGAGGCCCGCGCCGAGGACCGCCTGCTCGTCCGGGCGGTGCCGCAGGATGCTCTCGACGTAGCTGGCCACGGCGTCGCGCATGGGCACGTCCTGGCGCATCTTCTCCGCCATGTACCAGCGGTGCTCGAGCACCTCGTGGAAGATCTCCGCCGGCTCGAGCTTGCCGCGCAGCTCCCGGGGGATCGCCCGCACGGTCGGCTCGAAGACTTCCGCCAGCCAGTCGTGCGCGACGAACTCCTCGTCCTCGCCCTGCCGGTCGTGGTCGGCGCGGTAGGCGTCGAGGTCGTTGAGCATCCGCCGGGCCTGGTTCTCCTGGACGTCCAGGCCGGTGAGCCGCATGAGGCGGCGGTGGTGGTGCCCGGCGTCGACGACCTTCGGCTGGATGCGCACGGACGTGCCGTCGACGTCGGTGGTGATGGACAGCTCGCCGACGTCGTAGCCGAGGGTGTTGAGCCGGTTGATCCGGGCGGCGACGCGCCAGCGCTCGCCGGTGTCGAACGACTCGGCCTCGGTGAGCTCGGTCCACAGGTCGTCGTAGCGCTCGACGATGCGGGCGCCGATGGCGACGACGTCGATGTCCTCGTCGACCATCTCGCCCGCCTGGAGGTCCATGAGCTCGCCGATGATGTTCACCCGCGCGATCTCGAGGTCGTAGTTGCGCTGGCCGTCGGTGAGTGCGGGGTGGATCTCGCCGGTCTCGGCGTCGACGAGGTACGCGGCGAAGGCGCCGGCGTCCCGCCGGAAGAGGGTGTTCGACAGGGACACGTCGCCCCAGTAGAAGCCGAGCAGGTGCAGGCGCACGAGGAGCACGGCGAGGGCGTCGATGAGCCGCGTCGCGGTGTCGGGGCGCAGGTACTGGCTGAACACCGCGCGGTAGGGCAGGGAGAACTGCAGGTGCTGGGTGACAAGCACGGAGTCGAGGGGTTCGTCGTGGGGGTCGCGCCGGCCGGTGATGACGGCCAGCGGCTCGACGGAGGGCGCACCCATCCGGTTGAGCTGCCGGAGCTGGTCGTACTCGTGGTACGCGACGGACTCGCCGATCTCCTTGACGGCGACGACGCGGCCGGACAGGCGCACGAAGCGCACGACGTGCCGCGAGATCCCGCGCGGCAGCGCCGCCAGGACGGACTCCGGCCAGGCCTCGAGCGGGACCTCCCACGGGAGGTCGAGCAGGGCGGGGTCGAGGTTCGCGGCGGTGATCTCTAGGGCGTGGGACATCGTCGGTCTCTCTCGCATGAGCGAGGGGCGGGCCCGTGGCCGGGCCCGCCCCTGCGCTGCGTGCGGTGCCTCAGCTGGGCAGACGCTTGCCGCTGTTGGCGGCGAAGGTGTGCTGCTCACCCGGGCGGATGGTGACGTGCAGGATGTCACCCTTGGCGGGCACGTCGCGGGGGTCGATGCGGACGATGATCTGCGCCTCACCGGCCCCGGAGGTGATGTTCTCGGCCAGGTCGCGGTCGCCGGCCAGCTGGCCGTACACGAACGCGTCGGAGCCGAGCTCCTCGACGAGCTCCACGGACACCGGGAGCGAGCCCTCGGTGCCGGCGGGGACCCGGTCGAGCGACTCGGGGCGGAAGCCGATGACGACCTGGCCGTCGTCGGCCGCGGTGAGGGCGCTCATCGTCGCGCGGCTGAGCGGCACGCGGGTCTCGCCCAGGACGGCGGCGCCGTCGCGGACGTGGAACGTGCCGAGGTTCATCGCGGGCGAGCCGATGAAGCCGGCGACGAAGACGTTGGCCGGGGTGTCGTACATGTCCCGGGGGGTGCCGACCTGCTGGAGGAGGCCGTCCTTGAGGACCGCGATCCGGTCACCCATGGTGAGGGCCTCGGTCTGGTCGTGCGTGACGTAGACCGTCGTGACGCCGAGGCGGCGCTGGAGCGAGGCGATCTGCGTGCGGGTCTGGACGCGGAGCTTGGCGTCGAGGTTCGACAGCGGCTCGTCCATGAGGAAGACCTGCGGCTGGCGGACGATCGCGCGGCCCATCGCCACGCGCTGACGCTGACCACCGGAGAGCGCCTTCGGCTTGCGGTCGAGGTACTCGCTGAGGTCGAGGATCTTCGCCGCCTCCTCGACCCGCTGGCGGATCTCGGCCTTGGGCTTGCCGGCGATCTTCAGCGCGAAGCCCATGTTGTCCGCGACGGACATGTGCGGGTACAGCGCGTAGTTCTGGAACACCATGGCGATGTCCCGGTCCTTGGGCTGGACGTCGGTGACGTCGCGGTCGCCGATGAGGATGCGGCCCGAGTTGACGTCCTCGAGGCCCGCGAGCATCCGCAGCGAGGTGGACTTGCCGCAGCCCGAGGGCCCGACGAGGACGAGGAACTCGCCGTCGGCGACCTCGAGGTTGAGCGCGTCGACGGCGGGGCGTTCGGTGCCGGGGTAGACGCGGGTGGCGTTGTCGAAGGTGACTGAAGCCATGGTGATGTATGTCCTCTCACCGGCAGGTACGTGCCGGACGATCCGTAGTGAAAGGTGTCAGTGGTGTCTGCTCTGACACGACGCCGCCGGGTGGTCCCGAAGGGACCGTCGGTGGTGCTGGGGGCATCTTCGCACACCATGGTGCGAATTCCACGATTGTCACGCACCCGCTGTGCGCGGCGACCGACCGGAGCGGCTCAGCCCACCTCGTCCGCGGGAACCGGGCTGCGGAGCTCGACGAGGCGCAGGAGGACGGCGGAGAGCTCGTCGGGGTCCGCCACGCGGTGGGACGCCGCGGTGGGGCCGTCGCCCACCTTGATCCCGACGTCCTGCGGCTCGAGGACGGCGAAGGCGTCCTCGTCGGTGCGGTCGTCGCCGGCGTAGAGGACGGCGTCCGCGCCCGTCACCGCGCGCAGGTCGGTGACGGCGTCGCCCTTGGTGTGGTGGAGGACGGCCATCTCGATGACCTCCTTGCCCTCCTGGACGCGGAGCCCGGCCAGGGCGCCCGGGCCCTCGAGGACGGCGCGGCGCAGCCGCTCCCCGTCGGCCGGCGTGCAGCGGCGGGTGTGGACGACGACGGCGGCCGGCTTCCCCTCGACCCAGGCCTCGGGGGTCTGGGCCACCAGCTCCTCGGCGTCGCGCAGGACCCGGGCCCGCAGGTCCGCCTGCTCCGTGGTGAGCGCGACGGGCTCGGCGTCGAGCGCGAGCCCGCCGTCGGGGGAACGCACGACGCGACCACGCTGGACGCCGTGGCTGCCGACGACGTGGGTGTGCTCGGGCACCTCGGCGAGCGAGACGAGCCCGGACGCCTCGCGGCCGGAGACGAGGGCGAGCGTCACCCCCGGCAGCTCGCTGAGCTCGGCCAGGGCCGCCACCGACGCCGGCACGATGCGCGAGGTGGCGGGGTCGCGGACCAGCGGCGCCAGGACGCCGTCGAAGTCCAGCGCGACGAGGATCCGCGGCCGGGCCGCGAGGTCCCGCAGGGCGGCGTCGAGCCACTCCCCGAGGTGGGCGACGAAGATCGGGACGTCGATCCCCGGTCCGGGCACCCCGGCGTCGCCGGTCACGGTCGGGTCGTCGGTCATTCGTCCTCCACGAGGGGGCGGGGGTGCGGGCGGGGGTTGGCGAGGGCGGTGAGGAAGTCCTCGGCCCAGCGCTGGACGTCGTGGTCGAGCACGCGCCGGCGCAGGCCGCGCATGCGGCGCCGGCGCTCGGTGGGCTCCATCGCGATCGCCCGCATGATGGCCGCCTTCGTCCCGTCGATGTCGTGCGGGTTGATGAGGAGCGCCTGGGTGAGCTCGTCGGCCGCGCCGGTGAACTCGCTGAGGACGAGGACGCCCCCGAGGTCGCGGCGGGCGGCGACGTACTCCTTCGCCACGAGGTTCATCCCGTCGCGCAGGGAGGTGACGAGCATGACGTCCGCCGCCCGGTACATCGCCGCCATCTCCTCCATCGGGTAGGAGTGGTGCATGTAGTGCACGGCGGCGCGGCCCAGCGCCCCGTAGTCGCCGTTGATGCGCCCGACGGTCGCCTCCACCTCGTCGCGGAGCTGGCGGTACTGCTCGACGCGCTCGCGCGAGGGGCTGGCCACCTGGACGAGGGTGGCCTCGGGGGCGGCGAGCCGGCCGTCGGCGAGGAGCTCGCCGAACGCCTTGAGCCGGTGGCGGATCCCCTTGGTGTAGTCGAGCCGGTCGACGCCGAGGAGGAGGACCTCCGGGTCGCCCAGCTCCTTGCGGATCTCCACGGCCCGCTTCTGCACGGCGGGGGAGCTGGCGAGCGCGTCGAAGGCGGTGGAGTCGATGGAGATGGGGAAGCTCGCCGCGCGGACCTGGCGGGCCGGGCGCGCCCACCGCTCGCCGATGGTCACCACCCGCCCGCGGGTGGGCAGGTCGGTGAGGCGGCGGACCGCGCGGAGGAAGTTCTTCGCGTCCGACTCGCGCTGGAAGCCGACGAGGTCGGCGCCGAGGAGACCCTCGAGGACCTGGCGGCGCCACGGCAGCTGGCTGAAGATCTCCAGCGGGGGGAACGGGATGTGGTTGAAGAACCCGATCTTCACGTCCGGCCGCAGGAGGCGGAGCACCGCGGGGACGAGCTGGAGCTGGTAGTCGTGCACCCACACGGTCCCGCCCTCGGCGACCGCCTCGGCGGCCGCGGCGGCGAAGCGGCGGTTGATGCTCACGTAGGCGTTCCACCAGGCGCGGTGGAACTGGGGGTCGACGATGACGTCGTGGTACAGCGGCCAGAGGGTCCCGTTGGAGAAGCCCTCGTAGTAGGCGGCGATCTCGCTCTCGCTCAGGCGGACCGGCCACAGCCGCATGCCCTCGCCGTCGAAGGGCTCGTGCTCGAGGTCCGGCGTGCCGGACCAGCCCACCCACGCGCCGGCGTTGCGCTGCATCACCGGGGCCAGGGCGGTGACGAGGCCACCGGGGGAGCGGGTCCACGACAGCGAGCCGTCATCCGCCACCGTCATGTCGACGGGAAGGCGGTTGGCGACGACGACTAGATCATGTTCACCGGCGGGCATGCGTGAATCAGCTCCTCGACAGGGGGGTTCCCCCTCGAGATTAGCCGCGAGCCCGTGCCGCTGCCCAGCGAGCGGGAGGGGCCACCTGTCCACCCCGTCCCCGGGGTGGATAGGTTGACGCCATGGAGGCGATCGGTGGGTACCGCCTCGTCCGGCGCCTGGGTGCCGGCGGGATGGGCACGGTCCACGAGGCCGTCGACGCCGAGGGCCGGCACGTCGCCATCAAGGTGCTGCACCCCGCCATCAGCGCCGACCCTGCCGCCCGCGAGCGGCTGCGCCGCGAGGTGGCGCTCCTGCACCGCGTGCGCGGCGCCCGCGCCGCCCGGGTGCTCGACGCGGAGGTCGACGACGTCGAGGCGTTCGTCGTCACCGAGCTCATCGACGGTCCGACGCTCGAGGAGCACGTGCGCGCGACCGGCCCGTTGGCGGCGGACGAGCTCGCCGAGCTCGCCCACGGGCTGGCCGACGGCCTCACCGCGATCCACCGGGCGGGGGTGAGCCACCGCGACCTCAAGCCGGGCAACGTCATGCTCTCCGCCGACGGCCCGGTCATCATCGACTTCGGCATCGCGCAGGTGGCCGACGACGTCCGCCTCACCCAGACCGGCCTCGTCACCGGCACGCCCGGCTACCTCGCCCCCGAGATCGTCGCCGGCGGCGATCCCGGTCCCGGCGGGGACTGGTGGTCGTGGGCCGCCGTCCTCGTCTTCGCGGCGACCGGACGCCCCCCGTTCGGGCGGGGGCCGCTCGCGGCGGTGCTCACCCGCGTGGGCAACCACGAGGTCGACACCGAGGGCCTCGACGACGACCTCGCCGCCGCCCTGCGCTCGGCCCTGGACCCCGAGCCGCGCCGCCGGCTGTGGCCGGACGCCGTCCTCGCCGTCGTCGACGGTGACACCGCTGACCTGGACGCGGCACTCGCGTCGCTCGAGGAGCCCCCGGGTGGGGTGCCGGGCCAGGCCGGCCGGGAGGCCGCCGCCGGCCCTGCGACGTCCGTGCTGCCCTCCTACCCGCCCACCCGGGCGATGCCCGCGTCGTGGGCCGGGGCAGCGGCCGACGTCACGCAGGTGGCCCCCGCGCAGCGCACGGACTGGCCCCCGCCGGTCACGTCGCAGCCCCGCTACGTCGCCGAGCACGCCCCCGTCGAGCAGTGGCAGCCCGAGCAGTGGCAGCCCGAGCCGTGGGCGGGCGGGCCGGGAGCGGCGCCGTCGGGTGGGCCGGCGGCCGGTCCACCGGCGCCGTGGCCCCGCGCCGTGGCGACGGAGATGGAGGTGCCCGCGTGGCTGGTGCCCCCGCGCCGCCGGCCCGGGACGGTCGCCCTCCTCGGCGTCGGGGTCAGCGCCGTCGCCGCGGCCGCTCCTGGCGCCTGGGCCATCCTCACCCTCACGCTCCTCGTCGTCCTCGGCACCCTCGGTCAGGCGTCCCGTGCCCGGCGCGCGTGGCGCCTGCGCCGGGGGCTGCGTCGCGGGGACACCACCCGTGCCGCCCTCGCCAGCCCGTGGTTCCTCGTCCGGGCGGCGGTCGGCGCCATCCCCGGCGTGCTCGTCGGCGGTGCCCTGGCCGCTGCCGGCTGGCTCTTCGCCGGGGCAGCGACCAGCGCGCAGGACGCCGCCCTCCCGCTGCTCGTGTGGGCCATCGCGGCCCTGGTGACGGCGGTGGCCTGGTGCGCGCCGACGTCGGGCGCTGCGCGCGAGGGGGCCCGCGTCGTGCTCGCGGGGCTCGGGGCGCCCGGCCGCGCCACGCTCACGGTGCTCGCGCTGGCGGGCGCCGCCGTCGTCGCCGTCCTCGTGCTCGACGGGGCGGTGACGGTGCCGGTGTGGTCCCCGCTGCCCCCGCCCCCCGACGTCCTCTGACGCGTCGAGCCGGGCGCGGGGCGGGCCTTGCGCCGGGCGGCCTCGCGCCGGGCGGACGTGACCGATCCCACGGGGAGCGCACGCCCGGGGCGGGTGGCGACGTAGGCTGGCGCCCGTGCGTGCGTGGACGACGGTGACGCGGCAGGGCACGGCCCTGGCCGCGGCTGTCGTGCTGCCCGCGCTCGCGGCGGTCCTCGGCGGCCTGGTCCACGTGAGCCGCTGCGTCCCGGTGAGCGACGGCGTGGGCCGCCTCGCCATCCACCTGGCGCTCCTTCGGCCGGCCGCCGACTGCCCCTCCGGGTCCCTCGGTGTCGGCGGCGAGCCGGACCAGGTGCTCGCCCTCGCGCTGGTCCTCACCGCGCCGGCGGCGCTCGGCAGCCTCGTCGGCGTCCTCGGGGCGGTCGGCGCGCACGGGCTGGTCCGCCGGGCCCTCGCGCACCTCGCCCACCTGGCGCCGTGGCGGCACCTGCCGGGGGCGCTGCCCTCGGTCGTCGTGCCCCGGCTCCTCTCCCGCACGGTGGAGCGGACCGTCCGCAGCGTCGCGCCCGCGCGGGCGCCGCTGCTGCGCGGACCGCCCCGGCTCGCCCTGGCCTGACGCCCGCACGCCTGCGCGACTGCGTGCCTGCGTGCCCAGGCCACGCCGAGCCCGCCCGGTCCTCCGGGCCCCGACATCCACTCCAGGAGAGCCCCCATGTCCAGCACCACCCCCGCGAACGCCAAGCAGGAGCGGCGCGACGCCGCCCGCGAGAAGGCCCGCAAGATCCGCGAGGCGCAGCAGCGCCGCGAGAAGCGCAACCGCATCCTCATCATCGCCGGCGTCGTCGCCTTCGTGGCCGTCGTCGTCGTCGCGCTCTACTCCATCCTCAGCCAGAGCGACCCCCAGCTCGACGAGGTCGACAGCGCGCCGTCCACCGCCCTCGCGACCGGGGGCATCCCGGTCGGCGCCTCCGGCGCCGCGGGCAGCGAGAACGAGGACGTGCCGGTCGTCGACATCTACCTCGACTACCAGTGCCACTGGTGCGCCGTCTTCGAGCAGACGAACGCCGAGGCCCTCGACACGCTCGCCACCTCCGGCGAGGCGACGATCGTCTACCACCCCATCGCCATCCTCGACGGCAGTGACACCGGGTTCCCGATGCGGGCCGCGCAGGCGGCGGCCGTCGTCGCCGACCAGGCGCCGGAGCAGTTCACCGCCTTCAACGTCGCTGTCTTCGCCGCGCAGGGTCCGGAGGGCGGGGTGCCGCTCTCCGACGAGCAGATCGCCGAGGCGGCCCTCAGCGCCGGCGTGCCGCAGGAGGTCGTCGACTCCTTCGGCGGCGACGCCTTCCGCGACTGGGTGAAGGCCAGCACCGCCCAGGCCACCGAGGACGGGGTCAGCGGGACCCCGACCATCCGCATCGACGGCGAGGACATGGGTGGCGACTGGCAGCAGCCGGGCGCACTCGAGACCGCCGTCGCCGAGGCCGCCGGGGCCTGATCCTCTGACACAATCGCTCGGTGCGGGGCCCCGGCGGGCCCCGCACCTGGCCGCCTTAGCTCAGTGGTAGAGCACCCGCCTTGTAAGCGGACGGTCGTCGGTTCGAATCCGACAGGCGGCTCCAGCGGTGGCATCCGGCCGGGGGCTGGGCACGCGCCGGGCCCTCTGCGATGCTGGTCGGATGAGCGAGCAGAACACCTGGTACGAAGAGTTCAAGGTCTCCGGCGACGACCTCGTGGGGAAGGTCCGCGAGCTCGTCCGCGAGGGCAACGTCCGGCGGGTCTTCATCAAGAACGAGAAGGGCGAGACCCTCCTCGAGATCCCGCTGACGGCGGGGGTCGCCGTCACGGTGGTCACCGCGGCCGTCGCGCCCGTGCTCGTCGCGGTCGGCGCAGTCGCCGCGCTGCTCACCCGGGCGACCGTCGGCGTCGAGCGACGCCGGTCGCCCGAGGACGAGGCGCCCGGTACCGGCGTCGTCCACCCGCCCGAGGGGTGACCGCTCCGCCGACGACGGCGGCGCTGATCGCCGGCGGGGGAGGCTGGTCCCCGTGAGGCTCTTCGACCGCCGCCGGCCGGCGCCCGTGAGCGCGGACGTCGGCCCCGGGTTCTGGGTGGCCGAGGCGTCGGCGGTGCAGCACGCCATCGTCAGCGCGCTCACCGCCGCCGAACGGGCCGGGGCGGGTGGGCCCGCGACGCTCCAGCTCTCCCCGGGCGCCGAGGGGCGCGTCGTCGTCCAGTGGCGCAACCTCATCGTCGGGTTCGCGCCGCCCACGAGCGCGGCGTCGCTGCGGCGCCAGCTGGAGGCGGCGGGCAAGGCGCCGGTGGTCCTGGACGGCCGGGTCGTCGTCGCGCCGGACGGCCTGTGGCGGATCTGGGCGGGACCCGGTGAGCCGGTCGGCCCACCACCCGGTGCCGAGGCGGACGAGATCGCTCCCGCCACCTCCGCGATCTTCGGCATCGCCCTGCGCGGGCCGGCCGCCTCGCCGCGGCGGGCGACGGCACCCGCTCCCGACGGCGCCCCCTCGTCCGAGGCCGCCGCCGCGGGACCGGTGGGCCGCCAGATCCTCGAGGTGGGGACGCACTCGTGGGAGGTGCGCGACGGCGTCGACGTCGACCTGGCGCTCCTGCGCCGCCGTCTCGCCGACGCGGCCCCCGGGGCGACCCTGCACGTGCGGGTCTGGGAGGAGCCGGTGTCGATCCACCTCGCCCCGCTCACGCGCGTCACGCTCACGGACCTCGCGACCGGGTCGGTCGAGGTGCTCTACCCGCGCTGACGTCGCCCGTCACGCCCTGGCGAGGAGCTCGGCCACGACCTGCGTCTTCGCCTGTGTGTACGCGTCCCACCCGGGCGTTCCGGCCGCCGCGGCCCGCTTCGCCGCCAGGTAGGTCGCTCGTGCGTCCGGGTCCCGCCGTAGGAGGTCCCGGAACGCCACGCGCCTGGTCCAGGCGCGTCCGCCGAGCTCGACCACGTGGACGACGTGGGTCCGCGCGTGCCGGGACGGGGCACTGAGCCAGCAGTGATGGTCCCGTTCGCCCTCGAGGTCGAGCCCGGCGGCCGCCAGCTGCCGGGAGACCGGCACGACGGAGCCGGCGTCGACCCCCACGAGCAGGTCGACGACGTCCTTCGCGGGCAGCCCCGGGACGGCCGTGGACCCGATGTGCTCGATCGGCGCCCCGGGAACCAGCGGGCGCAGCCAGGTGACCATCTCGGCGAACCGCCGGCCCCACTCCTCGGGCCGGCCCGGGACCAGGGCGACGCGCTGCTCAGTCGGCACGGGCGCGATCCTGCCACGCACCCCTGCGGCGGCAGGCGCGTGACCACTGAGCGGCTAGCCGTCGATGTAGCCGTCGTCCATGCCGGAGTCGCCGTGCTCGACCTCGTCCTGCGTCGTCGGGCCGGCGCCGACGAGCTCGTCCTCCTTCGCGGACTGGTCGTCGTCGCGGGCGGGCGCGGCGGAGGCGTCACCGCCGGAGCGCACGTCGGCCGACTCCGGCTGGTCCTCGCCCTCGTTGACTCCCTCGGGCGCGAAGAGGTTCTCCTCCGGGAGATCCTCGAGGGGCAGGTCCGGTCGCATGGTCGGGTCGATCTCGCTCATGCCCCCAGTCCTACCGTGACCCGGCGCCCGGTGCGCGCGGGGACCACCGCGCCGACGCGCCCCGGCCGGAGGGCGGGCCCTACGCTGGGATCGATCTCAGCGGCGCCTGCCGCTCGACCAGGGGAGGGTCATGGGGCACGGCGTCCACCTGCTCGCCTACGCCGACCGGTTCGGCGGGTCGCTCCCCGCCCTGCGGGGGCTGCTCGCGGCCCCGCCGCTCGACGTGTTCACCGGCGTCCACGTCCTGCCGTTCTTCCTTCCGTTCGACGGCGACGACGCTGGGTTCGACCCCATCGACCACACCGTCGTCGACCCCCGGCTCGGCTCCTGGGACGACGTCGCGGCCCTCGCCCGGGTCCGGCACGTCACCGCCGACCTCATCGTCAACCACGTCTCGGCCGCGTCGCCGGAGTTCCGCGACTGGCTGGCCCTGGGCGAGGCCTCCGCCCACGACGGCATGTTCCTCACCTTCGACACGGTGTTCCCCGGCGGCGGCACCGAGGCGGACATCACCGCCTTCTACCGCCCGCGCGCGGGTCTGCCCTTCACGCCCTACCAGCGGGCCGACGGCACCCGGCGCCTCGTGTGGACCACGTTCATGCCGACCCAGGTGGACCTCGACGTCCACCACCCGGCGGCGCGCGGCTACCTCGAGCACGTCCTGCGGGCCCTCGCCGGCGCCGGGGTGCGCACCGTGCGGCTCGACGCCGTCGGGTACGCCGTGAAGACCGCGGGCACGGACAGCTTCATGACCGCGGCCACGCTCGAGTTCGTCTCCGAGATCGCGGCGATGGCGCACCGCGCGGGCCTCGAGGTGCTCGTCGAGGTGCACGCCCACTACACGCAGCAGCTCGCCATCGCCGAGCGGGTCGACCTCGTCTACGACTTCGCGCTGCCGCCGTTGCTCCTGCACAGCTTCGGCACGGGCACCGTCGACCGGCTGGTGCGCTGGCTGGAGATCCGCCCGACCAACGCCGTCACCGTCCTCGACACCCACGACGGCATCGGGGTCATCGACGCCGGTCCCAGCGGCGACCGGCCCGGCCTCATCGACCATGACGAGATGGCCGCGATCTTCCGTCGCGCCGAGGCGGCGACCGGCGGGATCTCCGCCGTGGCCTCCCAGCAGGTGGCGTGGGCCCGCCTGCCGCACCAGATCAACTCGACGTTCTCCAGCGTGCTCGGCGCCGACGACACCGCCTACCTCACCGCCCGGGCGGTCCAGCTCTTCCTCCCGGGCCGCCCGCAGGTCTACTACGTCGGCCTGCTCGCCGGGGAGAACGACGTCGCGCTGTGGGAGCGCACCCGCGTGGGCCGCGACGTCAACCGCCACCACGTGGCGCCGGGCGAGGTGGAGGAGGCGCTGGAGCGCGACGTCGTCCGCGGGCTCCTCGCCCTGGTCCGCCTGCGCACCGAGCACCCCGCGTTCGACGGGGAGTTCCGCTACGCCCAGACCGGGGCTGACGGCCTCGAGCTGGTGTGGCGCTCCGGCGAGGCCCGCGCCCGCCTCGCGGTGAGCGTGGCGGGCGCCCGGCCCACCTTCGCGCTGGAGTGGACGACGGCGGAGGGCACCCGCCGCGCGACGTCCGTGGCGGAGCTGGCGGGTTGATGCCCGGGCGGTGCGGCGCCCTGGTTCCATAGCCCTGTTGACGCACCGCCCCACGGCCGACGGCGAAAGGACCCGCAGTGATCACCCCGCCCGCGTTGCCCGAGCGGCTCGACGCTGAGCTCGGCGCCGTCGTCGGCGACCTCCTGCGTGCCGCGACCGACGCCGCGACGGCTCCGGTCCGGCCCTCCGACCCCCCGCGGCCCGCGGTGCCGGGCGCCGTCGCCGTCGTCGCGCACCGCGGAACGGTGGTCGCGCGGGCGCGCTCGGGCTACGCCGAGCTCTTCGACGCCGACGGCGCGCTGCTGCCCGAGGCGCTCCGCCGGCCGGTGGGGGACGTCTTCGACCTCGCCTCGCTCACCAAGCTCCTCACCACGACGGCGGCGCTCGTCCAGGTGGACGCGGGGGCGCTGGACCTCGACGCCGCGGTCGCTGACGTCGTGCCCGAGTTCGCCGACGCGGCGGCGGATGGGCCGGCGCGCGGGCGCGTCACCGTCCACCACCTCCTCACGCACACCGCCGGGCTGCTCGACGTGCTCGACCTGTGGCGCACCGACGGCGACCGCGCGGCGCGCGCCCACCGCGTCCTCGCGGCGCCGCTCCTCAGCGAGCCCGGGACCACCCACCGGTACTCCTGCGTCGGCTTCCTCGTCCTCGGGCTCCTGCTCGAGCGGCTCACCGGCCTGGACCTGCCTGCGCTCCTCGCCACCACGGTCACCGGCCCGCTCGGCATGACGTCCACGGGGTACTCCGTCGCCCCGGGCGCCGTCGCCGCCGCGACGGAGCACCAGGTGGACCCGCCCCGCGGGATGGTCCGCGGCGCCGTCCACGACGAGGCGGCCTGGGCGCTCGGTGGGGCAGGCAACGCCGGCGTCTTCAGTACGGCGGAGGACCTCGTGCGCCTCGGCGAGATGGTCCGCGCCGGTCGCCCGGCCCTGCTCAGCGGACGCGCGCGGGCGCTCCTGCGAACGAACGTGCTCGGCCCCGAGGAGACCGCCCGCGTCGGGTACGGGCAGGCGCTCGGGTTCCGGGTGGGCGACGCGTCCGCCCTCGGCGAGGCGGACCCCACCGCGATCGGGCACACCGGCTTCACCGGCACCTCCCTCGTCGTCGACGCCCGGAACGACCTCGTCGTCGTGCTGCTGACCAACCGGGTGCACCCGGCGCGGACAGCGTTCGACGTCGGGCCGCTGCGGGTCGGCGTGGCCCGGGCGGCGCGCGAGTGGGCCGGGCGGCACTGACCGCCCGAGGGGTGCCACAGGGACGGCGGCCCGGCGTTTCGGCACGATCGCGAGGGAGGGGCGGGGGAAGGTGCGCGCGTGCCGCCGTCGGGCTCCGCTGACAGACTGCCGATCATGACGACGAGCACCTCCCGGGCGTCCGCGGCGACGTTCGCCTCCGCCTACGACCACGGCTTCGCGCGGATCGCCGCGTGCACCATCCCCCTCGCGATCGCCGAACCGCTCCGCAACGCCGAGGCCGTCCTCGCCGAGGCGCGGTCCTGCCACGACGAGGGCGTCGCCGTCGCCGTCTTCCCCGAGCTGTGTCTGTCCGGGTACTCCATCGAGGACCTCTTCCTCCAGGACCCCGTGCTCGACGCCGTCGACGAGGCCGTCGACGCGGTGGTCCGCGGCTCGGTCGACCTGCTGCCCGTCATCGTCGTCGGCGCCCCGCTGCGCCGGAACAACCGCCTGTACAACACCGCCGTCGTCGTCCACCGGGGCGAGATCCTCGGCGTGGTGCCCAAGTCCCTCCTGCCCACCTACCGGGAGTTCTACGAGCGCCGGCACTTCGCCCCCGGCGACGACATGCGTGGGTCGAGCATCACCGTCGCCGGCCGGGAGGTGCCCTTCGGGCCCGACCTGCTCTTCGCCGCCGAGGACGTCCCCGGCCTCGTGCTCCACGTGGAGATCTGCGAGGACCTGTGGGTCCCGGTCCCGCCGAGCGCCGAGGCGGCCCTCGCCGGGGCGACCGTCCTGGCGAACCTCTCCGGCAGCCCCATCACCGTGGGCCGCGCCGAGGACCGGCACCTCCTGTGCCGCTCGACCTCCTCGCGGTGCCTCGCCGCCTACGTCTACGCCGCCGCCGGCATGGGGGAGTCCTCGAACGACCTCTCCTGGGACGGGCAGACGATGCTCTACGAGAACGGCGTCCTGCTCGCCGAGACGGAGCGCTTCCCCGACGGCCCGCGCCGCTCCGTGGCCGACGTCGACGTTGACCTCCTGCGCCAGGAGCGCATGCGCCAGGGCACCTTCGACGACAACCGCCGCATGCACGCGGCCCGCACCGACGACTTCCGCACCGTGCGCTTCCGGCTCGACCCGCCGCGTGAGGACATCGGGCTGCTGCGCAGCGTCCACCGCTTCCCCTTCGTCCCCAACGACGCCGAGCGCCTCGCGCTCGACTGCTACGAGGCGTTCAACATCCAGGTCTCCGCGCTCCAGCAGCGGATGGCGTTCATCGGCGAGCCCACGCTCGTCATCGGCGTCTCGGGCGGCCTCGACTCCACGCACGCCCTCCTCGTCGCCGCCCAGGCCATGGACCGTCTGGGCCGGCCGCGGACCGACATCCTCGGCTACACGCTCCCGGGCTTCGCCACGAGCGAGCACACCAAGTCCAACGCGTACGCGCTCGGCGAGGCGCTGGGGATCTCCTTCGCGGAGATCGACATCCGCCCCGCGGCCCTGGAGATGCTCGGCCAGATGGGCCACCCCTTCGCCAAGGGTGAGCCGGTCTACGACGTCACCTTCGAGAACGTCCAGGCCGGCCTGCGCACCGACTACCTCTTCCGGCTCGCCAACGACCGTGGCGGCATCGTCGTCGGCACCGGCGACCTGTCCGAGCTCGCGCTCGGCTGGTGCACCTACGGCGTGGGCGACCAGATGTCCCACTACGCCGTCAACGCGGGCGTCCCCAAGACCCTCATCCAGCACCTCATCCGCTGGGTGATCTCCGCCGGCCAGTTCGACGAGGAGACGGCGCAGATCCTCCAGTCGGTGCTCGACACGGAGATCACCCCGGAGCTGGTCCCGGCCGGGGAGGACGAGCAGGTGCAGAGCACCGAGGGGACCATCGGCCCCTACTCGCTCCACGACTTCACGCTGTTCCACGTCCTGCGGTACGGGTTCCGGCCGAGCAAGATCGCCTTCCTCGCCCACCACGCGTGGCGCGACCCCGACGCCGGGTCGTGGCCGCCGGGCTTCCCCGTCGACGAGCGGTACGGCTACGAGCTCGCCGAGATCCGCCGCTGGCTCGAGGTGTTCCTCAAGCGCTTCTTCGGCTTCGCCCAGTTCAAGCGCACGGCGATCCCCAACGGGCCGAAGGTGATGGCCGGCGGGGCGCTGTCCCCGCGCGGGGAGTGGCGCGCGCCCTCGGACGCCACCGCCCGGGCGTGGCTCGCCGAGCTCGAGCGCGTCCTGCCCTGACCGGGCGCGGGCGCCGGCGCGACTCGCGCCGACCTGCTGACGCCGGCTGGCACGAGGGTCGGCCGGTGCCCGTCGTCGTCGCCATACCCGGGGGCTGGTGACTATCGCGCGGGTGAGTCGTACCGTCTGACGCAGGAGAGGCGGTGGTGCGGATGGAGCTGCGCGTGAGCTTCGGGACCCCGGGCGAGACGAGCATCGCCGTCTCCGGCGACCTCGACGTCGAGTCGGCCGCCACCTTCGGCCCCCTGGTCATGGGGGTGCACGGCCTGTTCGGCCCCGACGCCTCCTACGACTTCACGGGGGTGGTCGCCCGCGACGCGGCGGGCCGGTCGACGCTGGGCCAGGTCGCGCACGAGTTCCGGGAGCACGGCCTGCTCGTCGCCGTGCCGGTGGACGGCGACGCCGCTGGGACGGACCGGTCGGGGTACCTGAGCGCCTGACCGACGACGGCCTGGCCGTGCACCCGCACCGCGTCAGGGCTCGGCGGCCCAGGCCTGCTCGAAGAGGTCCGTCGGCCCGAAGTTCTCGGGCTTGAGCAGCAGGGCCACGTGCGGCGTCCCGGTGGCGACCGTCCACGGCACCCCGGGGCTCACCGACTCCCCGACGTGGAGGGAGCGCACGCCCAGGGCGCGGGTCACCGCTCCGGAGGTCTCCCCACCGGCGACGACGAGCCGCCGGACGCCGAGGTCGCGCACCGCGCGTGCCGCCACCTCCGCGAGCGCGCCCGAGACGAGGCGTCCCGCGTCGTCGGGTCCGAGCCGGTCCTGGTAGGAGCGCACGCGCTCGGGGTCGCTCGGCGCACAGACGAGCACCGGCGTCCCGGGGCGCTCGCGGTAGGCGGCGCGCAGCTGTCCGGTCACCGTCTGCACGCAGCGGGCCCGGCCGCCGTCGAGCGGGTCGACGACGAGGCGCACGCCGGTGAAGGCCGCGAGCTGGGCGTGCGTCGCCTCGGACAGGCTGCCGGAGACGATGAGCCGCTCGCCGGGCTCGACGGGCGGGGCCTCGCAGGCGGCGGCGCGGACGGGCGGACGCGCCCGGGCCAGCGCACCGGCGAGGCCGGCGCCGCCCCCGACGAGCGGCGGTGTGCGGGCGCTGAGCAGGGCCTGGGCGAGGACGTCGAGATCGGCGTCGGTGAGGGCGTCGACGAGGACGTGGGCGTCACCGGCGAGCGCGGCGTCCTGGACGGCCCGCGCGCCCTGCTGGACGGTGCCCCAGCGCACGAGCCGCACCGGGGTCCGGGTCTGCGGGGTGAGGACGCGGACGAGGTCGGGGTCGCGCATCGGGGTCAGCGGGTGGTCGCGCAGGGAGGACTCGGACAGCAGCCGGCCGTGCACGAACAGGTGCCCCTCGTACTGCGTCCGCCCGGCCGTCGGGGTGGCCGGTGTGCCCACGCTCCGGATCGGCGGGGCGTTCGCCCCCCAGCCGGCGACCAGCTCGGCCAGGGCGTCCGCCACGGGGCCGATGTTCCCGTGCGGGGAGGAGTCGAACGTCGAGCAGTACTTCTGGTAGTAGGTCCCCACGCCGCGGTCGCGCAGCCACATCGCGCCGGCCCGCGCCTGGCCGCGGGCGTCGTCCGGAGCGGCGTTGCGGATCGGCAGTCCGATGACGACGACGTCGCACTCCGGGAGCGGTTCGAAGAGCTCGGGCACCCCGAGCTTGAGGACGGTGGCGTGCCCGGCGGCGCGGACGGCCGCGGCGACGTCGCAGGCCCCTGTGACGTCGTCGGCGATGATCCCCAGCCAGGGACTCATCCGACCTCCACCTCGTCGACCGTCACCCCGATGATCTCCCCGACGGACCCGTCCAGCCACTCGGGCGGGTGGTCGGTGAGGACGACGTCGACGGCGCCCATCGGGGCGAAGCGCACCGGCGCCCGGACGCCGGCCTTGGTGGCGTCGACGAGGAGGACCACCCGCGCGGCGGCGCGCAGGAGCGCCCGCTTGACCTCGGCGTCGAGCGCGTTCGCGCTGTAGAGCCCGTCCGGCCCGTAGCCGGCGGCGGACAGCAGGACGACGTCGACCGCGAGGTCCTCCGCGGCGGCCCGGGTCAGCGGCCCCGCGAACGAGCGGGTGCCCGGGACGTAGGTGCCCCCGAGGCCGATGACCTCCAGGTCGGTGCGGGCGGCGCACGCGTCGAGGACGGGCAGGGAGTGGCTGACGACGGTGAGGCCGGCGGGCAGCGACGGTGCGACGCCGGCGACCGTGGTCCCGGCGTCGAGGGCGACGCTGTCCACCCCGGCGAGGAGCGGAAGGGCAGCCGCGGCGATGGCGCGCTTGGCCTGGGTGCTGCGGGCGCGGCGGTCCTCGAACGGCGCGCCGCGGTGGGCCGGCGCGGGCAGGCTCGCTCCGCCCATCACCCGGCGGACGCGTCCCTGCTCCTCGAGCAGGCGCAGGTCGCGCCGGATCGTCATGTCCGAGACGCCCATGGCGTCGGCGAGCTCCGCCGAGGAGACGTACCCGGCGGCCGTGAGGCGGCGGAGCAGCTCCTCGCGGCGCTGGGGGGCACTGGCGTAGCGCACGTGGTGATTGAACGCGGGGCCACGGCGGATGTCAACGCGCGGACACTCTCTTGCGCAAATGTTCGATCGTGAACAGACTGAGGTCATGCGGAGCCTCGGCGTCGACGTCGGGAGCACGAACGTCAAGGCCGTGCTCGTCGACCTCCCCGACGGCGACGCGCCCGTGTGCGTCGTCCGGCGGGCCGCGGCGCCCACGCCCGACGGAGGCGCGGCGCTGATCCGCACCGCCCTCGCGCTCGTCGCGGACGTCGCAGGCGACGACGATGTCGTCGCCGTGGGCGTCGCCTCGATGGCGGAGACCGGCGTGCCGCTGGACGAGGACGACGCCCCGGTCGGCGACCTCCTGCGCTGGGACCCCCACCGCGCCGCCGACCAGGCGCGGGCGCTCGCGGCCACGCTCGGGGCCTCCGCGCTGTTCCGGGAGACCGGCGTGCGCCCGGGCGGCAAGGCGCCGCTCGCCACGTGGGCATACCTGCGCGAGCGGGAGCCCGCCCGGTGGTCGCGGATGCGCCGCTGGGCCGGTGCCGCGGACCTCGTCGCGCTCGCCCTCACCGGCCGGCTCGTCACCGACCACACCCTCGCAGGGCGGACCATGGCCTACCGGCTGCCGGCCCCCGGCGGGGCCCTGGAGCCGGCCTTCGACGCCGAGCTGCTCGCCGCCGTCGGCCTGCGCCCCGAGCAGCTCCCCGAGGTCGCCCTCCCCGGCGAGCTCGCGGGGCGCGCCCGCGCCGGGGGCCCCGTGCCCGCGGGCACCCCGGTGGTCGTCGCCGGCCACGACCACCCCGTCGGCACCTGGGCCGCCGGGATGCGCGCGCCCGGCGACGTCGCCGACTCCCTCGGCACCGCCGAGGCCGTCGTCCGGGTGCTCGGCGCGCGGCCCGACCCGGACGCCGTCGCCGCGGGCGGGATGAGCCTGGTGCGCACCGTCGGCGGCGAGGACGAGGCCCTCGTCGCCGGGTCGTCCAGCGCCGGCGCCCTCGTCGCGTGGTGGCACGAGCGCCACGGCGGCGGCGAGGACCTCGACGCCCTGCTCGCGAGCGCCGCCGCGCTGCCCCGCACGCCGGCGTCCCCGCTCGTGCTGCCCTACCTGCGCGGCCGGCAGACGCCCGCCCCGGACCCCGGCGCCACCGTCCGCCTCCTCGGCGCGCCCGCGGACCGGGTGGCGCACGCCGCCGCACTCCTCGACGGGCTCGCGCTCCAGGCGCGCTGGATGCTCACCGAGCAGGCCCGCCTCGCCGGTGACCCCGCCGGCACCGACCCCGCCGGCGACGTCGTCGTCCTCGGGCCGCCGGGCGCGACGCCTGGCTGGCCGCGAAGGCCGCCGCCGGACCCGCCCGCCTGCGCCGGGTGCTCGAGGACGAGCCCGTGGCGGCCGGCGCCGCGCTGCTCGCCGCGCACCGGGCCGGCCTGGCGCCGCCGCGGACGCTGCAAACCGGACCCGTCGCGGGGACCCCCGCACCCACCTACGACGCCCTCTACGACCGTTTCGTCACCGCTGCCCTCGAAGGAGCACCATGACCGCCCCCACCCTCGACGCCATCGCCCGGGCCTCCGGCGGCCTGGCCATGGTCGCCATGGACCAGCGCGAGAGCCTGCGCACGATGTTCGCCGACGCCGGCGAAGGCCGCGTCGACGACGCTCGCCTCGTCGACTTCAAGCTCGCCGTCGCGCAGACCCTCGGGCCGCTCGCCTCCGGCTTCCTCATCGACCGCCACTACGGCTTCGACCAGGTCCGCTCCGAGGAGTACCTGCCCCGCAGCACCGGGCTCATCCTCGCGGCTGACGCCCTCACCCAGCCCGACGGCGGCCCCGTGGAGGAGACCTCCCTCGACGACGCCGTCGTCTCCGGGGAGACCGACCTCGCCGGCGTCGCCGCCCTCAAGCTCCTCATCATCTGGCGGCGCGACGCCCGCCGCGCCGAGCGCGTGCAGCTCGCCCGCGACTTCGTCGCGGCCGCCGAGCGCCTCGGCGTCCTGTCCGTCCTCGAACCCGTCGTGCGGGCCACCCCGGACGAGCTCGACGCCGGCACCTGGGACGCTGACGCCGCCATCCGCGAGGCGGCCACCGAGCTGTCCGTCCTCGGCCAGAGCCTGTACAAGGTCCAGGTCCCCCGGGCCGGCAAGGGCACCCCCGAGGAGCTCCGCGCGGCGTGCGGCGCCCTCGACGCCGCCATCACCGGCCCGTGGGTGGTGCTGTCCCAGGGCGTCGACCGCGAGGACTATCTCGGCGCCGTCACCGCGGCGTGCCAGTCCGGTGCGAGCGGTTTCCTCGCCGGCCGGGCGCTGTGGAGCGACGTCGTCGGCGCCCCCGACGTGCGTGCCCGGCTGCACGAGGTGTCCGTGCCCCGCCTGGAGCGCCTCGTCGAGACCGTCGACCGCTACGCCCGTCCGTGGGGCCAGGCATGAGCCGGCCCGTACGGCTCGGCCTGGTCCACACCGTGCCCGCCCTGGCCCCGGCCTTCACGGCGATCGGGGCGGAGCTCGGGGCCGACGCCGAGCTGGTCCACGTCGTCGACCCCTCGCTCCTAACGCGTGTCATCGCCGGCGGGGTCACCGACGACGTCGCGGCCGACGTGCGGGCCCACGTCCGCCGCCTCGCCGACCTCGGCGTCGACGCCGTCCTCGTCACCTGCTCCTCCGTCGGGGAGTGCGCCGACGCCGCCGCGGAGGGCGCCGGCGTGCCGGTGCTGCGCGTGGACCGCCCGATGGCCCGGCGCGCCGTGCAGCTCGCCGCCGCCCCCGGCCGCAGCGGCCGGATCACGGCCCTCGCCACCCTCGCCTCCACCCTCGGGCCCACCCGCCGCCTCCTCGACGCCGAGGTGGCCCGCGCCGGCGCCGGCGTCGCGGTCACCGACGACGTCGTCGCCGGGGCGGCGGACGCCCGTGCGGCCGGCGACCAGGCCCGTCACGACGCGCTCGTGCGCGCGGCCGTCGTGCGGGCCGCCGCCGACAGCGACGTCGTCGTCCTCGCGCAGGCCTCGATGGCGGACGCCCTGCTGGCCGAGCCGCCCGACCTGTCCGGCGCGGTGGTCCTCAGCTCCCCGCGGACCGGCCTCGAGGCCGCCCTCGCGGCGGCGGGAGAGGCAGCGGGGGCGGCGGCGGGGGAGCGGGCCTGATGGGCGAGATCCGGGAGGTCCTCCTCGTCGGGCACACCCACCACGACGTCGGCTACACCAACAGCCCCCGCCTCGTCGACGCCGCGCACCGGCGGGTCGTCGGGGAGGTCCTCGACCTGTGCGACGCGCACGCCGCGCCCGGCCCGGACCAGATGCGCTGGACGTTCGAGGCCGCGCGGCCGGTCCTCGAGTTCGTCCGCACCGCCGCCCCGCGGGACGTCGAGCGGCTCCGGGCGCTCGTCGCCGCGGGGCGCGTCGCCGTCACCGGCGGCTACCTCAACATGACCCAGCTCCTCGGCGAGCACGAGCTCGACGAGACCTACGACCGGCTCGGTGCCCTCACCGACGCCGGCATCGGCGTGCGCACCGAGCAGCACGGCGACGTCAACGGGATCGCCTGGGGCGCCGTCCCGGCGATGCGCCGCGCGGGCCTGGACCGCCTCGTCATGGCGCTCAACCCCGACCACGGGCGGCCCCCGTTCACCCAGCCGACCGGCTTCTGGTGGGAGGGCCCCGACGGGAGCCGGGTCTTCGTGTGGCTGTCCACCCACTACGGGTACGGGGAGGAGTGGGGGATCGTCGACGGGGATGTGGCCCTCGCCGAGGCGAACGTCGGCGCCTTCGTCGCGGCCCTCGAGGCGCGCGAGGACTACCCCTACGACGTCGCCGTGGTCCACGCCGGCAACGACAACCGGTGGCCGACCGCCCGCTTCCTCGACGTGGTGCGGCACTGGAACGCCCGCCACCCCGAGCGGCCCATGCGGACCGCCACCATCGACGAGGCGCTCGACCGGCTCGTTCCCGTCGCCGAACGCGCCGACGTCCCCGTGGTCCGCGGGGAGTGGTCGGACTGGTGGTCGCACGGGCACGGGTCCACCGCCCGCGAGGTCGCGCTGTACCGGACGGCGCGTTCGCACGCGCTCACCGCCCAGGCGTCCCTCGCCCTCGCTGCGCTGCGCGGCTCCTGGGACGCGCCGACGTCGGCGGTCATCGGCTACCGGCGGGCGCCGGTGCGGCTGCGCACCCCCGAGGAGGTCACCGCCGACCTCGAGGCGGTCGACACCGAGCTGCTCCTGTTCTCCGAGCACACGTGGGGCTCGTGGGAGAGCTACTCCCGGAGGGACTCCGACTTCACCTACTCCTCCTTCAACGCCAAGGCGGCGTTCGCCGCCGGCGCCTTCGACCTCGGCCGCGACCTCGCCGTCGAGGGCCTGTTCCGGCTCCTCGACGCGGGCGATGGCAGCGCCGACCCCGCGGCGCCGGGCGCCGGGGCGGCGCCAGCCGCGACCACGGTGGTCGTCCTCAACCCCACCTCCCACCCGCGCACCGAGCCGGTCCTCGTCGAGGTCGGCGGCGCGGACGAGCGGGTCCTGCTCGCCCGCGACGTCCCGGCGTTCGGCGTCGCCGCCTGCGAGGTGCCCCCGGCCGCCGTGCCTGGCCCGGCGACCCGGGTCCTGGCGACCCGGACGCACCGGCTCGTCGTCGACCCGGCGCGCGGCGGGGTCGTCTCCCTCGTCCACCTCGCCAGCGGGCGTGAGCTCGTCGACCCCGAGGCGGCGCACGGCCTGGGCGCCGTCGTCGTCGAGCAGGTCCCGGCGGGCAGCGACCACCCCATGGTCACCGTCCCCAAGGCCTTCCACCCCGACCACCCCGGCCCCGACTTCGTCCGGGCGCCCGCCCGCGGCGTCGGCGAGCCGACGACGGCGTCCGGCCCCGGCTGGGCCGAGATCACCTGGCACGCCCAGGGCCCCACGCTCGACGACGTGACGACGACGGTGCGCCTGTACGACGACGTCGACCTCGTGGACGTCACCGTGCGCCTGGCCAAGCCCGAGGTCCGGGAGCCGGAGAGCGTGTTCGTCACGTTCCCGTTCGCCGTCACCGACCCCGGCTTCCTCCTCGAGACCGCCGGGGCCGTCTACCGGGCCGGGGCGGAGCAGCTGGCCGACACGAGCATGGACTGGTACTCCCTCCAGCACGCCGCCGCCGTGACCGGCACCGACGGCGGGATCCTCTGGGGGACGCTGGACGCCCCGCTCGTCCAGCTCGGCGCCTTCCAGACCGGCCGGTGGGCCCGTCGGCTCGACGCCCCCACCGGGCACGTCCACAGCTGGGTGATGAACAACCTCCACTTCACCAACTTCCGCGCCGCCCAGGGCGGGGTGGTGACGCTGCGGTACCGCTTCCGCGCCGCGGCGGCCCCGACACCCGCCGACGTGCGCCGGTTCGGCCGCGACCTCCTCCTCCCGCTCACCGCCCGGGAGGTC
Organism: Georgenia faecalis; assembly: GCF_003710105.1. Taxonomy (GTDB): domain Bacteria; phylum Actinomycetota; class Actinomycetes; order Actinomycetales; family Actinomycetaceae; genus Georgenia_A; species Georgenia_A faecalis. The sequence continues at coordinate 292,655 of NZ_CP033325.1, forward strand.
CCGGACGCGCAGGTGGCCGCGCGCGCCGCGGCCCTGGGCGCCGAGCACCTCCACGTGGAGCCGTCCGACGCCGTCCTCGCGGACCTGCGGCCGGGCCCCGACGGGCGCTCCGTGCGGGTCCGCCTGCGGGCGGTCGGGGACGCCGTCGACGCGACGTTCACCTGGCGGGGCCCGGGCCGGGTCGTCGTCGACGGGGCCGCGGACGGCGGCCGGGTCCCCGTGCCGGCCCACGGCGTCGTCGACGTCGAGCTGCGCCGGGTGCAGCCCTCGGAGGAGGGACCGGCGCCGGGCGGGGAGCGGCTCCCGGCGGAGCCCGGTGATCTTGCCCGGGCGGACCTCGCGCCCGGGTCGTAAGGTCAGGCCGGGCGGCGATCCGTGGCCGGATCGTTAGGTCGAGCCGTTGACCGGTCCTGGGGATGTGGGTACGTTCTCAGGTACGGCAACGGCGCCGTTCCATGCCGCTGACCGAGGTCCACGACGGACCCGTCGAATTTCACGCGGGAGCACCGCCCAGGTGCCCCGTCGCATCACTGTGGAGGAGTGGCACATGAGAGCACGAAGCGTGCGTATCCCCGTCGTCGTCCTGGCGAGCGGGCTCGCCCTGGCGGCCTGTGCGCAGGGGAGCGGTGGGAACGGCGGGACCGGCGGCGGCGACGAGGGCGGCGCCTCCTTCGACTCCGAGGCCGAGCTGTCCGGCGAGCTGGAGATCATGGGCTTCGGCCTGGGCGACGACGTGGCGGAGTCGCGGTACGCGGTGGCCGAGGAGGCGCTGGGCGACGGCGTCGACATCACCCTCGTCGAGGGCGCGCTGGACATCCAGCAGTTCCTCACGGCCGTGGCCTCCGGGGACGCCCCGGACGTCATCTACGCCGCGCGGGACCAGATCGGCACCTTCGCCTCGCGGGGCGCCATCATCCCCCTCGCCGAGTGCATCGAGGGCGAGGGCATCGAGATCGACAACTACCGCGAGCACGCGGTGGAGCAGGTGACGTTCGCCGACGAGGTCTACGGCATCCCGGAGTTCAACTCCATCCAGATCACCATGGCCAACGCCGACCTCCTCTCCGCCGCCGGGCTGAGCGTCGAGGACGTCAACGGCTCCGACTGGGAGTCCATCACCGCCGCGAACGAGGCGCTCATGGTCAACGACGGCAGCCTGTCGGTCATCGGCTACGACTCCAAGCTCCCCGAGTTCCTGCCGCTGTGGGCGCGCTCCAACGGCGTCGACCTCATCTCCGAGGACGGCCGCACCGCGCAGATCAACGACCCGGCCGTCGTCGAGGCGCTCGAGTTCGCCCTCGGCATCTACGAGACCCAGGGCGGCTTCGGTGCCGTCAAGGCGCTGCGCGACGCCGCCGACGCCTTCGGCGCCGAGAACCAGTTCGCCTCCGGCGTGCTCGGCGCGATGCCGATGGAGCAGTGGTACATCAACGTCCTCAACGACGTCTCCCCGGACGCCCCCCTGACGTTCGACACACTGCGCGACAAGGAGGGCGAGACCATCGCCTTCGCCGGCGGCAGCGCGTGGGCCGTCACCGAGGGCGCGGCCAACCCCGAGGCGGCCTGCCGCTTCGCGCGCGCCATGACCGAGCTCGACACCTGGACCGCCGCGGCCGAGAACCGCATCGCCCTGCGCGAGGCCGAGGGCGGCACGTTCACCGGAATCCTCACGGGCCGGTCCGACGCCGACGAGGCCATCCGCGAGATGGTGCCCTCCACCGGCGACGAGAAGTGGGACTCGGCCATCGAGGCGATGTACGAGGCCAACGAGAACAGCTTCGCCTACCCGGCGAGCGCCGCGGACAACGAGTTCAAGACCGCGTGGAACGACGCCGTCAACCGGGTCCTCAACGGGCAGGAGGAGCCGCAGGCCGCGCTCGACCGGGCCCAGGAAGAGGCCCAGAGCGCGCTCGACCAGGCGTGGGCGGAGTGGGACGAGGAGTAGGCCCGTGGCCACCCTCGCACGACCGGCTCGGGACGCATCGGCCACGGTGCCGATGCGTCCCGAGCTGAGGCGGCGTCAGCGGCGCAACCTTCGGGCGGCCCTGCTGTTCATCCTCCCGTGGATCATCGGGGCCTCGATCTTCACCGTCTGGCCCATCCTCTACAGCGGGTACCTCTCGCTCACCGATTACGACGTCATCAACGCCCCCGAGTTCATCGGGCTCGACAACTACCGCCGGCTCCTGTCCGACGAGAAGATCGCGCTGTCGCTGTTCAACACCGCGTACTACACGGTGCTCCTCGTGCCGGCGCAGATCCTCTTCTCGCTCGCCCTGGCCATGCTCCTCAACGAGGCGGGCCGCTCCTCGAGCTTCTTCCGCACGGCGTTCTACCTGCCCAACATGACGCCGCCGGTGGCCGTCGGCATCCTGCTCCTCCTGCTCTTCAACGGCCAGCAGGGCCTCATCAACATGGCGCTCGGGTGGGTGGGCATCGATGGGCCCAACTGGACGACCGACGGGCCGTGGATCAAGCCCGGGCTCATCCTCATGGGCCTGTGGTCGGTGGGCTCGACGGTGATCATCCTGCTCGCCGCCCTGCGCAACGTGCCCGCGGAGCTCTACGACTCCGCCAAGGTCGACGGCGCGAACTGGTGGCAGCGGACGATGAAGGTGACCGTCCCGATGATCAGCGGGACGATCTTCTTCCTCGTCATCGTCAACACCATCGCCGGCCTGCAGACCTTCACCGAGGCCTACACGGCATTCTTCGGGGCGGGCACCTACAGCAACGAGGCGGCGCTGTTCTACGCCATCTACCTCTTCCAGCAGGCGTTCGAGTTCCTCAACATGGGCTACGCCTCGGCGATGGCCTGGCTGCTGTTCGTCATCATCATGATCATCACGGGGATCCAGTTCCTCGTGAGCAAGCGGCTCGTCTTCTACGAGGGGGACGACAAATGACCTCCGCATCCACGGGTGGCACGTCCATCACGGCCAACCCGGCGGCCGAGGCCGCCCTCAAGGCCGAGCTGCAGCCACCGATCCGCAAGTTCCGGCCCGACCGGTCCAAGCGCTCGCTGCCGGTCAAGATCGCCATCGGCTTCGGGCTCGTCGCCTTCTCGGTGCTGTTCATCTACCCCTTCATCTGGCTCATCAGCGCCTCGTTCAAGCCGCGGGGGGAGGTCTTCGACAACAAGCTCATCCCGGACACCTTCACCTGGGAGAACTACATCCGGGTGTGGCAGGAGGCGCCGCTGGCGCTGTGGATCCTCAACACCCTCATCGTCACGGTGCTCGCCGCCGTGTCGGTGACGGTCTCGAGCGCCATGGTCGCCTGGGGTTTCTCCTACTTCCGCTTCAAGGGCCGCAGCGCGCTCTTCGGCGTCGTGCTGGCGACGATGATGCTGCCCGGGGCGGTCACCATGGTGCCCGTGTTCCTCATCTGGAACTCCCTCGGGCAGGTGGGGACGCTCACCCCTCTGTGGGCGGCCAACCTCTTCGGCAGCGCCTTCTACATCTTCCTCCTGCGCCAGTTCTTCCTCGGGCTGCCGCGCAGCCTCTTCGAGGCGGCGCGGGTGGACGGCGCGAACAACTGGGCGATCTTCTCCAAGATCGCGGTCCCGCTGTGCAAGCCGGCGATCATCGTCACGCTGATCTTCGAGTTCCAGGCCTCGTGGACGAACCTCATGGCCCCGCTCATCTACCTGCGGGACTCCGAGACCTTCACGATCCCCCGCGGCCTCAAGGCCCTGCTCGACCAGTTCGGGTTCGGCGGCAACCTCAACTGGGAGATCGTCGTCACGGCGAGCGTCATCACCACCCTGCCGATGATCATCCTGTTCTTCGTCGCGCAGCGGCACTTCGTCGAGGGCATCGCCACGACGGGCGTCAAGGGCTGAGCGTGCCCGTCGCCTCACCCGGCTCGGACGCGGGGGGCTCGCCGCAAGGCGGGCCCCCCGTCGTCGGTGGCTTCCCGCCCGGCTTCCTGTGGGGGGCCGGGACGTCGGCCTTCCAGGTCGAGGGGGCCCTGGACGCCGACGGTCGCGGGGAGTCCGTGTGGGACGTCTTCGCCCGCTGCCCCGGCGCCATCGAGGACGGCGCCGACGGGTCCCGGGCCTGCGAGTCCTACGCGCGCTGGCGCGAGGACGTCGCGCTCGTCGCCGAGCTCGGGCTCGGTGCGTACCGCTTCTCCGTCGCGTGGTCACGCGTCATGCCGGAGGGCACGGGCCGCGTCGAGGCGCGCGGCCTCGACCACTACGAGCGCCTCGTCGACGCCCTCCTCGCCCGCGGCGTCGCCCCGATCCTCACCCTCAACCACTGGGACATGCCCCAGGCGCTCATGGCCGACGGCGGCTGGGCGGGCCGGGCCAGCGTCGACGCCTTCGCGGAGTACACCGGCGCCGTGGCGGGGCGGCTCGCCGACCGGGTGCCCTGGTGGATCACCCAGAACGAGCCGTGGATCATCGCGCTGCTCGGCTACCAGCTGGGCCTGCACGCGCCCGGGGTGAGCGACCTGGGCGCCTCGCTCGCCGCCGGCCACCACGTCCTGCTCGGCCACGGCGCGGCCGCGGACGTCCTCCACGCCTACCCCGGCGCCCGGGTGGGGGCGGCGCTGAGCCTGTTCCCCTGCGACCCCGCGACCCCGAGCCCGGCCGACGTCGCCGCGGCCGAGGGGTCCGACGGCTACGTCAACCGGTGGTTCCTCGACCCGCTGCTCGCCGGCGGCTACCCGGCCGACATGCGCGAGCACTGGGAGCGCGCCCTCGGCAGGCCCCTCGACGTCATCCGGGACGGGGACGAGGACGCGATCGGTGGCCGCAGCGACTTCCTCGGCGTCAACTACTACACCCGGCGCGTGATGGCTGCGGCCGAGCCCGGCCCCGGCCGCCCGTTCCCCTGGCAGGTGGTCGACCCCGGCGGCACCGCCCCCCGCACCGACGCCGGCTGGGAGGTCAACCCCGCCGCGATGCACGACCTGCTCGTGCGCCTGGCCCGGGACTACCCCGGCGTGCCCCTGCTCGTCACCGAGAACGGCGGCGTGTTCGCCGACGCCCCCACCCACGACGGCCGCGTCCACGACCGCCGCCGCACCGCCTTCCTCCGCGGCCACGTCGCCGCCCTCGCCGAGGCGATCGCCGCGGGCGCCGACGTGCGGGGGTACGTCCACTGGTCCCTCATGGACAACCTCGAGTGGGCCCTGGGGTACCGGCCGCGCTTCGGCCTGGTCCACGTGGACTACCCCACGGGCGTGCGCACCGTCAAGGACTCGGGGCGGGTGTACGCCGAGCTGGCCCGCACCGGCGTCCTCCAGCCCGACCCCGCCGTCGTCCCGTTCGGCTGAGCTGACCCGGAGATCATGAGAGTCGACGAGCGCCCCGGCGCGACCACCATCACGGCCGACGCCTACGTCCTCGAGGTCCGGGCCAACCCGCCGCGGGCCGTGCTGGCCGACCCCGACGGGCTCATCTGGACCCACCTCAGCCTGCTGGCGTCCGTCGCGCGGACCGACGACGCCGACGAGACCTACTCCGTGGCGCCGCCGCGGGTGGACGCCACCGACGACGACGGCGTGGTGGTCGTCGTCGAGCAGACCAGCACCGCCTGGGAGCACAAGGAGGTCCGCCTCGCGTGCCGGGAGGGGGCGCTCGAGCTCACCGTCACCGTCCGCGGGCACGGGAGGCTCGGCGACGTCACGGTGCTCGGCGGCCGGGCGGTCCTGCCCAACGGGGCCGCCGGCACCTTCCGGTCCGCCATCGAGTTCGCCTCGGTCTACTCCCCGACGCCCAGCGAGCCCGTCCAGGTGGTGCGCCCGGCGCACTCCGCGGTCGTCCTCGGCGTGGTGGGCGACGCCCTCCCCGGCCGGCTGCACGCGGTGTTCTCGCCGCCGCCCCTGTGCCTCGTCCTCGGGCGGGCCGCGGCCACCGGTCCCACCCAGGTGCCCGCCGGGGACTGGCTGCGCCTCGCCGTGCGGGCCGGTGCCGCCGAGCTCCGGTTCACCGAGCTCACCTACGAGAGCGTCGACGGCGGGTTCTCGCTGCGCCTGGACTACGACGGCCACACCCGGGTGGACGGGGAGTTCACCACCCCGCCGCTCGTCATCGCCCCGGCCGCCGACCCGCTGCAGGCCCTCGCCGACCACCGGCGCGAGCTCGTCGACGCCGGCCTCGCGCCCGCCGGGCCGGCGCACCCTGCCGCGGCGTGGTGGCGCGAGCCGATCTTCTGCGGGTGGGGCGCGCAGTGCGCCAGGGCGCCCTTCGGGCCGGCCAGCCACCCCTACCGCCTCGCCGACCTCGCCCCCGCCGTCGTCCCGCCGGGAGTGGCGATCGGCCCCGACCTCGCCCGCCAGGACGTGTACGACGAGCTCCTCGCCCACCTCGACGGCGCCGGCGTGCGGCCCGGCACGATCGTCCTCGACGACCGGTGGCAGGCCCGGTACGGCCTCGGCGAGCCGGACCCCGAGCGCTGGCCCGACCTGCGCGCGTGGATCGCCGACCGGCACCGTGACGGGCAGCGGGTGCTGCTGTGGTGGAAGGCGTGGGACCCCGACGGCGTCCCCGCCGCCGAGTGCGTGCGCGACCCCGGGGGCCGGCCGGTCGCCGTCGACCCGGGCAACCCCGCCTACCGGGAACGGCTGGCGGCGATCGTGCGCTTCCTCGTGAGCGCGGAGGGCCTGGACGCCGACGGCGTCAAGGTGGACTTCACCCAGCGCGCGCCGGCCGGCCGCGCGCTCGTCGCCGCGCCGGCGGACGACGGCGGGCCCGGGCCGTGGGGCATCGCCGCCCTGCACGTCCTGCTCGCCACCCTGTACGACGCGCTCAAGGCCGCCAAGCCCGACGCCCTGATGATCACCCACACGCCCCACCCGGCGTTCGGCGACGTGTGCGACATGGTCCGGCTCAACGACGTCCTCGAGCGGGACCCGACGGCCGCGCTGGTGCCGGTGGCCGACCAGCTGTGCTTCCGGCACGACGTCGTCCGGGCGACGATGCCCGGCCACCTCGTCGACACCGACCAGTGGCCGATGCCCGACCGCGCCCAGTGGCGCGCGTACGTCGAGGCCCAGGCCGACCTCGGGGTGCCGGCCCTGTACTACGCCGAGCGGATGGACCGCTCGGGGGAGGAGCTCGGCCCCGAGGACCTCGCCCTGGTCGCGCGGACGTGGGAGCGCTACCGGGCCCGCGTCGCGGGGGCCGGCGGGCGGTGAGCGACGCCGACGTCGCCGTCCACGCCGCGACGTCGGCGGGGTGCGAATCGGGGTCGCGCTGCCGTTGTCCCGCCTCGCTGGGATCGTTACCATCGTGAGGTGACCGACGTGGTGCGCGAGGTTGCCGAGGGCGTCTTCCGGGTGCGGGACACGTGCCACGTCTACGTGGTCCGCGCCGAGGGTGCCCGCACGGGCGTGGCCATCGACTTCGGGTCCGGGCGCGTGCTCGACCACCTCGCCGAGATGGGCATCGACCGCCTCACCGACGTGGTCATGACCCACCACCACCGCGACCAGGCGCAGGGCCTGCCGCGCGCCGTCGAGGCCGGGATCGCCATCCACGTGCCGCCGGTGGAGCGGGATCTCTTCGAGCACGCCGACGACATGTGGGCGACCCGCCCCATCATCAACGACTACAACCTCCGCGAGGACCGGTTCTCCCTGCTCGACTCCGTGCCCGTCGCCGGGCTCGTCCCCGAGTACCGCACCGGCCGCTGGGGCGGCGTCGACCTCGCCGTGCACCCCACGCCCGGGCACACCACGGGGTCGGTGACCTACGTCCTCGAGCGCGGCGGCCGGCGCATCGCCTTCACCGGTGACCTCCTCTACGCGCCGGGCAAGGTGTGGTCGCTCGCCGCGACGCAGTGGTCCTACACCGAGAACGAGGGGCCGGCGATGACGGTCCTGTCCTGCTACCTCCTCCAGCGCGAGCGCCTGGACCTCCTCCTGCCCTCGCACGGGGAGCCCATGGCCGACCCCGCCGCCGCGCTCGGGCTGCTCGCCCGGCGGATGCAGGCCTACGTCGACTCCCGGCGGCCCTTCCCCTGGGACCTCGAGACCCGCCTGGTCCACCCCTACGCCCGGCTGACGACGCACTTCCTGCTCAACCGCTCGAGCGTCGCCGCGTCCTACGTCCTCCTCTCGGAGTCCGGGGCGGCCCTGCTCATCGACTTCGGCTACGACGTCACCACCGGCCTGCCCGACGGGCGCGACCGCGCCTCGCGCCGGCCCTGGCTCGCGTCCCTCGACGCGCTGCGGGGCGGGTTCGGCGTCACCGACGTCGAGGTGGTCATGGCCACCCACTACCACGACGACCACGTGGCGGGGATGAACCTCCTGCGCGAGGTGGAGGGCACCCAGGTGTGGGTCCCGGAGAACGTCGCGCCGATCCTCGCCAACCCCATGCACCACGACCTGCCGTGCCAGTGGTACGACCCCATCGCGGTGGACCGGGAGCTGGCCCTGGGCGAGACGGTGCGGTGGCACGAGTACGCGATCACCGTGCACGAGCTGCGGGGCCACACCCGGTACGCCGCCGCGTTCGAGCTCGAGGTCGACGGCGTGCGGGTGCTCGTCACCGGCGACCAGCAGGACGGGCGCGGCCTCGCCGGCCAGCGCCGGGAGATCCTCAACTACCAGTACCGCAACCTCGTGGGCCTGGAGGACTACCGGCGCAGCGCCGAGCTCTACCGGCGCGTGGGTCCCGGCCTCATGGTGAGCGGTCACTGGGAGCCCCGCTGGGTCGACGAGAACTACCTCGACATGCTGGCCGAGCAGGGGGAGGAGCTCGCCCGGATCCACACCGACCTGCTGCCGCTCGACGAGCTGGACGTCGGCGCCGACGGCGTCCTCGCGCGCCTCACGCCGTACCGCTCGCGCCCGCAGGTCGGCGAGCCGGTCGAGCTGACCGCCACCGTGCGCAACCCGCACCACGTCGCGGCGGAGGCCGTCGTCCGCCTCGTCGTGCCCGACGGGTGGCACGCCGAGCCGCCCGTGGTGCACCGGGTGCTCGGGCCGGGGGAGAGCGCCGCCGTGCCGTTCCGCGTGATGCCCGCCCCGGAGGTCCGGCGTCGGGCGCGGTGCGCGGTCGACGTGTCGGTGGGGGAGCTCCACCTCGGTCAGCACGCCGAGGCGCTCGTCGATGTCGTCACGGCCACACCGGGCGATGCCGGTCCTCCAAGGCGACGCCACTACGATGACCTGCTGATCCGGTAGACCCGGCCGGCGGATGGAGTGGACCACGTGACGAGGGCGACGCAGGCGAGCCCGCTCCTGCACCGGCGGGCGACGATCAAGGACGTCGCCCTCGCGGCCGACGTCTCGCGGTCCACCGCCTCCCGCGCCCTCAGCGGCAACGGCTACGTCGCGGAGGACGTGCGCGAACGCGTCCGGGAGGTCGCCCGGTCCATCGGCTACGTGCCGGACGCGGCCGCGCAGTACCTGCGCCGCCGGGTGAGCAACGTCGTGGGCCTCATGGTCACCGACCTCACCAACCCCTTCTACGCCGAGCTCGCGGCCGGGGCCATGCAGCAGGCCCGCCGCCGGGGGTACACGGTGATCCTCGCCGACGGCGGGGCCGAGGACCCGGACGAGTCGAACGCGGCGCAGGCGTTCGTCGAGATGCGCGCCGCCGGGGTCATCCTCACCCCGGTCTCCGCCGAGGCGGGGGAGTACCTCACCGGCCACGGCCTGGTGACGGTGGAGGTGGACCGTCAGTTCGCCGAGGGCGTCGCGGATGCCGTCGTCGTCGACAACGTCGACGGCGCCTCCCGGGTGACCGCGCGCCTCATCGAGCTCGGGCACGTGCGGATCGCGCTCGTCATCGACGAGACCCACTGGACCACCGGACGCGACCGGTACGCCGGGTACCGCGCCGCGTTCGAGGCGGCCGGGCTCGCCCTCGACCCGGGGCTGGTCGTCGCCTCCGGCCTGGACGTCGACCACGCCCGGGCGCGTTCGCGCGAGCTGCTCTCCGGCCCGGACCGGCCCACCGCCGTCTTCGCCGCCAACAGCGTCCTCGCCGAGGGGGTATGGCGGGCCGCGACGGACGTCGGCCTGCGCATCCCCGAGGACCTCAGCCTCGTCTCCTTCGACGACGCGCCGTGGATGTCGCTCGTCTCGCCCGGGGTCACCGCCGTGGCCCAGGACGTCTCCGCCATCGGGGCCACCGCCGTCGACGTCCTGCTGGAGCGGATCGCCCAGCCGGCCGCGCCGGCGCAGACCGTCGTGGTCCCGGCCGAGGTGGTCCGCCGGGGCTCCACCGCGCCGCCACCGCAGCGGTAGGGAGCCGCCGCTGCGGCACGGCAGCCCCGCAGCGGCGGGGCGACCGGGCAGGCGGTAGGGCGACCGTGCGGCGCGCCGTTTGAGTGCTGCCCGGGGGCTGAGCGCCGGTTGACCTCTCCGAGAAGCACGTGATTGCGTGTGGTTACGTTCCCAGGAACGGCGCCCCCCCCGCGCGTCGACCTCCCCACCGATGTGGAGTGCCATGCACCACGGACTGTCCGACCTCACACGCCGGATCGAGCGCACCCTGCGCGACCGGCTCATCCCCGCCACGTACGGGGCGGCGGTGCCGGTCGAGGTGAGCGCGCTGCACCTGCCCGGCGAGCCGATCCCGCCCGCCGAGGCGATCGCCGGGGAGTACGGCCCGTTCGCGGTGGGCGAGCGCTGGGGGCGGGCCTTCGGCACGACGTGGTTCCACCTCACGGGCGAGGTCCCGGCGGCCATGCGCGGTCGTCGGGTCGAGCTCGTCGTCGACCTCGGCTTCGAGCGCTCCGGGCCGGGCTTCCGCTCCGAGGGGCTGGCCTACACGCCCGACGGCGTGCCGATCAAGGGCATCGAGCCGCGCACCGCGTGGCTGCCCGTCGCCCGGCCGGCCCGCGGTGGGGAGCGGGTGGACCTCTACCTCGAGGCGGCGTCCAACCCCCTCTTCGACGGCAGCGTCACCACGCTCGGCGACCCGGAGACGATCGGGCCCGAGCTCCTCTACCGCCTCGACCGCGCCGAGATCGCCGTCCTCGAGGAGGACGTCCACGCCCTCGTCCTCGACGTCCAGACCCTCCACGGGCTGGCGCTCGAGCTGCCCGAGTCCGACCCGCGCCGGCACGAGGTCCGCCGGGCGCTCGAGGTGATGCTCGACGAGCTCGACGTCGCCGACGTCGTCGGCGGTGCGGCGACGGCCCGCGCCCGCCTCGCCGGGGTGCTCGCCTCGCCGGCCGCGCCCAGCGCCCACAAGATCTCCGCCGTCGGCCACGCCCACATCGACTCCGCGTGGCTCTGGCCGGTGCGCGAGACCATCCGCAAGTGCGCGCGGACGTTCTCCAACGTCGTCGCGCTCGCGGAGGACTACCCCGACTTCGTCTTCGCCTGCTCCTCCGCGCAGCAGTACGCCTGGATGCGTGACCACCACCCGCTCGTGTGGGAGCGCATCCGGGCGGCCGCCGCGCGCGGCCAGTTCGTCCCCGTGGGCGGCATGTGGGTGGAGTCGGACACCAACATGCCCGGCGGCGAGGCGCTCGTGCGCCAGTTCACCCAGGGCAAGCGGTTCTTCGCCGACGAGCTGGGCGTGGACTCGCGCGAGGTGTGGCTGCCGGACTCCTTCGGGTACTCCGCCGCCCTGCCGCAGCTCGCACGGCTGGCCGGGTTCCGGTGGTTCCTCTCCCAGAAGATGTCGTGGAACCTGACCAACCGCTTCCCCCACCACACGTTCTGGTGGGAGGGGATCGACGGCAGCCGGGTGTTCACGCACTTCCCGCCGGCCGACACCTACAGCTCTGAGCTCACCGCGGACCAGCTCCACCACGGCGTGCGCAACTTCGCCGAGAAGGGGCGGGCGACGCGCTCGCTGCTCCCCTTCGGCTACGGCGACGGCGGGGGCGGCCCCACCCGCGAGATCATCGAGACCGGCCACCGGGTCGCCGACCTCGAGGGGTCCCCGCGGGTGACGATCGAGTCGCCGTCGGCGTTCTTCGCCGCCGCCGAGGCCGAGTACCCCGACGCGCCCGTGTGGGCGGGGGAGATGTACCTCGAGTTCCACCGGGGGACCTACACCAGCCAGCACGCGATGAAGCGCGGCAACCGGCGCACCGAGCACCTCCTGCGCGAGGCCGAGCTGTGGGCCGCCACCGCCGCCGTCCGGGCCGGGGCGGTTTACCCCTACGCCGAGCTCGACCGGATCTGGCAGGAGATGCTGCTCCTGCAGTTCCACGACATCCTCCCCGGCAGCTCGATCGCCTGGGTGCACCGGGAGGCCCGGGTGACGTACGCCCGGCTCGAGGTGGAGCTCGAGACGATCATCGACGGCGCGCTCGGTGCGCTCGCCGGTGAGGGCGCGGTGCCGCTGGTCTTCAACGCCGCCCCGCACGAGCGCGACGGCGTGCCGGCGCTCGCGGCCGCCCCCGCCGAGGTGCCCGGAACCGTGCTCGTGGAGGGGAACGACGACGGCGTCACCCTCGACAACGCCCTGGTGCGGGTGCGCGTCGGCCGCGACGGCACGCTCGCCTCGGTGCTCGACCTGGTCGCCGACCGGGAGGTCCTCGCGGGGGCGGGCAACGTCCTCCAGCTCCACCCGGACACCCCCAACTACTTCGACGCCTGGGACATCGACGACTTCGCCTTCGCCCGGCGCCGTGACCTCACCGGCGTCACGGCGATCGAGGTGGACACGAGCGACCCGGCGCGCCCGCTCGTGCGGGTGCGCCGCACCGACGGCGACTCCACGTACGTGCAGACGACGGCGCTCGCCGCCGGGGCCCGCCGCGTCGACCTCGTCACCGAGGTGGACTGGCACCAGCGCGAGACGCTCCTCAAGGTGGCCTTCCCCCTGGCCGTCCACGCCGACCGGTCCGCCTCGGAGATCCAGTTCGGGCACGTGTTCCGGCCGACCCACACCAACACCTCCTGGGACGCCGCCCGCTTCGAGATCTGCGCGCACCGGTGGCTGCACGTGGGCGAGCCCGGCTACGGGGCCGCCGTCGTCAACGCCGAGACCTACGGCCACGACGTCACCCGTCCCGCGCCGGGGGACGCCCGCGGCCCCGGTTCCACGACCGTGCGGCTGTCCCTCCTGCGCGCCCCGCGCTACCCCGACCCCGAGACCGACCAGGGCCGGCACCGCCTCGCCTACGGGCTCGTCGTCGGCGCCGAGATCGCCGACGCCGTCCGGGAGGGCTACCGGGCGAACCTGCCGGTGCGGCAGCGCACCGGCGCCGGGCCGGTGGCGCCGCTGGTCTCGGTGTCCTCGCCGGCCGTCGTCGTCGAGGCCGTCAAGCTCGCCGACGACCGCTCCGGCGACGTCGTCGTGCGCCTGTACGAGTCGCTCGGTGGGCGCGCGAAGGCGCGCCTGACAGCGGGGTTCGGCGTCGAGCGGGCGTGGGTGTGCGACCTCGTCGAGCACGAGGACGAGGAGATCGCCGCGCTCGCGCCGCTCACCACCTCCGGTAACGAGGTCACGCTCGACCTCGGGCCGTTCCAGGTGGTCACGCTGCGCCTGCGCGCCGCGCGCTGAGCGCCCGCCCCGTGCCCCGCTGGAGGGCGAGGCGGGCGATTGCCGGGCCTCCCGGCTGTCCCTAGGATCGTGTGGGAACGATGTCAGAACGGGTGGAGGACGAGGGCATGACCGGGTCACGAGTGTTCGGGCTCGACACCGGCGGCGCCACGCCCGCCGTCGCCGCCTCGCCCGCCGGCGCCTGGCCCGGCGGGGAGGTGCGGTGAGCGCGCCCACGCCCCGCGGTCGCCGCGCCCCGATGTCCAACGCGCCGGCCCACGGCGTTGGCCTCGACCGCGACGCGCGTCCGGTCGCCACACCGAAGCGGACCCTCCACATGATCGGCAACGCACACCTCGACCCCGTCTGGCTGTGGCCCTGGCAGGAGGGCTACCAGGAGGCCCGGGCCACCTTCTGGTCGGTCATCCACCGGATGGAGGAGTACCCCGACTTCGTCTTCACCTGCGACCAGGTGGTCCTCCTCAGCTGGGTCGAGGAGTCCGACCCCGAGCTCTTCGCCCGCATCCGCGAGCGCGTCGCCGAGGGGCGCTGGCAGATGGTCGGCGGCTGGTGGGTGGAGCCGGACTGCAACATGCCCATGGGGGAGTCGTTCGTCCGTCAGGGGCTGTACGGCCAGCGGTACCTGCGCGAGAAGCTCGGCGTCACCGCCACCGTGGGGATGAACGTCGACCCCTTCGGGCACAACGCGATGCTCCCGCAGATCCTCCGCGGCCAGGGGATGGACTCCTACTGCTTCCTGCGCCCGGGGCCCCACGAGACCTCGCTGCGCGGCACCGCGTTCTGGTGGGAGGCGCCCGACGGCTCGCGCGTGCTCGGCTACCGCATCCCCTTCGAGTACGGCAGCTCCGCCGGGGAGGTCTCCGGCCAGACGGAGAAGGCCATCGGCCAGCTCGACCCCGACCTCACCGACGTCATGGTCTTCTACGGCGTCGGCAACCACGGCGGCGGGCCGACCAAGGCGAACATCGAGTCGATCTACCGGTACGACCGCATGGGCACCTTCGGGCGGATGATCATGTCCTCGCCCCGGCAGTACGTCGACACCCTCACCGAGCGCCTCGGCGAGGAGGGCCTGGCCGCCCTGCCCGTCTGGCGCGACGACCTCCAGCACCACGCCCCCGGCTGCTACTCCGCGCACTCCGGTATCAAGGCCTGGCAGCGGCGCGCGCAGGCCGCAGCCCTGTCCGCCGAGCGCTGGGCGGCCGTCGTCGCCGTCGGCGCGGGCGTGGACTACCCGCGCGAGGACCTCGGCCGGGCCTGGAAGCAGGTCCTGTTCAACCAGTTCCACGACGTCCTGCCGGGCTCGGCGATCGAGACCGCCTACGACGACGCCCGCGACCAGCTCGGCGAGGCGGTGGCCATCGCCAAGCGCGCCATCACCCGCGCGCACAACGTCATCGCCAGCCGCGTCGACATCCCGCTGGAGGAGGGCAGCCAGCCCGTCCTCGTCTTCAACCCCCACCCGTGGCCGGTGCGGGCCGACGTCGAGCTCCAGTACGGCGTGCAGCCCACGGGGGTGCACGTCGTCGACGGCGACGGCGCCACGACGCCGTCCCAGCGCACCCAGTCCGTGGCGACGATGAGCGACAAGGGCCGCGGCGCGACGGTGTTCCGGGCCGAGGTGCCCGCGCTCGGGTACCGGCTCTACCGCCTGCGCGGCGGGGCGGCCCCGGCCGGGGCGCCGTGGAGCGGGGCGGCGCCGTCGCCGCTGTCGGCGAGCGAGACGGTCCTCGAGAACGACGTCCTGCGGATGGAGATCGACCCGGTCACCGGGTGGCTGAGGTCGCTGCTCGACAAGCGCACCGGCGCCGACCTCGTCGCCGGGGCCCGGGGCGAGCACACCCAGGTGTGCGAGGACCCCACGGACACCTGGGGCCACCGCGTCGTCTCCTACGCGTGGCCCGGGGAGGCCATGCGCACCGTCCGGGTGGTCCTGCGCGAGGCCGGGCCGCTGCGGGCGCGCCTCCTCGTCGAGCGCGAGTGGGGCCGCTCGACCCTCGTCGAGGAGTTCCTCCTCGACCACGACGCCGACGCGGTCGAGGTCCGGGTGCGGCTCGACTGGCGCGAGCAGGCGCACCTGCTCAAGCTCCGCTTCCCCACGGCCCTCACCGACGCCCGCGCCACCTACGAGATCCCCTTCGGCGCGATCGAGCGCCCCGTCGACGGCGCCGAGGAGCCCGCGCAGACCTGGGTGGACCTCACCGGCCGCGCGGCGGCGGGCCGCAAGCGGGTGCCGGCGGGGCTCGCCGTCGTCAACACCGCCAAGCACGGGTTCGACGTCCTGCCCGGCGGGGACGGCCGGGCGGGCGACGGCGGGGCGGGGACGGCCGGGGGGCCCGACGCCCCGAGCATCGGGATGACCGCGGTCCGCAGCCCCGTCTACTCCTGGCACGACCCGCGCCTGCTGGACCCCGAGGGCGTCTACACCTATCAGGACCAGGGCGTGCAGCAGTTCCGCTACCTCCTCGTCCCGCACGGCGGCGACTGGCGGGAGGCGGACCTCATGCGCCGCTCCGCGGAGCTGGGCTCGCCGGTGCGCGCCATGCTCGAGAGCTTCCACGACGGTTCCCTGCCGGACCGCCTGAGCTTCGCCTCCGACGGCGGCGGCCAGGTGGTGGTCACGGCGGTCAAGGGCAGCGAGGACGACGGCGCCGCCGGGCCGGACCTCGTCGTCCGGGCGGTGGAGATGAGCGGACGCCCGGCGCGCGCCCGGATCGAGCTGCCCCTTGTGGGGCGGGTGCTCGAGGCGGACTTCGGTGCCAGCCAGATCCGCACGTTCCGGGTGCCCGCGGACCCGGCCTCGGCGGTGACGGAGGTCGACCTCGTCGAGTGGCCGCTGGCCGCGCCCGCCGGGGTGTCCGCCGAGCCGCTCGGTGCCGGGCCGCTCGTCCTCGGGCGCGCGGCCGTCGGGCAGGCGGGGGACCGCGGGGCGTCGGACGCCGTCGAGCCGGCCGAGCAGATGTCGCCGCACCGGGAGGGGCTGCCCACGGATGGGTGACCGGGCGGCGCGTGACGCCGAGTCGGGGGGCCCGGTGCCCCCGGACCCGGAGGGGCGCGCGCCGCTCGGCGGTGAGAGTGCGGACGAGGGTGCTGGTGCTGGTGCTGGTGCTGGTGCCGGGCAGGGCTGGGTGCCGCTCGATCCTCGGGGCGCCGACCTGGGTCCGCTCGGCGCGGGCTTCCCAGCCGGCGCGAGGCTGAGCGTCGAGGTCCTGTTCCCCGCCCCTCCCGCCTCCCCTGTTCATGATCGTGCAGAAACGCCGATGGCGGCCCCCGGTGCGCCCCCTGCCCCTCCTGCTCATGATCTTGCGGACGATCCGCAAGATCATCACGGAGGGGGGTGGGAGGACCGGGTCGCGGGTGACGGGGGCGTCACCGATGGGGCCATGGGCGGCGCCGGCGTCACCGAGGGGCGCGCGGGCGGCGCCGGCCGTACTGGCGAGGTTGCCGCGCTACCGGCGCTGGCCGTGCAGCTCGAGCTCGGCCCCGCCGACGCCGCGGGCGCTCACCCCGTCCGCGTCTCCTGCACCGCCGTGCGCGCCGTCGAGGCGACGGTCCGGCTGCGCGTCGACCTGCCCGGCGTCGCCGAGCCGTGGTGGCTCGTCCCCGGCCTGTTCTACGGCGAGAACCGTCCCGTGGGGAGCGACCGGCCGTTCCCCCGGTTCGCCGTCGACCCGGACGACCCCATGGCCAGCCCCACGTGGGAGTTCCGCGCCGACCGCGCCGCGACCCCCGGCGTCTTCGCCTGGGGCGCCGACGGCGGTGCCGCCCTCCTCACCACCGAGACGAGCGCCGTCGGCCTGTCGGGCGTCGGCTTCGCGCACGAGGGGGTCACGGCGGGCCTGTGGCTCACCTTCCCCTTCCGCGAGACGCCGCTGACGTACGACGGGTCGGCCGTCCCGCGCCCGCCCGTCACCACCGGCCACCGCTGGGCGGCCGGCGAGCGCGCGACGTTCCACGCGCACCTGCACCCCCTGCCCGCCGACCGCCATGCCTACGCCCCCATCCTCCGCGCCGTCGCGGAGCGCGCCCGGCGCACCGACCCGGTCGAGCCGTGGGTGGGCGTCGCCGAGGCCGCCGACGTCGCCGCCGAGGGCCTGCTGCGCTGGCACTACGACCCGGACCCCGGTGTCCTCCTCGAGACCGTCGGCTTCGACCGTGGCATCAGCGGCCAGGACGGCCGACCCGTCGACCGGCAGGCGATGCACGTCGCCTGGGTGAGCGGCGTCCCGTGGGCGTACGCCCTCCTCGTGCACGGGCAGCGCACCGGTCACGAGGGCGCGGTCACGGCCGCGCACCGGGTCATCGACACGGTCTGCGCCGGGCTCGCGCCGTCGGGCACCTTCTGGGGCGTCTGGTACCGCGACCGCGGGTGGCGCGGGAGCTGGAGCCCGCACCCGGACGGCCTGCACGCCCGCACCCTCGGCGAGGCGACCCTCTTCCTGCTGCGGGCGCTGGCCCTGCCGGGCGGCGCGGCCGGCCAGCGGCGCGCACGCTGGCTGGCCGTCGCCCGCTCGAACCTCGACGCGCTCGCGGCCCGCCAGCGCCCCGACGGCAACCTCGGCGCGGTCCACGACGCGCGCACCGGGGAGGTCCTGTCCTGGGCGGGCTCCGCCGGCCTCACCTGGGTGGCGGCGTTCGCCGAGGCCGGGGCCCTCGACGACGACGGCCGGTACCTCGCCGCCGCGGTCCGGGCGGGGGAGTACTACGCCCGGTTCGTCGACGCCGAGCTCATCCACGGCGCACCGGAGGACGTCGGCCTGGCGCCGACGTCGGAGGACGGGTACGCCGCCGTCCTCGCCTACGTCGCGCTCCACCGCCGGACCGGCGAGGCGCGCTGGCTCGACCTCGCGCGCCGGGCGGCCGAGTGGATGCTCACGTTCCGCTACACGTACAACGTCGCCTTCGCCCCGCGCACCCCGCTCGGGGTCTACGGCTTCGCCACCCGCGGGGCCGACCAGGCCTCGCCGTCCAACCAGCACCTGCACGCCTACGGCCTCGTGTGCACCGCCGAGCTCCTCGAGCTCTCGGCCGCCCTGGGCGACCCGCACTTCGCCGGGCGCGCCGAGGAGACCCTCGCGTGCTTCCGCCAGCTCCTGCCCGTCCACGACGGCGACGTCAACGCCTACCGCGGGATGATCACCGAGCGGTACTACCAGACCGAGTGCTTCCAGCCGAAGGGGATGGTGCTCACGCTCTCCCACGCGTGGAGCGTCGGGGTGCTCCTCCTCGCCTGCGAGCAGGTCCTCGCCCCGGGGGCGTGAGCGTCGTCGCCCGGCCGCGCCGCGTGACCGACCGGGCGCCAGGCGGTGATGATGGCGGGATGAGCAGCGCAGCAGCGGGGGCCGTCGTCGTCGTGGGGAGCGCGAACCTCGACCTCGTCGTCGACGTGCCCCGTCATCCCGGCGCGGGGGAGACGATCCTGGGCGGGGACCTGCGCCGCAGCCCGGGCGGCAAGGGCGCCAACCAGGCGGTCGCCGCCGCGCGGGCCGGCGGGGCGAGCACGACCTTTCTCGGTTCGCTCGGGAACGACGACGGCGCCGAGATCCTCCTCGCCTCCCTCGAGCGCGCCGGCGTGCGCACCGACCTCGTCCAGCGCAGCGCGGCGGCCACCGGCACGGCCCTCATCAGCGTCACCGCCGACGGCGAGAACACGATCATCGTCGCGCCCGGCGCCAACGGCGACCTGCGGATCGACGCGGCCGCGCGGGCCCGGCTGGCCGAGGCGGACGTCGTCCTCGCCCAGCTCGAGATCCCGCTGGAGACGGTCCTCGCCGCCGCCGCGGCACGCCGCCCGGGCGCCGTCCTCGCCCTCAACGCGGCCCCCTCCCGCGACCTGCCCGCGCCGGTCTGGGACGCGCTCGACCTCCTCGTCGTCAACGAGCACGAAGCCCTCGACCTCACCGGCGCGCCGGACCAGGACGCGGCGCTGGCCGCCCTGCTCGCCCGCGTGCCCGCCGTCGTCATCACGCTCGGGTCCGCCGGGTGCCTCGTCGCCGAGCGCGGACGCCCGAGCGTCGAGGTGCCCTCGCCGCGGGTGCCGGCCGTCGACACCACCGGCGCCGGGGACACGTTCTGCGGGGTGCTCGCCGCGGCACTGGCCGCCGGTGAGCCGCTGGTGGCCGCCGCCCGCCGGGCCGCCGCCGCGGGGGCGCTGGCCGTCACCCGCCCCGGTGCCCAGGAGGCCGTGCCCACCGCGGCCGAGACCGCGGAGCTCGTACGGGCCGGCTACCCGGACGTCGCGGCGGGGCCCTCGTGACCGGCGGGCGCGCCCCGGAGGTCCCGGCGCCGGGTGGTCCCGCCGGGAGCGGCCGGGTCATCAGCGAGATCCCCACCTCCCCGGTCGACGTCCCCGCCGCTGTCTCCGTCCTCGCCGGAGACGAGCCCGCGCGCCCCGTGTGGCGCAACCAGCTCGGGGGGCTGACCTTCGAGCTCGGTGGCGGCGCGCGGCGTCGGTTCGTCAAGTGGGCGCCCGCGGGCAGCGGCCTCGACCTCGCCGCCGAGGCCCGGCGCCTCGCGTGGGTCCAGGACCGCACGCCCGTCCCGCAGGTGCTCGACGCGGGCGAGGACGACGACGGCGCGTGGCTCCTCACCCGCGCCCTGCCGGGACGCAGCGCCGTGGAGTGGGCCACCGACCCGCGCCAGGCCGTCGTCGCCGTCGGCGAGGGGCTGCGCGCGTTCCACGAGGCGCTGCCGGTGGCGGGCTGCCCGTTCAGCTGGGCGGCCGAGGAGCGGCTGGCCCGCGCCGAGGCGCACCGCCGCGCCGGCGGGACCGACCCCGCCCGGTGGGAGCCGGAGCACCGCGCGCTGGGGGTCGAGCGTGCCTTCTCACTCGCCGCGCAGATCCCCCCGGTCGAGCACCTGGTGGTGTGCCACGGGGACGCGTGCGTGCCCAACACCCTCGTCGGTGACGACGGGCGCTGGTCCGGGCACGTCGACCTCGGCGCCCTGGGCCTGGCCGACCGGTGGGCGGACCTGGCGGCGGCGACCTGGAGCACCCGGTGGAACTACGGCCCCGGGTGGGAGCGGCTGCTCCTCGACGCCTACGGCGTCGCGCCGGACGAGGAGCGCACCCGCTACTACCGGCTGCTGTGGGACCTCGGCCCCTGACGCACGACGGCGCCGGGGCGCCCCACAGGGCACCCCGGCACCGACGAGCTACTCGACCCGGTCGACGACGTGGCCGCGCCGGGCGCCGTAGCGCTCGCGGACGACGGGGGTCGGCTCGGCCTCGACCGTGCGCACGCGCGAGGTCGTCCACGTCGGCGGCTCGTCCCCGCCGTCGAGCACCCACGCGGCCTGGCGGCCGGCGCCGTCGGCGACGTACTCACCGGGCTCGGGGACCTGCACGGTGCGCCCGAGGACGGCGGGCGCGATCTCCCGCACCGCCGCCGAGCGGGCGCCCCCACCGATGAGGGTGACCCGCTCGACCGGCACGCCCTGCTCGCGCAGCGCGTCCATGCCGTCGGCGAGGCCGCAGAGGAGGCCCTCGACGGCGGCGCGGGCGAGGTTCTCCCGGGTCGTCGACCCCAGGGTCATCCCCAGCAGGGACCCGGAGGCGTGCGGGAGGTTGGGGGTGCGCTCGCCCTCGAGGTAGGGGACGAACGTGAGCCCGTCGGCCCCGGGGGCCGCGGCGAGCGCCAGCTCGGCGAGCCCGCGGTGGTCCACCCCGAGCAGCGCCGCGGTGGCGTTGAGCACCCGGGCGGCGTTGAGCGTCACGGTGAGCGGCAGGAAGGCCCCTGCCGCGTCGGCGAACCCGGTGACCGCCCCGCTCGGGTCCTGCACCGGTCGGGCGGAGACTGCCGAGACGACGCCGGAGGTCCCGATGGACAGCGCGACGTCCCCCGGCCCCATGGCCAGGCCCAGCGCGGCGGCGGCGTTGTCCCCGGCGCCCGGGCCCAGGACGAGGTGCCCCAGGCCGGCCGCCGCGTCCCCCGTGCCGGCGCGCTCCGCGGGCCCGAGGACCCGGGGCAGGACGATGTCGTCGGCGTCGTCCCGGCGCAGGGCCAGGGCGAGGAGGTCACGGCGGTAGCGGCCGCTGGCCCCGTCCCAGTAGCCCGTCCCCGAGGCCTCGGACCGGTCCGTGACGAGCGCCGCGAGGTCGCCGCCCCCGGCGAGCCGCCAGGTGAGCCAGTCGTGCGGCAGGGCGACGGCGGCCACGCGGGCCGCCGCCTCCGGCTCGTGGTCGGCCAGCCACCGCAGCTTGGTGACGGTGAGCGAGGCCACCGGGACCGTGCCGGTGGCCTGCGCCCACGCCCGCGGGCCGTCGTCGGCGCTCGAGCCGGCGATGTGGCCCAGCTCGCCGACGAGGTCGGCCGCCGCCCCGGCGCTGCGCGTGTCGTTCCACAGCAGCGCCGGGCGGATGACCTCGCCGTCGGCGTCGAGGACCACCATGCCGTGCTGCTGGCCCCCGACGGAGACGGCGGCGACGTCGTCCAGGCCGCCGGCCGTGGCGACCGCCACCTGGAGGGCGTCCCACCAGGCGTGCGGGTCCACCTCGGTGCCGTCGGGGTGCGGGGCCTGCCCGAACCGGCGTAGCCGGCCCGTGCGGGCCTCCCGGATGACGACCTTGCAGGACTGGGTGGAGGAGTCGATCCCGGCGACCAGCGGCTCGCTCATGCCGCTCAGCCGATGAGGTGGGCGAGCGCGAGCTGGTTGAGGCGCACGAAGCCGAACTCGCGCTCGGCCGCGGCGTCGGCGTCGAAGTCCTCGAACGCGCTGCGGTCGGCGAGGAGGTCGGCCACGCTCTCGCCCTCGTTGAGCGTCGGGCGGCCGAGCTCGAAGACGCCGGACTGCTCGAAGGCGGCCTGGACCTCGGGGTCGGCGCGGTAGGCGCGGGCCTTCTCGGCGAGCATGAGGTAGGTCTCCATGTTCGCCCGCGCGGACTCCCACACGCCGTCGAAGCCCTCGGTGCGCGACGGCTTGTAGTCGAAGTGCCGGGGCCCGGTGTAGCGGCGGGTCTCGGGCGAGTTCGGGAAGCCGTTCTCGACGAGGTCGACGGTGAAGAACGCCGAGAGCAGGTCGCCGTGACCGAAGACGAGGTCCTGGTCGAACTTGATGGACCGCTGGCCGTTGAGGTCGATGTGGAAGAGCTTGTCCGACCACAGGGCCTGCGCGAGCGCGTGCGTGTAGTTCAGGCCCGCCATCTGCTCGTGGCCGGTCTCGGGGTTGAGGCCGACGATGTCGCCGTGCTCGAGCTGGGCGATGAAGCCGAGCGCGTGGCCGACGGTGGGCAGGAAGATGTCGCCGCGGGGCTCGTTGGGCTTGGGCTCGAGGGCGATGCGCAGGTCGTAGCCGCGGTCCTTGATGTAGGCCGCGACGGTGTCGACGCCCTCGCGGTAGCGGTCGAGGGCGGAGCCGACGTCCTTGGCGCCGTCGTACTCCGAGCCCTCGCGACCGCCCCACATGACGAAGGTGTTCGCGCCGACCTCGGCGGCGAGGTCGACGTTGCGCAGGGCCTTGCGCAGCGCGAAACGGCGCACGGAGCGGTCGTTGGAGGTGAGGGCGCCGTCCTTGAAGACGGGGTGCCCGAAGGTGTTGGTGGTGACCATCTCGATGACGAGGCCGGCGTCGTCGGTGGCCTGGCGGAAGCGGCGCAGGATCGCCTCGCGCTCCTCGTCGGGCGTGCCGAAGGGGACGACGTCGTCGTCGTGGAAGGTGACGCCCCAGGCGCCGAGCTCGGCGAGCTTGGTCGCGTACTCCCACGGGTCGAGGGCGGGGCGGGAGGCGTCGCCGAACTGGTCGCGGCCGGTCCAGCCGACGGTCCAGAGGCCGAACGAGAAGCGGTCTTCGGGGGTGGGGGTCCGAACCATGGTGTCTCTCCTCATCGAGATTTGTTGTTCGTTACAACTTAACGGGTGTGGGGCGCTAAGGTCAACCCCGTGAGCCAGATGTCGCGCACGGACGCGCTCAAGCCTCCCACCACCTCGGGGGTCAGTCAGGCGTCCCTGCGTACCCAGAACCTCGCCCTGCTCGCCGCCCGGGCCTTCGCCAGCGACACGCCACTGTCCCGCGCCGACCTCGCGGAGGCCACCGGCCTCACCCGCTCCACCGTCTCCCGACTCGTCAGCGAGCTCGTCAGCGGCGGCATCCTCGAGGAGCTCGCGCCGCACGAGGGGCGCCGCGGCCGGCCGGCGATCCCGCTGGCCCCAGCGGCACGCTCGGTCGTCGCCATCGGGCTCGAGGTCGGCGCCCGCTCCCTCGCCGGCCGCCTCATCGACCTCACCGGCACCGTCCTGGCCGAGGAGGTGGTGAGCGGGCGGTTCGAGCACTCCGAGCCGGCGCCGGTCCTCGCTCGCCTCGGGGAGCTGACCCGCGCCCTGGTGGCGAGCGCCCCCTGCGCCGGTGCCGTCGTCGTCGGCGCCACCCTCGCGCTCCCCGGCCTCGTCGACCACGTCGACGGGCGGCTCCTCCGCGCGCCCAACCTCGAGTGGAGCGAGGTCCGCCCGGCGGACCTCATCGGCCCCGGCGCCCTGCCGGAGGGGATCCGGCTCGGCGTGCGCAACGAGGCGGACCTCGCGGCGCTCGCCCACTCGCGTCTCGCCCCCGCCCGCCCGGCGCCGACGGCGACGTTCTTCTACGTCTCCGGGGACATCGGCGTCGGCGCGGCCACCGTCGTCGACGGCGTGATCTCGGCGGGGATGCGGGGCTGGGCCGGGGAGATCGGGCACACACTCGTCGACCCCGCCGGCCCGCGGTGCGGCTGCGGCGCCCGCGGCTGCCTCGAGCAGTACGCCGGCCGCGACGCGCTCCTCGAACGCGCGGGCCTGCCGCCCGGCACGACGGCGCGCCGCCTGGCGGAGGACGCCGACGGCGGCAACGACCGGGCCCGCGACGCCATCGAGCGCGCCGGCTGGGCGCTGGGCATCGCCCTCGCCAACGTCGTCAACATCCTCGACGTCGACGAGATCGTCCTCGGCGGCGACCTCGTGGCGCTGTTCGACCTGCTGCGCGGCCCGGTCGAGGACCAGCTGCGCACCCGCGTCCTCGCCTCGCCCTGGTCGCAGGTGACCCTGCGCGCCGCGGGCACCGACCCCTACCCGGCCGTCACCGGGGGGGCGTTCGCCGCCCTGGAGACCGTCGTCGCCTCGCCGGCCGACTGGATCGCTGCCCCGGCCTGACCGCCGCTCTCCGTCCGGCCCCGCCGCGCACTCCCCGCGGTCCGGACCGACCGCCGCGCGAGGTGGTGACAACGCGGGGCGAGCGGCGGCCCGGCGCTACGGCTCCTCGGTGACCGGCGCCGCGTCCGGCTGCTTCGGCTGTCGCGTGTCACCGGAGGAGGTGCGCCGCAGCCGCCGGCGCGCCCACGGGTAGGCGTGCGAGCGCAGCCACGCGGCGTCGCCGCGCCAGCGGACGGTGCGCGCCACGGCCGGCAGCGGGGCCAGCGGGTCGTCCCAGGCGGCGTCGTCCGGCGGGAGCCCGAGGGCGACGAGGGCGGCCTGGGCGGTGCGCGCGTGCCCCTCGGGGGTGAGGTGGATGCGGTCCTCCGCCCACATCCGCCAGTCCCGGAGGGCGCGCATGCCCCACAGGTCGAGGACGTGGGCACCGTGACGGTGCGCGATCGACCAGACGGCCGAGTTGTAGATCGCGACGCGGGGGCGGGTGAAGCGGATGAGGGGCGTCTCGGCCGGGTCGATGCCCGTGGACAGCAGCACGTCGATGCCGGCCTCGCGCAACCGGACCACGCCGGCCTCGAGCTCGCGGGCGAGGGCGTCCGGGTCCGCGCCCGGCCGGAGGATGTCGTTGCCGCCGCCGGCCAGCGAGACGAGGTCCGGCCGCAGGTCCAGGGCGGTGGGGAGCTGGTCGCGCAGGATGGAGCCGAGCAGCCGGCCGCGGATGGCGAGGTTGGCGTACTCCAGCGGCGCGGCTCCGCCGGCCACGCGGCGGGCGGACAGGGTGCCGGCGAGGCGGTCCGCCCAGCCCACCTGGCGCCCCGCGTCGCGGGGGTGGGGGTCCCACAGCCCCTCGGTGAAGGAGTCGCCGATGGCGACGTAGCGCCCCCAGGGGGGCAGGGTGCGGTCCTGTGCGGGTCGGGTCTCGTCCACGGCACCGATCCTGCCGGTCGGGGGCGCCCGCGCGCGACCCCCTTACGGCAGCGTCCAGTCGACGGGGTCCGCGCCGAGGCCGACGAGGAGCTCGTTGACCCGGGAGAACGGGCGCGAGCCGAAGAACCCGCGTCGGGCGGAGAGCGGACTGGGGTGCGCGGACTCGACCACGGGCGTGTCGCCGAGCGCCGGGCGCAGCGTCTGCGCGTCTCGCCCCCACAGCACCGCGACCAGCGGTTCCTCCCGTGCGACGAGCGTGGCGATGGCGAGGTCGGTGACCGCCTCCCAGCCACGCCCGCGGTGGGAGGCCGGTGCCCCGGGCCGCACGGTGAGGACGCGGTTGAGGAGCATGACGCCGCGGTCCGCCCACGGCGTGAGGTCACCGGTGCTCGGCGGGGGTGCGCCGACGTCGGTGCCCAGCTCGGTGAAGAGGTTGACGAGGCTGCGGGGGAGCGGGCGCACGTCGGGCTGGACGGAGAAGGACAGCCCCATGGCGTGCCCGGGGGTGGGGTACGGGTCCTGCCCGACGATGAGGACCCGGACGTCCGCGAGCGGGCGGGTGAAGGCCCGCAGGACGTCGCCACCGGCGGGGAGGTAGCCGCGACCGGCGGCGACCTCGGCGCGCAGGAAGTCGCCCATGGCATGGATGTCGTCCTCGACCGGGGCCAGGGCGTCGGCCCAGCCGGGGTCGACGAGGTCGCGGAGCGGGGTGAAGGTCACGACGGCGAGCGTAGGTGAATGACACCGATGTCGTTCGGCGCCTAGCATGGGGTGTCCGGGACGAACACCCGGCGCGCCGAGCAGGGGGAGGCCACGATGGACGCCGCAGCACCCGCGGGGGAGACCCTCGCGCAGCGGTCCGACGCCCTGGGCGACACCGAGCGCGAGATCCTCGCCTTCGAGCGTCAGTGGTGGAAGTACGCCGGCGCCAAGGAGACGGCCGTGCGCGAGCTCTTCGGCATGAGCGCCACCCGGTACTACCAGGTCCTCAACACCCTCATCGACTCCGAGGCCGCGCTCGCGGCCGACCCCATGCTCGTCAAGCGGCTGCGGCGGATGCGGGACGCGCGCCAGCGCGAGCGCTCCGCCCGGCGCCTCGGCCCGACGCTGTAGCGCCGGTCGACCCGACGCCGTAGCGCCGGTCGGGCTCGCCCCCCGCACTCCGTGGGCCGACCCGCCTAGCACGCGGGGGGACAGCGGCTAGCCTGCTGGGGTGAGCACCGAGTACCCCGAGGACGAGTTCGACATCGACGGCCGTCAGCGCACCCCCCAGGGCGTCCACCGCAGGGCGCGGTCGCGGCTGGCCGCGGTGCTGCCCTTCGTCGCGGTGCTCGTCATCGTCCCGCTCCTGGCGTGGGCCGCCGTCACGGCGCTGTCCCGCGACCCGGGCACCCCCGAGCCCGCGGCGGGGCCCACCCCCACCGCGACCGAGGCCCCGGCCGATCCCACGGCGACCCCGACCGGGACCGAGGCCCCGAGCGGGGAGCCGAGCGAGGAACCCACGGAGGAGCCCGCCGGCGACGTCGAGCGCGGGGTGTCGATCTCGGTCCTCAACGGCGCGGGGATCGGCGGCCTCGCCGCCGACGCCGCGGGCGAGCTCATCGACGACGGATTCACCAACGCCGTCGCGGCGGACTACACCGCCGGCAGCCCGGAGACGACGACGCTGTACTACCGCAACGCCGAGCTGCGGGCGACGGCGGAGGCGATCGGTGAGCTCCTCGGCATCGACACCCTCGTCGAGGCGCCGAGCGCCACCCAGAACGTCGAGATCGCCATCGTCCTGCGCGCGGACTACGCATGACGCCCGCCCGGCGTGACGGTGCCCGCGGCGGGCTCGTCGTCGCGCCGGGCGCGCGCGAGGTGCAGGACGTCGTCGTCGTGGGGTCGGGACCGAACGGCCTGGCCGCCGCGGTCACCATGGCGCGGGCCGGGCTGGACGTCCTGCTCCTCGAGGCGGAGGACACCCTCGGCGGCGGCGCGCGTACCCGTGACCTCGGGCTGGCCCCCGGGGTCGTCCACGACATCTGCTCGGCCGTCCACCCGATGGCGCTCGCCAGCCCGTTCCTGCGCGCCTTCGACCTCCCGGCCCGCGGGGTCGAGCTGCGGGTCCCGGAGGTCTCCTACGCCCAGCCGCTCGACGGCGGCCGGGCCGCGCTCGCGTACCGCGACCTCGAGCGCACCGTCGACGCGCTGGGCGCGGACGGTCCCGCGTGGCGCTCACTCATGGCGCCGCTGGCCGCGGCGCCGGAGGTGGTCACGGCCCTCGCGCTCGGCGACAAGCGCTCCCTGCCGCGCGAGGTGCTGTCCGGCGAGGGGGTGCGTACCGCCGTGGCGTTCGGGCTGCGCGTCCTCGAGCAGGGCACGCCGGCGTGGGGCGCGCGCTTCCGGGGCGAGGAGGCCCCGGCGCTGCTCACCGGGGTGGCGAGCCACGCCATCACTCCCATGCCCAGCCTCGCCTCGGCCGGCGTCGCTCTCCTCCTCGGCTCCCTCGCGCACGGGCCCGGCTGGCCGCTCCCGGTCGGCGGCTCCCAGGCCATCGTCGACGCGCTCGTCGCCGACCTGCACGCGCACGGCGGGCAGACGCGGACCGGGACACGGGTGAGGAGCTGGCGCGAGCTGCCGCGGGCGCGGGCCTACCTCTTCGACACCACGCCGCGTGCCCTCGCCGCCATCTGGGGCGCACGGATGCCGTCGCGCGTGCGGGAGTCCTTCGCCCGGGCCCGGTACGGCAACGCCGCCGCCAAGGTCGACTTCGTGCTCTCCGGGCCGGTGCCGTGGGCGCACCCCGAGGTCGGCCGCGCCGGCACCGTCCACCTCGGCGGCACGCGCGCCCAGACGGCCGCCGCGGAGGCCGCCGTCAACGCCGGCCGGCACGCCGAGCACCCCGTCGTGCTGGTGAGCGACCCGACCCTCACCTCGCCCGAGCGCGCGGTCGGGGGGCTGCGGCCGCTGTGGACCTACGCGCACGTGCCCGCCGGCTCCCCGCGGGACGTCACGGAGGACATCACCGCGGAGATCGAACGCTTCGCCCCGGGGTTCCGCGACGTCGTCGTCGCCTCCCGCTGCGTGCCCGCCGCGCGGATGAGCGAGGAGAACGCCAACTACGTCGGCGGGGACATCGCGGCGGGGGAGATCACCTTCTGGCGGATGTTCGCCCGGCCCCGCGCCGCGCTCGACCCGTTCGCCACCGGGATCCCCGGGGTGTACCTCAGCTCGTCGTCGGCGCCGCCCGGCCCGGGCGTGCACGGCCTCAGCGGCTGGTACGCCGCCGCGCGCGCCCTCCGTTCCCGGTTCGGGATCGACACCCTGCCCGACCTCGCCCCCTGACCCACCGGGCTGGGGCCGCCCCGTCCTGACCGTCCCGTCCGACCGCCGCCTCGCCGGCCGCGACGGCCCGCCGCCAGGGAACGTCCGGGCCCGCCTGGGAGCGGGCTGGAAATTGACTGTGAACGGCCTCACACCTAGTGTTCGCGACACAGGTCCACAGCGTCGTGGGGTGTCTTGGGCCCGCGGCCGGCAGCGACCGCCGGTCCGGCCATTCTCCCGCCCGCCACCGGAGGCGGTCGGGGACGCATGTCCGTCGGAGGTTACCCCGTGTCCCCAGCCGTCCCCGTGCGCCGGAGCAGTCTCGCCGTCGCCGTGCTCGCCGTCGTGGCGCTCCTCGCCTCGATGTTCTCCGGGCTCCTCGCAGCCCCCGCCGGTGCCGCGGTGCGGCCCGGCGACCTCGCCGCCGCCCGGCCGGCGACGGCGTCCGCCTCACAGGTGACGCCGGCCCCCAACAACACCGCGGACGACGACTGCCTCGGCGACGGCTGCCAGCCGGCCGCCGCCGTCGACGGCGACGACGCGACCCGGTGGGCCAGCGGCAACGGCCCGGACGCCGACGTCGAGCACACCGCCTGGCTGGCGGTGGACCTCGGCGCGCCGAGCACCGTGCGCCACATCGAGGTCCTCTGGGAGGCCGCGCACGCCGTGCGGTACACCGTCGACATCTCGGCCGACGGCCAGGCGTGGACGACCGTGAGCACGCAGGACCGCCCCACCACCTCCCCCTCGCAGGGCGACCGCCGCGACGTCATCACGCTGGCGGAGCCGGTCCAGGCGACCCACGTCCGCATCACCGCGCTCGAGCGCCGCTCCGCGTGGTCCTGGGCGGGCGAGACCCCCCACTGGTTCGGCTACTCGGTCCGTTCCCTCGAGGTGTTCGCGGACGTCCCGGCCCCCGCGCCGGAGCAGCCCGAGGAGCCCGAGGTCCCCGAGGGCCCGGCCAACCCGGTCCCGGACACCGGCGAGGGCGCGAGCGAGGTCCTCCTCGACTTCGACGGCGACACCCTCCCGCAGCACCTCTTCGCGTGGGGCGACGGCCCGGCAAACACCCCCGGCCTCAGCCTCGTCGCTGACGCCGACCGTCCCGGCGCCGAGCCCGGCAACTCCGCGCTGCGGGCGCAGCTCGCGGCCCACACCAGCTGGGGCGGGTTCTCCTACGACCTGCCCGCCGCCCAGGACTGGAGCGACCACGGCGGGTTCGCCTTCTGGTTCCGCGGTGCGGGCAGCGGCGAGGAGCTGCAGTTCGAGGTGAAGTTCGGCGGCACGAGCGCCGGGTCGGCCGGCATGTACGAGGCCTTCTTCGTCGACGACTCCACCCAGTGGCAGCGCATCGCCGTGCCCTTCTCCGCCCTCGAGCTCAAGGGCTCCGGCGGCGCCGGCGAGGCGCCCGACACCTCGGTCGCGTGGGGCTTCGCCGTCACCCTCAACGACGCCCCGGCCACCTACGACTACGCCTTCGACGACGTCGCCCTGTTCGAGCAGGTCGCCCTGCTCGAGGACTTCGAGGGCGACAGCCCCCTCACCGAGGCCGGCCCCACCGGGATCTACCCGTGGAACTACCAGGGCCAGAACCCCGAGCTCAGCGTCGCCGAGATCGCGGGCGGCAACCACGTCCTGCGCGGCGACTACGCCTCCGTCGGCGGGCGCGGCTACAACCACATCGTCGACGCGGCGCAGGACTGGTCCGGCTTCGAGGGCATCCGCTTCCTCTGGGACAGCGCCGGCGCGAGCGGCAACTCGCCGACGGCGCCCCCGACCTTCGCCATCGAGCTCAAGCTCGGCGGGGTCACCGCGGACAGCTCGGGCCTGTGGACCACGACGATCACCCCGCCCTCGGGCGGTGGGCTCCAGCAGGTCGTCATCCCCTTCTCCCAGCTCGTCTGGCGCGCCGACTACCAGCCGCCGGGCGCCGTCCCCAGCGACGAGCCGCCGCTCTACCACGCGTGGGGCTACGCCGTCACGCTGCCCGTCGGCGTGTCGGGTTCCTTCTACGCCGACGACGTCGAGCTCTACGGCAGCGCCCGCACCACCACGGGCGTCGACGTGACGGCCACCCCGGTGGTCGCGGTCGACGGTGGCCAGACCGCCGAGGTCGTCTTCACCCTCACCACCCCGGACGGGGAGGCCCTCGTCGACGACGTCACGGTCGCCTACTCCACCGTCGGTGGGACCGCCGAGGCCGGCACGCACTACACGCCGCTGGACGGCGCGACGCTGACGTTCGCGGCGGGCACCGCGTCGGGGGCCACCCAGACCGTCCCGGTGACGACGCTCGCGGGCACGGAGGCGGGCGGCGACGTCGCCCGCACGATCGAGGGCACCGTCGAGGTCGAGGGGGCCGAGCTCGCGGGCGCGGCACCCGTGGTCGCCATCAACGCCTACGGGATGGCCTACCTCGACGACAGCCTGTCGGCCGAGGAGCGTGCCGCCGACCTCGTGGCCCGGATGGACCTCGCCGAGAAGGTCGGCCAGATGGCCCAGGCGGAGCGGGCCTCCATCGTCGGCGACCCCTCGCAGATCGCCGACCTCGCCCTCGGCTCGATCCTCTCCGGCGGTGGCTCCACGCCGACGCCGAACACCCCCGAGGCGTGGGCCGACATGATCGACGGCTTCCAGCGCTGGACCCGGGCGACGCCGCACCAGATCCCGCTCATCTACGGCGTCGACGCCGTCCACGGGCACAACAACCTGCCCGACGCGACGATCTTCCCGCACAACATCGGTCTGGGTGCCGGCCGCGACCCGGAGATCGCCCGTCAGGCCGCCGAGGCGACGGCCACGGAGGTCCGGGCCACCGGCGTCCCGTGGACGTTCGCCCCGTGCCTGTGCGTCACCCGCGACGAGCGGTGGGGCCGCAGCTACGAGTCCTTCGGTGAGGACCCGGGCCTGGTGTCGTCGATGACCACCGTCGTCGACGGCCTGCAGGGCACGGACGCGGACATGACCGCGCCGAACGAGGTGCTCGCCACCATCAAGCACTGGGTCGGCGACGGCGCCACGAGCTACGTCCCCAGCCCCGGCAACGGGTACAAGATCGACCAGGGCGTCGCCGAGATCACCGAAGCCGAGCTGCGCGAGATCCACATCGCGCCGTACATCCCGGCGATCGAGCGCGGGGCAGGATCGGTCATGCCGTCCTACTCGAGCGTCGACTTCCCCGACGACGACGAGGGGCCGATCAAGATGCACGGCCACGACTACCTCAACAACGAGGTGCTCCGTGGCGAGCTCGGCTTCGACGGCTTCACCATCAGCGACTACAACGGCATCGACCAGCTGCCCGGCTCCTACGCCGACCAGGTGCGCGAGTCGGTCAACGCCAGCGTCGACATGGCGATGGAGCCCGGGGACTACGCCGCGTTCATCTCCACGCTCACCGACGAGGTCGAGGCCGAGCGCGTGACGGCCGAGCGCATCGACGAGGCCGTGACGCGGATCCTCGAGGCCAAGTTCCGCCTCGGGCTCTTCGAGGACCCCTACGCCGACCGGACGAACATCGACACCGTCGGCTCCGCGGAGCACCGGGCGGTCGCCCGCGAGGCGGCCGCGAAGTCCCAGGTGCTCCTCGCCAACGACGGCCTCCTCCCGCTCGCCCCCGAGGGGTCGATCTACGTCGCCGGCAGCAACGCCGACGACGTCGGCAACCAGGCCGGCGGCTGGACCGTCTCGTGGCAGGGCATGTCCGGGGACATCCTCGCCGGCGCCACGTCGATCCTCGACGGCATCACGGAGGTCGCCCCCGAGGCGGCCGTGACGTTCAGCGAGGACGCCTCGGCCCCCACGGCCGGGCACGACGTCGGCATCGTCGTCGTCGGCGAGACGCCGTACGCCGAGGGGCAGGGCGACGTCGGCGTCGGCGGGAACGACCTCGAGCTCAGCGCCGCGGACCGCGCCGCCGTGGAGAACGTCTGCGCCGCGATGGAGTGCGTCGTTCTCGTCGTCTCCGGCCGGCCGCAGATCGTCACCGACCTCGTCGACGACGTCGACGCCCTCGTCGCCTCCTGGCTGCCCGGCAGCGAGGGCGGCGGCGTGGCCGACGTCCTGTTCGGCGAGCGGCCCTTCACCGGCCGCCTGCCGGTGAGCTGGCCGACCGCCGCGGACGCCGTCCCGGTCAACGTCGGGGACGAGGACTACGCCCCCCTCTACGGGTTCGGGTGGGGCCTGCGCACCGACTCCCCGCAGGAGCGGCTCGTCAGCCTGCTCGAGAGCATGCCGGTCGACCACCCGGCGGCCTCCGCCGTCGCCGCGCTCGCCCTGGCACCGGTGTGGGCCGAGGACGGGACGCCCACCGGCGACCCGGCGCTCGCCTTCGACCTCCTGCTCACGGCGGCCGAGGACCTCACCGGGACCGACGACGCCACCCGGGCCATGGCCGACACGCTGGTGTCGCTGGCCCGTGACCTCGCCCAGGTGGCGATGGCGGGCGGCGACGGCGTGCCGGCGGACGCGGTGGACATCGCCGCCGACGCCGAGCACGAGCTCCACGCCGGCAACCCCGACACCGCGGTGGTCCTGCTCGCGAGCATCCTCGGGCTCAGCCCGACGGCGCTCGACGTGCCGGCCGCGCCCACGGACGTCGTCGCCGTTGCCGGTGACGGCCAGGTGACGCTCAGCTGGACCGCGCCGACCGACGATGGCGGCTCCGAGATCCTCGGGTACGCGGTCGTCCCGTGGGTCGACGGGGTCGCGCAGGCCCCGGTGCTCAGTGAGGGCCCGGCGACCGAGCTGGTCGTCCCGGGCCTGGAGAACGGCACGACGTACCGGTTCACGGTCGCCGCGGTGAACCTCCTGGGCATCGGCGCGGAGTCGGAGCCGTCCGAGGCCGTGACGCCGCAGGGCGACGGTGCGCCGACCGACCCGCCGGGCGAGCCGACGGACCCGCCGGGCGGCGAGCCCACCGACCCGCCGGGCGAGCCGACGGACCCGCCGTCGGGGCCGGGGGCGACGCCGCCGGGTAACCCGGGTGCGCCGGGTGCGCCGGGCGGGCCGGGGGGCGACCTGCCGGCGACCGGTGCCACGGGTGGTGCGCTGCTCGCGCTCCTCGCCGCCGGGCTCCTCGGCGCGGGGCTGCTCGCCCGGAGGCGGGCGACCTCCCGCTGAGCCGGGCCGGGACGCGCCCCGCGGGCGCTCCTGGGGCTGGACCATGACGACGCCGGGCGGCGGGGGAGGCCCCGCCGCCCGGCGTCGTTCGCGTCCCGGGGTCCGGTCGCTCGCGGCCGCGGTACCCCGTGCGGCCTCGCGCCGGAGGTCGTCGTGGAGGTCCCGCCGCGCCCCTCGCGGCCTTGCACTCGGCACCCGAGAGTGCCAATATCGGAGTTAGCACTCTCGGTCTGAGAGTGACAAGAAGTACGAGCCAGTCAGTGAGGCTCGGGTACCGGCGGGACGTGACCGCCCGGACCTGGGTCGTCCGTCGCGGGCACTGGCAGGCCACACGCCACAAGCGGAGGATCAACCCGAATGGCAAAGATGATTGCCTTTGACGAGGAGGCCCGTCGCGGTATGGAGCGGGGACTCAACATCCTCGCCGACACCGTCAAGGTCACCCTCGGCCCCAAGGGCCGCAACGTTGTGCTCGAGAAGAAGTGGGGCGCCCCCACGATCACCAACGATGGTGTCTCCATCGCCAAGGAGATCGACCTCGAGGAGCCGTACGAGAAGATCGGCGCCGAGCTCGTCAAGGAGGTCGCCAAGAAGACCGACGACGTCGCTGGCGACGGCACCACCACCGCCACGGTCCTCGCCCAGGCGCTCGTCCGCGAGGGCCTGCGTAACGTCGTCGCCGGTGCGAACCCCATCGCGCTGCGCCGCGGCATCGACAAGGCGGTCGAGGCCATCACCGCTCGCCTGCTCGAGTCCGCCATCGAGATCGAGACCCGCGAGCAGATCGCGGCCACCGCCTCGATCTCCGCCGGCGACCCGGCGATCGGCGAGATGATCGCCGAGGCCATGGACAAGGTCAAGGCCGAGGGTGTCATCACCGTCGAGGAGTCGAACACCTTCGGGCTCGAGCTTGAGCTCACCGAGGGCATGCGCTTCGACAAGGGGTTCATCTCGCCCTACTTCGTCACCGACCCGGAGCGCCAGGAGGCCGTCCTCGAGGACGCCTACGTCCTCCTCGTCGAGTCGAAGATCGCGAACGTCAAGGACCTCCTGCCGCTGCTGGAGAAGGTCATCCAGGCGGGCAAGCCGCTCGTCATCATCGCCGAGGACGTCGAGGGCGAGGCCCTGGCCACGCTCGTCGTCAACAAGATCCGCGGCACCTTCAAGTCCGTCTCCGTCAAGGCCCCGGGCTTCGGCGACCGCCGCAAGGCGATGCTGCAGGACATGGCCATCCTCACCGGCGGCCAGGTCATCTCCGAGACGGTCGGCCTCAAGCTGGAGACCGCCGAGCTCGAGATGCTCGGTCAGGCCCGCAAGGTCGTCGTCACGAAGGACGAGACGACCATCGTCGAGGGTGCTGGGGACGCCGACCAGATCGCTGGCCGCGTCGCGCAGATCCGCGCCGAGATCGAGAACTCCGACTCGGACTACGACCGCGAGAAGCTCCAGGAGCGCCTCGCCAAGCTGGCCGGTGGCGTCGCCGTCATCAAGGCCGGCGCGGCCACGGAGGTCGAGCTCAAGGAGCGCAAGCACCGCATCGAGGACGCGGTGCGCAACGCCAAGGCGGCTCAGGAGGAGGGCATCGTCGCCGGTGGCGGCGTCGCGCTCATCCAGGCGGCCAAGGACGTCTTCGAGACCCTCGCGCTCGAGGGCGACGAGGCGACCGGCGCGAACATCGTTCGCGTGGCCGTCGACGCCCCGCTCAAGCAGATCGCGGAGAACGCCGGCCTCGAGGGCGGCGTCGTGGCGGAGAAGGTGCGCAACCTTCCCACCGGCCACGGCCTCAACGCGGCGACCGGCGAGTACCAGAACCTGCTCGACGCCGGCATCAACGACCCGGTCAAGGTGACCCGTTCTGCGCTGCAGAACGCGGCCTCCATCGCGGGTCTGTTCCTCACCACCGAGGCCGTCGTGGCCGACAAGCCGGAGAAGAACCACGCTCCGGCCGGTGGCGGCGGCGACGACATGGGCGGCATGGGCTTCTGACCCAGCCTCACCCGCACGTCTGACCCGACCGAAGGGCGGTACCCCACCAGGGGTGCCGCCCTTCGGCGTCCCCGGTGTCCCCGGCGCGGCCTGGCGCGCGGCACGTCAGCCGAAGACCCCGAGGGCCTCCCACCCGACGAGCCATCCCGCGCGCCAGGCCACGACGATGACGGCGCCGACGACGCCAAGGGTCCCCACCGCGAAGAGCGCGTCGCGGTGATCGAGCGGGACGGGTCGGAAGACGGTGCGTCCGCCCGCGCCGAGCCCTCGCGTCTCGAGCGCGATCGACATGCGTTCGCCCCGCCGCAGGGTGGTGACGAGCGTCGTGAAGGCGGCCCGCCGCAGCGCGCGCACCGAGCGGGGCAGCCGGCGCGCCCCGCCCGCGCGGTGCGGCTCGCGCGCCGCCTGCGCCAGGCGGATCGTCTGCCACTGCTCCGGCAGCTGCTCGAGCAGGCGGTAGCCGGCGAGGACGGCGTACGTCAGCTGGGGACTCAGTCGCACGTGCTGGTGCAGGCTCGCCATGAGGCGGGCGCCGTCCGTGCTGAGCACGAACGCGACCGAGAGCGTGCCGACGAGGAGAGTCCGGACGGCGAGAGAGCTACCGACGCTCATGCCTTCAGCGCTGACGTCGAACGGCCCGACCCACGCGATGGGCGTCCCCGGCCGGGTCACGGCGTTGACCAGGAACAGGCTCAGGGCGAAGAACCCGAACGGCAGCTGGGCCAGGACGACCGTGCGCCAGGGCACCTTGCCCGCGTACCGCACGGCGGGCAGTGCGGCGAGGTAGAGGACGGTGGGCGTCCAGGGGTCGAAGATCCCCATGAGCAGCGCCGAGATCACGAGCAGCACACCGAACTTCACGCTGGGGTTGCGCCGGTGCAGGTAGGAGTCGACGGCCAGCGGCCGACCGAACACCGGGATCAGCTCGTTCACCGGACCTGCGCCCCGGGATCGGGGGCGGGCAGCGCCGCGTCGAGGGCGTCGAGGACTGCGCGCAGGTCGAGCCCCGAGCCCTGCCAGGCCCGCAACGACGGCGGCAGGCGGAGCCCGGCACGGGCGAGGAGCGCCGGGTCCGACAGGACGAGCCCGGTCGGGCCCTGGCCCGCGACCGTGCCGCCGTCCATGACGAGGAGGTCGTCGGCGATGCCCGCGACGAGGCGCAGGTCGTGGCTGACGAGTACCACCCCGCGGCCCTCCGCGGCGAGACCGCGCAGCGCCTGCGCGACGGCGCGGGTCGTGGCCCGGTCCTGCCCGAAGGTGGGCTCGTCGGCGAGGAGGACGTCGTCGTCGAGCACTGCCATGGCCGCCAACGACAGCCGGCGCTGCTGGCCGCCGGAAAGCCGGAACGGGTCCCGCTCCGCCAGGCCCCGGAGCTCGAACCGGTCGAGCGCCTCGTCCACGAGGGCGGGCCCCGCGGTGGGCGGTCGGCCGTAACCGATCTCCTCGCGCACGGAGCGGGTGAGGAACTGGTGCTCGGGCTCCTGGAACACCATGCCGACGCGCCCGCCCGTGAGCCGGCCGCTGACCGGGACGAGCCCGGCCAGCCCGAGCAGGAGCGAGCTCTTCCCGGAGCCGTTGCGCCCGACGACGGCGGTGATCCGCCCGCGCCGCACGGCCAGGTCCGCCCCTGTCACGACCGCGTGCCCACCGCGGCGCACCCCGAGGCCGGCGGCGTGCAGCACCACGTCGCCTCCGCTCACCACGGGGCGGTAGGACGCGCCGCCGCGCGCGACCTCCCGGACGGCGGTGCGTGCCGCCTGCCCGCCGGGTCCGATGGTCCGCCCGAGCGCGACCGACAGCTCCGCGCGCAGCGGCAGCCACGAGCCCTGCGCCGCGAGCCGGGCGCCGTCCTCGAGCAGCACCTGCTCGGTGGACCCGCGCGCCCCGACCGTCCCGTCCGCGTCGAGGACGACGACGCGCGCGGGGAGCCAGGGGAGCTCGTCGAGGCGGTGCTCGATGAGCACCGAGGAGCGGGCGCCGTCGTCCCCGCGGGTGTGGCCGGCCGCGAGGGCCCGGCCGACCTGCTCCACCCCGGCCGGGTCGAGCAGGGCCGTCGGCTCGTCGAGCAGGAGCACCCGCGGATCGGCCACGAGGGCCGCAGCGAGAGCGACCCGCTGGCCCTCGCCGCCGGAGAGCTCGCTGGTCCGGCGGTCGACGAGGTGCGCCGCGCCCACCGTCTGCAGCGCCCGGGTGACCCGCGCGCCGATCTCGGCGCGGTCCACGCCTCGGTTCTCGCACGCGAAGGCGACCTCGTCCAGGACGGTCGGCAGGCACAGCTGGTCGGCGGGGTTCTGGGTCAGCGTCGCGACCTCACCGGCGAGGACCGGGACGGGGGTCTCGCGCGGGTCCAGGCCGGAGACGGCCAGCTCCCCGGTGACCTCGGCGTCGACCGTCTGTGGCACGATGCCGGCGAGCACGCGCAGGAGGGTGCTCTTGCCGGAGCCGGAGGCGCCCATGAGGAGGAGCTGCTCGCCCGGCGCCAGGTCGAGGTCCACGTGGTGGAGCACGGGGTCCGCGAAGTGCGGGTAGCGCACGCTCAGCCCACGTGCGTGCAGACCGCCCGCGGGCGAGCCCGGCGCGACCCGTCCCCGGTCGCCGGGGCTCGTCATCGGGACCCGGCCCCCGCCGCCCGTCGCGCCCGGCCGATGGCGTAGTTGTCGAGGACGCCGGTGCGCAGCAGCGCGTCACCGATGACCTTGGCGAGGAGCCCGCACAGGACGATCCCGCTCACCGCCTGCAGGCCCACCCGGAGGGCGAAGTAGTCCTGCCCGAGCCAGCCGAAGCGGACCATCCCGAGGGCGAGGTTGAAGGCGGCGGCGCTGATGCCGGACACGACGAACACGGTCCAGCCGTAGCGGCGGTAGCGGGTGAGGGCGAAGGGCAGCTCCGCCCCGGCGCCCTGGACGAGCCCGACGAGCAGCAGCATCGGCCCGACCGGTGAGGCGAGGAAGACCACCTCGACGACGGAGGCGATGATCTCCACGACGATGCCGACGCCTGGCTTGCGCACGATGTACAGCGCGAGCGGTGCCACCACCATCCAGCCGCCGATGAGGACGTTCTGCGCGAGGTCGCCGAACGGGCCCATCGCGACCTGCAGCGGGCCCCACGCCTGGACGAGCACCCAGTAGAGGAAGCCGAAGACGACGGCGAGGGCGGCGAGGAGGACGAGGTCGTGCAGGCTCAGGCCGCGCCGTCCCGGACGCGGGTCGGTCCGCGCGCCCATCACGCACCCGCCGCGGGGCTCGGGGAGTTCAGAGAGATGGTGGCGTGGCTGGTCACGTGCCGGACCACCCGGCCCGCCGCGAGCCAGCCCTCGCCCACGGTGGTGAGGACGTCGGCGAGGTCTCCGTCGAGCCGGGTGGCGAAGTGCTCCGAGCGGGTGAACGTGCCCCGCTCCTTCGCGCGCTCGATGACGGCGTAGATGGCGGCCATGTGGTCCCCCCGCCCGGTCGCGGCGTCACCGTCGTCGAGCGGGTAGAGCGACCAGTGCGCGGCGGCGCGCAGCCCGGTGGGCGCGAGGGCAGGCAGGTCCGTCGGCGCGTACGGATCGCCGTCGCGCAGCTCGCAGGCCACCTCGCCGGGGCAGCCGCGGGAGAGCAGGACGTGCGCCACCGTGTGCACGCCGGTGGCCGCCGCGGCGGCGATGACGTCCCGCAGGTAGGTCAGCACGTCGCTCTCGGTTCCCTGCACGAACGTGGACACGTCGTCGGTGACGACCTCTAGCGCCGAGGCGTCGGCGGCAGTGAGTGCGTCGAGGATGACCGGGACGAAGTCTGTGGTCATGGGGTGGAGGGAGAACCGGGCCCCGACCCCGTAGGAGCGTGGGTCGGGGGGCGCGGTGCTCGGGGTGGCGAGCGTGTGCAGCGGTCGGATGGTCTCGGGCATGTCGGGGTCCTCTCTGTGCGGACCCCGGTGAGTGCACGACGTCGTCCGTGCTCCCCGCATCGCGCGCGGGTGCACGGATGCGGGGTGTACGGCGACAGATGCCCTACTCCCTACGCTGGTACTAACCAGTTCAGGTTCCTCGGGTCTGCGGGTAGGACGGGTGTCCATCCGCACTCTCAGCGCCAGCGCGCTCCCCGGGGGCTGTCGTGGTCGAGCGTAGCCTCCTGGCGGGTGGAACGGGAGGCCAGGGGGCCGTCGGATCGGCGTCGTCGTCGAGGGCCCGTGCCGGGCGAACGGCATCCGTGCCAGGGGCAGGGCTGACGCCGTTGGTGGCCACGGCGCGGCCCATCGGTCACCGTGCGGCCGATCCGCCACGGCGCACCGACCGCCGGGCGAGAATGGCGAGATGATCACGGGCGACCCCACGACCCGCGGCCGCGGGCTGGTCGCCGCCCAGATGGCACTCATCGCCGCGCTCGTGCTCCGGCCACGACGTGACCGGTGGCGTCGGCGCCCCCGGGGCCTCCTGCGGGTCGCCGGAGGAGTCCTCCTCGCGGCGGGCGCCGTCGTCGGCGGCCTGGGGGCGAGACGGCTGGGTCCGGCGCTGACCCCGATGCCGCAGCCGCGGCCGGGCGCCACGCTGCGGACCGACGGGGTCTACGGCGTCGTCCGTCACCCCATCTACGCCGGCCTCGTGCTCGGAGCCGTCGGGCGAGCGGCGACCACTGGGCTCGGGCGTCACGTCGTCGCTGCCGGAGCGCTCGTCGGCGTGCTGACCCTCAAGGTCCGCGACGAGGAGGTGCTGCTGCGGGAGCGGTTCCCGGACTACGACGCCTACGCCGAGCGCACCCCGCGGCTGCTGCCAGGGGTCGGGGCGCGGCGGCGACCGCCTCCCGCGTAGCGGCCGACGCCGGGCCCGGCCGGCGTTTCTGCATGATCACGACAGGGGGCGGGGGCGGGCGGCGCGCTCGAGCGCCGCGCCC
Source organism: Georgenia faecalis (assembly GCF_003710105.1). GTDB lineage: Bacteria > Actinomycetota > Actinomycetes > Actinomycetales > Actinomycetaceae > Georgenia_A > Georgenia_A faecalis. Next base: position 333,418 of record NZ_CP033325.1, read on the forward strand.
GGCACGTAACCTCGGGGCGTGGCCATCCTCATCGACGAGCCGCGCTGGCCGGCGCACGGCACGCTCTGGGCGCACGTTGTCTCCGACGCGAGCGAGGCCGAGCTGCACGCCTTCGCCCGGGCGGTCGGGCTGCCGGAGCGCTCCTTCGACCTCGACCACTACGACGTCCCCGCCGCCCGCCACGCCGAGCTCGTCGCCGCCGGCGCGCTCCCGGTCGACCGCCGCTCCCTCATCACCCGGCTGCGGGCCAGCGGTCTGCGGGTCGCGGCCGCGGACCGTGCCGACCGCCGCCGCGACCGCCTCCAGGACGAGTGGGACGCCACCCTGCCCGGCGGCCCGGACATCGGCGCCGAGCTCCTGCGCCGCTGGCAGGAGCCGCACCGCGCGTACCACTCGGTCGCCCACTTGCGCGCCGTGCTCGACCAGCTCCGCACGCTCGCCGCGGCGGGCACACCGGTGAGCCGCGCCGTCGTCCTCGCCGCCTGGTTCCACGACGCGGTGCACGACGGCGCGACCCCCGCCGACGAGGACGCCTCGGCCCGCCTCGCCGCCGACCTCCTGCCCGCCGCCGGCGTGCCGTCGTCGGAGGTGGCGGAGGTCGCCCGCCTCGTGCGGCTCACCGCCACCCACACTCCGGAGCCCGGCGACGACGCCGGCGCCGCCCTGTGCGACGCCGACCTCGCCGTGCTGGGCGCGCCGGAGGGCGTCTACCGCCGGTACGCCGCCGCGGTCCGCGCGGAGTACCGGCACCTGCCCGACGACGTCTTCCGCGCCGGCCGGGCGACCGTCCTCAGGCGGCTCCTCGATCGTCCGGCGCTGTTCGCGACGGCGCCGGGACGGGCCCGGTGGGAGCAGCAGGCGCGGGCCAATGTGGCGGCCGAGCTCGCCGAGCTGACCGGACGCTGACGCCCGGCCCGGCCCGGCCGGTCAGCGTGCGAAGAGCCCGTGCGCGCTGGACTCGGCGTCGGCGTACGTCTGGGCCGCCGCATCGAGGGCTTCAGTGATCTGTGCCAGCGACGCCTCGACCAGCTGCTGCGTGTGGCGCCAGTCCTCGGCGACCGCCGCAAAGCTGCTCGCCGCCGCACCCGACCACGTCCCCTGGAGGGTGGTGAGCTGCGCCATCATCGACGCCACCTCGGCGTGGATGAGGGCGGCACTCTGGCGCGCCAACGCCGCCGAGTGCGCCACCTCCGCGCTGTCGACCTGGTATCGGCTCATGTCGGACCCTTCCCCTCGTGCCCGCACCCCGGCGGCGCGGCGATGGGCCAGACGCTAGGACCGGGGGAGCGACGGCGGGGGGCGGAAGAGCGAGCCGGTGGAGAGATCGTCGTCCCGGGCCGGTGTGGGGGACTCGTCCGGCTCCTCGGTGCGGCGCTCCTTGCGGCGGCCGCGCCGTTCCTTGTCCCGCCCCCGGCGCGCCCGGACGTAGTCGGGGTCCCGCTCGATCCCCATGCGGGGGCCGCGGTCCTCGTCCTCTGCGGCGGCGTCGGGCGACCTCGCGGCGTCCGACGACGCAGCGCCGTCCGACGATGCAGCGGCGTCCGGCGACGCTGCGGCGTCGGGAGACGCTGCGGTCTCGGGCGACCCGGCGGTGTCCGGCGACGCGGCGCTGCCGGGTGCGCCTCCGCCCGCCACCCGGTCGGGCGCGGGCGTGACCGCGGCCCGGCTGGACAGCCCCGCCGTGGGCTCCCATCGTCGCCCGCTCGCCGCGGCCGTGCTGGGGGAGCGAGGCTCCGCCGGCGCCACGCTGACCAGGGAGGCCGCGACCGGCCGCGTGTCCTCACCCAGGGCGGCGAGCTCGGTCTTGAGGCGCTGCAGCTCGGCGCTGAGGTTCTCCCGGGCGGGGTCCTCCCAGGCGGCGCTGAACGGGCTCACGAAGAGCCGGCGACGGCCGAGGAGCTTGGTGATGATCTTGATGCGGGCCTCGAGGTAGTCCCGCAACGGCAGGTGCGCGTACTCCTGCCGCACCGCCTTGCGGTAGGCGGCGTACCGCTGCGGCTCCGCGGCGAGGACCGCGAGGTCGGCGTCGCACAGGGCGAGGGCGTCGATGTCCTTGGGGTCGGCATCGTGCCGCCGGAGGTTGCAGATGAGGCCGCACACCCGCTCGACGACCCGCTCAGGCACGCCGAGGGCGCTCAGCTCGGTGCGGGCGACCTCGGCGCTGGCGGTCTCGTCCTCACCACCGCGGCCGGCGTAGGCCGTCTGGGCGGCGGCGCTGAAGACGGCGCCGTGGTACCAGGCGGCGAGGCGGACGACGTCGGGGTCGTGGGTCTCCTGGGCGAGCTCGTCCACCCGGGCGAGGACGTCGATGACGTGCCGGACGTTGTGGAAGGAACGCTCCGGCTCCTGCCACCGCTGCGCGACGCGCTCGCCGTATCGCTCGATCTCTGCGCGTGGCGCGGTCGCCCCGGCGGCGAGTGCGCTGCGGACGAAGGCGGACAACAACCACGACGGTGCGTCGGTGACGCCCATGCTCTCTCGGTCCCTGGTCTCGACGTACTGACGCGCCATCGTAGACCCGTCAGTGCGTCGTGTCGGCGCCAGGCGGAAGCTCGATGTGGACGGTGGTCCCGCCCCCGGGCGTGGGCAGGACGCGGACCGTCCCGCCGTGCGCGGCGACGACCGCCGCGACGATCGCGAGGCCGAGCCCGGTCCCGCCGGAGGTGCGAGCACGCGAGTCGTCCAGGCGGTAGAACCGCTCGAAGACCCGTTCGGCGTGCTCGTCCGGGATCCCCGGGCCGTGGTCGCGCACCTCGACGACGACGGCGACGGGGGCGCCGTGGGCATCGCGGGCGGCGCCCAGCGCGAGCTCGACGGGGGTCCCCGCCGGCGTGTGCTGGACGACGTTGCCGAGGAGGTTGGCGAGCACCTGGCGCAGCGCGTTCTCGTCCCCGAGGACGACGGCGGAGCGTGCGTCGTCGTCGACGGCACCCGGCTCGAGCGGGACCACCCGCGCCGTCCGGGAGGCGTCCCGGGCCCGCAGGTCGGCGACGGCGTCGTGCGCGAGGACGCGCAGGTCCACCGGCCGGCGCTCGAGCGGGCGGTCCTCGTCCATGCGGGCGAGCTGGAGCAGGTCCGCCACGAGCGCCCCCATCCGCGTGGCCTCGCTCTCGATGCGGCCCATCGCGGCGGGCAGCTCGTCGGGCGGGATCGCGCCCATGCGGTACAGCTCGCCGTACCCACGCACGGTCGCGAGCGGGGTGCGCAGCTCGTGGCTCGCGTCGGCGACGAAGCGGCGCATCCGCCCCTCGGACGCCGCCTGGGCGGCGAAGGCGCGCTCGATCTGGGCCAGCATGGCGTTGAGCGAGGCGGCGAGGCTGCCGACCTCGGTCGTGGGCGGGGACGGCGGCACCCGCCGGGAGAGGTCCCCGGCGGCGATGGCGCCCGCCGTCGTCTCGATCTCGGCGAGCGGGCGCAGCGCGCCGCGCACCCCGACCCACGCGGCGATCGAGCCGAGCACCACGATGGCCAGCCCCGACCCGACGATGAAGCGGGTGACCCCGTCCATCGTCTCGTCGACCGCCGCGAGCGGCAGCGCGACGGTGACGGTGCCGACCTCCTCGTCGAAGGCGACGGCGCGGAAGCTCTGCGCCCGCCAGAGGGACCCGCGCACGTCCGCGCGCACGGTCACCGGTTCCGTCGACCCGTGCGCGAGCGCGGACGGCGGTGGGGTGACCACCTCCGGCGTGCCGAACCGGGCGGTGGTGGACTCGCTGACGAGCTCGAGCTGCTGGCCGGCGTCGAGGGAGATGCGCACGTAGTAGTCGCTGGGGACGCCGACGGCGTCACCCGCCCCGGCGGCGAGGCCCTGCAGGGTACGGGCGTCGAGCCCGGCGGCGCTCGTGGCGAGACGCTCGTCGATCTGCGCGAGGAGGACGGACCGCAGCACCGTCACGGTGATCGCGCCGGCCGCGGCCAGGCCGACGAGGAGGAGGGCGGCGGTGAGGGCGACGAGCCTGGTCCGCAGCGGGACCCCGCGCCAGTCCGCGCGCCAGCGCTCCCGCATCAGGAGCCCGGGGGCAGGCGAAGCATGTACCCCACGCCGCGCTTGGTGTGGATGAGCGGGACGGGTTTCTCGCCGTCGGCGCCCCGCTGGTCGATCTTGCGGCGCAGGTAGGAGATGTAGGACTCGACGATGGCGCCGTCGCCGCCCCAGTCGTAGTCCCAGACGTGGTCGAGGATCTGGGCCTTGGACAGGACCCGGCCGGCGTTGATCATGAGGTAGCGCAGGAGCTTGTACTCCGTCGGCGACAGGTCGACGGGGCGGCCGGCGCGGCGGACCTCGTGGGTGTCCTCGTCGAGCTCGAGGTCGGCGTAGCGCAGGACGGCGTCCGAGTCGTCCTGCGCCGAGGTGCGCCGCAGGATCGCGCGGATCCGGGCGACGACCTCCTCCAGGCTGAACGGCTTGGTGACGTAGTCGTCGCCGCCCACGGTGAGGCCGGTGACCTTGTCCGCCATGTCGTCGCGCGCGGTGAGGAACAGCACCGGGGTGTGCTCCCCCTTCTCCCGCAGGCGCCGGGTGACGGTGAACCCGTCCATGTCGGGGAGCATCACGTCGAGGATGACGAGGTCGGGCGGGTTGTCCAGGGCGGCGCGCAGGGCGCTGGCGCCGTCGGCGGCGACCTCGACGTCGAAGCCCGCGAAGCGCAGGCTCGTCGACAGGAGCTCACGGATGTTGGGCTCGTCGTCGACGACGAGGAGCCGGGCGCGTCCCTCGTTCATGCGACCAGTGTGCGCGCCTCGTCTGAAAGTTTCCTGGAAGTGGGATGGGACCGCTCAGAGAGCCCGGTGGACGAGGCGCCCCGCGACGACCGTGGCGGCGACCGGCATGGTCCGCAGCCGGGCACCGGCCTGCGCCGTGGTCGCGTCCGGGGCGAGCGGGTCGACGTCGACCACGGCGAGGTCGCCGGGGTGCCCGGGGGCGAGGGTGCCCCAGCCGTCGGTGCTCGCGGCGAGCGCCTCGGCGGGGCTCACCGCCTGCTCGTCGTGCCAGGGCGGGCGCTCGTCCGCGCTGCGGTGGACGGCGGCCGACATCGCCAGCCACGGGTCGAGCAGGGCGACCGGCGCGTCGGAGCCGAGGGCGAGGAACGCCCCCGCGTCGAGGAGGTCGCGCAACGGGTACGCGCGGCCGGTGCGCCCCGGCCACAGGGCCTCGGCGACGTCGCGGTCGTCGAGCAGGTGCGCCGGCTGGACGCTCGCGACGACGCCCAGGTCGGCGAACCGCCGGATGTCCTCGCTCCGGAGGAGCTGGGCGTGCTCGATGCTCCCGCGCGCCCCGGTGGCGGCGAAGACGTCGAGGGCGGTGGTGTTGGCGCGGTCGCCGATGGCGTGGATGGCCGCGTGCAGCCCGCCGGCGGTGGCGCGGCCGAGGAGCGCGGTGAGCTCGGCGGCCGGGACGGTCTGCTCGCCGTGCGTGGCGAGGGCGAGGGCCGGGTCGGGGACCTCGCCCGGGGCGCCGTAGGGGTCGTGGCACGCGGCGGTGCGCGTGTTGAGCGACCCGTCGGAGATGATCTTCAGCGGTCCGAGCGTGAGGAGGCCGCGACCGTCGTCGAGCACGGAACCGGTGCGCAGGCCCGCGAGCAGGACGTCGTCGAGGTGCTCGGGGTAGACCCCGGCGCGCACCCGCAGCGTGTCGAGGCCGGCGGCCATGCGTTCCGGCCACACGCGGTGGTTCGGCGCCCACTCGAGGTCGACGATCCCGACGACGCCGCGCGCGGCGGCCTGCGCGAGGGCGCGCCCGACGTCGGGGGTGCGGACGAGGGAGGCGAGGCGCGCCACGGCGTCGAACCACGGGTGCTCGCGGACGAGGTCGTCACCGGCCGGGACCGCCAGCGCCCGCGCGGCCGCCGTGCTCACCCAGCCTGAGTGGCAGTCGCCGGAGACGAGGACGACGGCGGCGCCCCGGCCGGCGGCGTCGAGCATCGTCCGGGTGGGGACGTCCGGCCAGAGCGCGTCGCGGAAGCCGAAGCCCTCGACGACGTCGCCCGGGGCCGGCGGGTGCGCCGCGACGTGCGCGGCCACGAGGTCGGCGGCCTGCGCCGCGGACTCGGCGCGGGAGACGTCGAGCCGGGAGGTCGACGACGCCCACTGGGTGAGGTGGACGTGCTGGTCCCACAGGCCCGGCAGCGCCCAGCGCCCGTCGACGTCGAGGACGTCCTCCCCGGGCAGCCGGTCCAGGCGCGGGGCGACGTCGGTGACGACGCCGCCGACGATGCGGAGGTCGACCGGGCCGGGTTGCGCCGTCGGGCCGGGCTGCGGCGTCGTGCCGCGACGGGGGACGCGGGTGCGGGCACGCCAGGCGTAGGCGGCACCGACGCGCGGTGCCACCGGGACCAGCCGGGCGCGGCGCAGGAGGAGGGTCGCCGCCATTCGTGCCTACAGGTAGCGCGTGGGGTCGAAGCTGGCGAGGGGGATGATCCGCACGCGCGGCAGCACGCTCTGGAAGGCGTTGATGTCGTCCTCGAGGTCGAAGATCCGCAGACCACGCGAGGTGAGCTCGGTGAGGTGGGAGTTGACGAACTCGCGGAAGCCGAGGATGCCGACACGGCGCCCGTCGTCGAGCAGCTGCTCCACCTGGGGAAGGAAGTCGCCGTCGTGGCTGACGAGGAGGACGTCGCCGTCGCGGTCGCGGATCGCCTCGAGGGTCCGCTGGATACCGATGTCGACGACCTTCTCCGCCGCGCTCCCCGACAGGGGGATCGGCTGGAAGTCCATGGCGAGGAGCGCCTGGACGAAGGACATCGGCATCTGGCCCGACGACGCGTTGAGGAAGAACAGGCCGCGAGCGGGCTGGTCCCAGAGCGTCTGGGCGAAGCTGAGGATGCGGTCCCAGCGCGGGCGCTCCTCGGGCGCCGGCCGACGGCCGAGCACGCTCATCCCGAGCGTGGCGTCGATGTTCTCGCCGTCGATGAGGAGATAGGTGCTGCGCTGGGGCTGTTCCAACATGAGGCCAAGACTAGGGCCACCGGGGAGCGGTTCATGCGGCGCCCCGGCCAGCCCACGTGGTGATCATGCAGAAACGCTGGGTGCGGGCCCCCTGGCCGGCCAGCCCACGTCGTGCTCATGCAGAGACGCCAGGTGCGGGCCCCGATCCGGGGCCAATGGGTGAGATCGCCGCGCTCTAGGCACAGTGATGTCACCCGTTGACGGTGCAGCGGTCCCTCGGGCGGGCGGGGACGGCCGGCGTTTCTGCAAGATCACGGGGCGTGGGGGCGTGGGGGCCTGGGGGTCCAGCAACGCCCTCCAGCGCGCGGCGCGGGCCGCGTGCTGGAGGGCGCGGAGGATCAGCTGATCTCCGGCTCAGCAGATCGGCCGGCTCAGCAGATCGGCCGGCTCAGTAGATCGGCCGGCTCAGTAGATCGACTGGCCCTGCTGCTGCTCCTGGCCCGGCTCGGTGGACAGGCCACCGGCCTCGAGGTGCTTCGGCGCGTCGCCGCCGCTCTTGAGTGCGGCGAGACGCGCCTCGACCTCGGCGTTCTTGCTGTAGTCCTCGAGCTCGGCGAACTGCGCCTCGAGCGACGTCGCCTGGATCTCGGCCTGGCCGGCGACGCGCGCCTCCTCGCGGCGCACCTGCTCCTCGAAGCGCGAGATCTCGGTGGTCGGGTCGAGGACGTTGATCGAGGAGATCGCGCCCTGGACCTTGGACTGGGCCTCCGCGGTCTTCGAGCGGGCGACGAGCTGGTCACGACGGGACTTGAGGTCGTCCAGCTTGGTGCGCATCTGCGTGAGCCCGGTCTTGAGCTGCTCGACGACCTGGCGCTGCGAGGTGATCATCGGCTCGGCGGACCGGGCCTGGCCCTCGTGGTCGATCTGCTTGCCGATGGCGATCTTGGCGAGGTTGTCGAACCGGGCCGCCTTGGTGTCGTCGCCCTGGGTGCGCGCCTGCTCCGCGGTCTGCGAGGCGGCGATCGCCTTCTGCCCCCAGTCACGCGCGTCGCGGACGTCCTCGGCGTAGTCCTGCTCGGCGAGGCGCAGGTTGCCGATCGTCACGGCGACGGCGTCCTCCGCCTCGACGATCGAGTTCGTGAAGTCGCGCACGAGCTGGTCGAGCATCTTCTGCGGGTCCTCGGCGCGGTCGATGAGCGCATTGAGGTTCGCCCGGGTGAGCTGGGCGATGCGGCCAAGGATGCTCTGCTTCTCCGTCATGGTTCGTCCTTCGTGTCGGGGTCTCGGTCTGGGTCACACCTTGGTGCTGGTCGGGCGGGCCCGCGAGCGGGGGCCGACGGCGGGGGCTCGGCTCAGAAGTTGCCGCCGCCGCCGCCGAAGCCGCCGCCGCCGCCGCCGCCGAAGCCGCCACCTCCGCCGCCGAAGCCGCCACCGCCGCCACCGCCGCCCCAGCCACCGCCGAAGCCGCCGCCGCCGCCGCCGCCGAGGAGGATGCCGCCGAGGACGAGGGAGCCGAGGTCGACGCCGCCGCGGCGGCCGCCATAGCCGCCGCCGAAGCCCCCTCCGCCGAAGCCCCCTCCACCGAACGGGTCCTGGAAGGAGTTGGCGTCACGCTCGGCGAGCTGCTGGGCCGCCTGGGCGAGGTGCTCGGCCTGGTCGACGAGGTCGAGGGCGGCGCTGGGGTCGGACACCGCGAGGGCGTGCGCCTCCTGGGCCAGGCGCGAGGCCTCGGAGAGCCGCGTGCGGGCCTCCGTGCCGACGGCGCCCCGGCGGGTGTCGATGAAGTCGGACACCGCGCGGATCCGGGCGCTGAGCGTCGCCATGCGCTGCTTGAGCTGGACGCGGTCACGCCGTTCCCGCTCGTCGGCGTCGCGCGCCGGCGCGAGCGCGACGTCGAGCGCGTGCTCGGCCGCCCCGAGCTGGGCCAGCGCGGCGAGGGGGTCGCCGCCGCGGCGGGCCTGCTGGCCCTGGTCGAAGGCGGCGCGTGCCTCGATGGCCCGCGCCCGGACGTTGGGGTCGCTCGGCGAGAGCCGCTCGACGTCCTGGAGGTCGGCGCTGATGGAGGCGAGCGCCTCGTCGAGGCGCGTGCCCGCCTCGGCGAGGTCGTCCCCGGCGCGCTCGACCGCCTGGAGCAGGAGGACCGCCTGGGCGATGGCCTCCTCGGCCGTCTGGGCCATGGTGACGGCGCCCGCCCGGTCGTTAGCGGCGAGCTTGTCGCGACCCTCGGCCACGGTCTCGCGGGCTGCCCCGAGCAGCGCGACCGCCTGGTCCGGGTTGCGGGAGATCGAGGTGAGGGTCTCCGGCGGGTACCGGCGGGCGAGGGCGTTGACCGCCGCCCGGGCGCCGTCGATGCGCTGGGCGACCTCATCCGCGCGCTGCTCCATCTCGGCGAGGACCTCGGGCGCGCGGGACTGCATGTCGCGCAGCTGGGAGAAGTGGGTGGCGTGCTGGTTGAGCTCGGCGGCGACCTCGTCGCAGAGGGTGAGGATCTCCGCCATCATCTGGCGGGCCTGGGGCTCGGTCTCGGGCTGGTCGTCGTCGAGGAGCTGCCGCACGGTGAAGGCCCGCGACGCCTTGGCCTTGGCGGTCTCGAGCGCCGCGGTGAACGCGTCGGTGGCCTGGAGGCCGAACTGCGCCTTGGCGAACCCGAGCTCGGTCTCGGAGCTGCGCAGGGCGTCGTCGACCGCGACGAGCGCGGAGCCCGCCCGCTTGTTGAGCTCCTCGGTGGGGAGGTTGAGCGGGTGGTTCGGCGGGAGCTGGTTGACGGGCTCCTCGGCCTGGCGCTCGGCGATGACCCGCTTGCTCTTGCGGCTGGCCGCAACGAACGCGATGAGGCCGATGACGAGCAGGCCCGCGAGGATGAAGAGGAAGAACCCCATGAAGCCCGAGCCGCCCCCGCCCCCGCCGGTGGTGGCGCCTCCGCCCTGCGCGTCGACCTCCGCCAGGCCCTCGGCGGTGGCGATCGCAGCGCCGGCCCAGTTGTCGCCCCGTAGCTCGGGTTCGGTCCAGCTGGCGGCCACCTGGTTCGCGGCGGCTTGCGACACGACGGCAGTGTCCCCGCCCAGGTAGTAGTTCCGGTCCTCCACGGCGACTGCGAGGAGCACGTCGTTGCCGCCCATGTTGGAGGCCTGGTACGTCTGCTCCGCCCACGCCTCCTGGGACAGGCCGTTGAACGTGTCGACGTAGACGACGAAGAGCTGCAGGTTGGCGTCCTCGGCGAGCTCGTCGATGGCGGCCTGCACCTCGGTGGCGTCGGCGTCGAGGACGCCCACCTCGTCGGTGATGTCGTCCTGGAGCGCGACCGGCGGCGCGGCGGCCGCGGGCGTCGCGAGCCCCCCGAGCACCACCGCCAGGCAGGCGACCAGAGGCAGGAGGAGGACGAGCGCGCGTCGGCGCGCGGTTGCGAGGCTCACCCTGCGATCTTCGTCTCCGCGGGGCTCGGGCGCAATCACGCGCCGGGATAGCGGACGGACGTCGGGGACGGCTCGGTGCGCAGCCGGGAACGGGGTGGTCGGCCGCAGGGCCTCGCCGCGGCGCCGGTCGCCGGCCCAGGCGCACGCGAGGGACCTCAGGCTTCTACACCTGTGGACGATCGCTTTCCCTCCGCCGACTCCCTTTACTACGGTGCGGACATGAGCAGCGCGACCGACGATCGCCCGACCCTCACGGTCATCCAGCACGGCCCCGACGTGCCGCTGGGCCGCTTCGAGAACTGGCTCGACGGCGTGGACCTGCGCGTCGTGGAGGCGTGGACCGGCGCGGCCGTCCCCAGCATCGAGGAGGCGGGCGCGGGCGTGCTCGTCCTCGGAGGGCGCATGAGCGCCTACGACGACGCCGTCGCCCCGTGGTTGCCCGCGACCCGCCGGCTCATGGCCGACGCCGTGGAGCGCGACGTCCCCGTCCTGGGCATCTGCCTCGGGCACCAGCTCCTCGCCGCAGCGACCGGAGGCCTCGTCGAGGTCGCGCCGCCGCCGGGGGAGGAGGCCGGCGTCATCCGCGTGACGTGGCGGGACGAGGCCGCCGCTGATCCCGTGCTGGGCGCGGCCGTGCGCGCCGGCGCCGAGGGGGGCGGGACCGCCGTCGCCGTGCTCCAGCCATCGATGCACGCCGATGCCGTCGTCACGCTGCCGCCGGGGGCGACGTGGCTCGCCTACGCCGAGACGTACCCGTTCCAGGCGTTCCGCCTGGGCTCGGCCCTCGGGGTGCAGTTCCACCCGGAGGCCTCGCCGGACCTGCTCGAGGCCTGGCTGCGAGAACGAGACGGCGACGACGCTGACGCTCTCGTTGCTGCGGCGCGAGCGAGCGACGGGCATGTGGTGGCGGTCGGCCGCGCCGTCGCGCAGGCGTTCGCCGCCGTCGTGCGGGCCTGAGGGCGCCGCGGCAGGTCATGGCACCCCGAGGGCTGGCCGAGCCGCGGCCGCCATACGTATCGCGGCCGCTGTCGTTCCATGGGCCGGACACGCTCGACCTATCGCTACTTCTTTTCATTGTGGTGCGACTTTTGTTTGACCTCCGATAGAAGCCCTGCTTATGGTCAGGTGTCGACGATCGTGACGCAAGGCACCGTCGTCGGCTCTGGTACTACCCGGGCACTCGCAGGCGAGTGTCCAGAACCCGTTCGGAGCGGACCGGTGTAGGCGAGGTGCTCGCCCCATCGTGGCCGATGGCGTCGTCGTGGAGGACGAGCGTCGGATCGCGCGAACATGTCAAGGAGGAATTGTGGTCAGACGTTCAGGGGTCGGCCGATGGTCGACCCGGGGTGCGGCGGCAGTGCTGTCTGCCGCGCTGGTGCTGCCGATGACGATGAGTGGGGCGTATGCACACCCCGGTCACGCCGCGGAACCCGCCCAGGCGGCGCCGCAGGCTGATGTGTCGGCTGCCGAGGCGGCAACCGACTGGAACAACTACGAGAAGATCCTGCTCACCAAGAACACCGGTGAGCCGATCGACCTCGCGGTCATGCCGGACTCCACCGTCCTGCACACCGCGCGCAACGGCATCGTCCGGCTGACGGACCCGACCACCGGCCAGACGAGCCAGGTGGCACAGCTCGACGTCTACGCCAACTCCGAGGACGGGCTCCAGGGCGTCGCGCTCGACCCGGACTTCGAGGAGAATGGCTGGGTCTACCTGGTCTACGCCCCCCGCGTCATGTCCGGAACCTCGCCCACCGGCGTGGCCTACCCCGAGACGACGCCGGCAGGCGCTGCCCCGGAGCGGCTCCCCGAGGGTGCCGACCCCGCGACCTACTGGAACCAGTGGCTGGGGTACAACGTCCTCTCCCGTTTCCAGTGGGACGACGAGACGAGCACCCTCGACCTGGCGTCCGAGCAGCAGATCATCAAGGTCGACGCCCAGCGCGGCCAGTGCTGCCACGTCGGTGCCGACATGGCCTTCGACGGCGACGGCAACCTCTACCTCTCCTCCGGTGACAACACCCCGGCGGGAACCCCCGGTGCCAACGGCTACGCGCCGAACAACAACGCGCCCGGGATGAACCCCGGCCTCGACTCGCGTCGTGGCGCCGGTAACACCAACGACCTGCGCGGAAAGATCCTCCGGATCAACGTCCTCGACGAGATCGCGCCCGACGCCGAGCCCGGCCCCGGGAGCACGTACACGATCCCCGCCGGCAACCTCTTCGACTCCGACGAGTACGACCCCGAGCTCGTCCGCGAAGAGGTCTACGCCATGGGCCTGCGCAACCCGTTCCGCATCGACTATGACGTCGAGAGCGGCGCGCTGGTGTGGGGCGACTACGGCCCCGACGCCGGTGCGGCTGACCCCCAGCGCGGCCCCATGGGCTACGTCGAGTGGCAGCTGACCACCGAGCCGATGAACGGCGGGTGGCCGTTCTGCCACGGGCCGAACGACGGTGGCGCCTACAACGAGTGGGACTTCGCCAACGGCACCGCCGGCGAGTTCTTCGACTGCGCCGCCGGCCCGGTCAACAACTCCACGTGGAACACCGGCCTCGACCAGCTCCCGCCGGTCACCGAGCCGCAGGTCTACTACGGCGACGCGGTCGGCGAGCAGCCGCACGACGAGTTCATCGAGTTCAGCACCTCCCGCGGCCAGGCGCCGATGGGTGGCCCGATCTTCCGTTACGACGCCGAGAACGACTCCGAGGCGCAGTTCCCCGAGCACTGGGACGGCAAGGCGTTCTTCGCCGAGTTCTCCATGGACTACGTCGCCGCGATCTCGCTCGACGAGCTGAGCTCGGACGGCGTCGTCACCGAGGTCGAGAACTTCCTGCCGAACGAGCACCTCGAGACGGTCTCCCAGCCCATCTGGGACAACGTCATGGACATGGAGTTCGGGCCGGACGGCTCGCTCTACGTCCTCGAGTACGGCGACGGCTTCTTCCGGCAGAACCCGGACGCCGGGCTCTACCGCGTGGACTACGCCGAGGGGAACAAGACCCCGCAGGGGTACGTCACCGCGAACCCCATCTCGAGCAGCGACGCGCCGCTCGAGGTCGAGTTCGACGCCTCCGCCTCCCGCGACCCGGAGGGCGAGGCCCTCACCTACGAGTGGGACTTCGAGGGCACCGGTGAGTTCGTCGCGGGTGGGGCCACCGCGTCCTACACCTACGACGCGCTCGGCCAGTACAACGTCACCCTCCGGGTGACCGACGCTGCCGGGAAGTTCGGCCTCGCCACCGTCCGGGTCACGGTCGGCAACACCGCCCCCGAGATCAGCGTGGACGTGCCGAACGGCGCCTTCTTCAGCTGGGGCGACGCCATCCCCGTCACCGTCTCGGTGGCCGACGCGGAGGACGGCAACGAGCCGGTCTGCAACCGCATCAACTGGACCTTCGGCCTGGGCCACAACGAGCACGCGCACCCGGAGGTCTCCGGGCGTGGCTGCGAGTTCACCATCCAGACCAACGAGAGCGCCCAGGAGCACGGCGAGGGCGAGAAGCTCTACGGCACGCTCGTGGTGACCTACGCCGACGAGCCGCAGGGCGACGTCCCCGCCACGACCGGCGAGGCCACGCTCATCCTCAAGCCCGCCGAGCAGCAGGCGGAGTGGTTCGACAGCGCCGAGGGCATCGAGGTCGTGGCCGACGAGTCGGCCCAGGCTCAGGGCAAGGTGGCCTCGTTCGACGCCGGCGACTGGTTCGCCTTCACGCCGATGAGCTTCCACGACGCTGCCACGGACGAGGCGGTCAACACCGTCACGGCTCGCGCCAGCGGCGAGGGAACCCTCTCGCTCCGCTGGGACGACCCCGCGGCCGAGCCTTTCGCCGAGGCTGTCTTCGGTGCGGGTGACGGCTGGCAGGACGTCGAGGCTGCGTTCAGCTCCGTCCCAGAGGGCTCCGGGACGGTCTACGTGACCTCGACCGGAGGCCTTGAGGTCGACGCCCTCACGTTCAGCGCCACCGACGTCACCGTGCCCAGCGAGCCGATCCACGTCCCGGTGGAGCAGGTCTCCATCGGGATGTTCTCCCTCATCAACTGGGTGGGGGAGGCCGGCCTGCCGGATGTGTTCGCACGCCTGGCGGAGATCGGGTTCGAGAACGTCGAGCCCTTCGGCAGCAACTTCACGGGTTACACCGCGGAGGAGTTCCGGGCGATGACCGACGATCTGGGCCTGCGCGTCCCGTCGTCGCACTACAACACCGACGAGGCGACCTTCGACGAGACGCTCGCGTTCGTGGAGACCCTCGGCCAGGAGTACGTCGGTTCGGGTGGGTTCGCCTCCCCGGGCATCGGCTCCTACGAGGACACCCTCGCGACCGCGGCGGCGATGAACCGCCTCGGTCAGGCTTCGGTGGAGGCCGGGTTCGAGAAGTTCTTCGGCCACAACCACGCCGTCGAGTTCACCACCATGTACGACCACATGGGTGAGCACGGCAGTGAGCGGCTGTCGGCGTGGGAGATCCTCGTCGAGGAGACCGACCCGGAGTTCGTGACCTTCCAGCTGGACGTGGCCTGGGCCGCGGACGCCGGTGTCGACGTGCCCGCTCTGATCGAGGAGTACGGGGACCGGATCGAGCTGCTCCACGTCAAGGACGCCACGAACCTCGGTGGTGAGGGCAACCCCGTCTTCACCAACCTCGGTGAGGGTGATGTCGACCTGCAGGGCATCCTGGCCGCGGCGCAGGAGCACGCCGAGATCGCGTACTACGTCCTCGAGCTCGACCGCGCCGCCAACGGCGAGGAGTTCGTGACGACCGGCTTCGAGTACCTCACCGGCCTGGAGGCCGGCGAGCCCGGTACGCCTGGTGAGCCCGGCGAGCCTGGTACGCCTGGCGAGCCCGGTACGCCTGGCGAGCCCGGCCAGCCCGGTACGCCTGGTGAGCCCGGCGAGCCTAGTACGCCTGGCGAGCCCGGTACGCCTGGCGAGCCCGGCCAGCCCGGTACGCCTGGCGAGCCCGGTCAGCCGGGTGCGCCTGGTGAGCCCGGCGAGCCTGGTACGCCTGGTGAGCCCGGTGCGCCTGGTGGCCCGGACGACGGCCGCGGTGACGTGGACGAGCGTGACGACACCCCGCCTGCGGGTGGGTCCGGTCGCCCCGGCGGCACGCTGCCCGACACCGGTGTGGAGCTCGGTCTCCTCGCCGGGGCCCTGCTCCTGGCGGTGGCCGGCGGCCTCACGCTGCGGATGCGTCGGGTGACGCTCGGTAGCTGACGGGCATGACACGAGGGCCCCTGGTCCGGCTCCGGCCGGACCAGGGGCCCTTTCTCGTCCGCGCCGTACGGCCGCTGGGAGTGCCGTCCACGGCGTGGGTCCCCTGTCGACCGGAGTCCTCCGGGCGTGCGTCGTTGAGCCAGCGCCGCGTGCCGAGACGTGGCTCGGTGGGGCCGGCGCGGCCGACGGTGCGGCGCCACCCTGACGGAGGGGTGGTCTCCGCTCCGACGGGGGCGTGCTCGAGGCCTGTCTCTCCCAGCTGCGCCGGAGGGAGCGGCTCCCCGCCCCGGGCCATGCTCAGGCGAGCATGGCCTCGACGGCGTCCGGGGACAGGACGTGCTCGATGGCCATGGTGCTCGCACCCAGCACGGCGGCGCGGCCGGCGGTGCGGGAGTCGACGATCTTGAGGTGCTGCGTCGCCAGGGGCAGGGAGTCCTGGTAGACGACCTCACGGATGCCGGCGATGAGCTGCTCGCCGGCGTCGGCGAGCATGCCGCCGACGACGATGATCGAGGGGTTGAGGAGGTTGACGCACCCCGCGAGCACGCCACCGATGTCGCGGCCGGCCTGGCGCACCGCCCGAGTGGCCTGGAGGTCGCCGGTGCGCACGAGGTCGACGACGTCGCGCGTCGAGTGGGCCTCGACGCCGTGCACCTGAAGGGCCGCCGCAACGGCGCTGCCGCTGGCGACCGCCTCGAGGCAGCCGATGTTGCCGCACCGGCAGGGCAGGCGGGGGCCTTCGCGCACGGCGATGTGACCGAGGTCGCCGGCGGCGCCGCGGGACCCGCGGCGCAGGGCGCCGTCGCTGATGATCCCGGACCCGATCCCCGTGGCGACCTTGACGAAGAGGAGGTCCATCTCCTCCGGCCAGACCGCGGCGCGTTCGCCGAGTGCCATGAGGTTGACGTCGTTGTCGACGAGGACGGGGGCGTCGAGGGCACACCCTAGGTGGCCGGGGACGTCGTAGCCGTCCCACCCCGGCATGATCGGCGGGTTCACGGGCCGCCCGGTCCGGTGCTCGACCGGGCCGGGCACGCCGACGCCGACGCCCGCGAGGTCCTCGATCTGGCGGCCCGTCTCGGCGAGCAGGGCGCGGCCCCACGCCACGACGGCGGGGAGGACGACGTCGGGGCCGTCGGCGATGACGAGGGGCTCATCGCTCTCCGCGAGCACCGTCCCGGAGAGATCGGTGACCGCCATGCGCGCGTGGACGGCGCCGAGGTCGACGGCGAGCACCACCTTGGCGGAGGGGTTGAACACGAAGGTCGCCGGGGGGCGCCCGCCCGTGGACAGCGCGGAGCCGCCGGGGGAGACGAGGTCCGTGGCGAGCAGCTGCTCCAGCCGAACGGTGATGGTGGAGCGGGCCTGGCCGGTGTGTGCGGCGATGTCGGACTTGGTGCGCGGCAGGCCGTCCCGCAGCAGCTGCAGCACCTCGCCTGCCCCGGCACGCTCTCGCAGAGACGTTGTCACTCCCACGGGGCACATTAAACGCCTCATTCCAGGTCTCTCTGCGCCGGTTGAGGCCGATCAGGACCATCGTATCGATCTTCGACATACTTCTTGCCGAAAGTCGACAAAAGGTGGTTTGATGGCGTCATGGTTGATGGAGACCCTGGAGCGGTGCTGCTCCAGATGAAACAGATCGTCAAGGTGTTCCCCGGAGCGCGGGCGCTCGACGGCGTGGACCTCGATGTGCGCGCCGGAGAGGTGCACTGCCTCCTCGGGCAGAACGGCGCGGGCAAGTCCACCCTGATCAA
The DNA here is from genome assembly GCF_003710105.1 of Georgenia faecalis. Taxonomy (GTDB): domain Bacteria; phylum Actinomycetota; class Actinomycetes; order Actinomycetales; family Actinomycetaceae; genus Georgenia_A; species Georgenia_A faecalis. The sequence goes on from NZ_CP033325.1 coordinate 350,694, forward strand.
GGTTCTCGCCGGTGCCCACCAGCCCGACGAGGGCGAGATCCTGTGGGACGGCACCGCCGTGACGATCGCGAACCCGGTCGCCGCGCTCAAGATCGGCGTCGCGACGATGTACCAGGAGCTCGACGTCGTCGACGGGCTCAGCGTCGCGGAGAACGTCTACCTGGGCCACGAGCTCGCCACCGGCGGGCTGCTCCAGCGCCGCGAGGCGCACCGCCGGACGCGGGAGATCCTCGGCCGGCTCGGTCACCCCGAGATCTCGCCCAGCCGCGAGGTGGGCCGGCTCTCCGCCGCCGGCAAGCAGGTGGTGAGCATGGCGCGCGCGCTGTCCCACGACGCCAAGGTCATCGTCATGGACGAGCCCTCCGCCGTCCTCGACTCCGAGGAGGTCGCCAACCTCTTCCGGGTGGTCCGCGCGCTCACCGCCGAGGGCGTGGCCATCGTCTACATCTCCCACCGCCTCGAGGAGATCCGCGAGATCGGCGACCGGATCACCGTCCTCAAGGACGGGCGCACCGTCGCCTCGGGGCTGCCGGTGGCCGACACCCCCACCAGCGAGCTCATCCGCCTCATGACCGGCCGTGCGGTGGACACCGGCCTCGGGGGCGAGCGCGCGCCCATCCAGGACGCCGAGCCGGTGCTCGAGGTCGAGAACCTCTCCCTCGCCGGTGTCTTCTCCGACGTCTCCTTCGTCGTGCGTCCGGGCGAGGTGGTCGGCCTCGCCGGCCTCGTCGGCGCCGGGCGCTCGGAGATCCTCGAGACCGTCTACGGCGCCCGCAAGGCGAGCGCCGGCACGGTCCGGGTCCAGGGCAAGCACCTGCGCCCCGGCTCGGTCCCTGCGGCCGTCGGCGCCGGTATCGGGCTCGCCCCCGAGGAGCGCAAGAGCCAGGGACTGCTCCTGGAGGAGCCCGTCTACCGCAACATCACGCTGTCGACCTTCGCGCGGTTCGCGCGGTCCGGCTTCCTCCAGGAGCGCGCGGAGCGGCAGGCCGCCGACGAGCAGATCGCCGCCCTGCACCTCGTCCCCGCCAACAGCGAGCGCCAGGTGCGCACGCTGTCCGGCGGCAACCAGCAGAAGGCGATGCTCGCCCGCTGGCTCGTCCATGGCTGCTCGGTCCTCCTCCTCGACGAGCCCACCCGCGGTGTGGACGTCGGGGCCCGGGCCGAGATCTACGCCCTCATCCGGCAGCTCGCCGCCCAGGGGGCGGCCATCGTCGTCGTGTCCAGCGAGATCGAGGAGGTCCTCGGGCTGTCCGACGAGGTCCTCGTCATCGCCGAAGGACGCGTGGTCCACCGCGGACCCGCCCAGCAGATCGACGAGCACGGCGTGCTCGACCTCGTCATGGAAGGAACCCTCGCATGAGTGAGAACACCGTGGGCGGCACCGCTGCCGCGGGGCCGGCCGACCCCGCGCTGCCGCCCACCAACCGGGACGTCATGCCCGGTTCGCACACCCGTGGACCCGACAACGAGGGGTCGGGGAAGAAGAGCGCGTCCGCGCCGTCCGCCCTCCGGCGGCTCGGCGGCGGCACGGGAGTGGCGCGCAACGCCGGGCTCGTCATCGCGCTCGTGCTCCTGTGCATCGTCGGCTTCGTCACGGCGGGGGACCGGTTCCTCAGCACGGACAACATCACGACGATCCTCGCCTCTGCCGCGACGCTGGGCATCATCAGCATCGGGATGACCTTCGTCATCACCGGCGGTGGGATCGACCTCTCGGTCGGCTCCGTCCTCGGCCTGGCAACGGTGTGGGCGACCACCTTGGCCACCCAGACCATGGCCGCGGACACGCACTGGATCATCATGGTCTTCACCGCGATGGCGGTCGGCGCCGTCGCCGGCCTCATCAACGGCGCGATCGTCGCCTACGGCCGCGTGGTCTCCTTCATCGCGACCCTCGCCATGCTCATCGGCGCGCGCGGCCTCGCGGAGATCATCTCGAACCGGCAGACCCAGCTCGTCACCGTCCAGCCGTTCCTCGACACGTTCCGCGCCGACATCCTCGGCCTGCCCGTCACCGTCTGGATGTTCATCATCGTGGCCATCGCCGGCTGGGTGCTGCTCAACCGGACGACGTTCGGCCGCCGCACCATCGCCGTCGGCGGCAACCCCGAGGCCGCCCGCCTGGCCGGCATCAAGGTCAAGCGCCACATGATGTACCTCTTCACGCTCGCCGGCCTCACGGTCGGCATCGCGGCCGTGACGATGATGGCCCGCACGCGTTCCGGATCCTCGACCAACGGCACGCTCTACGAGCTCGACGCGATCGCGGCGGTCGTCGTGGGCGGGACGCTCCTCATCGGCGGCCGGGGCACCATCCTCGGCACCGTCTTCGGTGTTCTCATCTTTCAGACGCTCACCAACATCTTCGTCCTCAACAACCTCTCCACCTCGGCGCAGGCGATCACCAAGGGCGTCATCCTCGTGGCCGCGGTGCTCCTGCAGCAGCGCTTCGCCTCGCGCGCCCGAAGCAGTTAGCCGTCCCGGGCGTCCGGCGCCGACGTCGGACGCCCGGTAGACGGCACCACCCCTAGACCGCACCACCCGCACCACCGCCGCACCCCCCACCCCGTTCAAGGAGGAACACCCATGACCGCGAGCACCATGCGTCGCCGGTTCACCGTCGCCGCCGGCATCAGCGTCGCCGCCCTCACCCTGGCCGCCTGCACCGGCAACACCCCGGAGGAGGTGGCGACGGACAGCGACATGCAGAGCGCCGCCCCCGCCGCGGGCGGGAACGACGAGGAGGGGGAGACCGTCACCATCGGGTTCTCCGCCCCCGCCGCCGACCACGGCTGGATGGGCGCGATGACCACGCAGGCGGTGGACGAGGCCGCCGAGTACGGCGACGTCGAGCTCCTCGTCGCCGAGGGCACCAACGACGTCAACCTCCAGATCAGCCAGATGGAGACGTTCATCAACGACGGCGTCGACGCCATCGTCGTCGTTCCCTTCGACGGCGCGGCGCTCACCGGCGTGGCCCTCGAGGCCATGGAGGCGGGGATACCCGTCATCAACGTCGACCGCGAGTTCTCCGACCCCAACGCCGCCCGCGTCACCATCCTCGGTGACAACTACGGCATGGGCGTCAGCGCCGGCGAGTTCATCTGCGAGCAGCTCGGCGACCAGCCCGACGCCGTCGTCGCCGAGATCGCCGGCATCGACAACCTGCCCCTCACGCAGGACCGCAGCCAGGGCTTCGCGGACGCGCTGTCCGAGTGCGGCCTCGACGTCGACAACCGCGTCGCCGCCGACTTCACCGTCCAGGGCGGGGAGTCGGCCACGGCCAACCTCCTCCAGGCCGCGCCCGAGATCCATGCCATCTGGAACCACGACGACGACCAGGGCGTCGGCGTCCTGTCGGCCATCGACAACGCCGGCCGCGACGAGTTCATCCTCGTCGGCGGCGCCGGCTCGGCGAACATGATGCGCGAGATCGAGTCCGGCGAGTCCGTCGTCCAGGCGACGGTCGTCTACCCGGCCACCCAGGCGGCCGACGGTATCCGCATCGCCCGCCTGCTCGCCCAGGGCAACGCGATGAGCGACCTCGTCGAGGTCGAGGTGCCCCGCACCATCCAGCTGTTCGCCCCCGTGGTCACCGCCGACAACGTCGAGCAGTACCTCCCGCACGCCTTCGAGTCCTGAGCCGGGGAGCACGATGACTGGCACGAACGCGCCGCTGCGCGTGGCGATGATCGGGTACGCCTTCATGGGGCGGGCCCACTCCCAGGCGTGGCACACCGCGCCGCGCTTCTTCGACCTGGCACGCCGGCCTGAGACGGCCGTGCTCGTCGGGCGGAGCAGCGCGAGCGTCACCGAGGCGGCCCACCGACTGGGGTGGGCCGAGGCCGCGACCGACTGGCGGGAGGTGGTCGCCCGGGACGACATCGACCTCGTCGACATCTGCACGCCGGGGGACACCCACGCGGAGATCGCCATCGCAGCGCTGGCGGCCGGTAAGCACGTCCTCGTCGAGAAGCCGATGGCCAACACGTTGGCCGAGGCCGAGTCGATGGCCGCGGCGGCCCGGGCCGCCGCGGCCGCCCGCGTGCGCGCGATGGTCGGCTTCACCTACCGTCGGGTCCCCGCCGTCCGGCTCGCCCGCGAGCTCGTGGCGGAGGGCCGGATCGGGGAGGTCCGGCAGGTGCGCGCCCAGTACCTGCAGGACTGGCTGGCCGACGCCGAGGCCCCGCTGTCCTGGCGGCTCGACAAGGAGAAGGCGGGGTCGGGGGCGCTCGGCGACATCGGCGCCCACATCGTCGACCTCACCCACTTCATCACCGGCGAGACGGTCACCGGGGTCAGCGGGACGCTCGACACGTTCGTCAACGAGCGCCCGGTCGCGGAGAGCTTCTCCGGCCTGCACGGCAGCGGGGGCACCGAGCGTGGCCCCGTGACTGTCGACGACGCCGCGGTGTTCTTCGGCCGCCTCACCGGCGGCGCCCCGGCCGTCTTCGAGGCCTCCCGCGTGGCGTGGGGCCGCAAGAACGCCATGCGGATCGAGATCTCCGGTTCGCTCGGGTCGCTGGCCTTCGACTTCGAGGAGATGAACGTCCTCCACCTCTTCGACGCGACGGAGGAGTCCCGCACCGCCGGGTTCCGGCGGATCCTCGTCACGGAGCCGGACCACCCGTACATCGAGCACTGGTGGCCCGCCGGTCACGGGCTGGGCTACGAGCACGGGTTCACCCACCAGGTCGTCGACCTCGTCACGGCGATCGCCGACGGCACCCAGCCCGAGCCCTCGTTCGACGACGGCCTGGCCGTCCAGCGCGTCCTCGACGCCGTCGAGCGTTCGGCGGCCAACCACAGCACGTACACCCCGTTGGGAGACTGACAGATGGCACGACCCGTCACCCTGTTCACCGGCCAGTGGGCCGACCTGCCGCTCGAGGAGGTGGCCCGCCTCGCCTCCGGGTGGGGCTACGACGGCCTGGAGATCGCCTGCTGGGGCGACCACCTCGACCCCTGGCGGGGCGCCGAGGACGACGCCTACATCCAGGGCAAGCTCGACCTGCTCGAGCGGTACGGGCTCCAGGTCCACGCCATCTCCAACCACCTCAAGGGGCAGGCGGTCTGCGACGACCCGATCGACGAGCGGCATCACGCGATGCTCTCCGACCGGGTGTGGGGCGATGGCGACGCCGAGGGCGTGCGCCAGCGCGCGGCCGAGGAGATGAAGCTGACGGCCCGCACGGCCGCGCGGCTCGGGGTGAAGACCGTCGTCGGTTTCACCGGGTCGGCCATCTGGAAGTACGTCGCGATGTTCCCGCCGGTCTCGGAGGAGCTCGTCGAGGCCGGGTACCGGGACTTCGCCGACCGGTGGAACCCCATCCTCGACGTCTTCGACGAGGTGGGCGTGCGGTTCGCCCACGAGGTGCACCCCAGCGAGATCGCCTACGACTACTGGACCACCGTGCGCACCCTCGAGGCGATCGGGCACCGGGAGGCCTTCGGCCTCAACTGGGACCCGTCGCACTTCGTGTGGCAGGACCTCGACCCCGTGGGGTTCATGTGGGACTTCAAGGACCGGATCTACCACGTGGACTGCAAGGACGCGAAGCGCCGGGTGGGCAACGGCCGCAACGGCCGGATGGGCTCGCACCTGCCGTGGGCCGACCCCCGCCGCGGCTGGGACTTCGTCTCCACCGGGCACGGCGACGTCCCGTGGGAGGACTCCTTCCGGATGCTCAACACCATCGGCTACGAGGGCCCCATCTCCATCGAGTGGGAGGACGCCGGCATGGACCGCCTCGTCGGGGCGCCCCAGGCCCTGGAGTTCGTGCGCTCGCTGGCGTTCGACCCGCCGTCGGCGGCCTTCGACGCCGCGTTCGCCAGCCGGTGACCACCGCACAGTGACCCCCGCCCCGTGACGGTCGCCGGCGCTCCGGCCCGGTGACCGTCACGGGGTACCGCTGACTTCCCCACCCGCCCATCCCGCGGCCGGCACCCACCGGCCGCCGCACCGAGAGAGGAGAACGAGAGAACCAACCGGTGCTCCACCTTGTTCACGAATCAAAGGAGATCTTCGTGGCACGACGACCCGCACCAACTCGACGCCCGGTGACCGTGATGGCCGCCGCACTGACCGGGACGCTCCTCGTCCCGATGGCGATGGGCGCAGCCCAGGCCGCCACCCCGATCCAGCCCGCGACGCTACGGCCGGCGGTCCAGGTCCCCGACCCGGACGAGCCCGGCGACGGGAGCTTCGACGCCCTCGTCTTCAGCAAGACCGCCGGCTTCCGGCACTCCTCCATCCCCGCCGGCATCGCCGCGATCGACGCCCTCGGTGAGGAGAACGGGTTCACCGTCACCGCCACCGAGGATGCCGGCGCCTTCACGCCCGAGAACCTCGAGCAGTACGAGGTGGTCATCTGGCTGTCCACCACGGGCGATGTGCTCAACGAGACGCAGCAGGCGGCGTTCGAGCAGTACGTCCAGGGCGGTGGTGGCTACGCGGGCATCCACGCCGCGAGCGACACCGAGTACGACTGGGAGTGGTACGGCGAGCTCGTGGGCGCCTACTTCGAGTCGCACCCGCCGGGCACGCCCGCCGCGACGGTCGACGTCGCCGACCGGGTCCACCCCTCGACGGCGCACCTGCCCTTCGAGTGGGACCGCACCGACGAGTGGTACACCTACCAGGACAGCCCGCGCGGGGACGTCCACGTCCTCGCCAGCCTCGACGAGACGAGCTACGACGTCGGCACCCACGCCATGGGCACCGACCACCCCATCGCCTGGTGCCAGAACTTCGACGGTGGTCGTTCCTGGTACACCGGCGGCGGCCACACCGACGCCTCGTTCGCCGAGCCGGCCTTCCTCGAGCACATCCTCGGGGGCATCCAGACGGCCGCCGGCGTGGTGGACGCGGACTGCGCCGCCACGGTCGCCGACTCCTTCGAGAAGGTCACCCTCGTCATCGGCGAGGAGAACGTCGGCGAGCCGATGGCCCTGGCCGTCCTGCCCAACGGCGACGTCCTCCACTCCGCGCGCGACGGCCGGCTGTTCTACACGACCGCCGACGCCGAGAGCGGCGTCGCGGGCACCATCCCCGTCTACAACCACGACGAGGACGGCCTCCAGGGCATCGCCGTCGACGCGAACTTCGCCGAGAACCGGTGGGTGTACGCCTATTACGCCCCGCCGCTGAACACGCCCCCGGGTGACGCCCCGGAGTGGGGCACGGCCGCGGACTTCGCCCCCTTCGACGGCTACAACCAGCTCTCCCGGTTCAAGCTCACCGAGGAGGGCACGCTCGACCTCGCCTCCGAGCAGAGGATCCTCCAGGTCGAGGCCGACCGCGGCACCTGCTGCCACGCCGGTGGTGAGATCGACTTCGACGCCGAGGGCAACCTGTGGCTGTCCACGGGCGACGACACCAACCCGTTCGCCTCGGACGGTTACAGCCCCATCGACGAGCGCGAGGGCCGCAACCCCGCCTGGGACGCCCAGCGTTCTGCGGCCAACACCAACGACCTGCGGGGCAAGCTGCTCCGCATCTCGGTCAACGAGGACGGCACCTACGCCATCCCCGAGGGCAACCTCTTCGCGCCCGGCACGGCGCTCACCCGGCCGGAGATCTACGCCATGGGCTTCCGCAACCCCTTCCGGTTCGCGGTGGACAAGGAGACCGGCTGGGTGCACCTCGGTGACTACGGTCCCGACGCCGGTGCGCCGAACCCCGCGCGCGGGCCGGGCGGGCAGGTCGAGTTCAACCTCATCAAGGAGCCGGGCAACTACGGCTGGCCCTACTGCCACGGCGACAACGACGCCTACATCGACTACACCTTCCCGGCGCGTGGTGCTCCGGCCGGCACCCCGGGCGTCTCGGGCGCGCCGTTCGACTGCGCCAACCCGGTCAACGAGAGCCCGAACAACACGGGCCTGGAGCAGCTGCCCCCGGTCGTGCCGGCGTGGCTGCCCTACGACGGCGGCTCGGTGCCGGAGCTCGGCACCGGGAGCGAGGCGCCCATGGGCGGGCCCACCTACCGCTACGACCCGGAGCTCGAGTCGGACACGAAGTGGCCCGAGTACTGGGACGGCAAGACGCTCAATTACGAGTGGGGCCGCGACTGGATCCGCGAGTTCGTCATCGACGACGACGGGGGCCTGGTCGACATCATCCCGTCGCTGGACTGGCTGGCGCCCTCGAACCCGATGGCGCTGGAGTTCGGCCCGGACGGGTCGCTCTACATCCTCGACTACGGCAGCGGCGGGTTCTTCACCGGGGCGCCCGACTCGGCGGTCTACCGCGTCGACTACGTCGCCGGCAACCGCAACCCGGTGCCGAGCATCGTCACCTCGGCCACCAACGGCCAGGGGCCGCTCACGGTCGAGTTCGACGCCACGGGCTCCGTGGACCCCGACGGTGAGCCGCTGAGCTACGCCTGGGACTTCACCAACGACGGCACGATCGACTCCACCGAGCCGACCGCCAGCTTCACCTACACGGAGAACGGGCAGTACACCGCCCGCCTCACGGTGAGCGCCGGGGAGGGCGAGGACGTGCGGACCGGGACCGCGACGGTGAACATCATCGTCGGCAACACCGCGCCCGAGGTCACCCTCGAGATCCCGCGCAACGGAGGGATCTTCGACTTCGGTGACACGGTGCCCTTCCGGGTCACCGTCACCGACGCCGAGGACGGGGAGATCGACTGCTCCCGGGTCCGGGTGGAGTACGTCCTCGGCCACGACGACCACGGTCACCCGTTGTCCCGCGCGACCGGCTGCGAGGGGGTCATCACGACTCCCGCGGACAACGGTCACGGCCTGGACGCGAACATCTTCGGTGTCATCAACGCGTCGTACACCGACCTCGGCGCCGAGGGCCTGCCGGCCCTCAGCGGGAGCGACGAGGCGGTGCTCCGGCTGCGTCACCAGCAGGCGGAGTTCTATACCGACTCCGAGGGCGTCAACGTCTTCACCAAGGTCGGCTCCCGCGGCGGCAAGCAGGTGGGCGACATCCACAACGGTGACTGGATCGCCTTCGAGCCGATGGACCTCACGGGCATCGACGAGATCTCCTTCCGGTACAGCTCCGCCGGAGCGGGTGGCACCGTCGAGGTGCGCAAGGGCGCCGTCGACGGCCCGCTCATGGCGACCGTCCCGGTGGGCTCCACCGGCGGCTGGGAGACATGGGCCGACACGGAGACCGTCGCGGTGACCCCCGTCGGGGGCCCGGAGCCGGTGTACTTCGTGTTCGTCAACGGTGCGGCGGGCGCCGGCACGGCGCTCTTCGACATCGACGAGATCCAGTTCCACGGCCCGGGAGCATCCCAGCCCGGCCCGGACCCCGATCCCGACCCGGTGTGCGAGGACCCCGACGCCGACATCACCGTCAGTGACGAGTTCGACGGCACCGAGCTCGACCCGTGCCGCTGGGAGGTCATCGACCGCAACGCCGACCTGCTCGAGGTCAGCGACGGCGCCGTGCGCCTCACGACGACGAACAACGACATCTACGGCACCGACAACTCCGTCGTCCCGAACATCCTGCGCTCCGCGCAGGAGACGGGCGACGAGTGGACGGTCGAGACGTCGTTCTCCGGCGGGCTGCCGAGCATGTACCAGCAGGGTGGCCTCATCGTCTACGGCGACGCGGACAACTACGTCAAGCTCGACGCGGTGTCGGCGGGAGCCGACGCGTTCCGCGTGGAGCTGCGCAGCGAGGTCGGCGGGGTCATCCAGGACCCGCAGCAGGACCTCAACGACCTCGTCCTGCCCGAGGGTGGGGCCTACCACCTGCGCCTCACCCGGGACGGGAACACCTTCACCGGTGCCTTCTCGTACGACGGCGAGGAGTGGATGGACCTGCCCAGCGCGGTGGCGAACGCCGCTGTCGGGGACGCCGCCCCGGGTCTCTTCGCGCTCGGTGCTCAGCAGACCGCGCCGACCACGCTCGCCTTCGACTACTTCCACCTCGTGGGTGAGGACCCGGGCGGACCCGGGGAGCCGGTCACCGTCCCCGTGGAGAAGGTCTCCATCGGGATGTACAGCCTGATCCCGTGGGTGCAGGAGGAGGGGGTGGCCGCGGTCATGGAGCGGCTGGCCGAGATCGGCTTCGAGAACATCGAGCCGTTCGGCGGGACGTTCTCCGGGTACACCGCGGAGGAGTTCCGGGCCCTGGCCGACGACCTCGGCCTGCGGATCCCCTCCTCGCACTACAACACCGACGAGGCGACGTTCGACGAGACGCTGGAGTTCGTGGGCACCCTGGGCCAGGAGTATGTGGGCTCGGGCGGGTTCGCGGCTCCGGGCATCTCGACGTACGAGAACACCCTCGCGACCGCGGCGGCGATGAACCGTCTCGGCGAGGCCGCGGTCGAGGCCGGGTTCGAGAAGTTCTTCGGCCACAACCACGCCACGGAGTTCACCACCACCTACGAGCACGAGGGTGAGGTCATGTCGGCGTGGGAGATCCTCGTCGCGGAGACCAACCCCGAGTGGGTGACCTTCCAGGTCGACGTGGCGTGGGCGACGCACGGCGGCGTCGACGTCCCGGCACTGCTCGAGGAGTATGGGGACCGGATCGAGCTGCTCCACATCAAGGACGCCACGAACCTCGGTGGTGCGGGCGGCCCGACCTTCACCAACCTCGGTGAGGGGGACGTGCCGCTGCAGGAGATCCTCGCCGCGGCGCAGGAGCACGCTGACATCGCGTACTACGTCATGGAGTACGACGTGGCACCGGAGGGTGAGGAGTTCGCCAGGACCGGGTTCGAGTACCTCACCGGCCTGCCGGCCGGCGAGCCCGAGCCGCCGACCTGCGAGCCGGTCGACGTGGAGGACGGCTACACGGCGCTGTTCGACGGGACCCAGGCGAGCCTGGACGAGTGGAGCATGGCCGGTCCGGGCAGCTTCGAGCTGCAGGAGGACTGCTCCGCCCTCTCCGTGGGTGGGATGGGCCTCATGTGGTACCCGGAGGAGTTCGAGTCCTACAGCCTGCGGCTGGACTGGAAGATGAGTGGGGACGACAACTCCGGTGTCTTCGTCGGGTTCCCGCACCCGGGTGACGACCCGTGGGTGGCCGTCGAGGAGGGCTACGAGATCCAGATCGACGCGACGGACGAGGACGACCGCACCACGGGTGCGATCTACACGTTCCAGAGCGCCGACCTGGACGCGCGTGACGAGGCCCTCAACCCGCCGGGAGAGTGGAACGCCTACGAGATCGTCGTGGACGACCCGATGATCCGGGTCTACCTCAACGGTGTGCTCGTCAACGAGTTCACCTCGACCGACCCCGACCGTGATCTCAGCGAGAGCTTCATCGGGCTGCAGAACCACGGCGCGGACGACGAGGTGGCGTTCCGCAACGTCCGCATCGCCGAGCTCGGTGAGCCCGGTCAGCCCGGCGAGCCCGGCGAGCCCGGCGAGCCCGGTCAGCCCGGTCAGCCGGGTGAGCCCGGTCAGCCGGGTCAGCCCGGTCAGCCCGGTGAGCCGGGTCAGCCCGGTGAGCCGGGGGAGCCTGGCGCGCCGGGCCAGCCTGGCGCGCCGGGTCAGCCCGGGGCGCCCGGTCACCCGGGGGCACCCGGGGCCGACGGTGACGGTGGCGGCGCCGGTGGCGGCGGGGACTCCCCGCGTCCGGGTCGCCCCGGTGGGCTGCCCAACACCGGTGTGGAGCTGAGCCTCCTCGGGGGCGCGCTGCTCCTCGCGGTGGCCGGCGCGGTCGCGCTGCGGATGCGTCGGGCGACGCTCGGCAGCTGACCCTGCACGCACGAGGGCCCCTGGTCCGGCTCCGGCCGGACCGGGGGCCCTTGTGCGCCGGGGCACCTGGCGGCGTGCGCGTCGCCGGAAGTAGCCAGTCGCCGGAAGTAGCCAGTCGCCGAAAGTAGCCAAGAGTCGCGAACGCAGGCAGGACGCGCGCATTCCTTGACGGCGCTCACTGCCCGACTGTTACCTTCGTCACATACATCATCACCGGCCTGGGGCAGCGCTGCGCCAGGTGGCGGAAGCCACTGTCCTGCCGGGATCGCGACTGCTCGCCAGCCCTCATCACGGGCGCCCGGGCGGTCGAGGTGCCCTTCCCACCTCGCTGGGCGCCGCGGCTTCGTAGAACCAGCAGAGACGGTGAACCGCAGGTCCACCGGCCCGCGTCACGTTGTCGAAGGAGATGTCTCGTGGCACGTCAACCAGGACCGGCCCTCGGGCGGCGAGCGTGCGGAGCGGCCGGCGCCGTGACGGTGCGGCCGTCGGCCGCCACCGGGGCCGGAGGCCCGCGGTGACCACGCCGCCCCCGCTGCTGCGGATGCGGGGGATCACCAAGTCGTTCTTCGGGGTGCAGGTCCTCAACGGGATCGACATGGAGGTGCGCGCCGGGGAGGTGCACGCCGTCGTCGGAGAGAACGGGGCGGGCAAGTCGACGCTCATGAAGATCCTCGCCGGGGTGCACCCCGCCGACGGGGGCTCCATCGAGCTCGACGGCCGGGCCGTGAGCTTCACCCACCCCCTCGAGGCGCAGGCCGCCGGGGTGACCACGGTGTTCCAGGAGTTCAACCTCCTGCCCGAGCGGACGGTCGCCGAGAACGTCTACCTCGGCCGCGAGCCGCGCAGGTTCGCCCTGGTCGACGGCGCACGCATGGTGCGCGACACCGCCGCTCTCCTCGACGACCTCGGCATCGAGACCATCGCTCCGGACGTCAAGGTGCGGGCCCTCTCGGTCGCCGAGCAGCAGGTCGTCGAGATCGTCAAGGCGATGTCATTCGACGCCCGGATCATCTCGATGGACGAGCCCACCGCGGCGCTCGCCGACCACGAGGTCGAGCTGCTCTACCGCCTTGTGCGCCGTCTCCAGGAACGCGGCGTCGCCGTGCTGTACGTCTCGCACCGGCTCAAGGAGATCTTCCACCTGTGCGACCGCATCACCATCCTCAAGGACGGCAGCCTCGTCGACACGGTCGACGCCGCGAGCATCACCTCCGACGAGCTCGTGCGGAAGATGGTCGGCCGGTCGATCAGCGCCCTGTTCCCTCAGCCCCGGGAGGGCACCCGCACCGGTGACGTCCGGCTCTCCGTCCGGGGGGCCGGCAACCTCATGGTCCGCGACATCAGCTTCGACGTCCGGGCGGGGGAGATCGTCGCGCTCGCCGGGCTCCAGGGCAGCGGGCGGTCCGAGATCGCGCACGCGCTCTTCGGCGTCGAGCGGTTCCGCACCGGCGAGATCCACCTCGACGGCACGCGCATCGACCCGCGCTCACCGCGGCAGGCGGTGCGCTGCGGCCTCGCGCTCGTCACCGAGGACCGCAAGGCCGAGGGGCTCGCCCTCAACCAGTCGGTCATGGCGAACGCCCGCCTCGTCCTCGACGCCGTCGTGCCTCGACGCGCGAACCAGGCGGCGCGGCGCATCCCGGAGATCCTCTCCTCGCTCGAGCTCGCCGCGCGCAGCGGCAGCCACGAGGTGCGCTTCCTCTCCGGCGGCAACCAGCAGAAGGTCGTCCTGGCGAAGTGGCTCGTCACCGACCCGGCCGTCATCGTCATGGACGAGCCCACCCGCGGCATCGACGTCGGCGCGAAGCGCGCGGTCTACGAGCTCATGCGGGACCTCGCGGCCCAGGGCGTCGCCATCGTCCTCATCTCCTCCGAGCTGCCGGAGGTCATCGGGATGGCTGACCGGATCATCGTCCTGCACGACGGCGAGATCAGCGGCGAGCTGCCCGGAGGCTGCGACGAGGAGGCCGTCATGGCGTTGGCCACCCGGCACGAGTCGGTGGAGGAGATCGCATGAGCACGACGTCGACGGTGGCCCCGGCGTCCGCCGGGCGCGCGACCCCGCGCGCGCCCCGCCGGAACCCGCTGCGGTCGGTCCCGCTCATCTCCGTGGCGCTGCTCGTGCTGCTCGTCGTCGCCGGCATCCTGCTGGCCTCCCGGGGCGAGAACCTCCTCAGCGCCGGCTCGATCGTCGACATCCTCACGCGTTCCAGCCTCCTCGGCTTCATCGCGATCGGGCAGACGCTCGTGATCCTGTGCCGGTCCCTCGACCTCTCGGTCGGTTACGTGGCGGCCCTGAGCAGCCTGGTCGCCGCCGTCGTCATGGACGGGGAGCCGTCGCGCATCCTCCTCGGCGTCGCCGCGGCGCTCGGGATCGCGGCCGCCGTCGGGCTGTTCAACGGGATCGTCACGACCAAGCTCGGCGTCCACGCCTTCATCACCACGCTCGGGTCGGGCCTCATCATCAAGGGCTTCCTCGACACCCGGTACCCCGGCCCGTCCGGGTCGGTGCCCTCGGCGTTCCAGGGCTTCGGCTACACGCGCATCGGCGTGCTGCCGGTCTCCGCGATCATCATGCTCGTCATCGCCGCGGCCGGCGCCCTCATGCTCCACCGCACCCGGCTGGGGCACAGCATGTTCGCCGTCGGCGGCAACATCGACGTCGCGCGCCTGTCCGGCATCCGCACCGACCGCACGCTCATCCTCGCGCACGTCATGTGCTCGACGATGGCCGGCCTCGCCGGCCTGCTCCTCGCGGCCCGGTTCAGCACCGGCGTCGGGGCGCAGATCTACGGGGCGGGCTACGACCTCGACTCCATCGCCGCCGTCGTCCTCGGCGGGACGCTGCTCCTCGGCGGACGCGGCGGCATCGGCGGCACGATCGCCGCGGTCCTCATCCTCGGCGTCCTCGACAGCCTCTTCAACCAGCTGCAGATCAACCCGTTCTTCCGGGACGTCCTGCGGGGCGTCATCATCATCGCCGCCGTCGCCCTGTACGCCCGGCGGCAGATCGACCCGAAGAAGGCCCGGGTGCGGTTCCGGGACACGACCTCACCGAGCGCCGCGGAACCACCGCCCGCGACCGAGGGAGGCCGCTCATGAGCACCCGCACCGGCGCGGCACCGGGCGGGCCGCCGTCCTTCCTCGCGCAGCTCAAGCAGAACGGCAGCGGGCCGGTGCTCGTCGTGCTGGCGGTGCTCGTCGCCGTCATGGCCGTGCTCAACCCCGGGTTCTACGAGCCGCCGTCCCTCATGGCGTTCCTGCGCAACGCCGCGCCGCTCGTCATCCTCGCGATCGGCCAGTACTTCGTCATCGTGGCGGGCGAGTTCGACCTCTCGGTCGGCAGTCTCGTCGGCGCGCAGGTGGTCATCGCGGCGCGGCTCATCAACGGCGAGGAGGACCGCACGTGGCCCGTCATCGCCCTCATGGTGGGCTTCGGGCTGCTCGTGGGGCTCGTCAACGGCCTCATCACCACCCTCCTGCGGGTGCCGTCGTTCATCACCACGCTCGGCACGATGCTCGTGCTCTACGGCGCGATCCGGATGTGGACCGGGGGGTCGCCCACGGGCGCCCTCTCCGAGGGCTTCCGCCAGTGGGGGCGCCTGGGTATCGACATGCCCGTCCTGCGTCAGCTGCCCTACGCGCTGCTCATCATGATCGCCCTCGCCGTCGTCGGGATCCTCGTCATGCGCTCCTCCTACGGGCGGGTGCTCATGGCGACCGGTGACAACGACACCGCTGCCACCTTCGCCGGGGGCCGGGTCTGGCTCGTCCGGACCGGGGCGTTCGTGCTCTCCTCCCTCTTCGCCACCGTCGCCGGCATCCTCGTCGGCGGCTTCGCCGGGGTCACCGCCCAGGTCGGCCAGGGCATGGAGTTCACCGCCATCACCGCCGTCGTGCTCGGCGGGGTCCTCCTCGGCGGCGGGCGCGGGTGGGTCGTCGGGGCGATGGCGGGCGCGTTGACCTACCAGCTCCTCGAGCGCCTCCTCGTCCAGCTCGACATGCCCTCGACGCTCAACCCGACGATCCAGGGCGTCATCATCATCGCCGCCGTCGCCTTCGCGGCGGACCGGTGGCGCACCCGACGAGGGCGGACCGCCCCGCAGACGCCCGCCGAGCCCGAGCCCGTGGGAGTCGCATGAGCTGACCCTCGAGCAACGCCCGTCCCGCACTCACGCACGTCCCGACTTCTCATCGCTACCAAGGAGGGTATTGATGCAGCGAAAGCTCCGCGTGACCGCCGGCATCCTCGGTCTCGGGCTCGCCCTGACCGCCTGCACGACCGACGCACCGACGGACACCGAGGACCCCACCACCACCGCCGCGCCCACCACGGAGAGCGGCACCGACGCCGCCACCGCCGCCGAGGGCGGCACCGAGGAAGGGGAGTTCTTCGTCCGCGCCGACTACGAGACCGAGCTCGCCCAGCGGGACATGACCCCGGAGGGGGACCCCGAGACGCCCTGGCTGCAGATGATCGAACCCATCGAGATGGCCGACACCGCCGAGTTCGCCGCGGAGGGGCCGCAGACGCTGTGCTTCTCCAACGCCTCGATCTCCAACCCGTGGCGCGTCACGGGCTGGACCACCATGCAGCAGCAGGTGGAGGTCCTCCAGGCCGAGGGGGTCATCGGCGAGTTCCGCGTCGCGGACGCCGGCGACGACGACAACAAGCAGATCTCCGACATCGAGTCCTTCATCTCCGACGGCGACTGCGGCGCCCTCATCATCTCGCCGTCGACGACGGCGACCCTCACGCCCGCCGTCGAGGCGGCCTGCGAGAGCGGCGTGCCGGTCATCGTCTTCGACCGCGGGGTCAACACCGACTGCGCCGTCACCTTCATCCACCCCATCGGGGGGTACGCCTACGGCGCGAGCGGCGCGGAGTTCCTCGTGGAGAACCTCGAGCCGGGCTCGACGGTGCTGGCGCTGCGGATCCTGCCCGGCGTGGACGTCCTCGAGCACCGCTGGGGCGCCGCGAACGACATCTTCTCGCAGAGCGACCTCGAGGTCGTCGGCGTGGAGTTCACCGGTGGGGACGGCGCCCAGATCAAGGACATCGTCACCCAGTACCTGCAGCGCGGGGACGTCGATGGCATCTGGATGGACGCCGGTGACGGCGCCGTCGCCGCCGTCGAGGCCTTCGAGGACGCGGGCGCGGACTACCCGGTCTTCGTCGGGGAGGACGAGCTGAGCTTCCTGCGCAAGTGGGAGGACACGGGCATGACGGCAATCGGCCTCAGCTACTCGAACTTCCAGTGGCGCACGCCCGTCCTGGCCGCCCAGATGATCTGGAACGGCGAGGAGGTGCCCGCGGAGTGGGTCCTGCCCCAGGCGCCCATCACCGAGGACGACCTGGCCGACTACCTCGAGCGCAACGTCGACATGCCGTCGTTGCACTACGCCAAGTTCGGCGGCGAGGACCTGCCCGGGTTCCCGGACGCCTGGCAGGGCCGCTAGCGCCCGACGTCAGCACGCCGTGGGGGGCGCGTGCCGGCCGGTCCCGGCACGCGCCCCGCACACCCCGCGCCGAGCCCCGACGCCCGGCACCGACGATGAAGTGGACGGACGATGACGTCTCGCCAGATCGGCGTGAACACCTGGGTGTGGACCTCCCCGCTCACCGACGACTCGCTGCGCCGGCTCGCCCCCACGATCAAGGACTGGGGCTTCGACCTCGTGGAGCTGCCGGTCGAGAACCTCGGCGACTGGGACCCGGTCGCCGCCGCGGCGCTGCTGGGCGACCTCGGGCTCGGGGCCACGGTCACGCTCGTCATGGGTGCGGGCAGCGAGCTCGTCGCCACCGATGCCGCCACCGTCCGCAGGACCCAGGACTACCTCCGCGGCGTCATCGACGCCGCCCGCACGGTCGGGTCCCCGGTGATCGCCGGGCCGGCGTACGCCTCCGTCGGCCGGACCTGGCGGATGGACCCGGGCGAGCGCCGCCGCTGCTACGGCGAACTCGCCGAGCACCTGGCGCCCGTCGCCGAGCACGGCCGGGCCGCGGGCGTGACGCTCGCCGTCGAGCCGCTCAACCGCTACGAGACCTCGCTCCTCAACACCGTCGACCAGGCGCTCGAGGCCCTGGCGCCGCTGCCGGACGTCGGCCTGCTGCTCGACGTCTACCACATGAACATCGAGGAGACGGATGTGCCGGCGGCGATCCGGCGCGCCGGCGCCCGCATCGCCCACGTCCAGGTCTGCGCGAACGACCGCGGCGCGCCCGGGGCCGACCACCTGCCCTGGGCGCAGATCCTTGCGGCGCTCGACGACGCCGGTTACGTGGGCCCGCTGTGCATCGAGTCCTTCACCGCCGAGAACGCGACCATCGCGACCGCGGCGTCGATCTGGCGGCCGCTCGCCGTCACCCAGGACGCGATCGCCGTCGACGGCCTCGCCCACCTCAAGGAGCTGATGCCCAGCAGCTGACGCGCGGGGGGTCGCCTGTCGGCGGCTGGAACTCGCCGGTGGCGCCTGGTCGCCGCCGGCACCGGATCGACTCCATGTGGAAGGACACGACATGACACCCGAGTTCAGACGGGGGGCGAGGCGGACACTGACGTCGGCGTTCGCCGGCGTGCTGGCCCTGTCCCTGCTGACCGCGATACCCGCGGCCGCGCAGACGGCGCCCCCACCGGCCGAGGACGACGCACCCCGCGTCCTCATCTTCACGAAGACCACCCAGTACCGGCACGAGGACGCGATCGCCGAGGGCACGCCGGTGCTCATCGACGCCTTCGAGGACGCGGGCATCGACTCCGTGCACACGGAGGACTCGACGATCTTCAACGACGAGGACCTGGCGGAGTTCGACGCCCTGGTGATGTTCCAGGCGTCGGGCGACCCGTGGAACGCCGAGCAGAAGGCGGCGCTCGAGCGCTACCAGCAGGCCGGCGGCGGCATCGTCGCCATCCACAACGCCACCGACATGCGCGGCAACTACGCCTGGTGGGACACCATGATCGGGGCGCTCATGCCCGGTCACGCCGCCACCGGCACCGACCCGGGCCTGCCGGGCACCGTCCGGGTGGAGGACCAGCACCACCCCTCCACCGAGCACCTCCCGCAACGGTGGGAGCGCGCCGACGAGTGGTACAACTACTCCGCGAACGTCCGCGGCCAGGCGCACGTGCTCGCCACGATGGACGAGACGACCTACGCGCCCGGCGGCAACGCCATGGGCTACGACCACCCGATCTCCTGGTGCAAGCCCTACGACGGCGGCCGCTCCTGGATGACCGGCATGGGCCACTTCGGCTCCCACTTCACCGACGAGCCGGACCTCGTCCAGCACATCGTCGGCGGCGTGCAGTGGGCCGCGGGCCTGGTCGACGGCGACTGCGGCGGCACGGTCTGGGGCCAGTACGAGCGGGTGGCCCTCGACCAGAACACCTCCGCGCCCTTCGGCATGGACGTGGCCGACGACGGCCGCGTCTTCTTCACCGAGCTGGTGCGCGGTCAGGTCCGCGTCTACGACCCCGCGTCGCGCACGACGACGACCGCGCTCGAGCTCGACGTCTACTCCGGCGGCGAGGACGGCCTGCTCGGCATCGCCCTCGACCCCGACTTCACCGAGAACGGGCACCTGTACCTCTACTACTCGCCGGCGAGCGAGGACGACACCGACCCGGCGAACTTCTTCAGCCACCTGTCGCGGTTCACCATGGACCACGAGACCGGCATCATCGAGCCGGACACCGAGCGCGTCCTGCTCGAGGTGCCGGCGCGGCGCCTGCCCGACGAGCCGGGGCACACCGGTGGCGTCGTCGAGATCGACTCCGAGGGCGTCCTCTACCTCGGCGTGGGCGACGACGTGAACCCGCACTCGGAGCCGTCCGGCGGCTACGCCCCGCTCTCCGAGCGGGACGGCACGTTCCACGACGCCCGCGCGACGTCGGCGAACAGCAACGACCTGCGCGGGAAGCTGCTGCGGATCGACCCGATCGACGACATCCCGGCGGACGCGGAGCCCGGCGAGGGGAGCACGTACACGATCCCCGAGGGCAACATGTTCGACGAGGCGGCGGACACCGCGGACAAGACGCTGCCCGAGATCTACGCCATGGGCTTCCGCAACCCGTTCCAGTTCGCCATCGACGAGGAGACCGGCCACATCAGCCTGGCCGACTACTCGCCGGACAACAGCAACGACAACCCGGCCACCCGCGGCCCCGCGGGAATCGCCGAGTGGATGCTCATCACCGAGCCCGGCTTCTACGGCTGGCCGCTGTGCATGGGCAACAACGAGCCCTTCCGCGACGTCGACTACCGGACCAACCCGGTCACCGTGGGGGACTACTTCGACTGCGCGAACCCGGTCAACGACTCCATCCGCAACACGGGCCTGACCGAGCTGCCCGCCGCCGTCGCCCCCGACATGTGGTACGGCTACCGGCGCAGCTCCCACGGCGCCATCCCCCAGGGGGGCGGCCTGGCGCCGATGGGTGGCCCGTTCTACCACTTCGACGAGAGCCTCGAGTCCGACACGAAGTTCCCGCCGGCCTTCGACGGCCAGCCGTTCTTCTTCGAGTGGGCCCGCAACAAGATGTACTCCCTCATCCTCAGCGAGGACGGGCAGGGGCTGGAGAAGGTCAACCCCTTCCTCCCCTCGGAGCCGTTCATGGCACCGATCGAGGCGAAGTTCGGCCCCGACGGCTCGATGTACGTCCTCGACTGGGGCGGCGGCTTCGGCCGGCACAACCCCGAGTCCGGGCTGCACCGCATCGACTACGTCTCCGGCTCGCGCTCCCCGTCCGCGGTGGCCACGGCCACCCCGGACAGCGGCCAGGCCCCGCTCGAGGTCACCTTCGACGGCTCTGGGAGCACCGACCCCGAGGGCGAGGAGCTCACCTACGCGTGGGACTTCGACGGTGACGGCGAGACCGACTCCACCGAGGTCCGCCCCACGACGACGTACACCGAGAACGGCGTGTACGACGCCCGGCTGACCGTCACCGACCCGCACGGCAAGACCGGCACGACGAGCGTGCCCGTCACCGTGGGGAACACCCGCCCGGAGCTGAGCTTCGTCCTCCCGCCGACCGGCGCGTTCTTCGACTTCGGAGACGTGCTCTCGTGGGAGATCGAGGCGACGGACGCCGAGGAGGAGATCGCGGACGAGGACATCATCGTCCAGGTCGCTCTCGGCCACGACGCGCACTCGCACCCGGCCGAGCCGCTCTCCGGCCGCACCGGGTCCGTCCAGACCAGCCTGGGCGGGGGGCACAGCGACGACATGAACGTCTTCTACGTGCTCGACGCCCGGTACACGGACTCCGGCAGCGAGGGGGTGCCCAGCCTCACCGGGCAGGACACCTCGCTGCTGTTCGGCAAGGTCCGCGAGGCGGAGTTCTTCACCGACTCCACCGGCGTGACGGCGGCCGCGTCCCGCGACATCGAGGGCCACGGCACCTCGATCAGCGGGCAGGACGGCGCGTGGGCCTCCTACGACCCGGTCAACCTCCTCAACATCGACCGGCTGCACCTGCGCGTCGCGTCCGCGACGGGCGGGGTGATCGAGCTGCGGCGCGACGCCGTCGACGGCGAGCTCCTCGGCACCGCCGAGATCCCCTCGACCGGCGGCCTCGCGCAGTACACCGACGTGGCCGTCGACGTCGTCGACCCGGGGGAGTCCTTCACCCTGTACGTCACCTTCCCCGGTGCGGGCGAGCGCAGGCTCAACTTCATCGAGGCCGAGGGCAAGGGGGTCTCGCCCACGACGACACCGCGCGTGGCCATCACCGCACCGACGGCGGACCAGACCCTCGAGCCGGGTGAGATCACCGTGACCGCCGAGGCAACGGACGCGGAGAACGAGATCGTCGAGGTCGAGTTCTTCGTCGACGGCGAGTCCATCGGCGTCGACGACGAGGCACCCTACAGCGTCACGTGGGAGGCGACGGAGGAGTCGGTGTTCCAGCTGACCGCCGTCGCGACCAACGACAACGGCGCCTCGACCACGTCGCGGATCGTGCCCGTCACGGTCGGTGACCCGCTCGGCGGCTTCAGCCAGTTCACCAACGCCGGCGGCGAGTTCTCACGGGGTGAGGACGGGTCCTTCGTCATCACCTCCGGCGGCGCGAACATGTGGAACGCGACCGACCAGTACAGCTCCCTGTACCTGCCCGCGGGTGCCGACGAGAACTGGTCGGCCACGGTCAAGGTCAACAGCCAGACCAACACCCACGGCAGCGCCAAGGCCGGCCTCATCGTCCGCAACGACATCACCGCACCGGGAGCGTCCCCGGGCTACGCAGCCCTCGGCATCCGTCCGAGCGGTGGGTTCGAGTGGCTGAGGTCGACCAACACCTCCGGCCAGCTCAACGCGTCGACCGCGGCGGGCGCCACGACCTACCCGGCGTGGACGCGCATCGTGCGGGACGGCGACGAGTACACCGCCTTCTGGAGCACGAACGGCGAGGACTTCACCCAGATCGGTGAGCCCGTGACGCTGCCCGGGGCGGCGTCCGTGCAGGACATCGGCCTGTTCGTCACCGCCCACCACGCCTCGGCGCGGAGCACGGTCGAGTTCACCGACTTCGTCTTCGACGACGACCCCGGAGCCGACCCCGACCCGGACCCCGATCCCGACCCGGGGCCGGTGTGCACCACGACGCTCAGCGACGAGTTCGACGGCGAGGAGCTCGACGCCCAGCGCTGGCCGACGGTCCGCTCCGCCGAGGGCTCGCCGGTCACGCTCGCCGACGGTGCCCTGCAGCTGCCGGTCACCGGTGCCGACATCGACGGCGCCAACACGGGGCCGATCAGCTTCGTCGGGCAGCCCGTGCCGTCCGGCGCGTGGCAGGTCGACACCCAGGTCTCCGTCGAGCACGAGCGTCACTGGCAGTACAGCGGCCTCATGCTGCACTCCAGCGACGACGACTACACCAAGCTGACGTTCACCAAGCACGAGAACGGCAGCCGTTTCCTCGAGTTCTGGACCGAGGCCGGCGGGTCGCGGACCCAGCACGCGCCCAACGTCACGCTCCCGACCGACGCGTCGGCCTCCGTCCACCTGCGGCTGAGCAGCGACGGGTCGGCCGTCACGGCGGCGTACTCGTTCGACGGCGTGACGTTCACCGCGCTGAGCGGATCGGCGGTCCTCGACCCCGAGGCCACCATGGGCGTCGTCGCCGCCGGGGACACCGGGGAGCCGGACGCCGTCGCCGTGGTGAACCACTTCCGCGTCACCCCGGACTCCGACGACGACGGCGAGCGTGAGCCGAGCGACGAGTTCGACGGCGACGCCCTGGACGGGTGCCGCTGGGACCGCACGGTGCGGTACACGGCCGAGAACGTCTCGGTCGCGGACGGGGAGCTGCGCATCCGCACTGCGCTCGGGGACATCAATAACGACAACCCGATCTCGCCGGAGAACTTCATCCTGCAGACGGCGCCCGAGGGCGACTGGACCGTCGAGACGCGGTTCCACGCTCCCTTCGTGCACCGGTGGCAGTACGCCGGCCTGCTCGCCTACGGCAGCGACGACGAGTACGTCAAGCTCGACGTCGTCGCCCGCAACGCACCGGGGGCGGCGCTCAGCCTCGGCGCCGAGCTCGTCTCCGAGGTCGGCGGCGCCTTCGGTGCCGGCGGCAACGTCGCGGTCGACCTCGACGGTGCGCCCGAGGGGGACTACTGGCACCTGCGGCTGAGCCGGACGGGTGACGACTACGAGGGCTGGGTGAGCGAGGACGGCGAGAGCTGGACCTCGGTCGGTGCGGTCACGCACGCCGGTGACCTCACGTCCTTCGGCCTCGTGGCGATCGGCCCGGAGCAGACCGAGCCGGTCACGGTCGCGTTCGACTACTTCCGCCTCGTGGAGGACGACGTCGACGTGGACGCCCCGACGGTGTCGGGCAACGTGCTCGGGACCTCGACCGGTGAGTTCGGACCCATCGAGCACGGCGGCGCCGGCACGGGCCTCGTGGTCGAGGGGACGGCGACGCTGGAGAAGACCGCGACGGGCACGAGCGTCTCGGTGCGGGCGACCGGCTTGCGTGCGGGGCAGGAGTTCCCCGCGCACCTCCACGACGGGGCGTGCAGCAGCCACGGCGGTCACTACAAGCACGACCCGGCGGGGCCGGCGGCGCCGCCGAACGAGATCTGGGTGTCCTCGGACGAGGACCCCCGTGGGGGCCTCGTCGCCAACCAGCAGGGCACCGCCGTCGGTGCCGGCGCGGCTCCCTGGGTCGCCCGTCAGCAGCCGCTGTCGGTGATGATCCACGAGTCCCAGGCACCGGGGCTGCCGGTCGCGTGCGCCGACTTCGCGGCGTACGACGCGCCGGCCCGCCTCGTCCTGGACGCGGCCGACGACGAGGGCTCCGGCGTCGACACCGTCGAGTACTCGCTCGACGGCGGAGACTGGATGCCCTACGACGGTGCGGTCTCGGTGTCCGAGCCGGGCGAGCACACCGTGGCGTTCCGCGCGACGGACGTGGCGGGCAACGTCAGCGAGGTCCAGGAGATCGAGTTCGCGGTCGCCGACGACGGCCCGGCGGAGCCGGTCCTCGTCCCGGTCGAGAAGGTCTCGATCCAGATGTTCTCGCTCATCCCGTGGGTGCGGGAGGCGGGTCTGCCCGACGTGCTCGCACGCCTGGCGAGCATCGGGTTCGAGAACATCGAGCCGTACGGTGGGAACTTCTCCGGGTACACGGCGGAGTCATTCCGGGCGATGACGGACCGACTCGGTCTGCGGGTCCCGTCCTCGCACTACAACACCAACGAGGCGACCTTCGACGAGACGCTCGCGTTCGTGGAGACCCTCGGTCAGGAGTACGTCGGCTCGGGCGGGTTCGCCTCCCCGGGCATCGGCTCCTACGAGAACACCCTCGCGACGGCGGCGGCGATGAACCGCCTCGGCGAGCGGTCGGTGGAGGCCGGGTTCGAGAAGTTCTTCGGCCACAACCACGACGGTGAGTTCCGGACCACCTACGAGCACGAGGGTGAGGTCATGTCGGCGTGGGAGATCCTCGTCGAGGAGACCAACCCCGAGTGGGTGACCTTCCAGCTGGACGTCGCGTGGGCCGCGCACGCGGGCATCGACGTCCCGGCGCTCATCGAGGAGTACGGGGACCGGATCGAGCTCCTGCACATCAAGGACGCCACGAACGTCGGTGGCGCAGGTCGCCCGGTCTTCACCAAGCTCGGCGAGGGTGAGGTGCCGCTGCAGGAGATCCTCGCCGCGGCGCAGGAGCACGCGCCGATCGCGTACTACGTGCTCGAGTACGACCAGTCCCCGGTGGGCGAGGAGTTCGCCGCCGAGGGCTTCGAGTACCTCACCGGCCAGCCGGCCGGCGAGCCCGACCCCGACCCGGAGCCGCTGGACGTCTCGGTGGAGACCAGCGCTCGGTGCGTGGTGGGCCGGACGGTCCTCACCGCCCGGGTGACCAACGGCGAGGGCGTGCCGGTGTCGGCGGAGATCTCCTCGGCGTACGGGACGCGTTCGTCGGCCTCGGTGGGCGCGGGGGCCAGCGCGCTCCACGCCTTCACCACCCGGCTGGCGCAGGTGCCGGCCGGGGAGTTGTCGGTGACCGTCTCGGCGACGATCGACGGCGAGGTGGTGACCGAGGTGATCGACGTGCCGTACGCGGCGCACTCGTGCTCGTGAGCGCGTGAGCGCGTGAGCGCGTGAGCGCGTGAGCGCGTGAGTGGGTGAGGGGCGGTGGTCCGGCGAGCAGCCGGGCCACCGCCCCTCATGTCGTCCGGGGAGCCGCACAGAGGCGCCGCCTGCCCGGTCCCGTCCGCGACCGTCGGCCCGGGTGGCGCGTGGAATATCCGACCCGGGGTACTTGTAGCGTCCATTTGACAGAAGGTCATTGACTGGCGCCACAAGGGGGCTTAGCGTCCACCCGTGCCCGGCGATGGGCAACGTAGTCGCATCGCCGTTCCGTGGCCGATCTAAGGAGTGAAGATGCTTCGTCGTATCGCCGTGCCCCCACGAGGGCCGGCACCGGGGGCGCGCCTGGTCCGCAGGACCGTCGCCGCCGTGGGCGCCGCCGCCGTCGTCGGCGCAGCCTTGACCGTTCCCGCCTCCGCCGCCGTCGAGCTGCCCGAGCAGGTCCCCGGGGTGACGCTGAGGACCTTCCAGCTCGCCAGCGACCCCGGCGCGGTCTGCACGCTGAGGTCGGCCACCACGCCCAACGTCGACAAGGTGATGCCGACGATCGACTGGCGCACCGACGAGGACTTCGGTGCCTCGGACAACTTCATCACCCACGCCCTGGCGAACCTCACGGTGCCCGCCGATGGTGAGTACACGTTCCGCGTCACCAACGACGACGGTGCGCTCGTCTACCTCGACGACCAGCTCCTCCTCGAGAACGACGGACCCCAGGACTCGACGTCGAAGGAAGGCACCGTCACCCTCACGGCCGGCGTGCACTCCCTGCGCGTCGAGCACTACGAGGGCGGCTACGGCCAGCGGCTGACGCTGGCCTGGCGGACGCCGGGCAGCACGAGCTTCGAGGTCGTGCCGACGTCGGCCCTGAGCACCGAGGAGGCCGTGCGCGTCGTCAACCCCGGGGTGAAGTTCTGCGAGGGGGCCACCGACACCCCCGGTGACGGGCTGCGCCTGTACGACGTCAACCCCAACTACACCCTCACGGACCTGCGGCCCGAGGGCTTCAACCCCGCGGTCTCGGCCCTGGACTTCACCGAGGACGGCGACCTCGTCGTCGTCACCGCGGGACAGGTGAGCCCCGGAGGCTGGCAGCCCGACCCGAACACCGGCGAGGTGTTCATCCTCGACGGCGCCCAGGAGGCCGACGGCCCCGAGGACGTGACCTACCGTCTCGTCCACGACGGGCTGTTCAACCCCATGGGCGTCGACGTCATCGGCGACTCGATCTTCGTCTCGGAGCGTGACGGGCTCACCGAGCTCGTCCCCGACCCCGCCTCGGAGGACCCGGAGAACCCGGACTACATCCGCAACCCGGAGTACGAGGACGGCAAGTTCGCCACCTGGCCCGACGGCGGCAACTTCCACGAGTTCGCCTTCGGCCTCGTCCACGACGAGGAGAACTTCTACGTCAACCTCTCCGTCGCCATCAACAACGGCGGCGCGTCGACGAACCCGCAGCCGGCGCAGGGTCGCGGCACGACCATCGCGATCGACCGCGAGACCGGCGAGGTGGACTTCATCGCCGGTGGTCTGCGCACCCCGAACGGCATCGGCTGGGGCGGCACCGACGGCGACGACCTGTTCGCCATGGACAACCAGGGGGACTGGCTGCCCAGCTCCAAGCTCGTCCACGTCAAGGAGGGCCGGTTCTTCAACCACTACACCAACCCGGCAGGGCCCTTCGACGACCAGCCCGTGACGCCGCCGGCGGTGTGGGTGCCGCAGAACGAGATCGGCAACTCCCCGAGCGCCCCGTTCCAGCTCACGGCTGGCCCGTTCGCCGGGCAGATGCTCTTCGGTGACGTCACGTACGGCGGCCTCCAGCGCGCGTTCCTCGAGGAGGTCGACGGCGAGTACCAGGGGGCGGTCTTCCGCCACACGGCCGGCCTCGAGGCCGGCGTCAACCGCACCATCGTCGGACCCGACGGCGCCGTCTACGTCGGCGGCATCGGCGAGGCCGGAAACTGGGGCGAGTCGGGCAAGCTGCGGTACGGCCTCCAGAAGCTCACCCCCAACGGGACGAACACCTTCGACTGGTACGAGATGCGCGTCGTCGAGGGCGGCTTCGAGATCGAGTACACCCAGCCAATCTCCGAGGGGACGGCTGCGGAGATCGCTGACGCCTACGAGGTCAACCAGTGGCGCTACGTGCCGACCGCCTCCTACGGCGGCCCCAAGGTCGGCGAGGAGGTGCTCCCCGTCACCGGTGCCGAGGTCTCCGAGGACCGCAGGACGGTCACGCTGGCCATCGACGGGCTCACCCCCGGGCACGTCGTCCACGTGCGCTCGCCGCGCCCGTTCGTCGCCGAGTCCGGCGAGGAGCTGCTGAGCACCGAGGCCTGGTACACCCTCAACTCCCTGCCCGGGTACGTGGCCCCGCCCGACACCGGGTACTACGAGGCGGAGGAGGCCACCCTGCTCGGTGGGTCCAGCATCGCGACCGAGCACAGCGGCTACTCGGGCACCGGATTCGCCGCGGGCATCCAGAACGTCGGCGCCGAGGTCCGCTTCACCGCCACGGTCGAGGAGGCCGGGATCCACCCGGTGCACCTGCGCTACGCCAACGGTCCCAACCCCTTCGACGGGACCAAGACGGTCTCGCTGTACGTCAACGGGGAGAAGGTCGGGCCGTGGGAGCTGCCGAGCACCGGCAGCTGGAAGACGTGGGGCAGCGTCACGCGGGACATCGAGCTCGACGCCGGGACCAACACCATCAGCCTGCGCTACGACACCGGTGACGACGGCAACGTCAACTTCGACGTCCTGTCGGTGGGGACCGCGGACATCTGCGAGCCCTTCACCGCCGACGACGGGTACACCGCCCTGTTCGACGGCACCCTCGACAGCTTCGAGGACTGGCGTCTGGCCGGTGCCGGCTCGTTCGGCCGGTACGAGGACTGCTCGCTGCGGACCGAGGGCGGCATGGGGCTCCTGTGGCACCCCGAGCACGAGGTGGGCAACTACAGCCTCAAGCTCGACTGGAAGCTCGTCAAGGACGACAACGGCGGCATCTTCGTCGGGTTCCCGAACCCGGGCAACGACCCGTGGGTGGCGGTGAACCAGGGCTACGAGATCCAGGTCGACGCCACGGACGCCGCGGACCGCACCACCGGTGCGATCTACACCTTCCAGGGAGCGGACACGGAGGCCGTCGAGGAGGCGCTCAACCCGGTGGGCTCGTGGAACAGCTACGAGATCGTCGTCGAGGGCGAGAACACCATCAAGGTGTTCCTCAACGGCGTCCTCGTCAACGACTTCACGAGCACCGACCCCGCCCGTGACCTCAGCTCGGGGTTCATCGGCATCCAGAACCACGGGGGCGGCGAGACGGTCTTCTACCGCAACATCCAGGTCGCGAACCTCGCTGATATCCAGCCGGTGGAGGTCACGCCTGGCGCGGTGACGTTCGCGGACGTGGATGGTGCCGAGGAGGACACGTTCACCGTTCCGGCGGTGGAGGGTGTGGAGTACCTGGTGGGTGGTGAGGTTGTTGCGGCTGGCACGTACCCAGGTTCGGGGACTGTGACGGTCACGGCTCGTGCGGTGGAGGGCTTTGCCCTGGCCGAGGGGGCGGTGGCGCAGTGGTCGCACACCTTCGCCACGACCGGTGGTGAGCCGGTGGAGCGGATCACGGTGCCGGTGGAGAAGGTGTCCATCGGGATGTTCAGCCTGATCCCGTGGGTGCGGGAGGACGGCCTGCCGGAGGTGCTGCGGCGCCTGGCGGAGATCGGGTTCGAGAACGTCGAGCCGTTCGGTGGGAACTTCACCGGGTACACCGCGCAGGAGTTCCGGGCGATGACCGACGACCTGGGTCTGCGGGTCCCGTCCTCGCACTACAACACGGACGAGGCGACGTTCGACGCGACCCTGGAGTTCGTGGAGACCTTGGGTCAGGAGTACGTGGGTTCGGGTGGGTTCGCCTCCCCGGGGATCGGTTCCTACGAGGACACCCTGGCGACGGCGGCGGCGATGAACCGTCTGGGTGAGCGGTCGGTGGAGGCCGGGTTCGAGCGGTTCTTCGGCCACAACCACGACCGGGAGTTCACCACCACGTACACCCACGACGGTGTGGTGATGTCGGCGTGGGAGATCCTGGTGGAGGAGACGAACCCGGAGTGGGTGAGCTTCCAGCTGGACGTGGCTTGGGCCGCGCACGCGGGTATCGACGTCCCGGCGCTGATCGAGGAGTACGGGGACCGGATCGAGCTGCTGCACATCAAGGACGCCACGAACGTCGCTGGTGAGGGTCGTCCGGTCTTCGCCAAGCTCGGTGAGGGTGAGGTCGACCTGCAGGGCATCCTCGCGGCGGCGCAGGAGCACGCTCCGATCGCGTACTACGTCATGGAGTACGACCAGTCCCCGGTGGGCGAGGCGTTCGCTGCTGAGGGCTTTGAGTACCTCACCGGCCAGGAGGCCGGCGAGCCCGGCGTGCCTGGGCCCCCCGGCGAGCCCGGTGAGCCTGGTGAGCCCGGTGAGCCTGGTGAGCCCGGTGAGCCCGGTGAGCCTGGTGAGCCCGGTCAGCCTGGTGAGCCCGGCCAGCCCGGCCAGCCCGGCCAGCCCGGTGAGCCCGGTGAGCCCGGCCAGCCTGGTGAGCCCGGTGAGCCTGGTGAGCCCGGCCAGCCCGGTGCGCCTGGTGAGCCCGGCCAGCCCGGTGCGCCTGGTGAGCCCGGCCAGCCTGGTGAGCCCGGTGCGCCTGGTCAGCCCGGCCAGCCCGGCCAGCCTGGTGAGCCTGGTCAGCCTGGTCAGCCCGGTGCGCCTGGTGGCCCGGACGACGGCCGCGGTGACGTGGACGAGCGTGACGAGACCCCGCCTGCGGGTGGGTCCGGTCGCCCCGGCGGCACGCTGCCCGACACCGGTGTGGAGCTCGGTCTCCTCGCCGGGGCCCTGCTCCTGGCGGTGGCCGGCGGCCTCACGCTGCGGATGCGTCGGGTGACGCTCGGTAGCTGACGGGCATGACACGAGGGCCCCTGGTCCGGCTCCGGCCGGACCAGGGGCCCTTTCTCGTCCGCCCCGTCAGCGGGCTGGCGGCGTGACCTGCCGTCTCTGCCCGGCGGTGGGTGGCGCGGGAGGGAGTGCCGCCGTCGGGTCAGGACCCGGGCCGCGCGACCGGCACGGGTGCGACACCCGCCGCCTCGAGGAGCACGTCACGCACCTCGGTGGCCGCCACCCGGTCGCGGGCGCCCGCGGGGTCGGAGCACAGCAGCACCGGCCCGTCGGCGGGGTCGTCGGGCAGACGGCCGTGGCTGCCGCGCAGGGGCGAGGGATCCAGCGGGACGACGTTCATCGTGTAGCGCAGGCCGACCTTCTTGCGCAGCACGGCCGCGCCGGCGCGCGCCTTCACCCAGCGGTCCTCGGGGTCCATGAAGAGCTCCACGGGGTCGTACCCGGGCTTCTTGTGGATCTCGACGAGCTTGGCGAAGTCGGGGGCCTTGGCGTCGTCGAGCCAGTAGTAGTACGTGAACCACGAGTCCGGCTCCGCGACGAGCACGAGCTCGCCCGAGCGCGGGTGGTCGAGCCCGTAGGCGGCCTTGCCCTCCGCGTCGAGCACCTCCGCGACGCCCGGGGTGGCCTCGAGCAGCTCCTTGATGGCCGGCAGGTCGGCGGGGTCGCGGACGTAGACGTGGGCGAGCTGGTGGTCGGCCGCGGCGAACGCCGGGGACGTCCAGGTGTCGAGCAGCTCGCCGGTGGCGTTGGTGTGGACGTGGAGGTACCCGGCGCGGCGCAGGACGCGGTTGACGTCGACGGCGCGCGAGACACCCGTGATGCCGTACTCGCTGAGCACGACCACCGTGGCGCCCAGGCGCTTGGCGTCCGCGAGCAGCGGCGCGACGGCGGCGTCGACCTCCCGCGCGGCGCGGACCGCCTCGGGGCCGTCGGGGCCGAACCGCTGGAGGTCGTAGTCGAGGTGCGGGATGTAGGCGAGGGTGAGGTCGTGGTCGGGGAGCACCTTGCGCGCCGCGCCCACGATCCACTGCGAGCTCTTGATGGACGCCCCGGGGCCCCAGAACGTGAAGAGGGGGAACGGGCCGAGCTCGGACACCAGCTCGTCGTGCAGCGCCGGGGGCCACGTCCAGCAGTCCGGTTCCTTGCGCCCGTCCGCGTGGTACGCCGGCCGGGGCGTGATCGTGGTGTCGGCGCTGGAGCCCATGGCGTACCACCAGCACACGTTGGCCACGCGGTAGCCGGGGTGGGTGCGCCGGATCGTCTCCCACACCTTCTCCCCGCTCACCAGCCCGTTGTGCTGGCGCCACAGGAGGATCTCGCCGAGGTCGCGGAACAGCCAGCCGTTGCCCACGATCCCGTGCTCCGAGGGCCGCAGGCCGGTGAGGAACGTCGACTGCGCGGAGCAGGTGACGGCCGGTAGGACGGTCTCCAGCTCGGCGCGGTACCCCTGCTCGGCCACCGCCCGCAGGTGCGGGGTGTGCTGGAGCAGGCGCGGGGTGAGCCCGACGACGTCGAGCACGAGGAGCTTCTTCACAAGGCCTCCAAGCCGAGTTCGGTCAGTCGGTCGTGCGCCCAGCGCAGCTCGGCGGCCAGGCCCGCGACGAGCCCGTCGTCGTCGGCGGGGCGCAGGTGCTCGGGCAGCACGGACCACGTGTAGGTCTCCACCTCGAGGTGGTCGGTGAGCGCCCGCGGGCCGCCGACGAGCGCGCGCGCCGCGTCCCGCAGGTAGTCCGCGGTGCCCTCGAGCGGGGCGTCCGGGGCGTCGTGGACGGGCACGTGGAAGTGCACGCGCCACGGGCCGTCGCCGGCGAGCTCGGCGCCGGTGAGCGCCTCGGGCAGGTCGTCGACGGCGAGGACACGGCCGCCGTCGTGCTCGCGGACCTGGTGGAGGAACCGGTCCTCGGCGAAAGTGCCGAGCGCGGTGCGGGTCTCCGGCGCGGTCGGGTCGGCGACGTGCACGGCCGAGGCGAGCTGCGCCTTGACGACGGCGAGGCCGACGCCGTCGAGCGCGGCGAGGGCCTCCGTGGGGTCCTCGAACGCCGTGGCCATGTGGCACGTGTCGAGGCAGACGCCGAGCCGGTCCGGGTCGAGGCCGGCGAGGAGGCGCGCGGCGTCGGCCGCCGTCTCCACGATGCAGCCGGGCTCCGGCTCGAGCCCCACCCGCACCCTCCGCCCGGTGCGCGCCTCCACCCGGGCGAGGCCGTCGGCGAGGCGGTCGAGCGTGGCGCGGGCCCGGGTGTGGCGCTCGTCGGACCACGGGGTCCGCCACGCGAGCGGCACGGTGGAGATGCTGCCGCGGGCCGCGTCGTCGGGCAGGAGCGCCGCGAGCACCTCGGCGCAGTCGAGGGTGTAGGCCAGCCGTGCCTCCTCGGTCCAGTCCGGGTGGTAGACCCGCTGCTTCACCTCGGGCGCGTGGAAGCTGGCGTAGGGGAAGGCGTTGAGGGTGACCACCTCGGCCCCGGCGCGGGCCAGCGCGGACCGCAGGCGCGCGACCTCGCGCGGGGAGCCCGCCAGGTGCGCGGCCGCCTCCGCGGGCAGCCACAGGCCCAGGCCCAGCCGGTCGACGCCGAGCGCCGCGCGGACGGGGGCGGCGTACCGGGCGAGCTGGGCGACCAGGCCGTCGACGTCCTCGGCGGGGTGGACGTTCGTGCAGTACGCGAGGTGGACGACCGTGCCGTCGGGGTGCCGGAACCGCACCGGCTCAGCCCTGCGCGGTGGCGGGCTCGCCGCGCTGGATGGAGTTGCCCGCGTAGGTGCCGGCGTCGGTGACCTCCTCCTCGAGGAGCAGGCGCCCGCTCTGGCCGTAGAACTCCACGGGGTTGCGCCACAGCACCCGGTCGACGTCGTCGTCGGTGAAGCCCGCCGCGAGCATCGCGCGGCCCGTCTTCGCGGTCTTCAGCGGGTCGCTGCGGCCCCAGTCGGCGGCGGAGTTGACGAGCACCCGGTCCAGGCCGCGGCGCTGGAGGATCCGGACCATGCGGTCCTCGTCCATCTTCGTGTCGGGGTAGACCGAGAAGCCCATCCAGGCGCCGGCGTCGTCGACGAGGTCCACCGTCGTCTCGTTGAGGTGGTCGACGACGACGCGTCCCGGCGCCACGCCGACGGAGGCGATGAGGTCGAGGGTGCGCCGGGTGCCGGCGGCCTTGTCCCGGTGCGGGGTGTGGACGAGGACCGGCAGGTCGTGCTCCCCGGCCAGCTCGAGCTGGCGGACGAAGACGTGCTCCTCCTCCGGCGTCATCGAGTCGAAGCCCGTCTCGCCGACGGCGACGACGCCGTCCTTGTCGAGGTAGCGCGGCAGGAGGTCGAGTACCGGCGTGCACCGCGGGTCGTTCGCCTCCTTGGGGTTGAGCCCGATGGTGGCGTGGTGGACGATCCCGAACTGCGCGGCGCGGAACCGCTCCCAGCCGAGCAGGCCGTCGAAGTAGTCGACGAAGCTGCCCACCGAGGTGCGCGGCTGGCCCAGCCAGAACGCCGGCTCCACGAGGGCTCGGACCCCGGCGGCGTGCATGGCCTCGTAGTCGTCGGTGGTCCGCGAGGTCATGTGGATGTGCGGGTCGAAGATGCGCACGGCGTTCTCCTGTTCGGGGGTGGGATCAGGGCTGGGCGAGACGGTCGGCGAGGCCAGCGGCCGCGACCTCCTCGGGGAAGTCGGCGAGCAGCGCGAGGGCGTCGTCCGGGACGGCGCGGCCCGCGGCCAGGCGCTCGTTCGCGTAGGCGGCGACCATCGTGCCGAGCCGGGCGTCGGCCCGCTGCGGCAGGCCGTCGACGGCG
Organism: Georgenia faecalis; assembly: GCF_003710105.1. Lineage (GTDB taxonomy): Bacteria > Actinomycetota > Actinomycetes > Actinomycetales > Actinomycetaceae > Georgenia_A > Georgenia_A faecalis. The sequence goes on from NZ_CP033325.1 coordinate 384,736, forward strand.
GCCAGCGGCACCCCGACGAAGAGGCACTTGAGCACGCCCTGGCGCCAGGCGTCGTCGTCGAGGTGGCGCGTGCCGTACGGACCGAGGGCCGCCGCCACGAGCCGGGTGTCGTTGGTCCGCAGGGCGTCCGCGACGAGCGGGAGCGCCTCGGAGCCCAGCGGGAGGCGGTCCAGCGCCGCGAGGACCGCCCGCTTCTCGTCGGCGTCCCCGACGCCGTAGAGGTCGGTGACGTCGGCGGCGAGCCGCTCCGGCGGCACGGCCGCGGCGTGCGCGGCGAGCAGCTCTCCGCGCACCGCGTCCTCGATCCGCGCGGGTGCACCGGACGCGTCCACGGCACCGGGGAGCGGACCGCGGCCCACCCGCCGGGCGGCGGCAGGGAAGTGCCGGCGGATCGCCGCCGGGTCGGCGGTCACCTCGGCGAGGAGCGTCTCGAACGTCGCGGCGGCCAGCTCGCTGAGCGCGGCTCGCAGGGGGCTCGGTGCGGTCATCGGACGGCTCCTCTTGAGGCGGTGCGGTAAGCATGGAGCGCGGCGAGCGAACGCGCGGCCACTTCGGGGGCGGAGTCGCTCTGCCGGCCGAGCTCGACGGACACGAGGCCGTCGTAGCCGGCCTCGTCCAGCGCGGCGAGGACCGGCGGGAAGTCGATGTCGCCCTCGCCGAACTCCAGGTGCGCGTGGACGTCGCGGCGCATGTCCTCGATCTGGACGTGGGCGAGGACGTCGGCGCACGCGCGCACGCAGGCGTCGGGCGCGGCGTCCTCGTTGCAGCGGGCGTGGCCGACGTCGAGGGTGACCCGCAGGCGCTCCGGCTCCCCGAGCCGGGACCGCAGGTCGAGGGCGTCGCCGAGGCGGGAGACGAGCATCGACGGCTCCGGCTCGACGGCGAGGACGATGCCCGCCCGCTCGGCGTGGGGCAGCAGCGCGGCGACGCCGTCGACCAGGCGGTCCCAGCCCACCTCGGGCGTCGTGCCCGGGGCGAGGACGCCGGACCACAGGTGGACCACCGGGGCGCCCAGGTCACCGGCGATGTCGATGGAGCGGTGCAGCAGGTCCAGGCGCAGGTCGCGGCCGGCATCGGAGACGAGGCTCGGCTCGAACTTGCCCCGCGGGTCGAGGAGGTAGGGCGCCCCGGTCTCCACCACCGCGCCGAGGCCCAGGCGCTCGAGCTGCTGCGCGGTCCGGGCGACGCGCGCGGCGACGTCGTCGGCGAACGGGTCGAGGTGGTGGGCGTCCAGGGTGATCGACGCCCCGGCGTACCCGAGCTCGGCGATGATCTCCAGGGCGTCGGGGAGGCGGTGGGCGGTGAACCCGTTGGTGCCGTAGGCGAATCTCATGTGGGCGACAGCCTCCTCGTGGCGAGCCGGGCCAGGGGCCCGACGGCGAGCACGGCGGCCGCGGCCGGCAGGGCACCGGCTCGTGCGGTGAGCGCCGACTGGAGCGGGATCATCCCGCGGATGCCGACGCCCGTGGCGCGGCGCACCGTCGGGGCGTCGGGGCGGCGGGCGGCGTCGAGCTGGGCGCGGCCGACGGTCCACGCGTAGGTGGCGGCGAGGCCGGCCGCCGCCACGCGGGACAGCGGCGCCCCGCCGAGGGCCGCCGTCGTCCGGGACGCGGTGCGGGGCGCGGTGCGGGGCGCCGGGAGGGCGGCGGCCGCGGCGGTGACGGCCGTCGTGGCGAGCGCGGCCCGCGCGACCGCGGGACTCGTGCCGGTGACCTCGCCCCGGGAGAGCGCGGTGACGGCGACGGTGTGGGCGGTGAGCGTGAGCGCGGCGGGCAGCGCCGGTCGGACGTTCCCGGCGGCCCCGAGCGCGACGTCGAGCCCCCGGTTGGCCGCCATGACGACCGGTCCGAGGACGGTGGGCTTGGCGAGCAGGTCGTAGGCCCACACGGTGGATGCCAGCGCGGCGGCGACGGCGAGGTGCCGCCGGCTCACCGCGGCGGCCAGGCCCAGGCCCGCGGCGGTGAGGACGACGCCGACGCCGAGGGCGAGGCGCGGGCTCACCCGGCCGGAGGGGATCGGCCGCTCGGGGCGCTCGACGGCGTCGAGGTCCCGGTCGGCGTAGTCGTTGAGCGCCATCCCCGCCCAGTACAGGCACGCGGAGGCCGCGGGCAGGAGAGCGGTCCTGGCGCCCCCGGGCCAGCCGGCGGCGGCGGCGCCGGCCAGGGTGTCGCCCGGCACGGTGAGCGCCGCGGGCAGGCGCACGAGCTCGGCGAGGTCGCGGGCGCTGGTCATGCGAGGCCGCCCGGGCGCGCGGCGCGCCACCCCTGGCCCGGGCGCGCGCAGCGCCATCGGCTCGAGCGGGTGCGGGTGGGACCGCTCACGGGTGACCCCTTCGTCGTCGAGGTGATCGGAGCGGCAGGAACCACCGCGCGAGCTCGGGGACGACAGCGTCATCGCCCGCCGAACGCTCGCAGGTGCCTGGCATCCCCGGTTCGTCGGCGTGAGTCTACCGAACTGGCGGAAGCCGACAAAAGTCGCCCCGATGGCCTCGGAACCCGGGTGCGGTCGACTACGGTGCTGTGATCCCGGTGCTGGGATCCGGTCGAGGAAGACCCCGGATGGAGGAACGCATGGACCCGCACGAGCAGGCTCGGCGGCCGCGGCGCGGATCTGACGCCGGACCCGGGCTCGTGGACGGCGCAGCGCGGCCGGACGCCGCGGGCACCGCCGTCGGGCCTCGTGCCGCTGTCGGACCGGACCCGGCGGGCACCGCCGTCGGGCCGGGCCCGGGGGACGGTGCCGACGGTGCGGCGACGGTCGAGGGCGTGCTCCTGTCGGTGCTCGCCGACGCCGAGGCCCGGGTGCCGACCCGCGTCACCGGGTACGCGACCCTGTGGGACCAGCTCCGCGTGACGGTGCGCGGGGGCAAGAAGTTCCGCGGCGGGCTGGTCGTCCGCACCCACGACGCCCTCGGCGGGCGCCGCCGGGACGCGGCCGTGACCGCGGGGGCCGCGTTCGAGCTGCTGCACGCCGCGTTCCTCGTCCACGACGACCTCATCGACCACGACCTGGTCCGCCGCGGCGTGCCCAACCTGCCCGCGGTGATGGCGGGCGTGGCCGTGTCGGCCGGGGCCAACGACGTCCGCGCCGAGCGCTTCGCCGAGGCGAGCGCGGTGCTGGCCGGCGACGCGGCGCTGTCCCTGGCGCACGGCATGTTCGCCACGCTCGACGTCCCCACCGACGTCCACCGGGCGCTGCAGGAGCTCCTGCGCGACACCGTGCTGTTCTCCGTCGCCGGCGAGCTCGGCGACGTCGCCTCCGGCCTGGGGCTGTGGAGCACCTCCCACGAGGACGCCATGACCGTCGCCGAGAGCAAGACGGCGATGTACTCCTTCCGGGCGCCCCTGCGCGCCGGGGCGCTCATCGCCGATGCTCCCGACGACGTCGCCGCGCTCCTCGACCGCGTGGGCAGCGACCTGGGCCGCGCGTTCCAGCTCGTCGACGACCTCCTCGGGGTCTTCGCGCCCGAGGGCGTCATCGGCAAGAGCAACGTCTCCGACCTGCGCGAGGGCAAGGCGACGTCGCTGCTCCTCCACGCCCGGGAGCTGCCCGTGTGGGACGAGGTGCGCGACCACGTGGGCCGGCTCGACCTGCTGCCCGCCACGGCCGACGTCGTCCGCGGTCACCTCGCCCGCTCGGCGGCCCCGGCCCGAGTGGCGGACCAGGTGCGCGACCGGCTGGGCGAGGCCGCCGACGTCGTGCGCGCCGGGGACGTCCCGGCGCCGCTCGCCGCGCTGCTCGACGAGGCGGTGCGCACGGTCGGCGCCTCGCTCGACCGCGCCTGGCGGTTCGTCGAGTCCTGCCGCTGACGCGGCTGGGCGCGCGCGGCCGGGGCTGACCGGGCGGCCTGACGCGGCGGGGCGCGCCGCCGTCGGGCCGGGGCGCGCCGCCGTCGGGCTCAGGCCGAGGCGAGGTCCTCCGCGTCGATGATCTTGTAGGCGTAGCCCTGCTCGGCGAGGAACCGCTGGCGGTGCGCAGCGAAGTCCTGGTCGAGGGTGTCCCGGGCGACGACCGCGTAGAAGTGCGCGGTCTTGCCGTCGGCCTTGGGCCGTAGCAGCCGGCCGAGGCGCTGGGCCTCCTCCTGGCGCGAGCCGAACGAGCCGGACACCTGGATCGCCACCGCGGCCTCCGGGAGGTCGATGGAGAAGTTGGCGACCTTGGACACGACCAGCACCTTGAGCTCGCCGGTGCGGAACTCCGCGAAGAGGCGCTCGCGCTCGTTGACGGACGTCGCCCCCGTGATGACGGGCGCGTCGAGCCGTTCGCCGAGGCCCTCGAGCTGGTCGAGGTACTGCCCGATGATGAGGATCTGCTCGTCGGCGTGCCGGGCGACGAGCTGGCTGACGACCCGGTCCTTGCCGTCGGCGCTCGCGGCGAGGCGGTAGCGGTCCTCTGCCTCGGCGGTCGCGTAGACCATGCGGTCGCGGTCGCTGAGGGTGAGCCGCACCTCGGTGCACTCGGCGGGCGCGATGTAGCCCTGCGCCTCGATGTCCTTCCACGGCGCGTCGTACCGCTTGGGGCCGATGAGGGAGAAGACCTCGTCCTCCCGCCCGTCCTCGCGCACGAGCGTCGCGGTGAGCCCGAGCCGGCGGCGGGCCTGGAGGTCCGCCGTCATCCGGAAGATCGGCGCCGGGAGGAGGTGGACCTCGTCGTAGAGGATGAGGCCCCAGTCGCGCGCGTCGAGCAGCTCGAGGTGGGTGTAGACGCCCTTCCGGCGGGTGGTGAGCACCTGGTAGGTCGCGATCGTCACCGGGCGGACCTCCTTGCGGGCGCCGGAGTACTCGCCGATCTCGTCCTCGGTGAGCGTCGTGCGGCGCAGCAGCTCGCTGCGCCACTGGCGCGCGGAGACCGTGTTCGTCACGAGGATGAGTGTGGTCGCCCGGGAGCGGGCCATCGCCGCCGCGCCGACGAGCGTCTTGCCCGCCCCGCAGGGGAGCACGACGACGCCCGAGCCGCCGTGCCAGAAGCTCTCCACCGCCTCGGCCTGGTAGGGGCGCAACGACCAGTCGGCGGTGTCGAGGTCGATGGCGTGCGCCTCGCCGTCGACGTAGCCGGCGAGGTCCTCGGCCGGCCAGCCCAGCTTGAGGAGGACCTGCTTGAGGTGCCCGCGCTCGCTGGGGTGGACGACGACGCTCGTGGCGTCGAGGCGCTCGCCCACGAGGCCGGCGGTCCGCTTCGAGCGCAGGACCTCCTCGAGGACCGGGGCGTCGGTGGTGTGCAGGACGAGGCCGTGGACCGGGTCCGCGACGAGCTGGAGGCGCCCGTAGCGCGACATCGTCTCGGCGACGTCGACGAGGAGCGCGTGCGGGACCGGGTAGCGCGAGAACTCGAGCAGGGTGTCGACCACCCGCTCGGCGTCGTGCCCGGCGGCCCGGGCGTTCCACAGGCCCAGCGGGGTGAGGCGGTAGGTGTGGACGTGCTCGGGGGCGCGCTCAAGCTCGGCGAAGGGGGCGATGGCGCGTCGGCACTCCGCGGCACGCGCGTGGTCGACCTCGAGCAGGAGCGTCTTGTCGGACTGGACGATGAGTGGGCCATCAGGCATCCGCCCATTGTCACGCGCCGAGGAGGTGCGCGTCTCCGTGACCTCGCTCACCGGACCTGGGCGGGTCTGGTGCGTCTGGGCCGTGATCGGTCGGCGGCCGACTCTGCCCCTCGCTCTGAACCGCGCCGAGTTCGCTGATTTCTGCCGAGTTCGCTGTTTGGTGCCGAGTTCGCTAGTTCCTACTGGCGAACTCGGCACGGATTGGCGAACTCGGCACTGACGAACCGCCTGAGTTCGCTGTTTCATGCCGAGTTCGCTAGTTCCTGCGGTGTGGGGACGGCGCAGACGACGGCATGGCCCCGCAGACGACGGCATCGCCGCTCGCCGTCCCTCCACGCCGCCGAGGTCGCTGATTTCTGCCGAGTTCGCTGTTTGATGCCGAGTTCGCTAGTTCCTACTAGCGAACTCGGCACGGATTGGCGAACTCGGCACTGACGAACTGGCTGAGTTCGCTAGTTCCCGCTGAGTTCGCCAGTTCCTGCGCGCGTGGGGGAGCGGCGCGGCTCAGCGAGGCGCCTGGCGCGGGCGGGGGATCGGCACGAGACCGGGCACCGGCCGCGCGTTGACCCACATCGACGGCGGGAGCGCGGAGCGGATCCGCTCGAACGTGACAGCCGGATCGAGGAGATCACGCTGCGTGAAGCGCAAGACGCGAGCGCCGGTCTCGCGGAGGGCGTCCTCGCGCGCCTTCTCCCGCTCGACGACGCGGCCCGGCGCACCTCGGGCCAGGTCCCGGTACTTCACCATGCCGTCGTACTCGCACAGGACCACCAGTCCGTCGTCGAGCCGCCAGCCAAGATCACTGAAGAACAGGCCCGCCCGAGTCTGCACGGGAATCTGCAGGACGGGTGGGGGAACGCCCCGACTGACGACGATCCAGCGCAGGGAGCTCTCACCCGGCGACTCCGCCAGGCCGTTGGCTGCGCGGATGACCGCACGAGCCTGGACGATGCCGCGGCTCCCGCGCCGATCTGCGAGGCGGGCGAGCAGCGTGGTGCGGAGCTGCTCCATCGTTCTCCGGCCGTCATCCGACGCTCGCTGGTCGAGGCCCGACACCGATCGGAACGCCGAGTCGACGACGACCAACGCTTCCTTCGGGTGAAGCGAGCCGGCACAGTCGAGGATCGTGCGTTCGATGCTCGTCACGGGCACACCGCGGACCACCGTGCGATCTGCCGACGGCAGCTCGGTGAAGTGCCGGACAAGTCCTCGGTCTCCGCTGCTGTTGGGGCGTGCGGGCTGGATGAGATGGGTGTGCTCGTCCACCCTCCACAGTTCCCAGCCGTGGAGGAGTGCCGCGGTCTGATGGCTGAAGACCGCATCGGTGCGGAGTTGCGCCGCGGCCGCCTGGCAGCGGGCGAGTGCCAGCGCATGGTCGCGCTCCCATCGCTGAAGATCTTCGGGCAGGTGCATGTAGGCCCCGCGCCGGACGCGTGTGAACCCGTCCCGCGAGGCGGACCGGATGACGCTTGCGCCGAGGTCGCGAGTGAAGACGAGGCCGGAGGTCATCACCCAAGGCTCGGCGGTCGGGTCTGGCGGCGCGCGCCTCTCGGGCGCGTCTGTGGACGGGGCGCCCGCGAGGTGCCCTGTGCAGGAGCCGAGAGACCAATGCGGTGGGCAGGAGGCGGGCCCGGCGCCCACGGGCGGCGGGCGGCGATCACGGGCGACGGGCGGCGATCTGCGGACGCGCGGGCGGCGATCTGCGGACGCGCGGCCGGCGCGGACGCAGTGCGCCACCTCACCGCCACCGGTCGCCGTGGGGGCGCGGCCGTGCCCACACTGAGCCGCATGAGCACCCATGACGGCGGAGCCGAGCCGCTGACCGCGCTGGTCACGGGCGCAACGGGGTACATCGGCGGCCGCCTCGTCCCCGAGCTCCTCGCCGCGGGTTTCCGGGTGCGCGCCATGGCCCGCAACCCGGACCGCCTCGAGGGGCGGGAGTGGCGCGACGCCGTCGACGTGGTCCGCGCCGACGCGCAGGACCCCGAGCAGCTCGCGGCCGCCATGGCCGGCGTCGACGTCGCCTACTACCTCATCCACTCCCTCGGCTCGGGTCCGACCTTCGAGGAGCGCGACCGGCGCACCGCCCGCGCGTTCGCCGTCGCCGCCCGCGAGGCCGGGGTCCGCCGCATCGTCTACCTCGGCGGCCTGCACCCCGACGCCGAGACCCTGTCCCCGCACCTCGCCTCGCGCCGGGAGGTGGGGGACATCCTCCTCGCCTCCGGCGTCCCGACGGCGGTCCTCCAGGCCGCCGTCATCATCGGCTCCGGCAGCGCGTCGTTCGAGATGATGCGCTACCTCACCGAGCGGCTGCCGGCGATGGTGGCGCCGCGGTGGCTCGACAACCGGATCCAGCCGATCGCCGTGCGCGACGTCCTGCGCTACCTCGTCGGCGTCGCGCGCCTGCCGGAGGACGTCAGCCGCACCTTCGACATCGGCGGCCCCGACGTGCTCACCTACCGCGAGATGATGCAGCGGTACGCGGCGATCGCCGGCCTCGCGCCCCGGCTCATCCGGACCGTGCCGGTGCTCACCCCGAAGCTCGCGAGCCTGTGGGTCGGGCTCGTGACGCCGGTCCCGGGGCCCCTCGCGCGTCCGCTGGTGGAGTCCCTCATCCACGAGGTGGTCGCCAAGGAGGACGACATCCGCCGGTACGTGCCGGACCCGCCCGAGGGCCTCCTCGGGTTCGACGCCGCCGTCGAGCTCGCCCTGCAGAAGGTCCGCGAGTTCGACGTCGCGACCTCCTGGGCGTCCGCGACCCCGCAGGGCGCCCCGAGCGACCCACTCCCCGAGGACCCCGACTGGGCGGGCGGCAGCCTCTTCGTCGACGAGCGCGAGCGGGTCGTCGACGCCACCCCGGAGGACCTCTGGGCGGTCATCGAGGGCGTCGGCGGCACCACCGGCTGGTACTCGTGGCGGCTCGGCTGGATGCTCCGCGGGCTCATGGACCGCCTCTTCGGCGGGCCGGGGCTGCGCCGGGGCCGCCGCCACCCGACCCGCCTGTGGGTGGGCGACCCCGTCGACTGGTGGCGCGTCGAGCGCATCGAGCCGGGCCGCCTGCTGCGGCTGCGCGCGGAGATGCGGCTGCCCGGCCTCGCCTGGCTCGAGCTCGGCGCGCACACCGACGACGACGGCCGCACGGTGTTCCGCCAGCGCGCGATCTACCACCCCCACGGCCTCGTCGGGCAGCTGTACTGGTGGGCGGTGACGCCCTTCCACGGCGTCGTCTTCGGCGGGATGCAGCGCAACCTCGCGACCGCGGCCGAGGGGCGCGCGGCGGCGGCCTGACCGCCGGAAAAAACTCCCCGACCGAAAAGTGCATCCAAATCGCACCCGGTGCCGGAATACCTCCATGTCAGCAGTTCCGCGCCCCGCCCGGGGCACACCATCGGAGGAGCACCATGCGCAAGCGCACCACTCTCGGAGGGCTCGCCGGTCTGGCCGCTCTCGGCCTCGCCACCCTGGCGGCGGCGCCGGCCGGCGCCCAGACCAGCGACACCGCCTCCCTCACCGTCCTCCACGGGGTCCCCGACACCGTCGTGGACGTGTACGTCAACGGCGCACTCACCCTCGACGACTTCACGCCCGGCACCGTGGCCGGCCCGCTGGACCTCGCTGCCGGCCCGTACACGATCGCCATCACGGCCTCCGACGCCGCGGACGACAGCGCGCCGGTCATCGGCCCGGTGGACGTCACGCTGGAGTCGGGCATGAGCTACACGGCCGCCGCCCACCTCGACACCGCGGGCGCCCCGACCGCCACCTTCTTCACCAACGACACCGCGGCGACCGCCGCGGGCGAGGGACGCCTCACGGTGCGCCACGTGGCCGCGGCTCCCGCCGTCGACGTCCTCGCCGGTGGCACGGCGGTCATCAACGGCCTGGAGAACCCGGACGAGGCGATCCTCAACCTCCCGGCCGGCACGATCTCCGCCTCGGTCGCCGCGGCCGGCACCACCGACCCGCTCATCGGGCCGGCCGACGTCACCGTCGAGGAGGGCGTGAACACCATCGTCTACGCCTGGGGCAGCCTCGACGCCGGCAACCTGGCGCTCGCGGTCCAGACCGTCGACGCCACGCACTCGGCCCCGGCCGGTGTGCCCACGGGCCTCACCGAGGTTCCCGCCGAGGCGGGCATCGGGGCGGCCGCATCGATCGCCCTCGTGCTCGCGATCGCGGCGTTCGGGGCCCTCGGCGTCCGCGCCGTCGCCACCCGGCGCTAGGCACTGCGCATGTCAGCCACAGCAGCGCGGGCAGCAGGAGCGCTCGCCCTGGCCGTGGCACTCGTCGGGGGCTGCGCGGCACCGTCCGCGCAGCCCCCGGGCGGGAGCGCCACCACACCCGCCGGGTCCACGTCGTCGGACCGCGTGGGCCCGGCGGCTCCACCCGCGCCGACGGCGGACCCCACCGGTCCCGCGCCCGCGGCGGGCATCGACGTCCCCGTGCGGGACGCCAGCCCGGAGGCCGTCCAGGCCGCGGCCGTCGTCGCCCCGGTCCGCGTCGTCTACCCGGGCCTCGAGATCGACATGCCCGTCGACGCCGTCGGCGTCGCCCCGGACGGGCAGATGGAGATCCCGCCGGATGCCGCCCGCGCCGGCTGGTACCGCTTCGGCCCGACAGCGGGCGCCGACGCCGGGGCGACCGTCATCGCCTCCCACTCCGGCTCCGAGATCACCCCGCGGGGCCCGTTCCACCGTCTCGACCGCGCCCAGGTCGGTGACCCGGTCGTCGTCGTCCTCGCCGACGGGACGGAGGTCACCTACGAGGTGACGTCCGTCGAGGGGATCGCCAAGACGGTCATCGACCTCTCCCGCTACTTCCGGCGGGACGGCGAGCCCGAGCTCGTGCTCATCACGTGCGGCGGTCGGTGGGACGACGTGCGCCAGAGCTACGACGACAACATCGTCACGACGGCTAGGCTCGCGGGAAGCTGATGTGCGTACTCACCGAGGGGGACGCCGCAGCCGGGCCGCCGAGGGGGGTGGGGGACGTCGACGAGGAGATCGAGGCGGCGTTCCGTGCCGGGCGTCCCGAGGCGGTACGCGCGGCGTACGAGCGGTGGTCGCCGCTGGTGTACACCATCGCCCTGCGTTCCCTGGGCTCGGCGCCCGACGCGGAGGACGTCACGCAGCAGGTGTTCGTCGACGCGTGGCGCAGCCGCGCACGGTTCGACCCGGACCGGGCCCCCCTGCAGGCCTGGCTGGTGGGCATCACCCGGCACGCCGTCGCCGACGCCTACGGGCGCCGGACGCGGGAGCAGCAGGTGGCCGACGCCGTCGCCGCCGTCCGCGCCGACCCGGCGCCGGAGTCCAACCCGGCACGGATGGTCGTGGACCGGGTGGTCGTCGCCGACGCGATCGACGCCCTCGGTGACCCGCAACGGCAGATCCTCAGCCTCGCCTTCTTCGAGGACCTCACGCACGTCCAGATCGCCGAACGGGTCGGGCTGCCGCTCGGCACCGTGAAGTCGCACATCGCGCGTAGCCTTCGGCGACTGCGGACTCGATTGGAGGTGGGAGATGCCGCATATTGATGACGAGACCCTCGCGCTGCGCGCGCTGGGGGAGCACGTCACCCCTGACGTCGCGGAGCATCTCGCCACCTGCGACGAGTGCCGCACGGAGCTGACGGCGCTCGAACGCGTCACCCACGCGGGCCGTTACGCCGACCGTGACCTCGTCGCGCCGCCGGCCGCCGTGTGGGACCGGATCGCGGACGAGCTCGGCCTCGAGGGGCTGGTCGACGACGGCGGCGTGGTCGTCGGCGGGGCGGTGGTCGACGGCGGCGCGGTGGTCGGCGCGACCGCGGTGGTCGACGACGGCGCGGTGGTCGACGGCGGCGCCGCACCCGTTGCCGGCCCCGCTGCGGCACCCGTTGCCGGCCGCGCTGCGGCACCCGACGCCGGCCGCGCTGCGGCGTCGCGCGCCGATGCCCCGTCCTCAGCCGGCGGCGCGTCGGTGACACCGCTCCCGCAGGTGGAGAGCCGGTGGCGGCGCAGGGTCGTGTGGGTCGCGGCGGCGAGCTTCATCGCCGGTGTCGGTGGGACGGCGCTCGTCCAGGGCGTGCTCGACCGGCCGGCCGAAGCCCCCGTCGTGGCCAGCGCCGAGCTCGACCCGTTGCCCGGGTGGGAGGGTGCCGGGACGGCCACGGTCCACGAGGTCGACGGCCGGCAGGTCCTCACCGTCGAGCTCGGGCAGAGCGACGAGGCCGGCTACCGCGAGGTCTGGCTCCTCGATCCCGAGGTGCAGCGCCTCATCAGCCTGGGCATCCTCCGCGGCGACGAGGGCGAGTTCGAGCTGCCCCCGGGGCTCGATCTCGGAGAGTTTCCCATCGTCGACATCTCGGACGAGCCCTACGACGGCGACCCGTCGCACAGCGGCGAGAGCATCGCCCGCGGCCAGCTCGCCTAGAGCCAGCCGTTCCGGCGCACCCGCTCGGGCTCGGCCATGGGCCGCGGCGACCCTTCGCGGCCGCTGTGCGCGGCGCACTGGGCAGGAACTAGCGAACTCGGCAGGAACTAGCGAACTCGGGACTTGCTCGTGCGTCGAGTTCGCTGTTGGGTGCTGAGTTCGCCAGTTCTGACTAGCGAACTCGGCATGAACTGGCGAACTGGGCAGGAAGTAGCGAACTCGGCGGTGCGCGGGGGGACGGGGGGAGGGGGTGGGACCCGGCATCTCCGCACGATCACGAGAGGGGGGGCGGTGCGGGCGCCGGGCGGGGACCCGGCGCCATCGCTCAGCTCTCCGGGACCTCGCCGACGGCATTGATCCGGTGGATGGCGACGACGATCTCGGCGTCCCGGTCGAGGTCGGCCATCCGGAAGCGCCCGCCCTCGATGCTCAGCGGTCGCACCCGTCGGCGCTGCAGCCCACCGTTCGGCCCGACGACGACGACGCTCACCGCGGAGCCGGTGCGGGCCGCCTCGCGGAGCAGCGCGACGGTGTGGACCGGGTCGGTCGCGACGACCTCCCCGGACAGCCGCCGTTCAGCGGCCTCCGCCGCGCGGGTCTGGCCCGCGCGCATCTCGGAGACGACGTCGGCGAGGTCGGCGTCGTCGAGGTGCCGCACCCCGACGGGTGCGGCCTCCGGCGTGCCGGGGAGGCGCCCGATCGGGCGCCGGACGGCGCGCCCGGTGGTCCCGGCGGTGCGCCGGCCACGTCCCACGTCGCCGTCCACGCTTCGGCCCGAGGCCGCCCCGGCGCCGGGACGGGCGGTGATGACGGCGCCGTCGGGACCCTCGAGGACGGGCGCGGCGCCGGCCAGCCGGAGCAGCTCGAGGAGCTCGGCGGGCCGCGCCGAGGAGACGAGGACCGTCGGGGCGATGGCGCGCAGGCCGACGCCGACGAGCTCGGGGTGTCCGGCGAGGGAGGCCGCGGCGACGGGGTCGAGCACCCGGACGTAGCTCACCGCGCTGCCCACCCGCACCTGCCCGTGCCGGCGCGCGGCGTCGGTGATGAGGTACTCCAGCGCCTGGGGGAGCGGGGTGCGGGACGCGGCGCGGAGCCGCTCGAGCAGGTCCGCCCCGGCCAGGCCGGCGTCAAGCGCCCGCCGGATGGAGCCCGCGGAGAACCGCACGGTGAGGGCCGCGCCGCGGCTCTCGACGTCGGCGGCCAGCGTGATGAGCTCCTCCAGCCCGGGACCGGGGCGGCCCGGGACGACGCCGGTGAGGTCGCCCTGGATGAGCAGCTCCTCGACCGGCTCCGGGAGCGCCTCGAGGAGCGCGGCGACGACGGCGGCGGTCCGCGCGGCGTCGTCCTGCCCGGTCGCGCCGGGGTCCATGACGTCGTCGTGGGGCTCGGCGTCGTCCCCGGGGCCGAGCGCGGCGCGACCGGCGGCGGTGAGGGCACCCGCCCCGATGACGCCGATGAGCTCGGCCTCGGCGAGCACCGCGGCGACGCTGGCCAGGGGCGGGGTCGCCCGCGGGGCGTGCCAGGTGAGGAGGGCGTGGAGCTGCGCGGGGGTGGGCGCCGAGCCCTCGGGGAGGTCGGCGAGCGTGGCGACGACGCGCTGGCGCAGGGTGGCCGCCCAGCCGCGCTCAAGGCCCGGCTCGAGCGCCGCGCGCAGGGCGCCGCGGTCGTTGCGGGTTCCCACGAGCCACGCGGTGCGACGCGACCGGAGCCAGCCGAGGGCCAGCTGGGCCCAGCGCTCGCCGAGCGGGAGCTCGCGCCAGTCGGTGGCGGCGGGGGTGGGCGCGAAGACGGCGCCGTCCGCGCCGTCGTCCATGGGGGCCACGAGGCCCGCGGCGCCGGCGAGCTCGGCGACGGCCGCGGCGACCGCAGCGTCCCGCTCGACGAGGGTGGCGGCCCGCTTGAGGTCGCGTGCCCCCAGTCCGCCGCCGCGCAGCGCGGGGGGCGGGTCCTCGTCCCAGGCGGTGACGAGGAGGGTGACGAGCCGGACGACGTCCTCGGCGGTGCGGGCGCCCTCGGCGGCCACGACGTCGAGACGGCGGCGCGGGATGGTGTCGGTCGACGGCGGGGCGGTGCGGACCGCGAAGATCCGGTCGCCGCGCGCGGCCAGGCCCACCTCGAGCGGGAGGACGAGCTGGGTGGGGCTGAGTCGCTGGAGGACGCCGCGCTCGAGCAGCCAGAGGGCGGCCGGGCTGGGGTCCTCGGCGCGGACGACGCCCACCGGCGGCCCCCAGGTGAGCGCCTCGAGCATGCGGGCCGCGGCCGGTGGGGCAGTGGCCATGAGCTTGGCGAGCGCACGGCTCGTCGCCGGCGGGGCGACCTCGCCCGGCAGCGCGCCGGCGCTCGGCCCGAGTCCCGCGGGGTAGGGCCCGATGGCCTCGACGACGCCGAGGACGGCGCGCCCGCCGACCGTGAGGCCGAGACGCTCGAGGTGCTCGGCGAGGGGCGCGAGCTCGGCCGCGGTGGTCTGCAGCAGCGCGGCGAGGCGGGCCGGGTCGCCGTCGGGCATGGCGGCGAGGACCGCGAGCGCCTCGACCACCTCGAGCTGGGCGGCGTCGAGGCGGGCGAGGACCCGCTCGACCGACGGGCGCGAGGCGGCCCGGGCGGCGAGCACGGTGATCGAGGACGCGGCAGGGACCGCGAGGTCGGGACGTAGGCGGAGGAGCTCGACCAGGGCGCCGTCGGGTCGCTCGGCGAGTGCGCGCGCGAGGTCCTCCGTCGTCGCGGCGGAGGTGGCGGTACCGAAGGGGGTGCCCGCAGTGCCGGCACCGCTCGTGCCGTGCGCGGCTGCGCGCTGTCCCGTGTTCATCTCACCACGCTACCGGCGCGGCGACCCTCCCGGTCACGGCGTCGTCTGCTCGGACCCGCCGGACGCCGTCCCCGGGGGCGTCGCCGACGGGTTCCCGAGGAAGTGCCGCACCTGCGCCACGGAGAGGGCGGCCGAGGGGCCGGAGGGGTTGATGTGCACCTGGGCCACCCCCGAGCGGAGGAAGAACTGGAGCAGCCACTGCACGGGGAACCGGCGGCTGCGCAGGTCCGCGCCGAACGCGGCGACCTCCGCGGGCGAGGTGAACGCCACCATGGCGGGGGCGCCGTCGCCCTGGCGCTTGGCGAACACCGGGCCCGGCCGGTCGCCCTGCGTCTTCTCGGCGAGAAAGAGGTGCGCGTCACCCTCGCGGAGGGTGTCGAAGAGCTCCTGCAGGGTGTGCTCACGGGCGAGGAGGTCCTTGACGGCGAGGCTGCTCGGCGCGGACAGGGCGTAGTTGACCTCGGACTTGCCCAGCGTGCAGGCGGGGCCGGCCGGGTCGACGACGAGCCAGGTGAGGTCGTCGTTGCTGCGGAACAGCTCGAGGACCGTCGGCGCGGACTGCGCGAGACCGAGGATCTCCGGGGGCATCCCCTCGCCGGACTTCTCGTGGAGCTTGCGCCGGAACGTCGTGAGCGCGGCATTGCTCGTGAAGGCGCCGAGCGCCCGGGAGCCGTCGGGGGTGGTGATGGTCGTCAGCCGCATGCTCGAGGGACCGCCGTCGGGGCCGGGCAGGGTGGAGCCGGTCGCGTCGAGGACGATCTGGCCGCCGAGCGCCTGGCGCAGCACGTGGAGCATCCGGTCCCGCCCGGGCTCCTCGGCGTAGGCGGCGACGGCGGCGCGCAGGACGGGGTTGTCCGGCGGACGGCGCGCGGGGCGCGGCGGGGTGGTGATGCCCCGGCGCGCCGCAGCGAGGACGTCCTCGACCGGCCCGGGGACGGAGCAGTAGTACAGCGGCAGCTCGTCGTCGTCGGTGAGGAGGTCGACCGGCGGGACGTCGTGGACGAGGTGGACGTGCACGCTCTCGAGCCCGCCCTGGAGGGCGCCCGGGCCCTGCTCGACGACGGCGAGCACGGCGCCGTCGTCGGGGCTCGTGCCGTACCGCACGGCCCACGTGCCGCGGCCGTCCGCGAAGGGGAGCGGGGTGCCGACGGTCTCGAGGACGTCGGTGAGGGAGAGCGACGCGCCCAGGCGCAGCCGCCGCCGCTGCGGCCGCGAGCCGTCCTCGGTGGGGATGCCGTCGCGATCGACGACGACGAGGATCGCCCCCGGCCGGCGCTCGCGCGGGCGGGGGGTCGGCAGCGGCGGGTTGGTCGAGGTCTCGGCGGGGGCGGCGGGGCCGGGGGTGGCGGTGGGGCCGGGGGTGGAGGCGGGCGCGGGGCTGGCGGGCGCGGAGCCGACGGCGGGGCCGGGCGCCGTGGCGGCGGGCGCGGTCGCGGCGGGGGACGCCGGGGCGACCGAGGGCGCGGCGGTGGGTTCCGCCGTCGCCCCGGCGACGGCGGGGAGGCTGAGCCCCGCCGCGGTGACGCGCTCGGCCATCCACGCGGGGACGTGCTCGGCGCGCCGGGGGTGGCGGGTGAGGAGGTGGACGAGGTCCTCCGCCTCGAGGACGTGCTCGCCCGGCCCCCACGTCGGGGGCTCCTCGTTCATGTTGAGCGTCGCGGACGCGGCGATCGTCGGCTCGGGCCAGCCCGACGCCCGCGCGCTGACCGTCGCGCTGATCCACGTGCCCAGACCCGGGCGCGCGGAGATCTCCTGCAGCTCGCGGGCGTCGCTGTAGGCGTCGGCGTCGGGCGGCAGCTCCGCCGTGCGCGCCTGGCTCGACCGTCCGCGCACCTCCGTGACCCGGACCCGTACGACGTCGCGCAAGGGGCGCAGCTCGAGGTGCATCTCGTCCCACCCCGGCTCGGCCCGCGCGCCGCGCAGCATCCATTCCACCAAGGAGCGGACGATCTCCGTCGCTCGGCCGGTCGGCTGCTCGCTCATCTGCTGGCTCCTTGGTCCCCGCAGGGACGTCGTCGGTGGGCCCTCGTCACGCTACCTGGCCCTCCAAAGGTCTGCGCAGGTCCACCACCGGACGGATAGGCTGGAGGTCGCACCACGCGCCGAGCGTCATCGGGCGCGCGGCGCACCCTGCCCGCATTTCCCTGGACAGAAGCAGAGGTAGACGTGCCTACCGGCAAGGTCAAGTGGTTCGACCCCGACCGTGGTTTCGGCTTCATCGCCGACGACGACGGCGGCGAGGTCTTCCTGCACGCCTCCGCTCTGCCGGCGGGCGTCGCCCCGAAGCCGGGGACCAAGGTGGAGTTCGGCGTCGCCGAGGGCAAGCGCGGCCCGTCCGCACTGTCCGTGCGCGTCACGGAGCCCCCGGCGTCCGTCGCGCGCGCGCACCGCAAGCCCGCCGAGGACATGGTGCCCATCGTCGAGGACCTCATCCGGGTGCTCGACCGCGCCTCCGGCGACCTGCGCCGCGGGCGCTACCCGGAGAAGGCGGGCGGGACCAAGATCGCCCAGGTCCTTCGCGCCGTCGCCGACGAGTTCGACGTCTGAGCGCCCCCCGGGTAGGTCGGCGTCCCGGTCCGGTGGTCGCCCCCGTGGGTGACCCCGTGGGTGACCCCGTCGCGGGGCGACCCGGCCGAGCGCGGCAACCTACACTGGACGACGTGCCGACCACGACGATGTCCCGACCTACCGCCCGGGCAGCCAAGGAAGCGGTCCTCACCGCTGCCGTGGACCTCGCGCGCGAAGCCGCCGTGGAGATCGCCGGACCGGGCGAGGTGGGCGAGCACCTCGCCGCCGTCGTCGACGGCGAGCGCCTCGTCACCCACCACTTCGCGAGCCTGAACCCCGGCTACCGCGGCTGGACGTGGGCAGTGACGGTGGCCCGGCCTCCGCGCAGTCGCACGGCGACCGTGTGCGAGGTCAACCTCGTGCCCGGCGACGACGCGTTGCTGGCGCCCGCGTGGCTGCCGTGGGCGGAGCGCCTCCAGCCCGGTGACGTCGGCCCCGCCGACGTGCTGCCCCACGTCGTCGACGACCCGCGGCTCGACCAGGGCTACGAGGCGACCGACGAGGACGCCGACGTGCTCGGCGACGACCTGCACTTCGAGATGGGCCTCGGCCGCGCCCGGGTGCTCTCCCGCGTCGGACGTGACGACGCGGTGACGCGCTGGTACGACGGCGAGCGCGGCCCGAACGCGGCGAGCGCCGTGGCAGCCGCGGCGCCCTGCTCGACCTGCGGGTTCTTCGTCAAGCTCAGCGGGTCGCTGCGCCGCGTCTTCGGCGTGTGCGCGAACGAGTGGTCGCCCGACGACGGTCGCGTCGTCAGCGTCGACCACGGCTGCGGCGCGCACTCCGAGACGGACGTCGCCGAGGCGAGCATGCTGCACAAGGTGTCGCCCCCGGTCGTCGACGAGTTCGACCTCGAGATCGTGGCGAGCACCCCCCTGGTGGACGAGGACCCCACGGGCGCTCCCACCGTCTAGCTCGTGATCATGCAGAAGCGCTGAGCCGGGGTGGCGCCCCGACGTCGCCTCTAGCTCGTGATCATGCAGAAGCGCTGAGCCGGGGTGGCGCCCCGACGTCGCCTCTAGCTCGTGATCATGCAGAAGCGCTGGCGTCACCGGCTCATACGGTGACATCGCTGTGGTCATGACGCTGTGGCCTCACCCGTACGCGCCTCCTGAGGCGCGCGCTGCCGGCCGTCATCGACGAGCCGCAGTGCTCTCCCGGCGTACTGCGCGCGCCACCGTGGCCGAGTTCGCAGGTTGGTGCTGACGTCGCCCCCTGCCTAGCGACATCGGCACGGACCGGCGCCCTGCGTGTGATCTACAACACACAGCACGCTGACCTTTTGGCGTCGTTCCGGCGAGGAGTAATCCCCCAAGGCTCCCGCGGTGAGCGGGATCTCGCGAAAACATCACACGGACGACGATCCGCTGATACCTTCGCGACCATCGGCCAGAAAGTTCTAGACAAACGTCTAAGGCGGACTGGCCGGTTGTCGCACGGGCACCCCGCGATCACCGGGGTGTGGGGGAGGGCGAGCGCGCAAAACGGCGCTCGTCCGGGTCAAGGAGTTCAGGGGCGGATGGGCCATTGCACATGGGTACGGGCGGGTGCTCGCGAAGCAGGGATCGCCACGGTGGCGGCCCTTGCGCTCGTCCTCGGCGTCCCCACCTCCGCAGAGCCTTCCGTTCCCGAGGCGGTCACCAGCGATCTCAGCACTGCTGCCGCCCCCCTGACGACCGCGTCAACCGGCGCGGGATTCCGCGCCGACCCGGTGGCGCCTGGCCCGACCGTCCCTAGCGAGGGCGCGACCGGTCCGGGACTCGACGAGGTCGTATCCGCGCCGGAGGCTCCCGCCCTCGCCCCGGCGCCGGTGGCCCCGGCCCCCGTGCCGGCGGCCCCCGGCCTGACGCCGAACGTGCCCGGCACGCGTCCGGCCCCGGCCACCACCCCGGCCGCCCCGGCCACCACCCCGCCCGCGCCCGGTCTGACGCCGAACGCGCCCAGGACGCCGGCGGCCACGCCCGCCCCGACATCGACTCCGGCGACCACCCCGAGGGCAGCCGCCGCGCCCGCCGCGACCGGCGTCCCGAGTGCCACCCCCCGCTACGACGAGGTCAAGCTCGTCGCCCGCGCCGGGGGCGACCGGCTGGCCGACGGCTCGGTAGCCGGCCTCCCGGGCGCGACCTTCACCTTCTACCGGACGAGCAGCACCGCGGTGACGGGCGGGACCGCCGTCGGCACCTGCACCACCGGTCGCGACGGGCGCTGCGGCGTCATCGTCGACCTGCCGTTCTCGTGGCTGGGCTACTACGGCTACTTCTACGCCGTCCAGACGGGTACCCCCGCAGGGTGGACCGCCGCGGAGAGCTGGGGCGCAGCGCAGGACCTCGTCCGCCACGCCACCGGCTACGTGCGCGGCGGCGCCACCGTGGCCCTGCCCGACGACGGCCGCGGCTGGCCGAACGTCCGCGCCAACGCCGCCACGCCGGCGCGCTGCACCCGCGACGTCGCGGTCGTCTACGACCTGTCGGGCGCGGTGACCCGCGGCGAGTCCCTCGCCGACTTCGGTGCCTACCGGGACGCGGGCCGACGGGTCGTCGACGCCCTCGAGGGCACCGCCTCCCACGTGGCGCTGTACGGATTCGCCAGCGAGGCCCCCGCGCCGGGGTTCTTCAACCGGCCGCTCCCGCTGACCTCGGTGCGGAGCCCGGCCGGCGCCACCGTCGTCCGGGCCGCCCTGCGGCTCTTCAACCCGGCACCGCTGTCGTCGACCAACTGGGACGCGGGCCTCGCGCAGGTGGCCGCCGGCGCCGACGTCGTCGTCTTCCTCACCGCCGGTGAGCCGACGGCCAGCCGCTCCGGCACCGGCGGCGCCGCCACGATGCGCACCGTCGAGGACGCAGTGGCCTCCGCCAACATGGTCAAGGCCGCGGGCGCGCACCTGGTCGCCGTCGGCGTCGGGGCGGCCCGGACCCCGGTGAACCAGCAGCGCCTGCGCCTGCTTACCGACGACACCCGCGTGACCGACGTCGCCGGCCTCGGCGACGTGCTCGCCTCGGTGGCGCGCGTGGGCTGCACAGGCACGGTCAACGTCGTCACCGAGGTCCGCCGCGGCCCGGGCGCGCGCCCCACCCCCGGCCGGGGGTGGCGCCTCACCCCGGCGGCCGCAGGACCCGGTCGCGCGCCGGTCCCGGCCGTCACGGGGGACGACGGCGCCGCGAGCTTCGCCGTCGACCTCGAGCAGGCCACCGGCTCGCGCACGCTCACCCTCACCCAGGCCTCCCGCCAGGGGTACGTCCTCGAGCCCCAGGGGGGCCAGAACGCCACGTGCACTTCCTCCGACGGCTCCCCGGTGGTGGTGACGAACGTCAGCGACGGCTTCGCGGTGGAGGCCCGGCCCGACGCCGTCATTACCTGCCGGGTCATCAACGCGGTCGTCGAACGGCCGTCGGTGACCATCGTCAAGACCTCGGCCCTCGACCCTGCGGACGGCGGCGAGCCCACCGTCACCGCCGGCACCTCCGTCACCTGGTCCTACACGGTGACGAACACGGGCACCGTCCCGCTCACCCACCTCCGGGTCACTGACGACCGCGGTGTCGCGGTGACCTGCCCACGCCAGGCCGGCGGTCCCGCCTCCGGCAACCCGATCCCCACCCTTTCCCCGGGCGAGTCCACGACTTGTGTCGCGACCGGACCCGTCACCCCCCTGCCGACGTCCTGACCGGACCCGGCCAACAGAAGGAAGAGACGATGAACAACAAGTCCAAGGGCGCCCTCGCGGGCGTCGCTGCCGTCGCCCTGCTCGCTGGCGGCTCCACCTACGCGCTGTGGACCGACGACGCGGAGGCCGACGGCGGCACCATCACCGCCGGTAATCTCGCCGTCGACCTCGTCGGCAGCCCCCAGTGGCGGGACGTCTCCGGAGTCGAGGGGCCTGATGGCGAGGGGGTAGACATCGACCTCGACCGGTTCCGTGTTATCCCCGGCGACACGATCGAGGGAACCTTCTCCATCGACGCCGCCCTCGAGGGCGACAACATGCTCGCTGAGCTGGGGATCACGCTCGGCGGCCAGGCCGTCGACGGGCAGACGGTGATGTTCCCCGCGGACATCAACGCGACCTACTCCGTCCTCGGCGCGGACGACGAACCGATCACGGGAATGACGGACATCCCGCTCGGAACGACTCCCGCGCCCCTACTCAAGCTGTGGTCCGAGGCCAGCGCGCCCGAGGACGACGCGACCGAGGAGGACGGCGCCGCATACCTCACCCTCCCCGCCAACCTGACCCCCCAGTCGACAGGTCCGGACGCCGAGCCCGCGGGCGTCGACCTCACGGTCGTCCTCACGCTCACCTTCGATGCGGACACGACCGACCGCGAGCTCGTCCAGACCGGCCTCGTGCTCCCCACCGTCGGCGTCCAGCTCACCCAGGTGCGTCCCGAGGCGGACGACGAGGCCGAGCAGGCCCAGCAGTGACCGCGGGCGGCATCGCCGCCGCCCCCGGCCGTACGTCCCGGGCGCGGCACCGGAGCACGCGGGCGGGGGCGTGGAACCGGTTCGTCGGCATCGGGTCGGCGCTCCTCAGCGTCGTGCTCGTCGTCGCGGTGCTCGCCGCGCTGGCCCTCGCGGTCGTCCCGCGGTTCCTCGGCGGGTCGGCGCTGACCGTGCTCTCCGGGTCGATGGAGCCCCTGTACTCGGCGGGCGACATGGTCGTCGTCGTCCCGGTCGACGCCGACGAGATCCAGGTGGGCGACGTCGTCGCCTTCCAGCCCGTCTCGGGCGACCCCACGCTCATCACCCACCGGGTGGTCGCCGAGAGTCTCGGCGGCGAGGGGGGCGCCATGTTCGTCACCCGCGGGGACGCCAACGGCGCCGACGACGACCCCATCGAGGCGGAGCAGATCATGGGCCGCGCGCTCTACCACGTGCGCGCGGCGGGCCACGTGGTGCTCTGGGCCGGGGACCACACGCGCACGATCGTGGCGGGCGCCGCCGTCGTGCTCCTCGTCTACGCCGCGGTCATGCTGCTGCGGCCGAGCGGACGGCGAGCTGCGCGATGACCGGATGGGACCGGGCGGCACTCGCCGGCGGTGCGGTGCTCCTCGCGCTCGCCGGGGGGATGAGCACCCATGCGCTGTGGACCAGCGGGGACGGCACGGTCCCGGGGGCCGTGACGGCCGGGGACTTCGACGTCGCTCTCGACGGCGGGGCGACCTGGACGGACATCTCGCCCGACGTCACCCCGCGCGCCGTCGACCCCGACCGCTTCCGTGCCATGCCGGGTGACGTCGTCGTCATGCGGCAGGACATCGT
Source organism: Georgenia faecalis (assembly GCF_003710105.1). GTDB lineage: Bacteria > Actinomycetota > Actinomycetes > Actinomycetales > Actinomycetaceae > Georgenia_A > Georgenia_A faecalis. The sequence continues at coordinate 407,321 of NZ_CP033325.1, forward strand.
CACCACGCTCGTGGGCGAGAACGCCGCGGCCGAGCTCACCGTGCGGTGGGGGGAGCGGGCGGCGCAGGTGCCCGACGACGTCACCGCGACGTACCGCGTCCTCGACGCCGCCGGCGCGCAGGTGACGGCGCCCGCCGCCGTCGGGCAGAGCGTCACCGTGCCCGTGCCGGCCGCGGGGGAGAAGGCGTGGACCGTGTCGCTGGTGCTTGCCGTGGCGCCCGGCGCGCCCGCGTATGCCGCCGCCGCCCCGCCCGCCGGGGTGCCGCTCGCGGACCTCGGCGACCTCGTTCTCCAGCTCGACCAGGTCCGCGCCGGCGGGCGGTTCTCGTCGTGAGCACCACCGGCGGACGACACCGCGCCGCGCATGCCTCCCGGGACCGCGCCACGACTGCCTCCCGGCACCGCGCGGCGCGCCCCGTCCGGATGCCCCGCCCGGCCCTGGCCCGCGCGGGGCGCCTCGACGGGCTCGGTCCCCGCGGGCCGCGGGCGGTGGGGGCGGTCCTGCTCGGGGCGCTGGTCGTCGGGGGCGTCACCGGATCCGCGGCCGCGCTGTGGAGCGACACGGAGACGACGACGGGACACCTGTCCGCCGGCGTGGTGAGCTTCGCCGTCGGCCGCGTCGATGGGGCAGCGACCGGCACCGCCTCGCCCGACGGCGGGACGACCGGCCTCGCGGCGGCCGACGGTCCCGACGACGTCCTCACCGTCGGCCTCGGTCCGGCCGAGGCCACGACGCTGGTGGAGACCGGTGTGCTCGCGGTCCCGATCCGGGTCGACGCCGTCGCCCAGGGGAACCTCGGCCTGCGCTACCAGGCGCACCTGCCCCGGCCGGCGGCCGGGTCGGTCCTCGCCGCCGCCCGGCTCGCCCTCGTCCGGGTGCCCGACGCCGCCTCCTGCACGCCCGCGACCCCGCTGCCTGCGGTCGTCCCGCCGGACCCGGCGGCCGGACCGCTGGTGTCCACGCCCGTGCCCGCGGGCCCGTCCACGACGGCGGACGGCGCGACCGCACCCGTCACCGAGTACTGGTGCCTGGTCGGCCGCCTCGACCAGGTGCCCGTCGCCGGTGCGTACTCGAACACCGGCACGGTGCACGCGGACTCCTCCGCCGGCGCCGTGACCAGCAGCGACACGTGGACCGCCCGCGTGGCGGCCAACCCCGCCGCCGAGCCGCTCACCGAGCTGACGTTCACCCACGAGACCTTCCGGCCGGGTCGGTGAGCGCGACCGCCCGACGGCTCCTCCGCGCGGCCCTGGCGACCGCCGTCGTGCCCCTCGCGCTCGCGGCCGGGGCGAGCGCCGCCGTCGGCGACGTCGGCGACATCGGGGCGCGCGTCGACGGCGAGGGTGCGGAGGGCGCCGGGACCGGCGCCGTCGTCCTCGTGTGGGACGAGGACGGCACCGGACGAGGACAGGACAGCTTCGTGGGGGAGCCCGTCGCCGTGCCGGGCGACAGCACCACCCGCACACTCCGCGTGCGCAACGACGGCCCGACCGCGGGGACGCTGCGGGCGTCCGTCGTCGACGTGCGCCTGCGGGGCCCCGAGGAGGCCGACGCGTTCTACGACGACCTCCGGCTGCGGTGGCAGACCGAGACCTCGTCGGGGGAGGCGTCCTTCGCGACGCTGCACGCCACCGGCAGTACGACGATCGGCGCGGTGCCGCTCGAGCAGGGGGAGTCGACGGCCGTCACCGTCACCTACGAGCTGCCGCTGGAGGCGACGTCGGGCAACCGGTCGGACGGCGCCGTCCGGCAGGCCTCGTTCGTCGTGGCGCTGGAGATCGCCGGTGACGTGCCGTCCGCTGGGCCGTCGCCGTCGCCGTCGCCGTCGCCGTCGGCCGCGGCGCCGTCGCCCGTGCCGCCGGGGGGCGACGCGGCGAACCCCGCGAACGGTGGCCCGCCGGCCGTGGGCTCCCCGGCACCCGGGGCGCTGCCGGCCACCGGCGCAACCCGGGGGACGGGACTCGTGGCGCTCGCCGCCGTCGTCGCCGGCGTGCTGCTGTGCGTGGCCGGTCGGCGCCGCGGCGTCCACTGAGCGCAGGCGACGGCGAGCAGGGCGACGGCGAACCCGACGCCCTGCACGGGCGTCAGCGCCTCGGCGAGGACGGCCCAGCCGAGAAGCGTGGCCACGAGCGGGGAGATGAGCGGGAGGAAGGCGACCGCCCCGGCGGGCATGCGTCCAACACCGCGGAACCACAGGACGTAGGCGAGCAGGGTCCCGGCCACGCCGAGCCAGGCGTAGCCCGCGAGCGCGGGGCCGTCGAGGGCCGGGGGTGCTCCCTCGGTGAGGAGGGCGAGGGGGACGATGACCAGCCCGCCGGCGGTGAGCAGCCACCCGGCGTACGGCACCGGCCCGACGGGGCGGCCCCAGCGCTTGCTAAGGACAGTGCCCAGCGCCATGGACAGGGCGCCGCCGACGGCCGCGAGCACGCCCGGGACGCTCAGCGCGGCTCCCGGCGCGAGCACCATCAGTGCCACCCCGACGACGCCGAGCACGCCCCAGGTCAGCCGCCAGCGCGTGGGCCGCTCGCCGAGGAGCGGCAGCGCGAGAAGGGCGACGACCAGGGGGCTCAGCGCCCCGAAGATGGCCGCGACCCCACCGGGCAGGAGGTAGGCCGTGACGAACAGCAGGGGGAAGAACGCCCCGATGTTGAGGATGCCGAGCACGAGCGCCTTGAGCCACCAGCCGCCTCGCGGCAGAGCCCGGCCGACGGCGAGGGCGACGAGACCCGCGGGCAGCGCTCGCAGCGCCGCGGACCACATCGGGTGGCCGTCGGGCAGCGCCAGGGTGGTGACGACGTACGTGGTGCCCCAGGTGACCGGGGCGAAGGAGGTCGCCGCGACCAGCCCCCAGCCGGGCCCGGGGGTCGGCGCGTGCTGTGGCATCTCCGCGCTCCTTCCACGTCGAACTATTCGACATCGAACGATGTTAGGCCCCTGGTAGGTTGACGTCAAACAGTTTGATGTCGAAAGGTGGGACCGTGGCACGCGATCGGGTGAGCGACTACCTCGACCAGTGGCGGCGGGAGCGACCGGACCTCGACCCCGCCCCGATGGGCATCATCGGGCGTCTGGCCCGGGCGGACGAGGTCGCCTCCCGGGCGCTGCGCACGTACTTCGCCGAGCACAGCCTGCAGCGGGGGGAGTTCGACGTGCTCGCGACGCTGCGCCGGTCGGGGGAGCCGTTCACGCTCACGCCGGGCGAGCTCGCGCGCAGCACCATGGTGAGCTCGGCGGCGATGACCAACCGGCTGGCCAACCTCGAGGCCCGCGGGCTGGTCGACCGGCGCACCGACCCGGCCAACCGCCGCCACGTCCTCGTCGCCCTCACCCCGCAGGGCCGGGCCCTGGTCGACGACGTCGTCGCGGGGCACCTGGACAACGAGCGGCGGGTGCTCGCCCCGCTCACGGCGGAGGAACAGGAGCAGCTGGCCGGGCTCCTCGAGCGCTTCCTCGCCGGCTCCGGGGACGTCTCGCGCGCCGCCGGCGACTGACCGGCCCCCCAACACCGGCGGCACCCCACCCCCGTCGTGATCTTGCAGAAACGCCGGACCCTCCATCCGGCGTTTCTGCAAGATCACGAGGGGGTGCGCCGCCACGAGCGGCAGGGGCTACAGCGCTGAGCGCGAGGGGTCAGGACACGTCGCGGCGCGCCGTGCGCCACAGGCCGAACGCCAGCGGCAGCAGCACCCACACGCCGCAGGACGTGGCGAGCTGCGCCCACTCCTCCCCACCCATCCCGCCCTCGGTGAGCGGCGTCAGGGTGACGTTGATGTCGAGCCAGTCCGACGGCCCGCGCAGCGCTGGGACCAGCGCCGACAGGATCGTCCACAGCGTCGGGAGGGCGAGGTAGCCGACGATCGCGATGGGGGTGCTCAGCAGCGCCAGGCCGAACGCCACACCCTGGGTGACGAGGATGACGAGCGAGAGCGCCATGCCGCCGAACAGGGCCCAGTCCATCGCCCACGAGCCGTTGCCGTCGAGCCACAGCCTTCCCACGACGTTGAGGACCGCGCCGACGGCGAGGACGGCCATGAGTACGCCGAGGCCGAGGACGTTCGCCGAGACGAGCTTGGCCATGTTGACCCGCGTGCGGCGGGGCTCGAGCGCGAACGTCGTCAGGGCAGTCCGCTGGGACCACTCACTGGTCGCGGCCATGACCCCGATGAGGGGGAGGAGGAAGACCGACCCCCACGAGGACGCCAGGGTGAGCTCCTGCCAGGTGATGAACTCCCCGTCGGAGTTGAAGAGCACGAGCGCCATGATCCCCGCGGTCAAGACGACGATGGCGATGAGCAGGCCGATCCCGGCGCGGGTGTCGACCTGCTTGCGCAGCTCGACGGCGGCGAGCCGGGCGAACGGCACCGCCCGCGGCGCGGTCCGGGCGGGGCCCGCGGTCCCGGTGGTCCCGGTGGTAGGGGCGACGGCGGCGCTCATGCGGAGATCTCCTCTCGCCCGTGCTGGGCGGTCGTGTCGAAGAACAGGTCCTCGAGGGCGGCGGTGTTCGCCCTGAGGTCGGTGACGACGACGCCGGCCGCCACGGCCAGGTGCGCCACCTGCTCGGGGGACGCGGACGTCCGTACGCCTTCGCCGGACGCGGCGGCCTCGTGCCCGGCCGCGGCCAGCGCGCGGGCGAGGGCCGCGTCGTCCGTGCTGCGGGCGGTGCTGCCCGGGGCGGCGAGCAGCTCCACGACGCTGCCCTGGGCGAGGATCCGGCCCCCGCCGATGATGACGACGTCGTCCGCCACGGCCTCCACCTCGCGCAGGAGGTGGGAGGAGAGCAGGACCGTGCCGCCCGCATCGGCGAACGAGCGCAGGACGTCGCGCATCCACCGGATGCCGGCGGGGTCGAGGCCGTTGGCGGGCTCGTCGAGGATGAGCACTTCCGGCTCGCCGAGGAGCGCGTGGGCGAGGCCCAGGCGCTGGCGCATGCCGAGGGAGTAGGTACGGGTGCGCGCCTTCGCCTCCCGGGCGGTGAGGCCGACGAAGTCGAGGACCGTCTCGACGCGGTCGGGGGCCATACCGAGGAGCTGGGCCGAGAGCGAGAGCGTCTCGCGACCGGTCCGGCCGGCGTGCTGGGCCGAGGCGTCGAGCAGGACGCCGACCTGGCGACCGGGATTCGTCAGCTCCCGGAACGGGCGGCCGAGCACGGTCGCCGACCCGGACGTGGGGGTGGTGAGGGCGCAGACCATGCGCATGGTCGTGGACTTCCCGGCGCCGTTCGGACCGAGGAACCCGGTGACCCGCCCGGGTCTGGCGGTGAAGGAGACGTCGTCGACGACGGCACGCGTGCCGTACCGGCGGGTGAGGTGCTCTGCAGTGATCATGCCTTCACGATCCCGGGCGCACGCCCGCGTTCCATCGGCGCCAGGTCTCGGCCGTGTCCGCCTTTCGGTGGAGTCGTCCGCGCCCGACGGCGGAGCCCGGCTCGGGCGCCGATCCCTACGCTGGGGGGATGGACCGCAGACCTGTGCCCGCCGACCTGGGCGCGAGGGGCGGTGCCACGGTCGGGCGCCCGCCGCCCGCGCCCCCGCGCCTGCGTCCGTGGTCCCGCATCTGGCGCTACCTCGCCGCCCTTGGCATCGGCCTCCTCCTGTGGGCCGTCGCGGTCGACGACCTGACGAGGCCGGTGGCGGAGGGGAGTCCGGCGTATCCGGGCGCCGCCGACGTGCTGCTCTTCCTCGACCTGGTCGCGGGCCTCCTCGCGCTGGCCCTGCTCCCGCTGCGTCGCCGCCATCCCCTGCTCACCGCGGTGCTGACCTCCGCGCTCTCGTGGGTTTCGGCCTTCTCCGTCGGCCCGGCGGCGGTGGCCACGGTCTCGATGGCGACGTGGCGGCGGTGGTGGTGGGTGGTCGTCGTCGCCGTGGTGTGGGGCGGGGCGGGGGCGTTCTACGAGGGCGTGCTCCTGCCCTACGTCAGTGCGCGCGAGCTCGACCGGGCCATGACGATCGCCTCCCTGGCCATCGGCCTCGCCGCTGGCGCGATCTGCGTGGCCACCGGGTCATACATCGGCGCCCGCCGGGAGCTCATCGCCTCGCTCCAGGAGCGGGCCGACACGGCCGAGCGGGAGCAGGCGTTGCGCGAGGAGGCCGCGCGCGAGGCGGAGCGCACCCGGATCGCCCGCGAGATGCACGACGTCCTCGCCCACCGGATCTCCCTCGTCGCCCTGCACGCCGGGGCGCTCGCTTACCGCACCGACCTCGGGCCCGAGGAGACCGGCGAGGCGGCCCGCGTCATCCAGGACAACGCGCACCGCGCGCTCGGGGAGCTCCGGCAGGTGCTCGGCGTGCTGCGCGCCGGGGCCAGCGGCCCGACGGCGGACCGGTCCGGTCCGGTGGGTTCGCCCGGTCCGGGGGCGGAGTCGACGGGCTCGGTCGCGCCCGCGGTCGCCGGGACCGGTGCGGTCGCCGGGACCGGTGCGGTCGCCGGAACCGGTGCGGTCGCGGGGACCGGCAAGGACGCCGGGGCCGCAGGCGCGGCCCTCGCCCCGGGGTGGGAAGACGCGACGGCGGACCATGCTGCGGAGCCACCGCAGCCCACGCTCGGCGACCTTCCGGACCTCATCGCCGACACCACGGGCACGGGCACGTCGGTGCGCCTCGACGTCTCCGCGCTCCCGGGGGGCGACGCCGCGGTCCTGCAGACGCTGCCGGTGACGACCTCACGCACGGCGTACCGGATCATCCAGGAGGCGCTGACCAACGCCCGCAAGCACGCCCCCGGTCGACCGGTGGAGGTCCGGCTCGGCGGTGCGCCCGACGGCCTCCTCACCATCGACGTGCGCAACCCGCTCTCCGCGCCGCCCGAGCGCGAGACGGCCGGTGCGCGCGTGCTCGCGGGCGGCCCGAGTGCTCACGGCGCCGCTCGTGGGCCCGACGGCGGGGCCGTGCGCGGGCACGCCACGCCCGGGCACGCCACGCCTGGCGCCGGCGTCGGCCTGACCGGCCTCACCGAGCGCGCGCACCTCGTCGGCGGGCTGCTCGAGCACGGCCTCGAACCGGACGGCACCTTCTCCGTGAGAGCGTGGCTGCCGTGGGAGGAGGACGCATGAGCGAGGACGGGACATCGGCGCCGGTGCGGGTTGCCGTCGTCGACGACGACCCCCTGGTCCGCGCCGGCCTGCGGATGATCCTCGGCGGTGACCCGGCGATCGCGATCGTCGGCGAGGCGTCCGACGGCCACGAGGCGCTCGACCTCGTCGAGCGGGAGCGCCCCGACGTCGTCCTCATGGACATCCGGATGCCGCGCCAGGACGGGCTGGTGGCCACCCGGCGGCTGGGCGAGCGTGGGTCGAGCGCCCGCGTCATCGTCCTCACTACCTTCGACACCGACGAGATGGTGCTGACCGCGCTGCGCCACGGCGCCGCCGGGTTCCTCCTCAAGGACACCCCGCCGGCGGACCTCGTCGACGCGGTGCGGCGCGTGGCCCGCGGCGAGCCGATGCTCTCCCCGAGTGTCACCGCCCAGCTCATCGCCGCCGTCGCCCAGCCCCGCGACGACAGCCGCGAGCGGTCGGCGCGCGAGCGGCTGGACCGGCTCACCGAGCGGGAGCGCGAGGTGGCGGTGGCGATCGGCCGGGGGCTGTCGAACGCTGAGATCGCGCGCGAGCTCTACATGGGCGTGGCGACGGTGAAGACGCACGTGGCCCACCTGTTCACCAAGCTCGACGCGACCAACCGCGTGCACATCGCCCGCTGCGTCCACGACGCGGGCCTCGTCTGAGCGCGGCGCGGGGTCGGGCCCCGGCTGGGGGGTCAGGCTCCGCCGTCGGGCTCGCCCACCCTTGACGACTCGCGCACCTCGAAGATCTGGCCGTTCCGCGGGAAGCCGGGCAGCGCCGTCGGCTTGGGCTCGCCCATGCCCCAGCGGGCGTCCCGCTCCGCGGGGTCGACGACGATCTCCGGCCAGCGCATGGGCACGCCCGCGGCGGCCGTGGGCTGGGGGTCGTCCATGAGCTGCACGTGGAGGTGCGGCTCGGAGGTGTTGCCGGTGTTGCCCACCTGGGCGAGCACCTGGCCGGCCGCCACATGCTCGCCGGGGCGGACGACGGCGGACCCGTGGCGCAGGTGGCCGTACGCCGCGTAGGTCCCGTCGTCGTGCTCGACGACGACGTGGTTGCCCATGATCTTGCGCGCGCCGGCGAGCTCCCGGATGAAGCCCTCGAGCGTCATCATCCACAGCACCCCCGGCCACGTGTCCCGCGCGCGGTGGTCGCGCTGGCCGTCCTGCGCGTGCACCACGGTGCCGGCAGCCATGGCGTGCACCGGCGCCCCGAACGTCGGGTAGGTCTCGGGCCGGCGCATGACGAACGACCAGCCCATCGACGGCGGCGCGTCGGTGGACGGCTGGAGCAGGTCGACGGCGTACTTCTGCCCGTAGGCCTTGACGCCGTGGCTCGGCACCGCGGAGCCGGGACTGTTGAGGGCCACCCAGCGCCCCCGGACGGGCGGGGCGACGTCGACCGGGCCACGGTCCGTCGCGGGTGGCCGGACGAGCGCGAGCGCGAGCGACCCGACGATGATGAGGAACGGGTACGGCTGTGGAATCTCGAGGACGAGGTTGGCAAGGATGGCGACGACGAAGAGTCGCCACCACCAGGTCTGCCCGCGGGCGATCGTGCGCTTCATCGTCGGCCTCCGAGGATGGTGGTGAGCAGGGGGACGACCCGGGCGACGGGCACCTCGTAGCGGCCGCCGCCGACGGCGCGGAGCCAGCCGGCGGAGATGAGCGGGCGCAGGTGGTGGTACACCTGACCGCTCGTGCCGACGCCCTCGGTCTCGGTGAGCTCGTGGACCGTGCTGGCACCGGCCAGCACCCGCTGGAGCAGCCGCAGGCGCACCGGGTGCGCCAGGGCGGTGAGCGTCTCGGCGGTCTCCGCCCAGTCGGCCTCGAGGAGGTCGCCCGTGAGCGCGCCCTCCTGCCACTCGGCGGCGCGGCCGTCGGGCAGGGCGACGGTCCCGGTGATGAGCACGGCGCCCGGCGCCCCGACCCGGGCGTGCAGGCCGGCGAGCGCCCAGAACACCTCGGGGTCGGGCATCGTGCTCGCGGTGCTGGAGGCAGTTCCCGGCTGGGCGCTTCCCGGCTCGGCGTCGCCTGGCGGGGCAGCGGTCGGTGCGCCGTCATCCAGACGGGCCTCGAGCGCGGCGACGCGGCGTTCGAGGTCGGCGAGGCGGGCGTCGTCGGGCATGGCGGTTACGGTACTACGTAATTACGCAATCCGTAGTGCAAGGCTAGGCTCGCTGCCGTGGGACTGGCCGGGGTGCGTGCGGACGCGCCGTTCGTGCTCGCGTTCGAGGACGTACCCGCGGCGACCCCGCTCCTGCCCCTCGTCCGTGCCGAGCGCGCGGAGCTCGCGGCGGTGCTCGGCGCCGAGGTCCGCTTCGGGACGGCCGCGGACCCGTGGGAGCAGCGCTGGGTAGCGCGGGTCGACCCAGCCGCGCCGGTGGCGCGGCTGGAGTGGGACGGCCGCACCCGCGAGCTCACCTCCGTCCTGCCGACGCCGGGGGAGTTCGGCGTCGGACTCCACCTCCTCCACAGCCTGGCCCACGCCGCGGACGACGTCGTCGAGCACCGCCCGTGCCGCACGTCGGCGGAGGCGTTCGACCGGATCCGCGACGAGGTGGCGAACGTCTACCCCTCCTTCGCGCTGCGGGGGCTCGACTGGGAGGCCATCACCGCGCGGCACGCCCACGTCCGCGACCTCACCGGCGAGGCGTTCGAGCGCGGCGCGCAGGCGTGGGTGGCCGAGCTCGGTGACGCCCACACCCACCTCTTCCGATCCGACGTCGCGCGCTGGCACCCGCCGTACCTCGCGCGGATGGCCGACAACGGCGCCCGGCTGCTCCACGTGCCGGCGGACACCGCCGCGGCGCGGGCGGGGGTCGGGCCCGGGTGGGTGGTCGACGTCGAGGACCCGGCCGACTGGCTCCGGCGTACCGGCGCGAGCCCGCAGCACCGCGACATGATCGCCGCCCGGCGATTCCTGGCCATGGCCGCACCGGCGCGCCGCTTCACCGCCCGGGGACCTGGTGGGCGGACCGTCGCGTGGACGGAGGAGCGGGCGGCCCGTGCCGCGCTCGAGCGGACCCCGGACGGCTTCCGGCTGCACACGTTCACCCGCGCCGTCGTCGCCGAAATCGACGCCGTCCTCGCCGAGCTGCGCGGCCGGCCGCGGGTCACCATCGACCTGCGTGGAAACGTCGGCGGCGACGTCCTCGCCGCGATGGAGCTGCGCACCCGCTTCCTGCGCGGGCGCACCCACCTCGGCGCCGTCCGGTTCAGCGACGGGCGCGGCGGCCTCGCGGGCCCGGTGGCGCTGCACGCCGACCCGCACCCCGAGCCGTGGGCCGGGGAGGTCCGGATCCTCATCGACGCGATGACCTACTCGGCGAGCGAGGACTTCGTGCTGGGGCTGCAGGGGCTCGACCACGTGCGGGTCGAGGGTGAGCCCAGCGGCGGGGGCAGCGGCCGCCCGCACGTCCGGCGGGTCACCGACACCCTCGACCTGTCCGTGAGCACGGCGCTCACCTTCGACCGCACGGGGCGGTGCATCGAGTACCACGGCCTCCCCGTGGACGGCCCGGCCTCGGGCTGACGCCGTCGGGAGCTACAGGCGCAGGGCGGCGCGGGCGATGGTCCGCACCGCCGGGAGCATCTGGTCGAACGAGCGCTGGTAGACGGAGGCGTCCCGGCGGTAGGGGTCGACGACGTCGTCGTGCTCCTCCGGCACGGGCGCGCGCCGGGCGGCGGCGAGGGGGATGAGCGCGGAGAGCCGCTCGGCGGGGGTGGCGTCGGGGCCGGCCGCGGCATCGAGCTCCTCCCGGGGCACGTGCTCGGTGAGCCGGGCGAGCTCGCGCAGGGTGAAGGTGCGCCGGACCGCGCCGGGGAAGAGGTCGACGACGTCACCGCGGTGGGCGCGGGTGAGGGTGAGGACGAGGTCGGACTCGCGCACGAGGTCGGGGGTGAGCCGGCGGGCGGCGAACTGCTCGGTCTCGACGTCGAGGCCCTCGAGCAGGGCGGCCATCGGCGGCTGGATCGGCTCGCCGACCAGGGCGCCGGTGCCCGCGCTGGCGACCTGCACACCGCTCTTCGCGCCGAGCGCGCGGCGGAGGAGGCGCTCGACGGCGGGGGAGCGGCACACGTTGCCGGTGCACACGGCCAGGACGGCGAAGGCATCGCCACCGCGGTACGTCATGAGGTCCTCCTGCGCGTCGGTGCGGTGCCCGCGCCCGTGCGGTCGCACCGTCCCCGACAGTCTGCCAGCCCGGCGCGCGCCCCCACCCGTATTGATGATCATGCAGAAGTGCGGGACTCGGCGGCCCCGAAGCGATACCCCCGGCGGCCCGGGGCGCTACACCCGGCGGCCCCGGGTGCCACCCCAGGCCCGAGTTGATGTGTACCTAGATACAGAGCAGACTTAGATACATGACCGAACCGGAGTGGCCACCGCTGTGGGTGCGGGCCAGCCTCGACCTGGCCGTCCTCGGCTGCCTGCTCGACGGTCCGCTCCACGGGTACGGCATCGCCCAGCGGCTTGAGGCGCGAGGCTTCGGCCGCCTCAAGGGCGGCTCGCTGTACCCGGCGCTCAGTCGTCTGGAGGACGCCGGCCACGTCGTGACGACGTGGGAGCAGGGCGAGCACGGCCCCGGACGCAAGGACTACTCCATCACCGACGGCGGGCGGGAGTACCTCGACGAGGGACTGGCCGCGTGGCAGAGCCTCACACGCGCCCTCGACCCCACGAAGGAGCACCGATCATGACCACCGGAGATCGACCGACCCTGGCCACGCTGCCGGCCGCCTTCGAGCGCGCCCGCGGCGATGCCGCCGACAGGGCCTGGGCCGAGCGCGTCATCGGCCGCTTCTCCCTGGACGGCGTCAACCGCACCCTCGTCGCCGACGAGCTCACCGGCGTCCTCGCGCTCGTGCGTGAGTCCGGCGAGGGCCCCGCAGAGCTCTTCGGCGAGCCCGCCGACTACGTCGAGACGCAGACCGACCAGTGGCGGGCCGGCGGCGCGCCGCTGGAGCCGGCCGAGCCGAGCACGAGCTGGTGGGACGTCCCGGGCCTGGCCGCGGCCGTGGCGAGCGTCGTCGCCGTCATGCTCGCGATCCTCGAGGTCGCCGCGGGCAACTGGACGACCACCTACACCCTGGGCAAGGTGCTGCTGCCGGCGTTGACCGGAGTGACGGCCCTCGTGTCCATCACGACCTTCGAGACGCTGCTCATGCGGACCCGCCGCCGGTGGGCGATCGCCGGCGCGCTCGCCGTGGCCGGTGTCGGCGGATCGGCCATCCTGGCGGCCGTCGTCCTCGGCAACGACCACCCGGTCCTCACCGGATCCGTGGGGTGGTACGCCGCGCTGGTCGCCGTCCACGTCCTCGCCGCCGTCGCCCTCTTCCGTGTCGTGCCCGACGGCGACGCGGTCCGCGCCCGACAGCGGGCGCCGGGCGTTCCCGCCCCGGGTCGGGCCACGCCGGACGACGGCGGTGCCTCGCCGGCCACCGTCCTCTCCGACGACGAGTGGGCTGCCCAGCTGGCCGGCGTCCTGCGCCTTCGCGTGGAGATGCCCGAGAGCGCGGTGCGCCAGACCATCGCGGAGGCGCGGCAGCACGCCGCGACCAACGGGACCAGCCTGGCTCAGGAGTTCGGTCCGCCCCGCGCGTACGCCTCCCGGTTGCCGCGATCGACGTCGGGCAGGCGGACCTGGGAACGCTGGCGCCGCGCCGCATGGGCGGTGGCGGTCCCGGTGTCCGGCGTCCTGGCGTTCGAGGGGCTGCGGCACGGGTGGGAGTGGGGCAACGTGCGCTGGGTCATGGTCATCGTCTTCGCGGCCGCGTGCGTCACCGTCGCGGGGTTCCTCCGCGACAGGAGGCCCAGCGCCTGAGCCCTCTCGGGGCGCACGAACCCCGCGGCCGCTCCCGGTGATCGCGCAGGCACGCCGGCTCGGTTGGCGGCGCTCAGATCAGCTCCATCACCGGCCCGTCGTGCACGGCCCGGTAGGTCGCGTTGCGCAGCGCGTTGGCCTAGCTCTTGCGCGGCGACGACGGCCGCTCGACCATCGCCGCCACCACGCCGCTCGACGCCCGCCGAGTCCGCCCGGGGGGAGCCATGGCCCGCCCCTTCGCGCCCGCCAGCACCGACAGGTTCGGCGACGTGCGCACGATGCTCGCCCCGAGGAACGTCGACGCCACCGGCTGCTGGTGCCTGTCCTACCGGCTGCCGGGCCCCAAGCACATCCCGCTGTCCGGCGCGGAGCGCGCCGCGCGCCTGGAGCGGCTGTGCGCGGGCGTGCCCGCTCCGGGCCTCCTGGCGTACGAGGACGACGACGTCGTCGGCTGGGTCGGCCTGGCGCCGCGACACACGCTCGCCGGCCACCCGCGGGTGGTGATGCACCGGGCGCTCAGCTGACCCTCGCGCCCCTTCCATGGTGATCTTGCAGAAACGCTGGCTGCGAGGACGCCCAAGGTCATTGCCGCCGGGCCCGTCCGCCTCTATGTTCCGGGCAGGAGCGCCGGTACCGCAGCCGGCCGCCGTCGTTCCGGGGAGGAACGCATGGACGTGTCGCCGCTCGACCACACCCACGTCATCCGCCGTCGGCCCGCGATGTGGATCGTCCTCGTCTACGCCCTGGCGGCGTGGGCGGCCGGGGTGGCGATCAACCACGCCGACCTGGCGACCATGACGACGTCGGGTCTGGAGCACTACAACGGGGCCGAGCAGGCGCGGATGACCGAGCACGGCATCTGGCTGCTGAGCACCTGCGTGCACTACGGCGTCGCCGCGCTGGCGCTGGGCACGGTGGCGACGGTCGCGCTGATCGTGAGTCGGACCGGGGCGGTCATCGTGCCGACGGCACCGGTGGCCACCACAACGTCGAGGTAGTCCGACGCGGCGCCGCCACCCGGCCCCCGCCCCCCGCGCTCGCTCAGCCGCCCAGCTCCTCCACGTCCTCCGGGTTCGGCAGGCTCCTCAGGAACCGGAACCACACGAGCCCGACGACGGCGGACAACGCGCCGCCGACGACGAGCGGCGTCGTGAGGTCGACCCGCGCGAGGAGCCCGCCGAGCAGCGACCCCAGCGGCGTGACGCCCCACAGCAGGGTCCGCCAGGTGCCGTGCACCCGACCGAGGAGGTGGTCGGGGATGAGGCTCTGCCGCAGCGACATGACGAGGACGTTCCACACGATGACGGCGGCGTTGGCGACGGCGAACGTCACCGCGGCGACGGCGATGCTGGGGAACACGCCCATGAGCGTGAGCATGAGCGCCGCGACGAGGTTGGCCACCGCCATCGCCCCGCCGGTGCCGAGCGCCGCCTTGGCGCGGGAGGTGAGGGCGGTTCCGGCGAGCCCACCGACGACCGCCGTCACCATGAACGCGCCGAACCACGCCTCGGGCACCGCGAGCTCCTCGAGCACGAAGAGGACGTAGGTCGCGATGGCCGCCGAGAAGCACAGTGCCGTGAACGTGCTGAGGAACCACAGGGTCCGCAGCATCCGGTTGGCGAGGATGAACCGGAGCCCGTCGAGCAGCTGGCGGTACCAGGGCTCGTCCGGGGCGTCGTCGTCGGGGTCCTCGCGGGTGACCGGCCGGCCGGCGGACGCCGTGGTGGTGGCGGTCGCCGGCCCCGACGCCCCGTCGTCCGCCGGGGTGGTGGCGCCCTGGGGAGCCGAGGCCGCGCGGTCGGCGGCCGCCCGACGACGGGCCTGCCGCTTCCCGGCCGCAGCGGCGGGGAGGAAGAACGCGAGGACGACGGCGACGGCGTACGCCCCGGCGAGCCCGCCGAGCGGGATGAGGACGGAGACGGCGAAGAGCGTCGACGTCACCGGGCCGGCGAGGAAGTTCTGGGTGATGAGCTCGCCGGCCTCGATGCGGGAGTTCGCGCGCGGCAGGTTCGGGCGGTCGACAACTCCCGGCAGGATCGCGCGGATCGCGCCGTCGTACACGGTCTCGAAGACGCCGTAGAGGAACACGACGGCGAAGAGCCACTCGATGGTGAGCGAGTCGGTCGCGGCCAGGGCGAGGAGGCCGACGGCGAGGACGGTCCGGACGGCGCTCGCCAGGGCCAGGGCACGACGGCGGTCGATGCGGTCGACGAGGATCCCGGCGGGGATGGCGAAGAACAGCCAGGGGAGCATGGAGAGCGCGGCGACGCCGGAGATGAGGAGGGGGTCGTCGGTGAGGCGCGCGGCGAGCAGCGGCGTGGCGGTGCGCGCGATGCCGTCGCCGAGGCTGGAGCTGAGGTTGGCGACGAAGAGGTTGCGGAACGCCGGCCCGAGGCCGCGCCGCGGCGCCGTCGCCTCGGCCGCTGGCGACGACGGCGTGGCCCCGGCCTGGTCCATGCCGGGGACCGTAATCGACGGGGACCGGGAGCAACAGGGGGTCGAAGGCGACGGCGGCTGCCGCCTGGGGGCGACATCAGGGCTCGACCTGCTGCCTCCGCCTCCGCCTCTGTGGTGGTCGCCGCACGATCGCCGCACGGGCGGTCGAGGTCGCCACAGGGGACCGGCACGATCACGAAAGAGTGCGCCACGATCAGCCGGCACGAGCGCCGGCGAAGGGAACGATTCCGCACGTTGCGGTTCATCTCACACCTCCCAGCGACGCGCCGTGTCCGGCTCGCATCACCGTGCGGCCGGTGTGACCATCGATATGTGGATACCGGCGCAGTCCCCACGACCACCGACGCTTCGGGCCCGGAAGGGCCGGAGGGCAGACGCCGCACGTTCTTCGGTCACCCGCTCGGCCTGGCGAACCTCGCCGGGGTGGAGATGTGGGAGCGGTTCAGCTTCTACGGGATGCAGGGCATCCTCGTCTTCTACCTGTACTACTCCGCCACGGAGGGCGGCCTCGGGCTGTCCGAGGCGGAGGCGACGTCGATCGTCGGCGCCTACGGCGGCCTGGTCTACCTCTCGGCGATCCTCGGCGCGTGGGTGTCCGACCGGCTCTTCGGGGCCGAACGCACCCTCACCGGCGCGGCCGTCCTCATCATGGTCGGCCACATCTCCTTGGCCGTGCTGCCCAGCTTCCTGGGCGTGGGCGTCGGCCTCATCTCTATCGCGATCGGCTCGGGCACGCTCAAGGCGACGACGAGCTCCGTCCTCGGTGACATGTACGCCCCGGACGACACCCGGCGCGACGCCGGGTTCTCGATCTACTACATGGGCGTCAACCTCGGTGCGCTGTTCGGCCCGTTGCTCACCGGCCTGGTGTGGGGCATGCGCGGCTTCCACTGGGGCTTCGGCCTCGCCGCGCTGGGCATGGCGATCGGCCTCGTGCAGTACCTTGTGCTGCGTCGCGCCACCATCGGCTCGGCCGGCCACGAGGTGACCAACCCGCTCCCGGCGAACCAGCGCATCCGGTACGCGGGTCTTGCGCTCGTCGTCGTCGTCGTGGTCACGGTCCTGTCGGTGACGGGGGTCATCACCCCGGCCCGGCTGTCCGGGATCGTCGTCGTGCTCACCCTCATCGCCGCCGTCGCGCTGTTCGTCCTCATGCTGCGCTCCCGCAAGATCGATGAGGTCGAGCGCAACCGGGTGATCTCCTTCATCCCGATGTTCATCGCCAGCGCGGCGTTCTGGTCGCTGTTCCAGCAGCAGTTCACGGTGGTGGCGGTCTACTCCGACCAGCGCCTCGACCGCACGATCCTCGGCTGGACCATGCCGCCGAGCTGGGTGCAGTCGATCAACCCGATCTTCATCATCATCTTCGCGGGGGTCTTCGCCGCGATCTGGCAGCGCCTCGGGCCGCGCCAGCCGACCACGCCGTGGAAGTTCGCCATCGGGACGGCCCTCATGGGCGTGGCGTTCCTGCTGTTCATCCCCTACGCGGGCGGCGGGCCGAACAGCACGCCGCTGCTGTGGCTCGTGCTCATCCTCTTCTTCTTCACCATGGCCGAGCTGTGCATGTCCCCGGTGGGGCAGTCGCTGTCGACCAAGCTCGCGCCGCGCGCGTTCCACACCCAGATGGTCGCGCTGTTCTTCCTCTCGGTCGCCGTGGGGTCGGCCGCCTCGGGCTGGCTCGCGCGCTTCTACAACGAGGCGAACGAGAGGCCGTACTTCCTCATCCTGGGCCTGGTGTCCATCGCCATCGGCCTCGGGATCGCCGCGATGAACAGGTGGATCACCCAGAAGATGGGCGGGATCCACTAGCCCTACCGCACGACGGCGACGCGCGGTCCGTCCGACGGCGTCGCGCCCGACGGCGTTGCACCTCCTCCCGACGGCGACGGCACCTCCCCCTTCCGGTGCCGTGGGCGGGCCGCGGGGCCGATCTCCCACCGCACCCCCGCGGCTACGGTCCTCTCAACCGAACGTCCGACGAGGGGGATCAGCCATGACCGAGACGCGCCGCCCATCACCGATCTCCCCTCAGTGGGCACCCTGGTGGATCTACCTCGTCGTCCTCCTCGGTGCGAACTACCTGCGCGAGGGTCTCTTCCCGACCGGGCACCTGCCGGTGCCGGTGGCGGTCGTCATCGCGCTCGGTCAGGCCGCCGTCCTCTTCACGCTCGTGACGGCGATCTGGCGGTGGACCCGGCCCCGCACCCGCGAGCGCGGCTGAGGCCCACGCGACGCGCGGCTGCTCAGCAGGCGGGGGCGCCGCGGAGCGCGCACGTCGCCGCACGCCTCCCCAGGCGTCCGGGCCGAGCGCCGCCCGCCGCCCGCCGGGGACGCCGCCACACCACCGCGCGCCTCACCCCTGCCAGCGCGCCCGCGCCCCGGCGACCTGGCCGACGAGCTCCCGCGCCGCGGTCTCGTCGATGACGAGGTCGGTGACGGCGCCGGCACGCAGGGCGCCCCGCAGGGCCGGCACCTTCTCCGTGCCGGCGACCGCGCATATCCGCCGGGGGATCCGGGTGAGCTCCTCCGGGGAGGGCCCGGAGGCCCGCGCATTGATCTCGATGTCGCGGTAGGTGCCGTCCTCCCGCAGGAAGTTCGTGCAGACGTCACCGACGACGCCGAGCGAGCGGAGCTCGGCGATGTCCGCCGGCTCGAGGTAGCCGGAGGTGTACACGTGCGAGACCGTCGAGGCCTCCATGGCGCCGACGCCGAAGAGGGCGACGTCGCACTGGCGGCGCAGGTCGAGGACCCGCTCGATGCTGCGCTCGCGCCACATGAGCTGCTTCGACTCGACGTAGTCGAAGAACGCCGGGACGGCGAGGTAGTGGGTCGAGGAGTCGAACGCGCGGGCGAAAGCGGTCATGACGTCGCCCGCATAGGTGAGGCCGCTGCCGTGGATGTTGGCGGCGCCGTTGAGCTGGACGACGGCGGTGTCCCGCATGGGCTGCTGGGGCACGTGCCGGGCGATCGCCGTGACCGTCTTGCCCCACGCGACGCCGACGACCATGCCCGAGCGCACGGCGCTGGCGAGGAGCTGCGCGGCGACCTTGGCGACCTGCTCGAGCCGGTCGTCGGCGGTGGTGGCGTCCCGGATCGGCACGACGTAGGCCCGCACGTCGTAGGTCTCGGCGATCCGGGCGGCGAGGCCGCGGCCGTCGGCGGCGGGCGCCTCGATGGAGATCCGCACGAGCCCGGTCTCGCGCGCCTCCTTGAGCATCCGCGAGACCGTCGAGCGGGAGACCGCGAGCTCCCGCGCGATCGACTCCATGGTCTCGTCCTGGACGTAGTACATCGTCGCGACGCGGTAGAGCTGCTCGTCGCGCGGATCGGCGCGGGCGTCGCCGCCCCCGTTCGGCCGGCCGCCCCCGTTCGGCCGGCCGCCCGCGTTCGGCCGGTCGCCCCCGTTCCGACGGGAGCGCGCACCGGTCGGCCCTGCAGCCATGGCGTCCCTCCCGTCTCGACGGCGGAGCCCGGCGCTCCGGGGACCGTCCCGGCGCGCCGTGCGCGGCGTGCGGTGCTGGCTCAGGCGACGGTGAGCGTCGTCCCGACGGTCATCATCGTCGCCACCGCGGCGTTGATGAAGCCGCCGATGTACGGGTTGTTCGTCGCCCGGTAGATCTTCCGCGAGATGACGGCAGAGGCGATGAGGATGACGATGACCGGGAACAGCCAGATCCCGGTGATCGGGGAGATCGTCTCGGTGGGCAGGCCCGTGACGAAGAACGTCGTGTACTGGATGACGACGAGGACGATCGCGCCGAGCGCGTTGAACAGCGCGACCACCGCGGTGTTGAGCCACTCGCGCCCGGCCAGCGTGAACCGGTTGAAGGCGTTGATGGCCACCGAGTTCGCCACGAAGAAGACGAGGAAGAACGGCAGGTAGCGTAGCGCGATGCCCACCACCGACGGCTCGAAGGCGCGGATCGCGACGACCCACAGCCGGAAGTCGGTCTGGAAGAGGTAGTCCACCGCAAGCACGATCGCGAAGGCGGTCACCACGACGACGGCGGCGAGCAGGACCGAGAGCAGCAGCGTCCGCCCGCGCACGACGGCGCCGATCCGGCGCAGGTCCTGCCCGCTGCCCCGGCCGAAGGTGAGGTAGGAGACCACCATGACGGCAAGCGCGAACAGGCCGTTGACCGCCGCCCAGAGCCCGATGAAGTACGGCGGGGACTGGGGGAGGAACGCGGGCTGGGAGGTGCCGGCGAACTCGAAGAGCCAGATGTAGCTGAGGGCCGAGACGACGGCGGAGACGGCGAGTCCGCCCCAGAACCACCACCCGCCGCGCCGGCCGGTGGCGCGGGCCGGCGCCATCGCGGCGTCGGCGCGCAGCGGCCGGAAGACGGGCACCTGGAGGAGCTCGCGGGTGAACGCGACGAGGAAGATCGCGAACCCGACGAGGCCGAGCGCGTTGAAGACGACCTTCCACTGCCACACCTGGCTGTCGCCGGCCGCCGCGTCGGGCGTGCCGAGCGATGCGTCGAAGAACGTCAGCAGATCGTCGACGGCCTGCGCCGAGAAGTGGGTCCAGGGGTGGATCTGGTTGAGGCTGTAGATGACCCGCATCGCCTCCTCGCCGTCGACGTCCTCGGTGTAGACGGTCCCGGCCTCGCGGGTCTCACCGTCGGGGGAGGTGCCGAAGTGGAGGAAGGACTGCGCGTTGTCCGTGCCCAGGTAGTCGCGCGGCGCGGTGAGCACCTCGCCCTCGGGGCTGTAGCTGCGGAAGAAGAACTCGTCGTACTGGGCGGCGATGACGCCGACGTCGCGGCTGCCGTACTTGTTGAAGAACTCCCCGGACTCCGGGTCGGCGTAGTTGGGGTCCTGGTCGACGAGGAGCACGGCGGAGATGAGCTGCTCGTCGGCCTCGTTGTCGGCGTCGACCGACCAGTTCGCGGCGCGGCCGCCGTTGGAGTGCCCGCTCACCCCGATCCGCTCGGCGTCGACGTAGGGCAGGCCCGCGACGAGCTCGACGGCGTCGTACATGCCGGTGCCCCGGATCGGCCACTCCTCCTCGGTGACCGGGTCGGAGTCGCCGTGGCCGTACATGTCGATGGACACCACGACGTAGCCGCGCCGGGCCAGCTCGACGAAGTTGAGGTCCTGCATCTCGCGGGAGTTGAACCAGCCGTGGCTGACGACGACGGCGGGCGCGGGGGCGTCGGCGGTGGCGCTGTCGGGGCGGAAGAGCAGCGCGCTCATGGTGTGGCCGGAGGGCGTCTCCCACTGGAGGTCCTCGACCTCGACGGAACCGCCCGCGGTCTGCACCACGGACGCGCCGATGCCGGAGACGAGGAAGAGGACCAGCGAGAGGGCGAGCCAGAGCCGGTTCTTCCGGATGGTGGTGGCGTTCATGGGTGTCCTGTCTCGAGGAACGTCGTTGTTCGGGACCGGCCGCGGCACGTCCGGCGGGCACGGCGATCATCAAGCCATCCCCATGTTCACCCGCGCAACCGGTATGCACGGACGTGCGCCGCGGAGGGCGATCCCGGCAATCCGGGCACCCCGCAGGCTGCACATCTGTGCACGGGGTTTGCGCGGGCGTTCTCGCCCTCCAAGACTGGCTCGCGGAGACAGGGACGACGGCGGCGGGTCCGCGGGAAGGAGCGGGAGTGCTGAGCACCGCGATGACGGCGCAGACGAGGCGCGCTGCGCTCGAGGCCATGGCCGACGACGAGGGCCTCGACGTCCTCGTCGTGGGCGGGGGAGTGACGGGTGCCGGCATCGCGCTCGACGCCGTCACCCGCGGGCTGCGCACCGCCGTCGTCGAGGCGCAGGACTGGGCCGCCGGGACGTCGAGCCGGTCGAGCCGGCTGGTCCACGGCGGCCTGCGCTACCTCTACCAGCTCGACATCCCGCTGGTCGCCGAGGCGCTCAAGGAGCGAGGGACGCTGCTCACCCGGACCGCGCCGCACCTGGTCCAGGCCCAGCCGTTCCTGTGGCCGCTCAAGACGCCCGTCCTCGAGCGGGCCTACAGCGCCCTCGGCGTCGGCCTGTACGACGCCCTCTCGATCATCGGGTCACGGGGTCGGTCCGTCCCCGTGCAGAAGCACTACTCCCGGTCCGGGGCCAAGGCCCTCGTGCCCTCGCTCAAGGCGGACTCCCTCGTCGGGGCGATCCGCTTCTACGACGCCCGGGTGGACGACGCCCGCCTCGTCCTCGCCCTGGTGCGCACCGCCGTCGGGCACGGGGCCCTCGCCGCCAGCCGCGCCCAGGTGACCGACCTGCTCCAGGACGCCGGCGGGCGGGTCGTCGGGGCGCGCGTCACCGACCTCGAGGAGGGCGTCACCCGCGAGGTCCGCGCCCGCCACGTCATCAACGCCACCGGGGTGTGGACCGAGGAGACCCAGGCGCTCGCCGGGACGGGCCAGGGCCTGCAGGTCCTCGCCTCCAAGGGCATCCACGTCGTCGTCCCGCGGGAGCGGATCCAGGGCGAGGCCGGCCTGTTCGTCCGGACGGAGAAGTCGGTGCTCTTCGTCATCCCGTGGGAGCGGTTCTGGATCATCGGGACCACCGACACGGCGTGGCACGAGGGCCCCCAGCACCCGGTGCCCACCCGTGCGGACATCGACTACGTCCTCTCCCACGCCAACTCCGTCCTCGAGGAGCCGCTCACCCGCGACGACGTCGTCGGCACGTGGGCGGGGCTGCGCCCGCTGCTCCAGCCCGGCACCAAGGGCGGGCGGACCACCTCGACCAAGGTGTCCCGCGAGCACACCATCACCGAGGCGGCGCCGGGCCTGGCGGTCATCGCCGGCGGCAAGCTCACCACCTACCGGGTGATGGCCGAGGACGCCGTCGACTTCGTCCTCGGGCGGTCGCGCGCCCGGGCGGTCCCGTCCATCACCGCCTCCGTCCCGCTCGTGGGGGCCGAGGGCTACCGGTCCGCCGAGCGCCGGCGCGCCCGGATCGCCCGCCGCCACAGCTGGACCGAGGACCGGGTCACCCACCTGCTGCGGCGCTACGGCGCGGAGATCGACACGGTCCTCGCCATGGTCGACGGCGACCCGTCCCTGGCCCGGCCCCTCGCCCACGCGCCGGAGTACCTGCGCGCCGAGGTCGCCTTCGCCGTCACCCACGAGGGCGCGCTCCACCTCGAGGACGTCCTGCGCCACCGGGTCCGGCTCGACGACGAGACCCGCGACCGCGGGCTGGCGGCGGTGGACGAGGTGAGCGAGATCGTCGCACCCCTGCTGGGATGGGACCCGGCACGCACGGCGGAGGAGGTCGCCGCCTACCGCGCCCGCGTGGAGGCGATCCGCGCGGCCGAGGAGGAGACGACCGACGCCGCCGCCGAGCGTGCCCGGCTCCGCGCGCCCGACCTCGTCCCGCTCCGGCCCCTCACCCCGGCGGGGCAGAGCCCGGCCGAGGGGCCGACCACCGACCAGGCGGTGGATGAGGCAAAGACGCCGTCCTGGGCGCACACCACGAAGGGACACCCGTGACCGACTACGTCCTCGCCATCGACCAGGGCACGACGAGCACGCGCGCGATCGTCTTCGACCACTCGGGGTCGGTCGTGTCCTCCGGGCAGGAGGAGCACGAGCAGATCCTGCCGCGGGCGGGCTGGGTGGAGCACGACCCGGAGGAGATCTGGCGCAACACCCGCGACGTCGTCGCCCTCGCGCTCACCCGCGCCAACCTCAACCACCGCAACATCGCCGCCGTCGGCATCACCAACCAGCGCGAGACCACGGTGGTGTGGGACCGCACCACCGGCGAGCCGGTCTACAACGCGATCGTCTGGCAGGACACCCGCACCCAGAAGATCGTCGACGCGCTCGCGGGCTCTCAGGGGCGGGACCGGTACCGGGAGCGCACCGGCCTGCCGCTGGCGACCTACTTCGCCGGCCCCAAGGCCCGCTGGATCCTCGACAACGTCGACGGCGCCCGCGAGCGCGCCGAGGCCGGCGACCTCCTCGTCGGCACGACGGACAGCTGGCTGCTGTGGAACATGACCGGCGGGCCCGACGGCGGCGTGCACGTCACCGACGTCACCAACGCCTCGCGGACGATGCTCATGAACATTGACACCCTCACGTGGAACGAGGACATCGCGGCGGAGATGGGGATCCCGCTGTCGATGCTGCCCGAGATCCGCTCCTCCGCAGAGGTCTACGGCAAGGGCCGCGAGCGCGGGATGCTCCCCGGGGTGCCGATCGCGAGCATCCTCGGCGACCAGCAGGCGGCGACGTTCGGGCAGGCGTGCTTCGAGGTGGGCACCGCGAAGAACACCTACGGCACGGGCAACTTTCTCCTGCTCAACACCGGCACGGAGCCGGTGATGTCCCGCAACGGCCTCATCACCACGGTGGGCTACAAGATCGGCGACGCGCCCCAGACATACTGCCTCGAGGGGTCCATCGCCGTCACCGGGTCCCTCGTGCAGTGGCTGCGGGACAACCTGGGGATGATCTCCTCCGCCTCCGAGGTGGAGGCGCTCGCCGCGTCGGTCCCCGACAACGGCGGGGCGTACGTCGTGCCGGCGTTCTCCGGGCTGTTCGCCCCGTACTGGCGTCCCGACGCGCGCGGCGCCGTCGTGGGCCTCACGCGGTTCGTCAACCGCGGTCACATCGCCCGCGCCGTCCTCGAGGCGACGGCGTTCCAGTCCCGGGAGGTGGTCGACGCGATGAACGCCGACTCCGGCGTGGACCTCACCGAGCTGCGGGTCGACGGCGGGATGGTCGCCAACGACCTCCTCATGCAGTTCCAGGCGGACATGCTCGGCGTCCCGGTGGTCCGGCCCGCGGTGGCGGAGACGACGGCGCTCGGCGCGGCCTACGCCGCCGGGATCGCCGTCGGCTTCTGGTCCGGGCAGGAGGCGGTGGCGGACAACTGGTCCGAGGACCGGCGCTGGGAGCCCGGGATGGACCCGGCCGAGCGCGACCGGCTGTACCGCTCGTGGAAGAAGGCCGTCACGCGCACGTTCGACTGGGTGGACGACGACGTCGACTGAGGGCCGCTACTCCGGCACGGCGGCGACGTAACCGAGGCCGACGAGGTCGAGGACCTGGGCGGCCACGCTGTCGGGCGTGGCCATGATGGTGAGGGGCTGGTCGTGGGTGGCGTGCTGGTCGCGGGCGCCGAAGAGGGCCCGGACGCCGGCGCTGCCCAGCATGTAGACGTCGGTGAGGTCGACCACGAGGGGGTGCATGCCGCCTCGGCTGGCGCTCTCCAGGCTGCGGGCGAGCTCGGTGACGGTGGTGATGTCGACCGATCCCAAGACGTGCAGCGTCCGGGGCGGGCCTTCGTCAAGCGTTGCGGAGAACTCCATCACGGGCATCTTAGGCTCATGGTGAGTGGGCTCGGAAGCGAGCACCGCGGGATGGCGCATTCTCTGCCGGACCCTCACCACGGTTCTGCCGAGCCGTTCACGGGAGGCGCCGTCATCGTTGGACTGTTCGTGCTCGACGGTCAGCTCGTCGACGACGTGCCCGGCGATCCACAGCCCGCGCCCGCCGACGTCGGCCGGTGCCGGTCCCGGGGCGCGCCAGCGGCCGTCATCCGCCACCGACACGTCGAGCACCCCGTCCGTGCCCAGCTCGGCGTGCACCCGCACCTCGCCGGGCTCACCCGGCCGGTAGGCGTGCTGGACGGCGTTGCCGACCAGCTCGGTCACCGCGATCTCGATCGCCCTGAGGTCCTCGGGCGCGGGCCCGAGCGGCGCCAGCCAGTCCCGCAGCGCCGCCCGCGTCTCGCCGAGCACGTGCGGGTGGGCGGGCACCTCTCGGCGCAGCGTCTCGACGGGCGTCGCCCGGCGCTGCACGGTGAGCACCGTGACGTCGTCGTCGTACCCGTTGCGGGTGAGCTGCTCCATGCACTGCCGCGTCACCCGGTCCGCGACCGACGTCGGCGCGCCGCCCGGCGGGACCGCGCTGGTCACCGCATCGGCGGCGACCTGCGCCAACGTGGCCAGTCCCGCGTCGATCGGCTGGCCCGGCCGTTCGATGAGGCCGTCGCTGTAGAACAGCAGTACGTCCCCGGGGCCGAGCTGCTCGGTGGCGACCGTCGGCGGTGACCCGGTGCCCAGCGGCGCTCCGCCGGTCGCCGCGAGGTACCGGGTGCTGCCGTCCGCGGCGACGAGGAGCGGGGGCGGGTGCCCGCACGTGCTGTACTCCAGGGCCCCGCTGGTCGGGTCCAGCACGCCGGCGCACACGGTGGCGGCCCGCAGCGCCGGTGTCCTTTCCGCCATGCGGTCCGCCTGGGCCAGCGACTCAGCCAGGTCGCCGGTCTCGAGGAGCGCCACGTCGAGCACCGCACGCAGCTGGCCCATCGTCGCCGAGGCCGCCACACCGTGCCCGACGACGTCCCCGACCACCAGGGCCAGCCGACCGTCGTCCAGCGCGACGGCGTCGAACCAGTCCCCCCCGGCCGCCTGGTCGTGCGAGGCCACCAGGTATCGCGCGGACACGCTCGCCCCGGGCAGCACCGGTAGGGCGGGAGGGAGCAGCACCTCCTGCAGCTCCAGGACCACGTCGCGGGCGGCCCGGTAGCGCCGTTCGGCGTCCGCGTTGCGCCGGTCCGCGATGTCCGGGGCGGCCTCGCTCTGCTGATCGGTCACGTAGGGATACTTCCCTAGGTTGATGACCAAGCGCGACCCGAAGACCAGCACGTCGCAGGAGAGGGAGAGCTGTGCCGTCCTACCGCGTGCGCATCGAGGTCGGCGCGCTGCGCGCGGGCACCACGCCGGAGACCGTCCTGCCCGCGGGGGCGGACGCGGCCGCGGCACTGACGACCGTCGAGGCGCGCGACGTCGAGCTGCGGGGCGGGCGCGCCCGGATCGTCGTGCGGTTCACCGCCGCGGACGACGTCGACGCGCACCTCGCCGCGCGGGCCGTCCACGGGGCCGTCGAGGCGCTCGCGCACGTGGGGCTGCCCGAGCTGACCTCCCGCCACGGCAACCGCTGGGTCCCCGTCCGGTAGTCCCCTGAGAGGCGCCCGCGGCGAGCCCGACCTAGCGTGGACAGTTCGCAGGACAACAGAGGAGCTCCGCATGAAGGCTGTCGTGTTCAAGGGTCCGTTCGAGCTCGCCGTGGAGGAGGTGCCCACGCCCACGATCGTGGAACCGCTGGACGCGATCATCCGGATCACCACCGCGAACATCTGCGGGTCGGACCTGCACCCCTACGAGGGCCGCGCGGAGCTCGACGCCGGCATGGTGCTCGGACACGAGAACATGGGGATCGTCGAGGAGGTCGGCCCGGGCGTCGACCGCATCAAGGTCGGCGACCGCGTCTCGGTGCCGTTCAACCTCGCGTGCGGCACGTGCCGCAACTGCAACGACGGCTTCACCTCCGCGTGCCTGCGCGCCAACCCCTCCGGCCAGCCGGGGGCCGGCTACGGCTACCCCGCGATGGGCCCCTACTGGGGCGGCCAGGCCGAGTACCTGCGCGTGCCGTGGGCGGACTTCAACCTGCTCACGCTGCCCCAGGGCACCGAGCACGAGGCCGACTTCACGATGCTCTCCGACATCTTCCCCACCGGGTACCACGGCACGGAGCTCGCCAAGGTGGGCCCGGGCAAGACCGTCGCGGTGTTCGGGGCCGGCCCGGTCGGGCTCATGGCCGCCTACAGCGCCATGCTGCGCGGCGCCGCCCGCGTCTTCGTCGTCGACAAGGAGCCGGACCGTCTGCGCCTGGCCGAGGAGATCGGCGCCACCGCCGTTGACTTCTCCCAGGTCGACCCGGCCGAGGTGATC
The DNA here is from genome assembly GCF_003710105.1 of Georgenia faecalis. Lineage (GTDB taxonomy): Bacteria > Actinomycetota > Actinomycetes > Actinomycetales > Actinomycetaceae > Georgenia_A > Georgenia_A faecalis. The sequence continues at coordinate 434,355 of NZ_CP033325.1, forward strand.
ATGGACGCGACGCAGGGGTTCGGCGTCGACTGCGGCGTCGAGGCGGTGGGCTACCAGGCCCACGACCCCAGCGGCGAGGAGCACCCCGAGATGGTGCTCGACAACCTCGTCGCCGTCGTGCGGGCGACGGGCCACATCGGCGTCGTCGGCGTGTACATGCCGGAGGACCCCGGCGCGGCGACGGAGCAGGCCAAGGAAGGGCGGATCGCCTTCAACTACGGCCAGGCGTTCACCAAGGCGATCAGCATCGCCGGCGGGCAGTGCCCGGTGAAGGCGTACAACCGCGAGCTGCGCGACCTCATCATCGCCGGGCGGGCCACGCCGTCGTTCATCGTCTCCCACGAGCTCGGTCTCGACTCCGCCGTCGAGGCCTACGACCGCTTTGACAAGCGCGAGGACGGCTGGACGAAGGTCCTTCTCCACCCCGGCAGCGCCGCGTAGGCGCTGCCGCGCCAGCACCGCCGACCGCCGACGACGCCGCCTCCGCCCTCCTGGGCGGGGGCGGCGTTCGTCGCCTCCGCGCCAAGACAGCACGCCCCTCTGCGCTCTAGAGTGAGCGCTAACAGTTACCGCTCACATGCGTCGCGGACGACGCCGTGAACTGACGGTTTTCTGTGCATCACGTGAGACATCTGGTCAGTGCGGATCGGTTTTCACCTGGAGAACACGCAGAGCAAAGGAGCATGCAATGTCGACACTCTCGACACCACCCTCGTCGAGGAGAGGACGATCCCGGAGCAGAGCCTCGGCTCGCCTCCTCGCCGCCGGGATAGCCGGTGCGCTGTCCGTGGGGATGCTGGCAGCGTCGCCGGCCGTGGCCCAGCTTCCGGTCCAGGTAGCGGCCGAGCCCACGGACGCCGAGCGGGCGCAGACGGAGTGCACCTCGGCGATCCAGGCGGACGTCACCGACGTGCGCGGGAACCTCACGCTGCCGACCGTCGGCCGGGAGTGGGGCTCGACCCTCTCCTGGGCGTCGAGCGCACCGGACGTCATCGCGACGTCGGGCGTGGTGACTCGTCCGGCGAACGGCGCGGCCGCGGCGAACGTCACGCTGACGGCGACGGCGACCCTCAACGGCGCGGTCGCGACGTGCGAGTACGACGTCACGGTGACGCCGATGCCCGAGGAGCAGGTCTACGAGCGCTACCTGTTCGCCTCGTTCCACGGCGGGGACGACGGCGGCCGGAACGGTGAGCAGATCTGGCTCAGCGCGTCCAAGGGCAACGACCCGTTCAACTGGTACGAGACCAACTACGACGAGGGGACGTCCGTCTCCGACCCGATCCTCCAGAACGTGACCCCGCCCCGCGGGACGACGGGTCTGCGCGACCCCTCGCTCATCCGGTCCGCGGACGGCGACCGCTTCTACCTCCTGGCCACGGACCTCAAGACCTACCAGGACGGCCAGTCGTGGTCGTACCGGCAGTCGCGCGGGTCGCGCAACCTCGTGGTCTACGAGTCCGACGACCTGGTGAACTGGTCCGAGCCCCGGTTCGTCGAGGTCGAGGACGAGCACGCCGGCAACGTATGGGCGCCGGAGGCCTTCTACGACCCCAACCTGGGTCAGTACATCGTGTTCTGGTCGTCGAACCTCTACCCGGACACCGACGTCGCCAACCGCAACACCTCGCAGATCTCCTACAACCGCGTCCGGATCGCGATGACCCGGGACTTCGTGACGTTCACCGAGCCGACCAGCTGGATCAACCTCGACCGGTCCACCGGCCGGCAGGGCTGGGGCATGATCGACTCGACGATGATCGAGGCGGACGGCAAGATCTACCGCCTCACCAAGGACGAGAACGGGTTCCGGGTGCTGCTGCAGTCGATCGACTCGTGGGAGGACCTCTACGACACGTGGGGTCCGGAGGACACCCAGCCGTACGTGGTGAACCGGAACCCGATCACCCCGCTGACGGAGAACCCCAACGGGTGGACGATGGTCGGCAACCCCAACGGCTCGAGCAAGTGGCAGATCCCGGGCCTCAACGGCGGGAACCTCGAGGGCCCGCTCGTGTTCAAGGACAACGTCGAGGACATGTACTACGTGTTCATCGACTACGCCTCGGGCGGCGGGTACGTGGCCTGGCGCTCGGACTCCATGGAGAAGCCGCCGAACGAGTGGGAGTACCTGGGCCAGTCCTGGTGCAACACCACGGGCCTGTCGAGCAACTGCACGGCGCAGTCGACGACGTCGCCGTACTGGTCGCTGCCGGTGAGCCCGCGCCACGGGTCGGTACTCCCGGTCACGCTCGAGGAGTGGGAGACCGTGATGAGCCACTACAACTCCCCGGTCCACGTGGAGGCCTCGATCGTCACGCAGGACGGTGACGCCGTCGACGAGGACACCTGGGTCAACGAGGTGCCCGAGCTCAAGGTCGACTGGACCGACTTCAACGGCACCGGCCTGGCGCCGGCGTGGCTGCGGCTGGTCGAGGGGCACAACGGCGGACCTCGGACCGTCTCGCCCGACGTCATCAGGTCCGGGATCACCCAGGGCATGACGCTGCCGGTGAACGCGGTCGAGGGGACGAACTGGGCTCAGCTCGAGTACCGGGACGCCTCCCTGGGCGGGGACGCGGTCATGCTGTGGACCACCGACGTGGCCTACAAGCTCGATACGACAGCGCCGACCGTGGACGCCTCGGTCGACGGGTCGGTGCTCACGGTCTCGGCGACGGACCCGTTGCCGGCGGGCGCGGCCGAGAACTCGGGCCTGGCGTCGTGCGAGTACCGCGTGGAGGACGGGGCGTGGGCGGACTGTGCGCCCACGGTGACCCTGCCCGCCTCGGCCACCGACCGGACGGTGACCGTCGTGGCCACCGACCGCGCGGGTAACGAGACGACGGTGACCACGGTGGTGGAGGGCACGGGCCTCGACGTGACGGCCGATGTCGCCATGCGCTGCGTGGTCGGCAAGGCGGTGCTCACCGTCCGCCTCGGGAACGAGAGCGAGGTTCCCGTCGACGTCGAACTCTCGTCCAGCTTCGGCACGAGGTCCTTCACGGCCATCGGGGCCGGCCGGGACGCCACTCACGCCTTCACGACCCGGGCGGTGAGCTACCCGGCGGGCGAGCTCGAGCTGACCGTCAGCGCGATGGTCGACGGCGAGCGGGTCACGCAGACCCTCACCGAGGACTACCCCGCGGCGAACTGCAGGAGGTAGCTCCAGCCGATCACACGGATGCCGGCGGCGGGGTCACCCTCGTCGCCGGCATCTGTCGTTGTGTGCGGTTACCGGCAGGCGCGCGCCGCCGCGCGTCTGCCGACGCCGGTGGTCAGCGGGCCGGTGGGGCGGGGACGGCCGAGCCGCTCGCGGGGGTTCCCCCGTCCAGCCAGGCGAGGATTCGAGCGGCCGCCTCGTGAGGGGTGAGCCGGCTGTTGTCGAGGCGCAGGTGCCGGTGCTGGGTGAGGAGCAGGGCGCCCGGTAGGGGAGCGCCGGGAGTGGCCTCAGGACCGGTGTTCATGATGAAGCGTTCCATCTCGCGGACGTTGGCGTCGGACCACGTCACGTCCCGCTTGGACCGCTTCTCCGCCAGGCGCAGCTCGGTCCGGTTTCGCTGCAGCCGCGTGTTGAGATCCGCGGCGAGCTCAACGAACGCCACGTCGGCGTTCTTCTCGACATACGGGCGGATGTACGCGGCCAGCTCGTCGGCGTCGGCCTGCAGCTCGAGCCCCCAGACGAAGGTGAGCAACAGGTCCGTGCCGACCGAGGCGGCTTCCTCCACGACCTGAGCGCGCCACGCGCTGAGCAGTCGGTCGAACGGCGGCGTGCCGTAGTCGAACACCTCCAGGAGAGGCTCGATCACCGCGTGGTTGTGGAACAGGCGGAATGCGCTGCGAGCCGCGATCTCGCGTCCGACGGTCATCTTCCCGACGGCGGGAGCACCGAAGAGGACAAGGAGCCGCATGGAGCGACCCTGCCACACGCCTGCGGGCACCGACGTGCCATCCGGGCCGGACCCGACGGCGACGCCGCCCCCACCCGTGACGGTGGGAGCGGCGTCGTGCGTGCGGCTACCGGCAGGGCCGTGCGGCTACCGGCAGGCGCGCGCCGCGTACGGCGCCGTCACCGTCGTCGTCCCGGGCAGGTCCTCCGCGGTGGCTGACACGCTCACCTCGCCGGCGGGCACGGAGCCGAGCCGGGTCGTGAACGTCGCCGAGGTCGACCGGTCCGCACCCACGGTCACCGTCTTCGACCCGTGGGCGCCCGTGATGACGGCAGTCGCCGGCACGTCCGACTCGTTCGTCACCCGCACCGTCTGCACGACCCGCCCGACGACGCACCGCGTGTCCGCCGTGACCGACACCTCCGGCCCCTCAGGCGTACCGACGCCGGGACCGGCGACGAACGTGTACGTCCCCGAGGGCACGGTGAACCGGGCGTAACCGTCCTCCACGCCGTGCGCGGTCGCGACCGCGACCGGCGTCACGCTGACGCCGTCGCCGTCCGCGACCGGCACGTAGACCTCCGCCGTGGCGCCGACGGGGACGCTCACGGTGAGGGTGAACCGGTCCCCCTCGCGGACCCACTCGGAGGAGACGTCGCCCAGGGGAGAGTCCACCTGTGCCGATGCGGTGGTCATCCCCCCAGCGGGGAACGGCTGGATCCGGATGCCGGTGTAGCCCGGTCCCGCCGCCTGCACGCCCGCGACGTGCTGGTAGAGCCAGTCGTCGACGGTGCCGAGGAAGGCGTGGTCGAGCGAGCGCGAGTTCGCCCCCCACTCCTCCCACATCGTCGTCGCGCCCAGCTCCTCGAACCAGAAGCCCCACCCGGGGTAGGTCGGGTTCGTCGCGACCCGGTAGGCGAGGTCGGCGTACCCGTTCTCGGTGAGGACCGGCAGCAGGTACTTCGTGCCGATCGCGCCGGTGCTGAGGTGGTCCTCGCGCGCCTCGACGTCGGCGACGAGGTTGGCGAGCACCCGGTCGTGCTGGTCGTCGGGGACGATCCCGAAGGCCAGCGGCAGGATGTTCGCGGTCTGGCGGTATCCGGCGTCTGCGTTGTCGACGTAGACGCCGCGCTCGGGGTCGTAGAACGTCGCGTTGAACGCCTCGGTGATCCGGTCGGCCATCTCCGCGAAGTGCGCGGCGTCCTCCTCGTGCCCCAGCACGGCAGCGATCTCGGCCAGGTGACCGGCCGTCTTGATGAGGTACGCCGTCGCGGGCAGGCGGGTGCCGGCGTTGCCGCCCGGCGTCGGGTCGAGCCAGTCGCCGTAGCTGAAGCCGGTGTAGACGCCGCCGGTTCCGGAGATCAGCTCGTCGTAGTGGTTCATCCAGCGCGTCATGCCCTCGTAGTTCTCGGCGAGCACGCGGGTGTCGCCGTAGTACCAGTAGAGGTTCCAGCTCATGAGGACGTAGCTCGACGTCCAGAGCGGGTCGTTGACCTGCTTGCCCCCGACCGTTCCCGGCACCGTGTTGCCGAGGGTGCCGTCAGGGTTCTGGTCGTCGCGGTGCGAGCGGATCCAGCTGTCGTAGAAGGTCTGCATGTCGAACCCGGCGATGGCGGAGTCGGCCCCGAGGAAGGCGTCCGCGCCGTAGGCGCGCTTCTCGTACATGGGGGTGTCCGTCGGGATCGAGTGGAGGTTGTTGAGGAGGGTGTTCGCCTGGGCCGCGTGGTAGCGGTTGAGGAGGTCGTCCGAGCTCGCGAACCCGCCCGTCCGCTCGACGGCGGTGTGGACCCGCATGCCCGCCACGTCCCGGACGGTGACGCCCGCCGGCGCCGCGACCTGGATGTAGCGGAACCCCGCGTAGCTGTAGCTCGGCCGGTAGGACTCCGGGCCCCCGCCCTTGAGTGTGTAGGTGTAGGTCTGGATGTTGAAGAACCCGCCGTTGTTGTCCACGGTGCCGTCGGCCCGCAGCTTCTCGCCGTAGGTGATCGTCACCGTCGCGCCCGCGGGGCCCTCGACGGTGACGTCGGCCCACCCGGCGGTGGGCTCGCCGAAGTCGTGCACGGTGACACCGGCCTGCGGGGTGGCGACGGCGACCCGCTCGAGGGGCTCGGTCACCTTGATGGCCGGGAACGCCTGCGAGCGGAGCTGCCCGCCTGGCGCCCGCACGGACACGGCCGGGTTCCACGATGCGTCGTCGAAGCCGGCGGTGTTCCAGCCGGGCTGCTCGCGGCGCGCGTCGTAGCTCTCGCCCATCCACATGGAGTCCGACGTCGTCGGCCCGGCCCCCGCCGTCCAGGTGCGGTCGCTGACCACCCGCTCGACGGTGCCGTCCGTGTACGTGATGGCGAGCTCGAGCTTGAGCTTGGTGTCGTCGTGCCACGGCGAGCTCATCCACTCGTCGGGGAACGTCTGGCCGAAGTACCCGCGGCCGAGGCTCACGCCGACCGCGTTCTCACCGTCCTGGAGCGCCTCGGTGACGTCGTACACCGAGTAGAGGGTGGTCTCGTCGTAGACGGTGAAGCCGGGGTCGAGCTCGTGGTCGCCTACCCGCTCACCGTTGAGGTAGAGCTTGTAGAAGCCGAGCCCGGTGACGTAGGCGCGGGCCTTGGCGACCTCCTTGGCCACGGTGAAGTCCTTGCGCAGCAGCGCCTCCGGCGGGGTGGGTGCGCTGATGTTGCTGCCCCACGGTCCGCCGCCGTAGGCGGCGCCGACGACGGCGGCGGGCCAGGCGGAGTCGTCGAAGCCGGGCTGGTCCCACCCCGCGGCCGCCCCGGTGGCCGCCCGCCACGACGCGTCGGTGTTGATCTCGACGACCCGGCCGTCCGAGAGCTCGACCCGAAGCTTGCCGAGGAGTCCGGCGAAGCCCTGGGCGCCGTTGGTCACCCGCGCGGCCAGGACGTTGCGGCCGGCCGTGAGGCGGTCGGAGACGTCGGCCACCCGCGGGGTCCGCCACGCCTCGCCGGACGTCGGCGACCGCAGCGCCTCGGTGCCGTTGACGGAGAGGACAAAGTAGTCGTCGGCCGTCGCCTGGATCTGGGCCGAGACGATGTCCACCCCGGCGGGGAGGTCGAAGGTCGCGCGGAAGAACCGGTCGCCGGCCGGGGCGTTCCCGCCGGCCCCGCCGCCGTCCGTCCAGATCCACCCGGCGCCGGCGAACGTCGTCGCGGGCCGCCGCGCAGGCGAGCCGATCCAGTCCCCGCCGAACTCGTCGTCGTCGAGGAACGCGGTCTCGAAGGTGGCGGGGTCGCTCCAGGGCGACGCCACCCCCGCCTCGTCCCACACGCGCACGCGCCACGTGTACGCCGCACGTGACTCGAGGTCCGCTCCGCCGTAGGTGATGTCGAAGCTTCGGGGAGACTCGACCTTGCCGGTGTCCCACAGGTCGGGGGCGTCGCTGCCGGCCGAGAACACCTCGATCTCGTAGGCCGTCTGGGCGGCACCGGGGGCGTCGGAGGTGACCTCCCAGCCGAAGAGCGGCGCTGCGTCGTCGACGCCGAGCGGTTCGCTCTGGCGCTCGACCGTGAGGTCCGTCGCCAACAGGGAAGCGCCGTCGGGCGGTGCGTCGGCGTTCGCCGCGGAGGCTCCCGCGACCGCCATTGCTGCGCCCACCACGAGCGCGACCAACTTCCGTGAGCGTGTGCGCATCGTTGCGCCTCTCTGCCAGGAGGGGTAGCGGCTCCACCGGGTAGGGCATATTGAATCGATACAGCCGCGCGGTGAACGTGACGCTACCGCCGCGGTACCGGACGTACAAGGACTTTCACGGAGGACCAGCCGCGGGTCATCCCGGACGGTGCCGGGTCCCGTCCACCGGCGTGACCGTCGTCCCGGCGGCCCTGGGCACGCTGCTGCCGCTCGTCCTCGGCGCGGTGCTCGCACCGCCGGCGCGCCGGCCAGTAATGCGCGCCCGCCGATTAATCCGCACCACCACTGCGCCCCCGATATCGTTCGGGGGCGCCGTGGTGCGTCGTGGTGGAATGTCCCCGTGTCTTCTCTGTTTCCGATGATGGACGACGACGAGCAGCCCATCCGCCGTGAGCGGCGGGGTGAGGGCCGACGAGACCGGGGCAGCCGGCGCAAGCGGCGGGGCCGCCTGACGCTCGCCATCGCCGGTGGTTTCGTGCTCGCGGTGATCCTCCTCGGGGTCGCGGCTCTCCTGCTCGCCCTGGACGCCCGCACCGCCTACGCCGAGCTCCAGGCGGCGATGCCGCAGGTGACCCAGCTCCGGGCACAGGTGCTCGCCGGGGAGAACGACGTCGCCGCCGCCACGTCGGAGGAGCTCCAGGAGCACACCAGCGCGGCCCGCGACGCCGTTCACGGCCCGCACTGGACGCTGGCGGGCCTCCTGCCGGTCGTCGGCCCCAACGTCGACGCCGCCCAGGCGGCCGCTGTCGTGGTGGATGACCTGGCCACCGGGGTGCTGCCCGACCTCGTCGCCGTCACCGCCGTGGTGAACCCGGCGAGCCTCGCCCCGGTCGACGGGCGGATCGACGTCGCCGCCCTCAGCGCGGCGGCGCCGCAGGTGGTGGCGGCCAACGACGCCGTCGCGGCCGCGGCCGAGCGGATGGACGCCGTGTCGCTCGACGGCGTTCACGAACGTCTGCGCGGGCCGCTGGAGGACCTCCAGGTCCAGCTCGACGAGGTCAGCTCCCTCACGCAGACCGCCGCGCGCGCGGTGCAGCTCGTCCCGCCGATGCTCGGCGCGGAGGGCCCGCGGGAGTACCTGCTCATGGTCCAGAACAACTCCGAGCCGCGGAGCACCGGGGGCCTCACCGGTGCGTTCGTCCATCTGCGCGCCGACGCGGGCGCCATCGAGCTGGTCGACCAGGGGCCGGCCGGGTTCCTCGGGTCCTACCCCGAGCCCGCCGTCGAGCTCACCCCCACCGAGGTGTCCCTCTTCGGCACGCAGATCGGGCGCTATCCCGGAAACATCACGGCGACTCCCGATTTCCCGCGCAGCGCGCAGATTGCCCAGGAGATGTGGCGCCAGAGCCACGGCTCGGAGATCGACGGCGTCTTTTCCGTCGACCCCGTGGCCCTGGGGTCGTTGCTCACCGCGACCGGACCGGTGGGGCTGCCCACCGGGGACGAGCTGACCGCGGAGAATGCCGCCGCCATGATGCTCAACGGCGTGTACCTGCAGATTCCTGACCCGGACATGCAGAACCTGTTCTTTCAGGCCGCCGCGGGAACGATCTTTTCCCACGTGATGTCGGGTGCGGGGAGCCCCGTCGCAGCGGTGGGGGCGCTGACCCTCGCCGCGGAGGAGGGGCGCCTGCTCGTGTGGTCCGCGCACCCGGAGGAGCAGGAGCTGCTCGCCGGCACCGTGCTCAGCGGCGAGCTGCGCGGGCACGCCGGCGATTCCCCGGTGGTGGGCGTCTACCTCAACGACCTCAGCGGCGCGAAAGTGGCGTACTACCAACGGATGGACGCCACCGTCACCGCGGCCACGTGCCGCCCGGACGGCTCGCAGGACCTCACCCTCGCGGTCACCCTCAGCAACGACGCGCCCGCCGGCGCGGCGGACCTGCCCGTCTCGCTCGTGGGCAACGGCGACGCCGTGGAGCCGGGCGGCATGCGCTCCAACGTCCTCGTCTACGCGCCCACCGGTGGGCGCATCACGGACGTCCGGGCCAGTAATGGCGAACCGGACGTGCTGCCGCAGATCCACGACGACCTGGTGGTTGCCGCCCGACGGATTGTGCTCTCACCTGGGGAAACGGTGACGACGGAGTACGACATCACCACGGGCCCCGGCCTTGACGGCGAGGTAGACCTTCGGCTCACCCCCGGTCCAGGGGACGGAAAGTTCACGTCCTCGGGTTCCCAGTGCTCATGATCAACGCTAGGATCACGAGAACAGACCGGGCGGTTCTGACTCACCAGGGAGATTTCTTATGATTCGTCGTTCTATTGCTGGCCTCATCACGGCCGCAGTACTCGTGTTCGCACCCACGGCGGCCATGGCCTACACGGCTGACGACTACGACGCCGACGTGTCGACGACCAACCCCGCTCCGGGTGAGTCGTTCGAGGTCGTCATCGTCGCCCCGAGCGGCACGGACGTCACGCTCACCATCACGGCCGAGGGTGTCTCGGACGCCGCGATCCAGATCGCCGGCACCAAGTCGCTCACCAAGACGGCCGTCGACGGCCAGGCCGTCTTCACCGTGACGCTCACCGAGGAGGGCCGCTACGCGATGGTGGCGACCGCCGAGGACGGCACGGTCATCGAGACCTTCGCCATCGTCGTCGGCGACGGCGTCCCCGGTGCCGGTGACGGCGACAACGGTGCGGGTGACGACGGCGCCGCTGGCCCGTCGCTCCCCGACACGGGCGCCACGGCCACCCCGCTGATCATTGGTGGCATCGCGCTCCTCCTTGTCGGTGGGGCGATCGTCTACCTCGTGCGTCGCCGCGCGCACTCCTGACCGAGTCCTGACCGCCCGAAAGGCCCCCGCGATTCGCGGGGGCCTTTCGTGCGCCTACCGAGAGGACGTCACACCGTGACGATCACGCGGCGAGGGACACTGGCGCGCTGGGGGCTCGTGGCGGCGGCGCTCACGCTCCCCGTCACGGCCTGTACGGACACCACAAGCGAGGCGCCGGCAACGCCGTCCCAGACCTCGGTAGCGCCAGGGGCTCCCACGACCGTTACGCCGACGGCCGGTGCCGGCTTAGACGATCTCGCCGGCTATGCCGACGAGTTGGTCGCGGTGACGAACGCTGCGCGCCGCGAGGAGGGGCTGGCGGCGTTGACCGTGTCCATGTGCGCCCGCGCGGCCGCTCAGGAGCGCGCCGAGGTGCTCGTGGGCGAGGAGGAACTCGTCCACGCCCCCCTCGCGCCCGTCATCGAGGACTGCGCACCGATGACGACTGCGGCCGAGAACCTCGTCAACAGCACCGCGGCCCCCGAGGAGGTGCTCGAGGCCTGGCTGGGGTCCCCGGGGCACCGAGCGAACATCGTCGATCCTGCGCTCACCGAGATCGGCATCGCCTGCGTCGACGACGACGGCCAGGCGTTGTGCTCGCAGGTGTTCCTCGGCCCGTGACGGCGGGGCCATCCGAAAGGCTCGTGAAAGGCGAAAGGGCGACGCGCACGGTATCCGTGCGCGTCGCCCTTTCGTCACCTGGACCTTGCGGGTCTCCGCTAGCCGCGTCGGCCGGCGAGCACCCGTGCGCGCCGCGGGGTGCTACCGGCCCCGCGGCGCGCCTTGCTCGCGGCCCCGGAACCCTCGTGGGGCCGGTAGGACTCGTACGAGTACCCGTAGCGGTCGTTGTCCTGCTTGGACACCTTGTTCATCACGAGCCCGAGGACGTGCGCGTCCACCGCCGCCAGCGACTCGAGACTGTCTCGCAGCTGACCCTTGTGAACGCGGTCCGCGCCCACGACGACGAGCATCCCGCCCACCTGGTTGCTGAGCACGGCGGCGTCCGTGACGGGAAGGAGGGGCGGGCTGTCGATGATGACGACGTCGTAGCGGTCCGTGAGCTGCTTAAGGACGTTCGCCATGGCGCGCGAACCCAGCAACTCACTCGGGTTGGGCGGCACCTGCCCGGCAGGAAGGATGTCGAGTGTGGTGTTCTTCCATGGCTGGACGACGTCCTCGATCTCGGCCCGGCCGATCAGTACGGTCGTGAGTCCCACCCGGCCTTCGATGCCGGCGTACTCGGCGACGCTCGGCCGGCGGAGATCAGCGTCGACCAGGACCACCCGCGAGCCAGCGTCAGCGAGTGCCACCGCGAGATTCGCGGCCGTCGTGCTCTTGCCCTCCTCGGGTACCGACGATGTAACAACCACCGAGCTCGGCCGATCCGCAAGGTCGAGGAACTGGAGGTTGGTTCGAAGCCTCCGGTATGCCTCAGCCCGTTGCCCGTGCGGATCGTCGTGCATCACGATGGGGTGAGCCGCCGTCTTGTCGTCGAACCGTACAGTCCCGATGACGGAGGCTTCGGTGATGGTGGCGAGATCCGCTTCTGATCGCACCTTCGTGTCGAGTACTTCGCGGAGCAGCGCGATGCCGGCGCCGAGGAGCAGTCCAAGCACGAGACCTAGAGCGAGATTTCGGGAGACGTTTGGGGAAGATGGAGCCTGTGAGATCACAGCTTCGTTGAGCCTGGTTGCCCGAACGGCCTCAGTGCCATTGGCACTGTCCGGGGAGAGGCCACCAACCGTTGCCGCGACCTGGGCTGCCACGAGGTTCGCGATGTCGCGCGCCATAGCAGGGTCAGCATGTGTCGCTGATATCTCCAAAATGGTCGTGTCTGGTGCTATAGACACGGCGAGGGCTTCAGCTAGGGCGTCCGGAGTCACCGCGCCCCCGAGCGCCTCAGCGGCAGGCTCGAGTACAAGTGCCTGCTGTGCGACCTCCGCGTACGAACCCATCTGTCGCTCCGTAAAGGAGGAGCCCTGGGCGAGGTCAGAGACCGATCCGCCGCCTTGGACAGCAAAAAAGAGTCGCGTCGACGATGTGTATTGCGGTGTCACCGCTAGGGTCACCGCCGTCGTCAATGCGAGTGCCACCAACGCCCCTGCGACTACGGTAAGCCATCGCTTTCGCAGCACCTGGAGGTAATCCGCCAGTTCCATATGTATCCCTTAACTTGCCCTCGCTGTCAGCATCATCTTCCCACACCAACTCGTGCGGCCCTTCGTACTGTCCCCCCAACAGGCTCCGGCGCCTGGACCTGAGCGATAGGGCCACTCAGCCACCGGCGCCGATACGTGCGGCGGGCCGCTGGAGACTGCTGCACGAATACGTGACAGTGGTTCTCGGCTGGCAAGTGCGACCTGAGTGGCCATGATGGTCTCGTACTCGATGGGTATCAGGCGTCGGAGTCGGGCTTAGCGCCGGCGGCGGAGTACGTCTGCTCGGTCCAGGTGATGACCGCCAGGCGCAGCTCGGTTCGGGTGGTCCAGCGGCGGCGGTTGAGCACGTTCTTCTGGAGCAGAGCGATGAGGCTCTCCATGGCGGCGTGTCCCACGGCTAAGGCGGCTTGGCCCATCGATCCGCGGGAGGCGTGGCGGCGGCGCAGCCCGGCGAGGAAGCGCCGGGCTCGAAATTGCGAACCGCAGTCGGTGTGGACGTGCACCGTGCGCGCGCAGCCGCTCCACCATGCTGAGCGACCGTTGTCAACAGGCCCGTAACCGCGATGCGGCTCTTCGTCCGCGGGCCGATCAAGTAGCCCACGATCGCGTCGGGAACACCGATTTGATCGCGCACAGGTAGGCCTTTGCCGTTATCCGTGTGGCGAGTGGTGATGTCGGTGCGCCGCATTCGATTCCCGGTTAAGGGTTGAGGACGGGGCTTCCTGGGGTGGTGCAACCTGGGACGCTCGTGCTGCTCCGGACTACGCCCACAGGGTCAGCAGCGCTAGCGAACCGCCCGCCTGCGCGTAGCCACCGTCGATTTCCTTGCTGCGGCGGCTCGCGACCACGCAAGGACCAATCCCGCCGCGATGAGCGGGTACAGCACGCTCTTGATTGTGCCAAGCGCATCAGACCGCAACGCCATCGGCAGCGCCGCCAGGACGACCGGGTACAGCAATGCGCTGCTGGTGTTGGCGGGCCACGCTGCGCGAGAGTGCGAGCGAGCGACCACTAGTCCGAAGATGAAGCAGGCCGCCACGAGCCCGACGGTGCCGAAGTTCAGGTAGCCCTCAGCCGGGAGGCTGTATCCGAAGCCTTGGTGTGGGTTGGTGAAGCTCAGCATGTCGCGGAACGCCTGGCTGCCGGTGTCGTCAGGCGGGCCGAATAGGGCGTTGGCGATAGGTGAGGGTAGTTGCCGCGCGACTGCGGCGGCGTAGGTACCCCCGCCAGCGAACGGCATCGTGTCCGGTACTTGCTGGGCCGTGATGCCGGTGGTGAACGTAGCAACACCGAGGTCTGTGACCGTGGCCTCGAGATCCAGAGCAAACTCCGATCTAGAAACGACCGCCGACCTGTAATTGACGACCGCGGCGACCGCGACGAGGACCGCACCGAAGCCCGCAGCAACCTTAATTGGGCTCGTCCGTTTACGGGTGATGGCATAGAGCAGAACGATCGCGATAGCGATCATCGCTCCGCGGTTACCGGCGTACCCGCTGAGGACCGCGAGGGAGATCAGGAGCGCCCAATCGGACGCTGGCAAGATGCCACGCTTCCCTCGCTCCCGATGAGCGGTTGTCAACATCACGACCGCGAGTGGCGTCACGATCAAGGCGAAGGCCCCGACGGTGCTCATCAACCCGTAGTCAGTTTGGTTCAGACCTCTGGCGCCCAACCCGCCCCGCACCAGGTTCCAAACCGACAACCCAAGCGGAACGAGGAGCAGTAGGCGCGCGACCTGCATCTGCGTCCGGGCGAACTCGGGCGGCCGCCAGTCGAGCTGACGCGCGTTGGAGCGCACCTTGCGCGTTGTCACGCCGAGTCCAAGGCCGAACGCTAAGACCGCAAGGAACATGTAGTACGCCGTCTGGGGGTGCATCTGTTTTGCAGTGAAACCGAGTGGGGCCGCGCCGTCGACGAGGATGCTCCAAGCGGGCAGCAGAAAGGACACAGCTGCGTAGCCCAAGGGGAAGATCAGTGGGTGGAAGATGTCGACGTACCCGTTGTCCGCCCTACTGCGTATGATGCCGGTACCAATGCCAACGGCCGCAACGGCCCAACCCCACATGAGCGGGTTTGCTGGGATGGTGGCATGGGACGCGGGACTGGCAACGAAGAACGCGACGCCGATGCCGCCGAGGACGGTCAGTGCGATGAAAGACGTGTCCCGGGCCATTGCTTCATGCTATCCGGCTTGGAGGGCGGATCCGCGCCGAGCCCGTCGGACAGCGACGAGGTGTAGCTAACTCGGACGTAGGAGCCACCAACTGGGCATCGTTGAGGTGAGGAGCGCCTGCGAGGCCTGCACGTTGGGGAGTCACACACGACGGCTGGCGCGACCACGTCCGGAGCGCCGTCAGCTGGGGACGCACGCGGCCTATCGACTACGTCCACTCAGTGGCTGCCTGATCACAGCCACCCCGCCCTCAGCGAGATTCCCGACGATGGGAAGGGGACGCAGGTGTGGCCTTCGTGCGCCGCACAGCGGCCTACTTCGTCCCGCTGGCGTCACGGCAGTTCATCGAGCCACCTGCCCCCGGCAAAACCGGAAGGCCAAGACGATTCAGTGCATTCGGCAAACTGAGGGCGCATCCCGCCCCGCTGCCGCCAGCGACCGCGCCGCCGCGATACCCCTACTCTCGGCAGCTCCCACCAACAACGCCTCACGCCGCGACGCTGCACTCGGCTGCCAGACCTGTCGACCAGTATCACCAACCTGGAGTCTGATACATCCAGCGCTCGCCTACTCCGAAGCCACACGACCACGCAGGCGAAGGAGAGACGTGGCGTCGCGGGCGCAACGAACTCGACCGCGGCGCACCAGCGCACCAGCGTTCCGGTAGCGAGGTGACCGAGCGACCGGTTCGTCGATGACGACAGCAGATCACCCGATTCAAACGTCGATCTGACCAAACGGTTCTAAGGAATAGGTCTCGCCGCGCTGCTGCGCCAAGCCAGGGGGTAGCAACAGTGGTGGTCCTCGTGAGCTGAAATGCGAAAAATGCGTACACGCACCTCTCTAGTCCGACTCGACCAGGAAATCACTCAACTTGGTTTTGGCGCACGTCGTCCGCGCGCGGAGGCCCTGCGTGCGTTTCGGGAGACGCCCGAGGCGAGAATGGCGATGGCGAGCGCGCTGCCTGTGAGGGTACCGACGAAGTACCCGTCGGGAACCTTAGTGATGTGTGCGACGGCGACCGCTGCGCCCGTCGCGATCAGCATCACCGCCCGAGCGCGTCGGACGTGGACATCCAGCACCCACGCGCGCGAGGCGAAGAACAGGACCATGTACACGCCTTGGAGGAGATACGTCGCCGCGACCCAGGGGAACACCGTGATCGTTGCCCCAAGGGCGTCGCCTAAAATCGACGACCCGACCGCGCCAAGGAGAGCCCACCCCAGAGAGGCCCATAGGCCCGCGGCAAGCAAAATTATGACCGCGGGGGCTGCCATGGACCGAAGGCCCATGCTCCTTCCCGCGAAGGCAGGCAACAGAATTAGTCGGAGGGAACCAAAGAGTACACTCAGTGGCCCAAGTAGCAAGTTCGCACCCCGGACGCCAGCGCTGAATTCCAGTCCAAGCGCCGGCACCACCATGACACTAGCGACGTGTAAGGAGGACACCAGTAGCGCGCTCTCCATTGCGTAATCCCAACGCCAGATTCGTACCGACGGGTCGTAGTCCGCTCGGACCGATCGTGTGTAGCGCAGCGAGAGCAACGAGGCAACGCTATATGGCGCGAGAATGCAACAGACCACGTACCAGGGGCCGGAAAGATCGAACGCCACTCCGCCGAATAGGCAGACGACGCTCCCGATAGCGAGGATGGCCGATATGGCGGTACTCAGGGCCGCGTCGCCCTGGCTGTGCATATAGGCGCGGGTCCAGGTGTGACGGATGAGGAGATACGCTGACAAGGTGCCCGCGGCTATGAGGGCGAGCGAGTTATATGAAGAGAATGCCGTAAGGAGGATTACGAGTGCGGCGAAAACACCGAGGACCGGTGCGGCCCAGCGATCTATTCCCCAAATAGCCGCGGCGCTGGTCTCTCGCGGGAGCCGCAGGAGCACGTCCACGTACCCTCCCTGCGCCACCGCCTGGAGTCCGAGCGTCAGCGTCCACAGTACCGCAAAGAATCCGAAAGCCTCCACGCCAAGTGCGCGCGCGGCGGCAACTGAGGCGACCATGGAGAATGCGCTCGTAAATCCTATGTCGAGAGCAGAGAGCATCTTGATTCTGTTGGCAGCGAACATGACTGACAGCGATCTGCCGGTCATGTGAGCGCACTCAAGGTGGTACGGGCCGCCACCACGCTCCAGGGCCGATCGATGAACGCCTGGATGCCGAACGGCCTTTCCGGACTGAACGCCGTGTCAGCGCTGGCGTCCCCGAGTGCCGGTGCGGCCCTTACCATGACGACTCGATTCGCTGCTTAAGCGAAGGGTCTTGCTCCAGCGAGATCTTGCGAATGAAGTAGGCCTTGGAAGCCAATGCGAGATCCACGTCATGCGAGTCGACGGTGCCGCTCATACTTGGCCTCAGCCAGTGGAAATTGGAGTAGCCGGCCATTGTGGGGCTGGTCGCCGGCTCGAGCTCACCGAACAAGGTGTGGCGCGCCCACGATGTGTTGTAGACATAAGTCGGAATGACGACCTCGTCTGGTGCATAACTGTTCTTAAGATAGCGAAATTTGCCATCCCGGTACGCCGCAACTAATTCGACGGCCAATTTGCGGGGGATCGCTGTCCACTGCGAACCGGCCGCGTGCTGGAGGTTACCGGGCAGGGCGGGTTCGCAGACACGGGCAGCCTTTAGCGCGTGGCGAGTGAGAGCCGCCATGTGGCGGAAGCCCTTTTTTCTTAGATGGCCTAGCGTGCCGTCGAGCCAGTGGGAACGCGTCACGCGCTCCATCGCCATTGTTGGCGTCGGATGCTCCCGCAAAGAGTAGCCCCGGCAAAGCACCAAGGGGGCGTCCTCCAGGAGATAGTGCGCGAATTCCTCCAAGGGTCGCAGCGGAAGGCACTGACCGGACAGAAAGACGAAACGTTCCTGTCGGTCTGTTGTCGCAGAGAGCGCAAGTTCAAGAGTCTCCAGCATCGCTTCGACAACGGAGTACCCGCCCCAGTGCAGGCAACGGCACCTCTTGGAAACCGTCACGCTGGCAAGGGCTAGGCTCGGGACATCGCGGAGTAAACGGGAACGAGCCTGCAAATCAAGATGCACGAACGTGGGCGCCGGCGCTAGTTCCTGCAGGAGCGCGTCGAGAGTCCGAGGCGCCTCATGGGCAAGCACCACATACGCGATACTGTCCAAACTCATCGTGAACCGGCCCGGGAAAGGTCGTTTGCAGTGGTCACTGCTTCCGAGAGTGAATCGACAAGGTGTGCCGTGCTGAACGCGCCTGTGTACTCCTCGTATATCGACGACACCTTACCGTAACTGTTGTCCGCAACAGCATGCGGAATCCCGAGCAGGGCAGCTAGAATGTGCGCATGTAGGCGGTTGGTGGCTACCGCAGATCGACCTGAGAACTGATGTAGCGCGGCGCTGACGTTCAACCGGAGGCAGTAGTCAAGCGCAGCGAGATTGGCGCGGTAGAAGGGCCTCCGAGCCATGCCGGGCAACCGCTTATAAGCGGCTCCCACTGCGATGGCCCCCTTCCAGGCGGCGCTGTTCAGAGGCGTGAATTCCCAGTCCCGCATGCCCGCAGTCCTCGCGAGACTCAGGTCGGCGGGCAGGGCCTCCTGGTCTCCTCTGGCGAGCGTCAGGATTCCATCGCGAGCGGAAGACTTCGTGTCCTCAATTGGTGCGCCCAGGGCAGCGTCATAACAGTATCGGACGTCGACTCCCTGGAAGTTCTCTTTTGCAATGTCCAGTGAGCGGTTCTCTCGAACGAGGAGCGTGAGGTCAGCGGCTCGTGAGTATGCTGCGCCGGCATGGCGGAGCGTCTCGTGATCCTGGTAGTGGATCGACTGGGGCATGACAACAATGCGGCGGTCGCCGTGCGCCTCTACGATGTGTCGGCGAAAGCTGTCGTGGGCGGGATAGAGGTCGCCGAAGTTTCCGCCACCGTGCAAGACAAGGACGGTGTCTGCGGGTAGGCGCGCGATGTCATCGCTGAAGAATCGACCGATGTCGGCGGTGTATACGATTTCGTGGCCCAACGACGTGAGGTATTGGAGCTCCCCTAGCCAAATCAGAGAGTCGCCAAGGTTCCTGTGACGGGGGGCGTCCAGGAGTGCGATGGGCTTTGGCGCCTCACCTAGCGCTTCCCGCAGAATGGTTTCCGTCGCTGTACGCAGAGTGGAGAGATAGTGCAGGTCTGTGATGTTCACGGCTAAAGTCCTTCGAGGTGCGGCATCGCGGGCGCGGTTGTTCGTAACTATAGTAAAGACGGCTGGTTCAACTCACTGTCGATGATGTCTATGTACTGTTGCGCGCGGTCGCGTGCGGAGAATTGGGACCGCGAGAACTCGCGCGCCTTTAAGCGCAAGGCCAGCTCAGCGCCGGAGTCAGACAGAACGCTAGCGATCGTCGCCGCCGCTTCGGACGGTGACGTGGGGTCGAAGTAGATGCAGTTGTCCTCGCAGACATCGCGCACGAACGGTCGGTCGGAAGCGAACAGGAGCCCGTTTGCATGTAGTGCTTCGAGGGGGGCCACCGAGAACGACTCCAGCAGGCTGGGAAATATGGCTGCGTACGAGGCTTCGTAGACGGGTGGAAGGGACCGGAGCGGCAGCGGGCCAAGGTTGATTAGCCATCGGTGCGCCTCCTGGGGAAGGCGGGCCATTTCCGCGTGTTCGAGGGTTACAATGAACTGAACGTCGTGTCCCAGTCGTTCTAGCGCTTCGCCAATTCGAGGAAGCACGGCGTGGTTCTTGTGGGGGTAACCTCTGGAGATGTAGCAGAGCTTGACGGACTGGGTCGAGGGGATCTCGTCCGCTGCTGTCCGGTCCCAAGAACTTCGGCGCCTGAAGATTCCGTTGAGCGCGTTCGGCACAATGCTAATCTGCGTTTCGGGGAGGCCCGTTCGCTCCGCAAGTCTTGTGGCAACACGCGGAGACTCAACGATGACGCGGTCGACGCGAGCGAATAGCGCAATACTGACGCGGGCCCGCAGGGCTTTCACTGCGGTTGCCGCGAAGCGCCGCGGACGTTCCTCAATAGGGAGGTCCGGAGCGTCGAATATGGAGGCGCCGTCTGCGAAGCCGCAAATCTGCCGATGTGCCCGCCTGCGGCCGTATTCTGGCCCGAACAGCGTGAAGGAGGCGTCATACGGTTTCGTACGTATGCGTGGGAGCCAGTATTTGACTTGCCACCACCGGCGCGATGCAATAGTAACGCTCGTAGGGGGCAGGGGGACGGATATGTTTGCATGCACCTCTGGCGACAACTCCAAGTGGAGTGTTGAGAGCCAGGGGTATCGCGCGTCATCCCGCAGCGCTGACAGTTCGTCCACAAAGGAAGCCGCGACTTGAACCGCACCGCCGGTATGAAGGTTGCTTGCATCTACAAGGACGCGTCGGTGCATCATGAAGTGCTGCCCGGTCGTCTCACGCCGTTACGTGCATGATGGGTGCTGGCGGTGGAGCGGATATAGTTGAGAACGCGGCGGGACGAGTCTGCGATGGCGTAATCTGTTGGAGTGGAAGCAGGACCGGCGGTTCTATGCTGCGCCAAGGTCATGCGGACGGCATCGACTAAATCGACGCCCGAGAGGCCTGTCGTGATAATTGCCCCGCTGTCGATGGCCTCCGGGCGCTCTATAGCGTCGCGAATGGTAACTGCCGGGAACTGTAGTATCGCTGACTCTTCAGCAATCGTGCCACTATCAGATATTACGCATGCGGCGTGCCTCTGTAGTTGAACATACGCCATGAAACCCACCGGACGGTGTAGGCGGATGTGCTCGCTATAAGGGATCCGCCCTTCTTCGATGCGCCGGCGTGTACGCGGATGGGTCGAGACCAGGACCGGCATCGACATCGTCTCGCCTGCCAGTGCTAGTGCATTGAAAGCGGATTCGAGCCGTTCTGGATCGTCGACGTTCTCTTCCCTGTGGAGGCTCGCGAGAATGTAACTTTTCGGCTCAACTCCCACTTGTGACAAGATGTCGCTATTGTCGATCGCGGCCTCGTAGTAGTTGAGGATCTCGCGCATCGGAGACCCCATGTGAAGTATCCGCGAAGGGTGTATGCCTTCCGCTAGGAGGTTTCTGCGAGAGTGTTCGGAATATACAAGGTTGTAATCGGCTACGTGGTCGACGAGGTGCCGGTTAATTTCCTCCGGCACGTTGGGATCAAAGGACCTGTTACCCGCCTCGAGGTGGTAGACCGGCACCTTCATGCGCCTGGCCATGAGGGCCGAGATGCAGCTGTTGGTGTCGCCGAGTACCACCATGGCGTCGGGACGCTCCTCGCGCAGGACTCGCTCGGTGCCCTTGAGCACGTCGGCGAGAACGGCACCGAGGGACGATGTGTCGGCGTTGAGGAAGTGGTCCGGTCGGCGCAGGCCCAACTCTTCGAAGAAGATCTCGTTCAGTTCGTAGTCGTAGTTCTGCCCAGTGTGGACGAGGATGTGATCGGTGTTTTCCTCCAGTGCGGCGATGATCCTCGACAGGCGGATGATTTCCGGCCGGGTGCCGACCACGGTCACAACTCTTAGGCGTCCACTCATCAGACCTCCTCTGCGTAGGTGTCGGTGTCCTCAGGAGTGAAGAGTTCGTTGGTCCAGAAGACTGTCGTCAGGGTTCCGCTGCCGACGTTGGTGATTTTGTGCGGCCATCCCGTCGGCATATCGATGGCTACCGGCTCGTCGCCATTGACGCGGAAGACCTGGACGGGGTCGTCAAACAGGCGCCGCATCGCGATCTCCGCTTCGCCGTCGACCACGGCGAAGCGTTCGAGCTTGCGCAGGTGGAAGTGCTGCCCGCGAGTGATCCCTGGCTTCGTCGTGGAGACGAATGTCTGCCCTTCGCTCCCGCGGGCACGCACCGCCTCCGTCAACGCCCCGCGTTCGTCGGCCCGGCGCACGAGAGGGATCGTTGGTCGTTCGGCGAACATGCGGGCCCGGAGCGTGTTGAGCAGGTTGACCTCGAGTTCGCTGCTGAGCGGCGGGATCTCCCCGAGCCGGTAGGCCGCGTGAAGGGTCTCGAGTGTCTGGAGGACCGACGCGACGGATGTCGGGGTACCAGCGGGGCGCTGTTCACCGCCCGGCGTGGTCAGGGCTTCGATCAGCACCCGGGCAGCGTCCTGGACGTGGAGCAACTGGAGTTCCCGGTCGTCCACGCTGACGGCTTGCCCCTGGACGATCCGCTCGACAAAGGTGGCGACGAACGTGTTGTAGTTCGGCTTCGCGCCTTCGCCAAAGATGTTGGGTAGCAGGACGTCGACGAAGCTCGCGTTCCGTTCACGCGCTATGTCGGCGAGGACACGGCCCGCCTCCTGCTTGCCCCGCCCGTACGGACTGTCCATCCCCGATTGGATCGAGTTGGCGTAGACGACTTGGGTGGGCCGGGCGCTCAGCCGCAGGGCATTCGAGAGGTCCAGTGCCAAGCGGGCGTTGCCGTGCTCCACGGCGTAGGGTTCGCCGCGGTTCACGCCGGCGAGGTGGATCACGGCGTCAGCGTCCCTGACCAGGGCGGGCAGGTCGTTCCAGAGGCCCCGACCGACGGGCACGACCTCGTGGTTCGTGAGAGCCCGGAGCCGCGCGCGGAGGTGCCAACCGAGGAACCCGTCGGCTCCGGTCACCACCACTCGCATCAGGCGATCGCCTTCGCGAGTAGCGTCTGGATCTCTGGGAGCTGCATGAGAAGCTCCTTGGTCTCCTCGACCGTGAGGCGCGCAGTGTTCTCCGACGTGAAGTCTTCCGTTCGCGCGATGCGTCTCTCGCCCTCCTCGAAGTAGAGCTCGTACTCAAGCGAACGCGCGTCGAGCGGCACCCGGAAGTACTGAGCCTGATCCTCCGCTGTCACCATCTCCTCGCGGCTGAGTAGGGTCTCGTGCAGCTTCTCACCGTGACGGGTGCCGATGACGCGAATGTCTGGGTCGTCATCGCCCAGCAGGGAAGCGACCGCGCGCGCGAGAGTGTCGACGGTCGCTGCGGGGGCCTTGCGTACGAAGAGGTCGCCCGGCTCGGCGTGGAGGAAGGCGTGGTCGACGAGGTGGACAGACTCCTCGAGGGACATCAGGAACCGTGTCATCGACGGCTCCGTCAGCGTAAGCGGCTCACCCTGCCGGAGCTGCTGGATAAAGAGGGGGATGACGGAGCCGCGGGAGTACATGACATTGCCATAACGTGTGACCGAGACCACAGTCTGCGATGTCGGATTTCGGCGCGCAAATGCCTGAGCTGTCTTCTCCATGAGGGCTTTCGACATGCCCATGGCATTGACGGGGTAGACCGCCTTGTCGGTGCTTAGGCAGACAACTGACCGGACTCCGACCTTCGCCGATGCCTCAATTATGTTGTGGCTACCTCGAACGTTCGTCTTGACTGCCTGGTCCGGGAAGAACTCACAAGACGGCACCTGCTTGAGGGCGGCGGCATGGAACACAAAATCGGCTCCGCGCACCGCGGCCTCGACGCTGTCCATGTCGCGGACGTCCCCGATGAAGTACTGGAGCCGCGAGTCCGAGAGCCGACGACGCATGTCGTCCTGCTTGGCCTCGTCGCGGCTAAAGATCCGCACCTCTCCGATCCCTCGCGCCAGGAGATGCTCGGTCATGATCGACCCGAAGGAACCCGTGCCGCCAGTAATGGTTACGGTCGCACCTTGTATCGACGTCACTGTGATCCTGTCTCCTTGAGTTCCTTACCTGTATCCAGCTGGGCGAGTTTCCGACCGAGCGCTCGCCATCCTTCGTGCCCAACTGGCGGCAACCAACCGGCTGCTGTCAACCAGCTGTGCGCCTGCTCCTGGCCGAACCACAGCATTTCTACACGGCGTGCGTTACCCGCCAGTGAGGGGCTGAGCCGGCTTGCCGAGTTGAGACCTCGCACCACGGTTCGCGCGATTCGGCGCGGGATGCGAATGGGGCGCTTTCCCCCTAGTGCCTCTAGCAATGTCGTCGTGGTCAGGAGTTCGGACGGGTGCATGACGATCGAAGCGGGTACGGAAGCGGTCGTCGCGAGGTAAGCCAAAGCATCTGCGACGTTGTCAATCAGTGTCTGAGGCGTCGGATCCGTGCCCGGTGCGGCAACTGTCGAGACTGCAGAGCGGGCGATGCGGGCGGTTAAGCGCGTTACGCGTCGATCTGCGCCGTGTACGCCCGGCGGACGGTAGATCACGGTCTGCGCAGGGCCCTCTTGCCGGACGAGGTGCTCGCCGAGAAGTTTTGATCGCGCATATGGCGAGAAGGCGTCGAACTGCGAACCTTCGTCCAGGCGGCGAAGGCGTCCCTGGACGGCGGCGCTGCTGACCTGCACGAATCGCGTCAGGCCAGCAACGGCAGCCGCGCGGGCAGCTAGCGCTGGGAGCGCACTGTTCGCTGAAACTAGGGCGGGCCAGTTGCCCGACCTTGCCTCTGCGACGCCCGCGGCGTTCACAAGTGCATCTACGTGCTGAAGGCTGCTCGCCAGGTCGTCGAGTGCCTGACCGGCGCGATCTGGGAACGTCGCGGCATCGGAGGCTGTCATGGGCGCCAAGCGCGGTGCCCTGATGCGGACGACGGTGTGCCCCCGGCTCTCGAGCGCGTAGCAGGTGTGCGACCCCACGAATCCGGACGCGCCGAGGACGGCGACAGTCTTTCGAGGCGTCGTCACCTCCGCCTCCGAGCGGCACCTGCGTCGAGGAGCAGATCGCTGAGGCGTGCGGCGGCGACGTCCTCGCTGAGAGTGCTGCGGTAGTACTCCCTGCCCGCCGCCCCCATGGCACTGAGCTCTGCACGTGGCATCAGACGAAGCTCGAGGATGGCGTCTGCCATCGCCCGGGGATCCTGTGGAGGGACTACACGCCCTGCGCCAGAGGCATCGAGGATGCGCGCCGCATCTCCTGACACGGCGGCGATCACGGGTCTTCCTGCGGAAAGGGTGGCCTGGATTTTGCTCGGCATCGTCCTGTGAAATAGGGGGAGGTCTTGCAAGCTGACGAGTTGGACGTCTCCCAGGGCGAGAATGTGCGCCATGTTCCCCATTGGCTGGGCCTCGACGAAGCGCACATTTGTCAGGTCTCGCTCGCGCGCCATGGACTTGAGTGCCCGTTCCTCGACGCCGCTCCCGACGAATACGAATCCAATGTCCCTGTTGTCGCGGAGGCGTGTTGCCGCTTCGATGGCGGAGTCCAGCGCTTGGAACGTTCCGAAGTTACCCGCGTACATGACGGTGAAGGGTCTCGTGATGCCGAGCTGCGCCGCAAGTTGTTGGTCTCTATCCACCGGGCGAAATGCCGACTCGTCCGCCCAGTTCGGGACGAATGCGAGCTTGGAGTCGGGCACGCCTCTCCTGGTAATGGCGTCAGCCATGCCTGGCGACGTCACGGCGATGGTGTGTGCCCGGCGATAGACGGTGTCGCAGAACGCTTGGAGCGTCCTTTCGACGCGACCGACCCTCCCCTCCTCGAGGAAACCGCTCGAGACGACGGTTTGTGGCCACAGGTCCTGAATGTGGACCACAAAAGGCGTGTGCCTGAGTGTGCGCAGTGCCATTGCTGGCAGGGCGGTGGTTGCTGGCGACGAGTGCACGAGTGCCACATCTACCGGCGACAGTACAAAAGGCGCGGCGAGCGAGGCGCTGGCTGCAAACGTCATGTAATTTGCCGCGCGGTGCATCGCCCGGGAATCATGGCTCGGATAGAGTGGCGTCCGGTGGACAGTTATGCCCCCCATTTGCTCCTGCTGATAGTGCCGGAGTCGATACCCTTTATGCAGTTTCCCTGCGGGGTAGTTAGGAAATCCCGTGAGGACGTCAACTGAATGGCCGCGCCGCGCCAGACTGCGTGCGATGATGCCCGGCGTTGCGGCGGCTCCACCCTCTGGGTCGAACCACTGGGTCACTATGCCAATCCGGTTATTCATGCGGCGTCCGCCAGTTCCCGTCCATGCGAATTGCGCTTTCGATTGTGCAAGATTCGATCCGACATCAGATAGATCAGGAGGGTGCATGTGGTGGCGATGCAGCTTCCAATTGTGTTGAGCGTGGCCCATGCGACCGTGATCAGGGCGGAGGCTGACCCTGCCCACAGGGCGACCGGTGCATGCGCCCACCGTCGGAGGTGCACAAGGCGCTGGTAGGTGTGCTCACGGTGAGCGACCGTGAGCGGAGCACGCCGGATCGCGCGCTTGACCAAGGTGACCGCAGTGTCCGCGCCGAAGATCATCAGCGGGGCCAGAATCAGCGACACAGGCGCCTGGCCCGTTGCAGCTAGGAGGACGCCGCCGGCGGCGAGTGCACCGAAAAGGTAGCTGCCGACGTCACCCAGAAACAGGCGGGCGTGCGGTGCGTTCCATGGGAGGAATCCGAGAGCGGCTCCTGCGGTGGCCGCGCCGATAACCGCCAGCTCGGGCCCGCCATGGACCGCGCCGACAAGTAACGCGGTTGCGCCCCACACGAGCATCGTGAGCGCGGTGATGCCATTGATCCCGTCCATGAAGTTGACGACGTTGACGACCACGGGCATAGCAGCTGCTCCCACGGCCGCACCGGTCCAGCCGCCAAGGCTCAAGCCCGCCATGGCGCCGGTCGCTACTTGTGCGGCAAGTCGCGGTGCGGCGCCCACGGTGAGCCGGTCGTCGAGAAAGCCGACGACGGCCATGGCCAGCGCTGCCCCGACGACCGGCCAGGGGACTGGTTCGCCGAGAGCGGCGGCGACTGCAATCGCACTGGCTACTCCCAAAGCGCACGCGATGCCACCCCCGCGGGGGGTGGGGTTCACATGGGAAGACCGTGCATTTGGCCGATCGACGATATCGAAGCGAACGAGCGCCCGGCGGGTGATGGGCGCGCTTGCGGTGGTGAGGAGGACTGCCGCCCCTCCGATGAGCCACAGTTCCATCTCAGAACCCGGAGCGGTCGGTGCTCACGGCACTTGCCGATTGGTGGATGCCGTACCCGCCGAGCGTGGTCGTCGAGATAATCGAAGCGGGGTCGATGGCCGGGACCCTGACGTGCGAGATGAGCGGGTGGTGCGGCCGGTCGCCGGCCTCGTCCACGCTGAAGAGGTCCTCGTGGAGCTTCTCGCCGTTGCGGAGACCGGTGTAGACGATCTCGATGTCCTTGCCGGAGTGGGTGATGAGCCGCTGGGCGACATCGACGATCTTGACCGGCTCTCCCATGTCGAGGACGAGGACCTCGCCGTCGTTGCCGATGGCCGCCGCTTGGATGACGAGCTCGCACGCCTCGGGGATGGTCATGAAGAAACGGGTGACGTCGGGGTGCGTCACCGTCACGGGGCCGCCGGCCTCGATCTGGGCGTTGAAGGTGTGAAGCATCGACCCCCGCGAGCCGAGCACGTTGCCGAAGCGGACCGACAGGTACCGGCCGCTGGCGTGGTGGGAGTGCCAGGCCGTGAGCTGCTCGGCGATGCGCTTGGTCCGGCCGAGCACGCTCGTCGGGTTGGCGGCCTTGTCCGTCGAGATGTTGACGAACTGGTCGACGCCGTGGAGGGAGGAGAGGTCGAGGAGGTGGTGCGTGCCGAGGACGTTGGTCTTCCATCCCTCGTCGGGGTACTGCTCGAGCATGGGGAGGTGCTTGAGCGCCGCGGCGTGGAAGACCACTTCGGGCTGGTGCCGGGCGAAGATCGCGGCGAGCGCCTCGCGGTCGCGGATGTCGCACAGCACCATGTCCGGGGTGTCGAGCAGGCCCTGGCCGTAGATGGAGAGCTGCACGCCGTGGAGGGCGGACTCGTCACGGTCGAGGAGGATGAGGTCCGCGGGGCCGAACGTGTGGACCTGGCGCGCGAGCTCGGACCCGATGGAGCCGCCGGCGCCGGTGATGAGGACGCGCTTGCCGGTGAGGTACCCGGCGATGCCGGAGACGTCCGTGCTGATCTGGCGGCGGCCCAGGACGTCGGCGATGTCGACGCGCCGGACGTCGCTGAGCTGCACCTGGCCGCCGAGCATCCGCGACACGGGCGGCAGGACGAGCAGCGTCATGCCGGCGCCCTCGACGAGGTCGGAGATCTCCGAGATGAGCGACGTCTCCGCACTCGAGATGGCGAGGATGACGGTGGTGACGTCGTTCGCCCGGGCCACGGTGAGCAGGTCGTCCCGGCTGCCGAGGACCGGCACCCCGAGCATCCGGAGGTTGCGCTTGCTCCGGTTGTCGTCGATGAGGCCGACCACGCGGAAGGGGGAGGTGGTGTCGGTGTCGATGAGCCGGAGGAGCTGGTAGCCGGCGTCGCCCGCGCCGTAGACGAGCGTGCGCTCGGCGTCCTCCGCCACGGTGCGGTTGCGTGACCGGAGCGAGCGGTAGGCCCACCGCCCGATCGCCATGAAGAGCAGCGCGAGCGCGGGCGACGTGATCATCAGCGCGCGGAACTCGCCGGTCGGACGGACGCTGATGAGATACAGCGCCACGCAGGCCGCGACCGCAGCGGTGGAGAGGGCGAGTCCGAGCACCTCCTCGAAGCTGCCCACGCGGTACCGGCCCTGGTATGCCTTGCGTGCCAGCCCGATGGTCACCTGCAGCACGCAGGCGAGCCCGAGGAATAGGAGGACGGCGGCCCACTTGCTGGCGTCGTCCGCGCCGAGCGCGTCGTAGCGCGTGGCGACCACGAAACCGACCGCCACGGCCCAGCTCGCGCAGTCCCAGAGGACCATCAACGCGCGCCGCAGCACCGGTCGGTCAAGCATGGGGGAACCCGCCCGTTCCTCGAGAGTGGTGTGTCCTGACGGCGTGTGATCGGCGCCGTCATCACCTGTCGATAATAATTCGGTCCCCCGCAGATCACTTTAGACCAAAGTCGCACGTCTGTCGGGCAGATATCACACATAGATCCGCTATTCGACCATTTTCGGGGGTGCGCCACGGTCAGGGAGAGGAGAGGATGGTCGACCGTGTCCCGCACCTCGCCCGGCCGCGCCGACGCCCCGCTGTTCCCCATGCGCAGCGTGGTGCTGGGCGCCTTCGTGCCCTCGCTCCTCTTCGAGATCGGCGCGGGCGCGATGATGCCCGTCATCGCCATCACGGCCACCGCGCGCGGCGCCACCCTCGCCGTCGCGGGGGTCATGGCTGCGCTCCTGCCGATCGGCCAGATCCTCGCCGACCTGCCCGCCGGTGCGCTGGCCGCCAAGCTGGGCGACCGCCGCGCCATGCTGCTGGCCGGGGCCGTCGCGGCGGTGGGGTTCCTCGGCCTTGCGCTGGCGCCGAACCTCGCCGTCCTCGCCGCCAGCGTGCTGCTCACGGGGGCCTCCAGCGCGGTCTTCAACCTCGCCCGGCACTCCTACCTCACGGACATCACCCCGGCGCTGCAGCGTGCCCGCGTGCTCTCCACCCTGGCGGGCGTTCACCGCATCGGCTTCTTCATCGGGCCGTTCGCCGGCGCCGCCATCATCCACGGCGGGGACGTGCAGAACGCCTACTGGCTGGCCGTGGCGACGTCGCTGCTCGCCACGCTCGTCGTCGCCGCGGTCCGCGACGAGCCGACGGAGCGCGCCTCGCCGGGGGACAGTTCCGCGCACGCGGCGGCGGTACCGGGCGCGAAGCGGCCCACCATGCTCGCCGTGCTGCGCGAGCACCGGACCGTCTTCACCACGTTGGGGTTCGCGGTCCTGGCGGTGGGCGCGGTGCGTGGCGCGCGTCAGACGGTGCTGCCCCTGTGGGGGGAGCACCTCGGCTTCGACCCGGCGGTGACCAGCGTGATCTTCGGGCTCGCCGGTGGCGTCGACATGCTCCTGTTCTACCCGGCCGGCAAGGTGATGGACCGGTTCGGGCGGCTGTGGATCGGGATCCCGTCGATGGTCGTCATGGCGGTCGGCCTGGTGCTCCTGCCCTTCGCCACCACGGTCGGCGCCGTGGCCGTGGCCGCCATGGTGATCGGGCTCGGCAACGGCATGGGGTCGGGCGTCCTCATGACGCTGGGCGCCGACGTCGCCCCCGCCGGCCAGCGCTCGCAGTTCCTCGGGATCTGGCGCGTCTTCCAGGACACTGGCTCCGCCGTCGGGCCCCTCGTCATCTCGGCGGGCGCCGCGATCGGGTCGCTCGCGGCCGGCATCTGGGCGATGTCCGCGCTGGCCCTGGGCGCGGCGGGTGCCCTGGGCAGGTGGGTGCCCCGGTGGTCGGTCCACGCCAACCGAACCACCCGCCGTCGGGCCGGGATCGGCTAGGGGAATGCGCCTTCCGGTGGTGGTGCGCGGAGCGTGATGCGGGTCTCTCCCCGTTCCCATTGCGCCGGTGGGGTGGCTCTTTACGATTGCCCGGTTGGTGATGCGACGGTGATGGGTGATGTGTGGACGTAGAGGGCGAGTACGACGCCGGGCTTGACGAGCTTCGTGCAGCCGCGCGCCGGGACCGGCGTGGACGGGACGCCGCCGCCGGCATCAACACCTGGTCGGCCCGCTACATCACCTACGAGGGCTCCGAGCAGGGCCAGCGCTGGGAGCACCCGCGCGACGGCGCCGAGAGCTACCCCGCCGGGTGGGTCGTGACCCATGGCGGGAGCGACTGGCAGTCCGAGGAGTCGGCGAACCTCGACGAGCCGGGGGTCGCCGGCTGGACCCACGTCGAGGCGACGGACCGACTGGTCGCGGCTGACGCCGTGCCTGCGGATGAGGTCGAGGACCCGTCCCTGGCCCCGCTCGACGACCGGGACTAGGCGGCACTGACCTCCACCGGGGGCGGGGTGGGGCTGGCGCCCGCGTCGGTGATCTCCAGGGTCTCCTCCGGGGTGAGGTTCACCCGGAGGTCGGCGATGGTGATCGCCACCCACTGCTCGTAGTGGCTGATGCTCGCGATGGCTCCGGAGATCTCGGGCTCGTGCCCACGGACGTGCGCTCGCGCACCGAGGTGCGCCCGGGTGAGCTGGCTGGCAGCGATGGTCGTCGTCATGGCCCGTCCTCTGCTCGCGTCGGACGCGTCATTGCGCCCGACTTGGAGCGTACTCAAGGAGCCGTTCGTCGCACGTCAGGGGCCTCACCTGTAGACAAAGGTGTAACGGCGGGCGGTCCGGCCGCGGGCGCCCGGCTGTCCGCCGGGGCGCTCCGGCCGGCGCGCGGCTCAGCCCCAGGGCATGCCGTACTTCTCGACGAGCGCGGCGATCTCCGCGTCGGTGAGCAGGCGGGCGTCGGTCCGCGCCCCCAGCAGCAGCTGGGTCCGGGCGGCCTCCTCCACCTCGATCGCCCGGTCGACCGCCTCGGCGACCGTCCGTCCGGCCACGACCGAGCCGTGGTTACCCAGCAGCACCCCGTGGAAGCGCAGCGGGTGCTGGCGCACGGCCTCCGCCTGGGCGGGGTCGCCGGGCGGGGCGTAGGGGACGAGCGGCACGTTGCCGACCCGCATGAGCACGTACGGCGTCAGCGGCGCGAACGCCGTGTGCTCCCGCCACGCCGGCAGGCACGACGCGGCGACGGCGTGGGGGGAGTGGAGGTGGATGACGCAGCGGTAGGCGTCGTCCCGCGCGTACATCGCCAGGTGGAGCGGCGCCTCCTTCGTCGGGCGCGGCCCCGGCGCGGCATCGCCCGCCCCCGCATCGCCGGCCCCGGCGGCGGAGCGGTCGTCGAGCGTCGTGCGCGCCATCTGCTCGCGCTCGAGGGTCGCCAGCGACGTCCCGCTCGCGCTCATCCACACCTCCTCGCCGGTGCGCACGGACAGGTTCCCCGAGCTCCCCGGGGACATGCCGTAGGCGGCGAGGGCCCGCCCCGCGTCGAGGACGTCCTGCACCGGATCGCTCATCCCAGCTCCTCCCAGGCGGTGGTGAAGAGGTCCACCGTGCCGAAGTTCCCCGACTTGAGCACGAGGTTGACGTCGTCGGCGCCGCGGCGGCGCCCGGTGAGCCAGGAGACGCCCGGGCTGAGCAGCTGGCCCACCTCGAGGACGGCGACGTCGAGGCCGTGCGCCACGCTGCCCGACGTCTCGCCCCCGGCCACGACGAGCTGGGTGGCCCCGGCGTCGGCGAGGCGCGGCGCGAGGGCGGCGAAGAGGCCCTCGACCACCGCAGAGGCGTCTGCCGTGACGGCGCGGCCGCGGGCGACGTCGTCGGGGTCGCCGACGGAGTAGACAAGCACGGGGCGGTCGGGGGCCTCGGCCCACCGCTCCTGCGCCCACGCGAGGAGCGAGTCCACCTGGCCGGCGGGGTCCGCCAGGACGGCGGCGACGTCGACCTTCACGTGCGGCAGGTGCTCGCGCGCCGCCTGCACCTGCGCCTGCGTGGCGCGCGAGGCGCTGCCGGCGAGGACCGCGCGGCGCCCCGGGACGGCGGTGATGGGCCCGAGGGTGCGCCCCGTCGGGGGCAGGCCCAGGGCGAGGCCGGAGCCGCCGGTGACCAGGCGGGCGTCCGCCGTCGCCCGGGCGATGACGGCGAGGTCGTCGTTGTCGAGGGCGTCGACGACGACGTACCGCGCGCCCGACTCCTCGAGCCGGGCGAGCTCCGCGCGCAGGGCGTCCTCCCCGGTGTGGACCACGCCGACGGGCACCTCGGCGACCGGGTGCGCCGTCTGCGGGCGGAGCAGGTCGGCGACCCGCGAGTCCCACATGGGGTTGAGCGGGTGGTCCTTCATCGGGCTGCGGTCCAGCGGGTCGCTGCCGACGAACAGGTGGCCCTGGTAGACGGTGCGGCCGGCGTCGGGGAAGGCCGGGACGACGACGGCGCTGCGCGCCCCCGTCTCCTCGAGCAGGGCGTCGGCGATGGGGCCGATGTTCCCCTCGGGCGTGGAGTCGAACGTCGAGCAGTACTTGTCGTAGACCTGCGTGCAGCCGAGGCCGGCGAGCGCCCGCGCCGCCTCCCGGGCCTGCGCGACCGCTACGTCCGCCGGCGCCGAGCGGATCTTCAGGGCGACCACGACGGCGTCGTGGCCCGCGAGGCCCGCGAGGTCCTCCGCCGTCGGCACCCCGAGGGCGACGGCGGTCCGCAGCCCGCGGGCCCGCCAGTTCCCGGCGAGGTCGGTCGCCCCTGTGAAGTCGTCCGCGATCGCACCGCGCATCAGCTGCTCCCCATCGTTCGTCGTCGTGCCGGGCGTGCCGTCGGCGCTCACGTGTCGTTCGAGCGGATCCGCTCGACCCAGTCCGCGACCTGCGGGTCGACGTGGTCGAGGACCTCCGCGGTGGCGTCGGCCCACTCGGCGCGGTCGATCTCGTGGAACTCGACACCGTGCTCGACGAGGAAGTCGACGTTGGCCTGCTGCTCCGAGATCGACGTCTCCTCGTACCACTCGGAGACGTCGTCGATCTCGGCGTCGACGATATCCCGCAGGTCCTCCGGCCAGGCCTCGTAGGCGTCCGCCCACACCTGGAAGTGGAAGTTGCCGTAGATGTGCTCGGTGCGGGTGACGTGCGGCGCGACCTCGTAGAAGGAGTTGAACCGGACGACGTCGGCCGGGTTCTCCTGGCCCTCGACGGCGCCCTGCTCGATCGCGGAGAACACCTCGCTCAGCGCCAGCGGCATGGGGCTCGCCCCGAGCGACTCCCAGGTGTCGAGGTAGGTCTGCTGGGTGGGCACCCGCAGCTTGAGGCCCTGGACGTCCGCGAGCTCGGTGATGGGGCGCTGGGTGTTGAGCACGCGCGGGCCCCGGTACATCTGCCCGAGGAGGAGGAACCCGGTGTCCTCACGGATCGCCTCGATGATCTCCTCGCCGAGGGGGCCGTCCCACACCTCGAGGAACTGCTCCTCGTCCTCGTAGAGGAACGGCACGCCCTCGATCGCCGCGAGGCCGGTGTAGCGCTCGAACGAGCCGACCGACTCGATGACCATGTCGACGGCCCCGAACTCGAGGCCCTCCTGCATGTCCTCCCAGCTGCCGAGCTGGGCGGCCGGGTACACCTCGATGCGCACGTCGCCGCCGGAGACCTCGGCGACCTGCTCGGCGAGGCGCTGGGCGGCGCGGTCCTGGAGGCTGCCCGTCCCGTAGGAGTGGCCCAGGCGCAGCAGGAGATCCGGCTCGGCGTCGTCGGGCGTGGCGGCGCAGCCGCTGAGGAGGAGGGCGGCGCCCGCCACGGGGGCGACGAGGCGAGGGTGGAGCGAGGTCGTTCTCTTCCCCACGGGAAGCTCCTTCGGTGTGCGGGGCGGGCGGGGGCGGTGGCCCCCGCCCGCCGGGAGAGCGAGGTGTCGGTGCTCGGTCAGTACGTGCCGAGGCCGAGCAGGACGGGGGCGTACGTGACGAGCAGGAGCATGGCGACGGAGACCGTGAGCCACGGGACCATGTCCCGCAGCGACTTCTCCATCGGGATCCCGGCGATCCGGCTCGTGATGAGCAGGTTGATGCCGACCGGCGGCGTGATGAGCCCGATGGCCAGGTTGATGACGACGATGAGGCCGAAGTGGACGGGGTCCACGCCTGCCGCCGTGACGACCGGCAGGAGGATCGGGGTGAAGATGATGATCGCCGCGTTGCCCTCGACGACGGTGCCGATGAGCAGCAGCAGCACGTTGACGACGAGCAGGATGAGCACCATGTTGTCGGTGAGCCCGAGGACGGCGTCGGCGACGATCTGCGGCGTCCCGCCGGTGACGAGCGCCCACGAGTAGGCCTGGGCCATGGCGATGATGAGCATGATGGCGGCGACGAGCATGGTCGTCTCCCGCATCGCCTTGACGATGCGCGGCCACGTGAGCTCCCGGTAGACGACGGCGCCGAGGATCGCGGCGATGAGCACCGCGACCGCCCCGCCCTCCGTCGCGGTGAAGATCCCCAGGCGGATGCCGCCGAGGATGATGACCGGGATCGTCAGGGCGGGCACGGCCTTGGCCGCGGCGCGCAGCACGTCCCGGGCGCCGACGCCGGTCTCGGCCGGGTAGCCCTTCTTGCGGGCGATGAGCCAGCCGGTGACGAGGTAGACGGCGCCGAAGCCCAGGCCGATGTACAGGCCGTGGAAGAACAGCGCGCTCACCGACACCTCGGCGGCGACGGCGTAGATGATCATCGTGATGCTCGGCGGGAGCACGAGCGCGATGATCGAGGCGGTGGCCGTCACCGCGGCGGCGTCGCCCGGGGAGTAGTGGCGGCGCAGCATCTGGGGGATGAGGAGGCGCCCCACCGAGGACGCGTCGGCGACGGCGGAGCCCGACATGCCGCCGAAGGCGACGTTGGTGAGGACGTTGACGGCGGAGAGCCCGCCGCGGATCCGGCCGACGACGGCGTAGGCGAAGTCGATGAGCCGCTGGGTGATGCCGCCGGCGTTCATCAGGGCGCCGGCGAGGACGAACAGCGGGACGGCGAGCAGCGGGAACGAGCGCATGCCGGCGACGAAGCGCTGCGCCCCGACCTCCGGGGGGACGCCGTCGACGCCGAGGGCGGCGAACGAGGCGAGGCCGATGGCGACGCCGACGGGCGCGCCGATGACGAGCAGGACGACGAGGACGCCGCCGAGGATGAGGGGCATGTCAGGCGTCCTTGTCGTGAGAGGTCGGCACGGCGGCGGGCTCGAGCTCGGGCGCGTTGGCCTGCACCGGGTCGAGCGGGGTGTCGAACTCCCCGCGCAGCGTCGCGACGAGCTTCTCGAGCGCGTAGACGAAGGAGAAGCCCATGCCGATCGGGACGATGAGGTACATCGCGAGCAGCGAGATGTCCGTGCCGGTGGCGATGGTGAGCCCGGTCATGAGCTGGCGGGCACCGGTGGGGAGCATGAGCGCGGCGTAGACCGTGACGAGGCCGAACAGGCCGGCCGAGAGGAGGTAGCCGAGGGCGACGACGACCCGGCGGGCGGTGCCGCGCAGGCGGTCGACGACGATCGTGACGGCGATGTGCTCGCTGTGACGCACCGCGACGGGGATCGCCGCCATGACGCACCAGACGAACATGAGCGTGGCGAACTCCTCCGACCACACGGTCGGGCTGTTGAGGACGTACCGCATGAACACCTGCAGCACGAGGACGACGCTCACCAGCGTGATGGCCACGCCGGAGATCGTCATGAGGACGCGTTCGGCGCCGGAGAGCACCCCGCGCACGAGCCGGGCGGCGCTCACGGGACCATCACCAGCTTGACGATGTCCCCGGGGCCGTCGGCGGCCATGGCCGTGGTGATCGCGGCGCCCTCCTCGAGGGAGGTGGTGCGGGTGACGAGGGCGTCGGCGAGGTCCGGGTGGCGGCGGAGCACCTCGAGGGCGGTGCGGAAGTCCTCCTTGGTGTACATCGCCGTCCCGAGCAGGGCGATCTCGCGCACCTGCACCTGGCCGACGGGCACCGGGACGGGCTGGTTGAACACGGCGACCTGGACGATCGCGCCGCCCGGGGCGACCGTCTCGAAGGCGCGGTCGACGAGCGCCGGGACGCCCGCGGCGATGAAGACGGCGTCGTAGGAGCCAGCCTCCAGGGCGGCGTCGGGCGTGTGGACGCCCGTGGCCCCGAGGGAGCGCAGGAGCGGGTGGACGTGCTCGCGGGGCTCGACGACGTCGACCTCTGCGGCGCCGGCGTCGCGGAGCACCTGGGTGATGAGGGCGCCGATCGTGCCGCCGCCGAGGACGAGGGCGCGGTCGTGAGGGCGGGCGCCGAGCTGGGCCACGGCGTGCGCGGCGACCGCGATGGGCTCCGCGAGGGCGAGGTGGGCGTCGTCGACGTCGTCCGGGGCGGCCACGAGCGTGTAGGCGGGCACGACGACGTGCTCGGCGAAGGAGCCGTCCCACTCGGCGATGCCGAGCATCTCCTTGTCGGCGCAGAGGTGGTAGCGGCCCACGCGGCACCGCTCGCACGCGCCGCACGGGCGCTGCGGGTCGATGACGACGCGGTCGCCGACGGTGACGCCGTCGACGTCGGGGCCGATCTCGGCCACGCGCCCGCCGGCCTCGTGGCCGGAGATCAGCGGCGGGATGCGGAACGGGTGCGTGCCGCGCAGGGCGGCGAGGTCCGAGCCGCACACGCCGGTGGACGTGACGGCGACGAGGACCTCCCCGGGACCCGGCGTCGGACGGGGGATGTCGACCACGTGGGCGGTCCCGGAGGTCTCGAATCTGATGGCGCGCATGGACTGCTGCTCTTCCCCGCGACTCTCGGGCCGCGTTGCTCTGCGTGGCGGGACAGTCGTCCGGTGCCGGGCCGACGTCGGCGGGGCATCCGGTGTGACTGGAATGACCGTATCCTGTCATACAGGTTGCCATGCTCTGTGCCCCAGGTCTCACGGCGGTGGGGTGTGGGGCGTGCCGCAGGGCACAATGGCGCGATCGTCAGCCCAAGGAGGAACGGTGCCCGACCCCTCGCCGTCGAGCGGCATCGTCCGGCAGCGCCGGCTCTCCGACCAGGTGGCCGACGCGCTCCGCGACGACATCCTCGCCCGCGGGCTCCGGCCGGGGGACCGCCTGCCCTCCGAGCGCGAGCTGTGCGAGACCTACGGCGTCTCGCGCACCGTGGTCCGCGAGGCCCTGCGCGCCCTCACCGCCAAGGGCATCGTCGTCGCCACCCCCGGGTCGGGGCTGAGCGTGGGCCGCACGAGCATTGACGACGTCGGCCAGATGCTCCAGATGTTCCTCCACCACGGCCCCAACGTCCCGTACCTGCAGCTCCACGAGGTACGGGCGACCCTCGAGGTCGCCGTCGCCGGCCTCGCCGCCGAGCGCATCGACGACGCGCACCTCACCCAGCTCGCCGACCTCTGCGACCAGCTCCCCGGCCACGCCGACGACATCGTCGCCGCCTCCACCAACGACTACGCCTTCCACCGCGGCCTCGCCGTCGCCACCGGCAACGACTTCTTCGTCATGCTCTACGACGTGCTCGGCGAGGGGCTCATGGAGACGCGCATCGCGACGTTCTCCTACGACCCCCGCCGCATCGATGTCGTCACCCGGGCGCACCGGGCGATCGTGGAGCACCTCGACGCGCACCGCGCCGACGGCGCGCGGGAGGCGATGCTCGACCACCTCAACGAGGTGCGCGGGACCTGGGTCCGGCACCAGGAGAGCGCGGCGACCTGACCGCGGTCTATGACGGCGGGGCGGTGGGGACCGGCGGTGCGGGTGCGGTGCTGCCTGCCGGCGGTGGGGGAGCGGGAGCCGGCGGCGTGGGGGCGCGCGATGCGGCGCGGGCGCGGAGCGCGGGCTGCACCACGGCCACGGCCAGCGCGGCCGCGGCGGCCGTCGCGGCTGACACCGCCGAGGCGGCCGTGGCGAGGGTCGCGGACGATGCCGCCGGGGCGGCTGCGGCCGCCGTCACCGGCTCGGGCGCCAGCACCGCCAGGGCCCCGGGGCGGACGCGGGCGGTGACCGGGAGGTCGACGAGGCGCTCGCCGTCGGCGTAGGCGGTGACCGCGGTGTCGGCGGAGAGGGAGACCGTCCGGCCGCGCCACACCTCGACCTCCTCGAGGTCGACATGCCGGCCGGAGTACACCGAGGGGAAGAAGCGCAGCAGCCGCAGCCGCGACATCGCGCGGACCAGGACGACGTCGAGGAGCCCGTCGTCGAGCGCCGCCCCCGGGGCGATGTGCATGCCGTGGCCGTACTGGCCCGAGTTGGCGACGACGACGGTGCACGCCCGTTCGACGTGCTCGACGCCGTCGACGGTGATCCGGTACGTCGCGGGCCGGAACGCCAGCACCGCGCGGACCGCCGCGTAGGGGTACTGGAGCCGTCCCGGCAGCCGCCGGGCGCCGTCGACGAACTCCGACGCCAGCGAGTCCACGCCGGCGAAGACGCTCCCCGGGACGAGCCGGCCGCCGACGTCGACGAGGTCGACCCGGCGCGGCTCGGCGGTGAGGAGGGTGGCGGCGACGTCCTCCGGCGACCGGCCGATCCCCAGCTGCGCCGCGAAGTCGTTGCCCCGGCCGCCGGGGACGATGCCGAGCACGCCGCCCGCCGCGACCACCGGACCGACGAGCGAGGCGACGGTGCCGTCCCCGCCGACCGCGACGACCACCGCCCCCCGGCCGACGGCGGCGCGCGCGAGGACCGCGCTGTGCTCGCTGCAGCGGCTGTGGGCCACCTCGACGTCGGCGCCGGCCGCCCGGAGGACCCGGGTCACGGCGCCCGCCGCGGCCGTGGCGGCGCCCCCGCCGGAGGCGGGGTTGACGAGGAGACAGAAGGCGCGCGCCATCACGACGGCCCTGGCCCGTCGATCGACGTCGTCCGCACTGAGCGCTCCCATCGGGCTGGTCGTGCGCACACCGGTGAACGCACTGCGGGTCATCGTAGGGAACTTGGCGCAGGCGCGGGAGGGGGTCCCCACCCCCATGTGGTGATCGTGCAGAAACCCCATGTGGTGATCTTGCAGAAACGCTGGGCCCGCTCCCCGGCGACCTAGAAGCGGGCGGAGAATCCGCCGTCGGCGTGGAGCAGCTGCCCCGAGACCCAGCGCCCCTCGCGGGACAGGAGGAACGCCACGACGGCAGCGATGTCCGCGGGCGTGCCGAGCCGCCCGAGCGGATGGGCCGGGATCAGGACGGTACGCAGGTCGTCGTCGATCCAGCCCGTGTCGACCGGTCCCGGGTTGACGACGTTGGCGGAGACGCCGACCGGACCCAGCTCGCGCGCGGCCGAGATGACGATGCGGTCCAGAGCAGCCTTCGACGCGCCGTACGGCAGGTTGCCGGTGGTGTGGTCGCTGGTGAAGGCGACGACGGCGCCGCCGTCGGCGGGAACCTGGCGCGCGAACGCGGCGATGAGCAGGAGGCTCGCGCGGGCATTGACCGCCATGTGGCGGTCGAGGCTCTCGGCGGTGGTGGTGAGGATCCCGGACTGGACGTCGTGGGCATGGCTGAGCACGAGCGCGCTGATGGGACCGTGGTCGCCCACGACGGCGGCGACGAGCTCGTGCGGGCCGGTCGGGGTCGACAGGTCGCACGGGTAGTCGGCGTCGGCGAGGTCGCTGGTGGCCACCTGCCACCCGTCGTTCACGAGGCGCGGCACGACGCCCGCCGCGATGCTGTTCGCCCGGGCGGCGCCGGTCACCAGTGCAAGAGGCATGACGGGACGGTAGCCGAGCGGGACGAGCCCACTCCATGCCGTGAGGGGCGAGGGTGCGGGACGTGAGCCCGGGCGCCCCGGGGAGGCTCAGCGTTTTCTGCACGATCACGAGAGAGGGGGTCAGGGGGCGGGGATCGGGGGTCAGGGGGCGGGGCGGCAGGGGACCACGGCCAGGCGGTCCGCGCTCCTGCGGCGTCAGGTGAGGCGGGCTAGCGTCGTCGGTATGCGCGGCCGCAGCGGCGGGGCAGGGGCACAGTGCCTCATCGGCGGGCACCCCCGATGAGCCTGTCGCTGCGCGACCTCTCGGCGATCGGGCTCCTCACCCTCACCGCCGCCGCGGGCGTCGTCGACGCCGTCTGCTACTTCAGCCTCGAGCGCGTCTTCACCGGGAACATGACCGGCAACCTGCTCCTGCTCGGGTTCGCGCTCACCGGCGAGGCCGGCAACCCGGTGAACAACCTCGTGGCCGTCGCGGGATTCCTCCTCGGCGCCCTCATCGCCGGGCGTCTCGTCCCGCACGGCAAGGCGAGCCCCCTGCCGACCACGACGGTGTGGGCGCTCGTCGGCGGGACGGCGCTAGCCGCGGCGCTCTGCGGGCTGTGGCTGGCGGCGGGCGAGCTGGGCAGCGGGCAGACGCTCGTCCTCACGGCGCTGCTCGCCGTCGTCATGGGCTCCCAGATCGTCGCGGTGAAGCCGCTCGGCAACGCGGACATCACGACCGTCGTCGTCACCGGGACCCTCGCCAACATCGCGCGCAACAGCCGCCTCGCCGGGGCGCCGCCGCAGGCGCGGGCCGGCTGGCTCGACCGGGTCCTCTCGGTGGTCGCGCTCGTCCTCGGGGCGGCGGTCGGGGCCGGCGTCGACCGGAACGTCTCGGGCGCTGCGGCGCTCTCCCTGGCGGCGGGCCTCATGCTCGTCGGGGTCGTGGTGCTCCTCGTGGTCCGACGGCGGCAGCTGGCGGACATCGCTGCCGACGCGCGGCCCTGAGCCGGGGCCGCGGCTGCTCAACCGCGGAGCGGCGCTCGCCGTCGGGAACGATCCGCCCGCTGTTCGGCATGAGGACCGGCACCGTTCATCGGCTGGCCATGGGGGCGCCCTACGTTCCTGCCGTCCCCACCCGACGGAGGAGTTCCCTTGCCCATGCGCGCCCCATCCGCTCGACCGCCCCGAGCCGCGAGCCCCCCGCTCCGCGCCCCGAGCCCCCGGCTCCGGGCCGGCGTCGTCACGGCCGCCCTGGCCGCCCTCGTCCTCGGCGCCACGGCGCCGGCGACCACCGCCACCGCGGCCCCCGCCACGACCTGGCCGCTCGTCGTCACCGAGATCGTGCCGAACCCCGACGGCCACGACCACGTCGAGTACTTCGAGGTCACGAACACCACGACCGAGGACCTCGTCATCGGCGAGGGCGGTTACACGTTCTCGTACGCCTTCGACGACTCCGCCGACACTGGCAACACCGTCCCGCTCACGGCCCCGGCCGGGACGGTGGTCCCCGCCGGCGGCACGACGGTCTTCTGGGTCTCCTACGAGAGCGCCGACGGCAACGTCGACTCCTTCGCCTACGACGAGGCGTACTTCCGCGCGTTCTGGGCGGCGCGCGGCGGCTCAACCGCGGGGTACGACGTCGTCCGCGTGACCGGTCAGCCCGGGCTGGCCAACGGCGGCGGGCGCACGATCCGCGTCGCCGACGGCGACGGTGCCGTCGTGGGGTGGTCGCACTACCCGCCGGGCTCGACGGGCATCGACCAGGCGGCGCAGTTCCGCACCCCGGTCGACCCGGCCCAGGGGTCGATGGACGTCCTCGCCGCCAACGCCGCGCCGAGCCCCGGCGTCGTCGACCCCGCGCAGCTCGAGGACCGCGGCGGCTCCGAGGAGCCCACCGAGGAGCCGACGGAGGAGCCGACGGAGGAGCCGACGGACGAGCCCACCGAGGACCCGACGACGGACCCGGCCGCCCCGATCCCCGGTCCCGCCGCGGACTCGGTCGTCGGCACCCTCCTGCTCACCGAGCTCGTCGTCGACAGCACGAACGTCGGCGCGAGCGACGGCTACGAGTACATCGAGGTCTACAACACGACCACCCAGCCGATCGACTTCGCCGACTACCAGATCCGCTACCTCTACCCGGACAGCGGCTCCTCCGCGCTGTGGCCGGCCACCCCCGAGGGCGCCGTGGTCGCCCCCGGCGACACGCTCGTCCTGTGGATCAAGAACGGCCCCAACGCCGAGCTCACCCGCGCGGACTTCAACGCCTTCTACGGCACCGCGGTCCCCGAGGCGCAGATCCTCGAGATCGCGGCCGGCGGCATGGCCAACGGCAGCGCCCGCGGCATCGAGGTCATCACGGACACCGGGGTCACGGTCAACGGCGGGCTCTACAACCTCAACGGCGCCCGCGACGTTCAGCTCAACCAGGGGCTCACGTACGCGGTCGACCCCGCGGACTTTGCGCTCCAGCGCCTCCTCGGCCCGCGGCCCGCCACGCCCGGCGCGGTCGACGCGGACCAGGTCCCCACCGAGCTCACGGCCATGACGCCCGACACGGCAGCGCCCGTCGTCGCGGACACGACCCCGGCCACGATCGACCCGAGCGGCGACTTCACCATCTCCGCGACGATCACCGACGACTCCCTCGTCCGCAGCGTCACCCTCGAGCTGCGCTCCGACGTCGAGGATGC
This sequence comes from Georgenia faecalis, assembly GCF_003710105.1. Classification (GTDB taxonomy): domain Bacteria; phylum Actinomycetota; class Actinomycetes; order Actinomycetales; family Actinomycetaceae; genus Georgenia_A; species Georgenia_A faecalis. Next base: position 476,491 of record NZ_CP033325.1, read on the forward strand.
CGCGCGCACGGTCAACCTCCTGCGCGGTGACGCGGACGGCTATGCCCACACGGTGGGCGCCGTCGACCTCATCGGCAAGGCGTACTACGAGTACCGCTTCGTCGTCTCCGACGGCACGAACGTCACGGCGACCGACGTCGTGCGCGTCCCGGTCGAGGGTGTCAACGCCGCCCCGGTCCGCCTCAGCGTCTCCGACGGCGACGTCCTCTCCGGCGCCACGACCCTCTCCGCCGCGGGCGAGGCGTTCCCGGCCGACCTCACGCTCGCGATCGATGGCGTCGAGCGCACCCCCACGACGGCGCAGCTCGAGTCCGCGCCGGTGTTCGCCGTCGAGGTGACGGCCACGGACGACCGGTTCCGCAACGCCGTCGTCATGCCGGGTGAGGGCGAGACGACCAACGAGCAGTGCGCCACCGGCGAGGTGCTCACGCTCTTCGAGCGCGGCACGTACGCCGACGTCGAGACGGTCACCGCGCCGGTGCCGCTCGGCTACCTCGAGCAGGGCGCCGACCTCACCATCCTCGTCTCCTCGGGCACGAAGGCCTGGCCGTGCGAGGACGACAACGAGAACAACGACGACTACTCGATCTCCAACCCCCGGCTCATCCTCCCCGACGGCCGCACGCTCACGCCGGCCGGCTACACGGGCGGCGCGCTGTCGATGGGCGACTCCAACGACGGTCAGTACGACAACTACCCGGCCGTCTTCACCATCCCCGACGACGCCTACACGGCCGTCGGCTACGCCTGGGACACCACCGGGGCCGACGACGGCGAGCATGCCGTCACCGCGACGGACGGCGAGTTCACGGCCCGCGCCGCCGTCGTCGTCGACAACACGGCGCCCGTGGTCACGTCGCGCGTGAGCGCGGACCGCGCCGAGGGGGATCTCCTCCAGGGCGCCATCACCCTCGACGCCGAGGTCACCGACGCGACCACCGAGGTGGCCGACGTGCTCGCCACGCTCGACGGCGAGCCCGTCGAGCTGCCGCACGCGACGTCGTCGAGCGACCTCGCCGTGGGCGCGCACACGTTCGCGGTGACGGCCACGGACGCCGCGGGCAACACGGCCGAGCTCGTCGAGACCTTCGAGGTGCCGGACGAGGACCCCGCCGTCGAGCTCCTCGCGCCCGAGGACGGCGTGTCCGTTGCGGCTCCCGAGCTCGAGCTCTCCGCCCGGGTGAGCGACCCGACGGGTGACGACCTCGACGTCGAATTCCGGGAGGCCTTCGCCTATGACCCGACGGACGCGGCCGTGACGGCGCGCTCCGGCCAGACCCGCGACGCGCTCGCTCCCGAGCGGGACGGCACGGAGCTCGACGACGCCCAGCGCGCGGCGCTCGCCACGATGGATGGGGAGTCTGCCTCCGTGACCAGCGCGGACGCGCTGCCCTACCAGGCGTTCGACGTTGCCGTCCCCGCGGACGCGGGGGAGGGGGCGTCGGTGCGCGTGCGCTGGGACGGCACCGCCAACGAGGCGGCGAAGGTGCTGCTCTACGTGTGGAACACGGCCGACGGCGCGTGGGAGGAGGTCGACCGGCACCTCACCGACGGTGAGGCGTTCGCCCTGGAGGCGGACGTGCCGACGGCGGACCACCTGGTCGACGGCGCCGCGCGGTTCCTCGTCCAGCACTCCGAGGGTTGGGCGGGGGAGAACCTCTCGACGCGGGAGTCGGTCGCGGAACCGGCGCACCCGCAGGACACCCCGCGCGCGGAGTACGACTTCACGCTCGCGTGGGAGTCGGACACGCAGTACTACAACGAGGAGTTCTACGACCACCAGCTCAACATCCACCGCTACCTGCTCGATCAGCGGGCGGACGTCAACCTGCAGTACCTCTTCCACACGGGCGACATCGTCGACAACTTCGACCAGCCCTACCAGTGGGCCAACGCCGACCCCGCCTACCGGATGCTCGACGAGGCGGGCCTGCCGTACGGGGTGCTCGCGGGCAACCACGACGTCGGCAACTTCGACAGCGACTACACGGAGTACAGCCGGTTCTTCGGCGAGGCGCGTTTCTCCGGCAACCCCTGGTACGGCGGCTCCTACGCGGACAACCGCGGCCACTTCGACCTGTTCACCGCCGGCGGCATCGACTTCATCGTCGTGTCGATGGGCTGGGACCCGGGCGACGCGGAGATCGCGTGGATGAACTCCGTGCTCGCCGAGTACCCCGAGCGCGTGGCGATCATCAACCTCCACGAGTACCTCCTCACCACCGGTGGGCTCGGGCCGATCCCGCAGCGGATCCAGGACGAGGTGGTGGCGACCAACGCCAACGTCTCGATGGTGATGTCCGGGCACTACCACGACGCCTACACGCGCTACGACTCCTTCGACGACGACGGTGACGGCGTCGATGACCGGACCGTCACGCAGATGCTCTTCGACTACCAGGGCCTGCCCGAGGGCGGCCTCGGGTACTTGCGGCTCCTGCAGTTCGACAACGAGGACGAGGAGATCCGCGTGCGGACGTACTCGCCGTCGCTCGAGGTCTACAACTCCGACCACGAGACGCTCGACCTGGAGCACCAGGACTTCGTCATCTCCTACGAGACCGCGGGGATCGTCAGCCGGGTCAAGGAGCTGAGCGGCGACGCGTTCCGCGCCGAGGTGCTCACGGACGTCGAGCTCGGTGACGGGGCTGGTGGCGGCGCTGCCGACGACGCGGCTGGTGTGCTCGGCCGGGTCGAGGGCGTGGCGAGCGGGTCGGAGGTGGCGGTGTCCTGGGCGCCGGCCGACGGCACGTACGGCTGGTACGTCACCGCGACCGACGACTTCGGTGGCGAGGCCGACTCGGAGGTGTGGGAGGTGACCTTTGCCCGCACCGAGGTGCCGACGGACGAGCCGACCGATGGTGGGCCGACCGACGGTGGGCCGACCGACGGTGGGCCGACCGACGGTGGGCCGACGGACGGGCCGACCGACGGTGGGCCCACGGACGGTGGGCCTGGGGGTGGTGGGCCGACGGATGGCGGGCCCACGGACGGTGGGCCTGGCACCGGTGACCCGGGTGCTGGTGGCCCTGGCAGCGGGGCCGGCGACGGCGCGCCCGGCATGGGCGAACCGGGTGTGGGCAGCTCGGACCGCTCCGGCGAAGGCGAGCTTTCGAGGACCGGTGTCGGCATGGGGATTGGGGCCGTGGCCCTCCTCCTGCTGGCCGCGGGTGGGGCGCTGCTCACCCACCGCCGTCGGAAGGCGAGCTCCTGATCCTGGGTGACTGACCGGCGAGCCCCGGCGTAGCGACTGCTACGTCGGGGCTTCGCCGTCACCCCTCCCCCCCCCCCCGTCATGATCTTGCAGAAGTGCTGACTGGTGGGGACCTGGCTTACTGGGGGACATCGTGGTGCTCATAGCGCTGCGATCTCACCCATAGGGGCGGGGTTGCGACTCCGGATCGCCTGCGGGCGGCGTGCGGCGCCCGCCATAGTGCGCAGGTGCCAGCGTTCGAGCCGCCGGTCCGCGGCGTCGCGACGAGCCGAGGCCACCGATGACGCCGTCCTCGATGACTGCTGGCGCCGGCGGCCCTCGCCCATCCATCGATCGGGGGCCCCTCTCCGGGCCGTAGGCTCGCGCCGGAGGTGGGGCGGGTGACGATCCACGTGGGCACGTCGGGCTGGAGCTACGACCACTGGACGGGCGTGCTCTACCCCGACGGCATGCCCCCGCGGGACCGGCTCGCGCGGTACGTCGAGGCGTTCGGGACCGTCGAGCTCAACGCGAGCTTCTACCGGTGGCCCCGTGACGTCACCTTCGCCAGCTGGCGCCGGCGCACGCCCGAGGGGTTCGTCCTGTCCGTCAAGGCTCCCCGTGGGCTCACCCACGCGAAGAGGCTCTACGCACCCGAGCGGTGGGCCGAGCGCATCGCCGGCTCGTGGCACGAGCTGGGGGAGGCGCGCGGGGTCCTGCTCGTCCAGCTCGGCCCGCAGCAGGAGCGCGACGACGCCCGCCTCGACTACTTCCTGGGCCGACTCCCGTGGTGGGTGCGCGTGGCGGTAGAGCTGCGCCACCCGAGCTGGCACGACGACGCCGTCTACGGCCTCCTCGAGCGGCACGGCGCCGCCTACTGCGTCATGAGCGGCGCGGGCCTGCCGTGCGTCCTGCGCACGACGGCCCCCTTCGTCTACGTGCGCCTGCACGGCCCCGACCACGACCACCTCTACGGCGGGTCCTACTCCGACGACGACCTGCGCTGGTGGGCGGACCGGATGCGCGAGTGGGAGGCCTCGGGACGCGAGGTGCTCGCCTACTTCAACAACGACGGCGGCGGCAACGCGGTCCGCAACGCGTGGCGCCTGCGCGAGCTGCTGGGGCGCTGATCTGGTGTCCGGCCCCGGGAGGTGTGGCGCGGTCGTCAGCGTTTCTGCACGATCATCACGTAGGGGTGCGCCGGAACCGGGGCCGGGGTGGAGCCGGCCCCGGCTACGGAGCGGCGGCTAGGCCACCTTGCGGCGGTACGTCACCAGCGCGAGCGCGAAGGCCACGACCGTGACGCCCACGCACCACGCCAGCGCGACCCAGATCTCGGTGCCGACCGGCTGGTCGGCGAAGAGCCCCCGCATCGTGTTGACGATGGACGTCACCGGCTGGTTCTCGGCGAAGGCGCGCACCGGACCCGGCATGGTGTCGGTCGGCACGAACGCCGAGCTGATGAACGGCAGGAAGATGATCGGGTAGGAGAACGCCCCGGCGCCGTCGGGCGACTTGGCGGACAGGCCCGCGATGACGGCCATCCACGTGAGCGCCAGCGTGAACAGCGTGAGGATGCCGGCGGCGGCGAGCCACGCGAGGGGCCCCGCCGAGGAGCGGAATCCCATCACCAGCGCCACCGCCACGACGACGGCGACGGAGATCGCGTTCGACACCAGCGAGGTGAGCACGTGCGCCCACAGCACCGACGAGCGGGTGATCGGCATGGAGTGGAAGCGCTCGAAGATCCCGCCCTTGAGGTCGAGGAACAGCCGGTACGCCGTGTAGGAGGTGCCCGTCGCGATGGTGATGAGCAGGATGCCGGGCAGCAGGTAGTCGACGTACCGACCCGTGCCGGTGTTGATCGCGCCGCCGAAGACGTAGACGAACATGAGCAGGAACGCGATCGGCATGAGGGTCACCGTGATGACGGTGTCCAGGCTGCGCGTGACGTGGCGCAGGGACCGTCCGGTGAGGACGGCCGTGTCGGAGAAGGCGTGCGTGGTCATGGCGGGTCCCTACCTGTCCTGGTGTCCGGAGCTGACGACGGCGAGGAAGATCTCCTCGAGGGTGGGCTGCTTCTCGACGTACTCGACCTGCGCCGGCGGGAGGAGCTGCTTGAGCTCGGCGAGCGTGCCGTCGGCGATGATCCGGCCCTCGTGGAGGATGCCGATCCGGTCGGCGAGCTGCTCGGCCTCGTCGAGGTACTGGGTGGTGAGCAGCACCGTGGTGCCGCCCGCGGTGAGCTCCTGCACGGTCCGCCACACCTCGAGGCGGGACTGCGGGTCGAGGCCGGTGGTCGGCTCGTCGAGGAAGATCACGGGCGGGTGCCCGACGAGGCTCATGGCGATGTCGAGCCGGCGTCGCATGCCGCCGGAGTACTCGGCGACCTTGCGTGTGGCGGCGTCGCTGAGGTCGAAGCGCGCGAGCAGGTCGTCCGCGATCTGGCGCGGCTCGGGCAGGTGCCGCAGGCGGGCGACGAGCACGAGGTTCTCGCGCCCCGTGAGGACCTCGTCGACGGCGGCGAACTGGCCGGTGAGGCTGATCGACTCGCGCACCCGCGCCGGTTCCCGGACGACGTCGAACCCGTGGACGGTTGCCGTCCCGGCGTCGGGCGCGAGGAGCGTGGACAGGATCCGGACGATGGTCGTCTTGCCGGCCCCGTTGGAGCCGAGGAGGGCGTAGACGGTGCCGCGGGCGACGTCGAAGTCCACTCCCCGCAGGACGTGGAGCTGGTCGAAGGACTTGGTCAGGCCCTGCACGCGGATGGCGGGCCCCTGAGCGGTGGATGGCATGGGATCTCCTGGGTTCTCGCGAGGTGGTGGATGGGTCGATCGGTCGACCCCGGTGGGCCCGCTCGTGGCAGGGCCGGTTCGAGGCATGGGGGTACCCCGGCGATGACTCGGTGGGTCGCAGCGGGGGTGGTGGCGCGGGTGGCGCGGGTGGTGGGCGTGGCGGCGGGCCGGTCGGCCCGACGCGGTCAGGCGGGGTGGACGGTGACGTCCCCGAAGCTGGTGCGGGCGCGGACCTCGACCGTCTGCGCCGTCGTCTCCGGCGTGTCCGCCGGGTCGAGGGAGGTGGTGACCTGGCCGTACTGCGTGGCGACGTCGAGCCAGGCGGCCGTCCCGCGCCGGACGCCGACGTCGACCGACCCGGCCGAGGTGTGGAGGTTGACGGTGCCACGGGTGACCCCGAGCGCCCGCACGTTGCCGCACGCGGAGCGGGCGTCCACGCCGCCGCCCGCGGCGTCGATGGTGATGTCGCCGTTGGCGGCGCGGACCCGGGCGTCGCCCCCGACCGACCCGATCCAGGTGGAGCCGTTGGCGTTCTTCACGGTGGCGGCGCCGTCGATCTCGGTGATGCGGATGGCGCCCGCGCCGCCGACGATCGTCGCGCCGGCCACCCGGTCGACCGTGATGTCCCCGGTACCGGTGCTGAACCGGGCGCTGGCGGTCTCCTCGCAGCGGATGTCCCCCATGGAGACGGCGATGGTCGTCTCGCCCAGCCGACCGGTGGTGCGGACGTGGGCCATGGCGGCCTTGACGCGGACGGCGGAGCCTTCCGGGACGGTGATGTCCATGCGCACCGCGCCGCCCCGGCCGAAGACGGTGAAGCGCTTGGCGGTACGGACGGTGATGCGGTCGCCGGTGTGCTCGACGATGGTCTGCTCGGCGTCCTTGGCGTCGGCGGCGCGCCCCGGGTCGCTGGGGTGGACGGTGACGACAGTCTGGGTGGTGTCGGTCGCGGTGACGTAGATGTCGCCGACGGAGGTGTCCACGTCGAGGCTGACCGGGCCGGGGGTGGCGAAGGTGGGGCTCATGGTCGCTCCTCAGCGCACCCATCCGGTGTAGCGGGTGCCCTCGGTGTAGGCGAAGGTGTGGCCCGGGCTGTTCCGGCGGGCGCCGCCGCCTGCCGGTTCGAGCGCCGCCGCGGTCGCCCGGACGAGCCAGGCGTTGACCGACAGGCCCTCCGCGGCGGCCGCCTCCTCGACGCGCGCCTTGAGCGGCTCGGGGATGCGGAGGTTGATCCGGGAGGTGGCGCCGTCGTCGCCGCGGGCGGTCGGGTCCGCCGGTGTGCTCGCGGGCCCGGCATGTCCCGACGACGGCGGGGGCGTCGCCGGTCCCCGGTCCTCGTCAGGGTGCTCAGGGGTGGGGAGGCTGACGGCGAAGTCCGGGTCGAGGCCGCGCAGCCGGACCTCGACCGAGCCCGGCGCCATCTCCAGCGTGATGGCGGCGGCGGCGTCGGACAGCGCCCGGAGGATGACGAGCCGGGCGCTGGACTCGAGCGGGGCGCTGAGCCGGTCGGCGAGCGCGCGGGCGTCCGAGCCGCCGGCGTCGGCGGCTGCGGCGAGGTCGCTCCGGAGCTGAGCGACGTAGGGCGTGAGGTCCATGGCACCACTGTGGCACCACAATGGCACCATGACAAGGGGGTGTGGCGCCGCGATGGCGCACGCGCTCGCCACCCCCGTGATGATCGTGCAGAAATGCCGGCGCCCCCGCCCCCCGTGATCGTGCAGAGACGCGGGCGCGCCGAAACTCTCTGGACTCCCCGCGCTGCGGCGCTCATCCTGGGGGATTGCCCACGACTCGACGCCACGACCCCACCGACCAAGGAGACACCCGTGGCAACTGCCCTCGACCGGCGGCCCATCGCCGTCCTCGTCGCCACCAACCTCCTCGGCGGCGTCGGGGTCGCCTCCGGTGCCGCCGTCGGCGCGCTCCTCGTCGAGGAGCACGGGAGCACCGCCGTCGCCGGCCTGGGGCAGGCGGCGAGCGTGCTGGGCGCCGCCGTCGCCGCCATCCCGCTGGCGACCCTGGCCGCCCGGCGCGGGCGCCGGTGGTCCCTCGCCGCCGGCTACGCCATCGCGCTGGTCGGGGCGGCGCTCATCATCACGGCGGCGGTCCTCGGTCAGATCGCGGTGCTCATCGCCGGGCTCGGCCTGTTCGGGGTGGCGCAGGCGGTCAACCTCCAGTCGCGCTACGCCGCGTCCGACGGCGTCCCTGCGGTCAACCGGGCGAAGGCCATCTCGATCGTCATGTGGTCGACGACCGTCGGCGCGGTCGTCGGCCCGAACCTCACTGCCGCCGGTGAACGTCTCGGGTCCTCCGTCGGGGTCCCCGGGCTCGCGGGCCCGTACCTCTTCTCGCTCGTGGGTTTCGCGCTCGGGGGCCTGGTGGTCGCCCTGCTCTACCGCCCCGCCCGGACGACGGCGGACGCATCGCTTCCGGTGCACGCCGGCGAGGCGAGGGTTGACGTCCGGACGGAGGACTCGCCGGCGATGGAGCTGCTGACGGCGGACCGGACCGATGCGGCGTCGACCACCGCGGCCCCGGTCGTCGCGGCGCCGGCGACCGTGGGCGCGTGGGCGGCCCTGCGCTGGGCGTTGTCCCACCCGCTGGCCCGCTTCGCCGTCGTCCTCCTGGCGAGTGGCCACGCCGTGATGGTCATGGTCATGGTGATGACGCCCCTGCACATGAAGCACCACGGCATGTCGCTCGAGGCGGTCGGCGTGGTCATCAGCCTGCACGTTCTCGGCATGTTCGCGCTCAGCCCGGTGATCGGCTGGCTCGCGGACCGGTACGGCGCCGTCCGCATCGCCGCGCTCGGCGTGGGGATTCTCGGCGTGGCCGTCGTCCTCGGGTTCGTGGCGGCGTCCTCGGGGACGTCGGCGGGTGGCGACGGTGTCCTCACCGCCGTGGCGCTGACGGTGCTGGGCGTCGGCTGGTCGGCGACGACCATCTCCGCCTCGGCGCTCATCGCCAGCACCTCCGACGACGCCGTGCGGGTCCCGCTCCAGGGGGCGACCGACGCCGGGATGAGCTACGCCGGCGCCGCGGCGGCGGCGCTCGCCGGGCCGATCCTCGCGCTCGGCGGCTTTCAGGCGGTCAACGTGGCCGGCGCGCTTCTCCTCGCCCCGGCGATCGTGCTGCTCGTCGGCGTCGCTCGTCGGCGCGCCGAGGCGAGCGCCGCCCGGGAGCCGGCGCGCTCGGTCCGGTAAGTGGGCAGGGGCGGCGCGCGTCCTGCCCCCCATCCCTCGTGATCGTGCAGAAACGCTGAGCGGGACGGCGTGAAGCGGCTGCCCCGCGGGCACCGGCGCGGGGTGCTCAGCGCGAGGGTGGTCAGGGTCTCTGCAAGATCACCAAAGAGGGGGTGGTGAGGGTGTGGTGGGGGGGAGGGGGATCAGGCCGAGGGGTCGGCCGCTGGCGGGAAGAGCCAGCCGAGCGCGCGCCGGGCGGCGTCGGCGTACGGCCGGTGCCCCGGCTCCAGCCCGTAGGCGAGATCCTCCAGCGCCGCGCACCGCGCGTAGAGGATGGCGCGCTCGCGGAGGTCTCCGTGGTTAAGGGCGCGCTCGCCGCGCGCGGAACGGCCGCGCGCGCCCCGGCCGCCACCCTCGCCGTACGTGCGCAGGGCCGCCTCGAACCCGACCGGCCCCAGGTCGCGCAGCACGAGCGCGAGGTCGCGGGCCGGGTCGGTGAGCGCGGCGTCGCTCCAGTCGAGCAGGCCGGTGAGCTCCCCGGTGTCCGGGTCGACGAGCAGGTGCTCCGCGCCGAGGTCGTTGTGCGCGACGACCAGCTCCGTCCCGGCCGCCGGTGGCGCCGCGTCGAGGAAGGCCTCGATCCGCGGACGGAACTCCGCCGGCACCTCGGCGGCGACCCCGGCGTAGACCGCGCGCGCCTCCGCGAGCCACTCGTCGGCGGGCACGTCGTCGACGTCGAGCAGGTCGGCGAACCGGTCGGTCGGCTGGGCGTGTAGGACCGCGAGCACCGCGCCGACGGCGCTGCCGACCTCCGACGCGTGGTCAAGCGCGTCGGGAAGGCCGAGCAGCGGCCGGCCGGGGAGCCGCCGATAGGCGAGGCACCCCCGGTCGCCGTCGACGACCAGCGGCACGGGCACCGCCACGGGGACCACGGCGGCGACGGCGCGCAGCAGCTCCGCCTCCCGCCGCACTTCTGCTGCTACCTCGGACTCACCCGCACCCCCGACGGCGATCCGGACGACCACCTCGCCGTCAGCCTCGAACGCCGCGTGGTCGAGCCCGGCCCCGAGCAGGCGTAAGGAGCGCGCGGGGAGGCCGTGAGTGGCGAGCACGTCCCGCGCCACCGCCCGCAGCGCGTCCACGTCAGGCGGCGTCACCGCCGCGGCGTCCGCCAGCCCGGCACCGTCCGCCAGCCCGGCATCACCCATCTGGCCCGGCACCGTCCGCCACACCTGCGCTCACCACACGTCGCCCTCGCGCCAGTCGCAGGTGATCTCGCCGTCGAGGTCGAGCGCCGCCCGCACGGGCAGGACGTAGATGCCGCCGTCGTCGTCGGGCGTGGTCTCCACCCCGGTGGGCGTGACGACCGACGACGGCCCCCGCCACAACGACCAGCCGCGCGCGGCGTAGAACCCCGCGGCCGCCTCGGTGGTGCTGAGCACGCCGGCGTCGTAGCGGCTACGGATGAGCGCCTCGAGCGTCACCATGAGCGCGGCGCCGTGACCGTGCCCGCGGTGGTCGGCGCGCACCGCGAGCCCCTCGACGTAGCCCGCCCGCAGGCGGCGGCCGCCGTGGTGCAGCTGGCGCTCAACGACTGCGCCGTGCCCCACGAGCTCCCCGGCCACCCTCAGGAGGACGTGCCGGCCGCCGAGGCAGTGGTGCCAGTCGGCCTCGCCGAAGTCGTCACCGAAGACGTCGACGAGCAGGTCACGGCACGCGCGGCGGGCGCCGGCCGAGAGCTCCTCGGTGCGCGCCAGGTCGACACGCGCCACCTCAGTCATGAGGTCCATCGGACCAGTCTCCTCCCCGGCGGGCATCCGCCGCCATGGTCCGGCGTCCCCGCGGTGGCCGTGGCCGTGGCCGTAGCCACCGAGCACCGCGGGGCGCCTGGGCCCACGTCGCGGGCCGCAGCAGGACCGTAGGCAGCGTCCGTGCGCGACGGCGTCCGTCTGCCGCCGTCGTCCGCTGTCGCTCCCCGGCGACGGCGGGATACGCGCGACGGCGACGTCGCCGGGGCAGGAGGCGACCGCACCCGGCGCCCCCGGTCGGATGTCAGCGGTGCTCGCCATTCTTAGCGTGGGCACCTCGAGCAGCACGGGAGCGAGACGAGGAGAGCACATGGACACGACCGCGCCGGTCCCCACGGCGTCCGTCCGGATCGCGCCGGTCCTGGCGTCGGAGCGGGAGGCCGCGGCGGCGCTCGCGGCGCGGGCGATGCGCAACAACCCCATGCACGTCGCCGCCCTTGGGCCGAACGGGCGTCGGCGGGTGGACGTCATGCACCGCGCCTTCACCGCCATGCTCGCCGACCGCCCGGTCCTCGGCGCGTGGCAGGGCGAGCGGCTGGTCGGCGTCGCCGCCCACACCGCGTCGCCGCGGTGCCAGCCCGACGCGCGCCAGCTCGTGCGGCTGATGCCCACGGTGGCGCAGGCGCGGACCAGCACCCCGCGCCTGCTGCGGTGGCTGGCGACGTGGGGGCGCCACGACCCGGCGACGCCGCACTCCCACCTCGGCCCGGTCGCCGTGGACCCCCGCTTCCGGGGCCGCGGGATCGGCAGCGCGCTGCTGGGCCGGTACGTGAAAGACCTTGACGACGGCGGTACCCCTGGGTATCTGGAGACCGACCGGCTCGCCAACGTCCGGCTCTACCGCCGGTTCGGCTTCGAGGTCGTCCACCAGGCCGGCGTCCTCGGGGTCCCCAACTGGTTCATGGTCCGCCCGCCGGGCAGACAGCGCCCCTGACGTCGACAACGAGGAAGGACACCCGTGACCACGACCGCTCATCCACCGGTGCTCGTGCTCGGTGGCACCGGCACCATCGGCCACCGCGTCGTCGCCCAGCTGCTCGACCGCGGCCTGCCCGCCCGTGCCGCCAGCCGGCACACCGACCCCCCGCTGAACTGGGCCGACCCCACCACCTGGGACGCCGCGCTCGACGGCGCGGAACGGATCTACCTGCTCCTGCCCGACGACGTCGACCTCCCCGACGGGTTCCTCGACCGGGCCCGGGCCGCGGGGGTGCGCCGGGTGGTGCTCCACTCCGACCGCGCCGTCGACCTCATGAACGTCACCCGGCTCCAGGGCGCCGAGCGCGCGGTCCGCGCGTCGGGGCTGGAGTGGACGATCATCCGGCCGGACTGGTTCGCCCAGAACTTCGAGACCTTCTTCCGCGACGGCATCGTCGGCGGGCGCCTGTGCATGCCGGTGGGGGAGGCGAAGCAGGGGTTCGTCGATGGCGACGACATCGCCGCCGTCGCCGTGAAGGCCCTCACCACGGACGCCCACCTGGGGGAGGTCCTCGAGATCACCGGGCCGACGGCGCTGTCCTTCCGGGAGGCCACCGCGCTCATCGCCGACGCCATCGGACGCCCCGTCGAGTTCGACGGCACGCCGCAGGCCTACCGGGAGCAGATGCTCGCCGTCGGCCTCCCGGAGGAGGCGGTCGAGGGGCTCATCCAGAGCTTCGCGCCGGTCGCGGAGGCGGGGGACACGCATCCGACCGGGGTGGTCGAGGCGGTCCTCGGCCGCCCCGCCCGGCCCTTCGCCGACTACGTCGCCGCCGCCGCGGCGCGCGGGGTGTGGCAGTAGGTTCCCGGTACCACCCGTAGAACCGGAGGAGCGCCATGCGCGGATCGGCCGTCGTCATCGGAGGCGGGATCGCCGGCCTCGCCGTGGCCCGCGGCCTGCTGAGGGTGGGCTGGTCCGTGCGGGTGCTCGAGCGCAGCGCCGACCTGCCGCAGGCCGGCACGGCGCTGGGCATGTGGCCCGAGGCCATGCGCGCGCTCGACGCCCTCGGCGCGGGCGACGACGTCCGTGCGGCCTCGGTCGAGCAGCGTGGCGCGGCGATCCTGCGCCCCGACGGCACGCCCATCGCCCGGATCGGGCGCGGGCGCACCGCCCGGCTGGTCTCGCGTCCCGCGCTGCTCGCGGCGCTGGCGCGGGGCCGGCCGGGCGAGACTGTCGAGTGGGGCCGGCGGGTCGACGGCAGCGGCGTGCTCCCGGAGGCGGACGTCGTCGTCGGCGCCGACGGCGTCCGCAGCGTGGTGCGCGCCGTGCACTTCGGCGTGGCGCCCCGGCCGCTCGGCACGATCGCCTACCGGGGCACGGCCCCGGGCGCGGTCCGCGCGGTGAGCGAGACGTGGGGACGGTCCCAGCTCTTCGGGATCACCCCCCGCCACGACGGCGCCACGAACTGGTTCGCGTGCCTCCGTGACGGCGCCGACGGCGACGCCGACGGCGCCGGAGCCCGCCGGACGGAGGCCGAGGCCGCCACGCGCCTGCGCGAGCTCTACGGCGACTGGCACCGCGGGGTGCAGCGGGTGCTCGACCACCTGGCCGACGTCGACGAGCGACGGCTCTACGACGTCCCGCCGTTGCCCTCGTACGTCGCCGGCAACGTCGTCCTCGTCGGCGACGCCGCCCACGCGATGGCCCCCAACCTGGGCCGTGGCGCCTGCGAGACGCTGCTCGACGCGGCGGCGCTCACCGAGGCGCTCTCCGCCGCCCCCGACGTGGCCTCGGGCCTGCGCCAGTACGACGCCGCCCGCCGTCCGGCGGCGACCCGGGTCGTCCGCATGGCGCGGCTGGCCAACCGGCTGAGCACGGCCGAGCACCTGGTGCCGGCGCGGAATGTCGCGGTGGCGGCGGCCGCACGCCTCAGCTGACGACCGTGCGGACGCGCGTAGTCGCGACCTCACCGCCGAGACCCCTTCTAGTGGCGAAGTGGCGGGCGCTGACCGGCGGTCTCGGCGAGCGTGCGGACGAGCGTGACGAACTGCTTCTGCCCTTGCGGGCTGAGGCGCACCACCGTGTGGCCGTAGCGGTTCTTGCGCTGCTTTGTCACCTCGACGAGGCCCCGCTCCTCCAGGTCCCGGATGATCTTGGACAGATCAGGGGTCGACATGCCCGTGGATCGCTGCAGGGCTGGATAGTCCGCTTGCTCGACCTGGTTCAGGTGGGCGAGCGTCACGAAGCGCTTGGGCGCCAGAAGGTGCGCGTCGAGGTCCTGGTATCCCATGGTGCCCTCAGCGGCGGATCAGCAGCCAGAGGTAGAACAGCAGCCACGCTGCTGGGGCCAACCCACCAAGGATCAGCGCCTCGGGGAACGGTGCGGTCTCGCCGAAGCGAACTCCCCTGTAGATGGGCAGCGCGAGCCACACGCTGAAGAGGGTAGACACCCACGAGGCCGCCCCCAGGCGGGGCTCGTTGGTGCGTTGCCGTCGGCCTGCGACCCATCGGTGGGCCACGATGACGGCCACCAGTGCCGGCGGGATCGCCCACCAGGGGTGCCCGGAGAGGGCCACTAGCCCCGAGAGCAAGGACATGGCAATGGTGGCGAGAGCGCTGGCGTGATCGTGCGGGCCGAGGCGGCGTCGCGGCCGGCTCGGCACGGAGGCAAGCAGTTCTCTGGCGCGCTCCGGAGTGACGGTCACATCGGCTTCCGGCAGGAGGTTCTGGTCCCCGCCACAGGTCCCGTTCGTGTCCGCGGGCGGTGTTCTTCTGGGTCGCTCCTCCATGCAGCCAGGTTCGCATCTACTTGCAGAATATGCAACTAGGTGTCGCCCGGCCCGGCCCGGCCCCGCCCGGCCCGGCCCCGCCCGTCCGGGCACCGGGACCACGCCAGGCCTCACCTGTCGCGCCCCGACGACACCCACCCCCTGCGGGAGTCGACCGTCATCGACGCCGCCGGGCCGATGTGGGGGGCGGGCGCCCGTTCGTAGTGTCCCCGCATGAGCCACGACCAGCCTCCGCACTACCCGCCGCCGGAGAACCAGCCCCACCACGGGCCGCCTCCGTCGGCGAGTGCGCCTGCGCCGGCGAGTGCCCCGGCGCCGGTGAGCTGGCCCCTCGTCCTCGGGCTGGGCAGCCTCGCGCTGCTGTGGCCGCTCACCGAGCTCGTCGGCGCCCCGGCAGCCCTCGGCCCGCTCGGCACCGTGCTGCTCAACGTCGTGGTGGTCGCTGTCATCTGGATCGGCGGCGTGGGCCTGGCGCGCGTGCCCCACCCGGTGCGCACCCTCACGCTCGCCGGCGTCGTCTACGGCAGTGTCCTCATGCTCATGTGGCTGGTCCTGGGGCTGCGTCTGGAAGGCGTCAGCGCCGGTGCGTTCGCCATCGGGGCGGCCCTCGAGATCGCCCGGTCGGCCGCGATGGGCGCCGTCGCGGGAGTGCTCGCCGGCGGCCTCCAGCGCCTGCTCGGGCCGCCCCGCACCACCGGACGGACGCAGCGAACCGTTGCGCCCGACACAGTTCCCGGCCCCACCGACCAGCGGCCGGCCCCCGGCGACCCCGGCCGGTGGCCCCACCCGGGCAACACCGGGCCCGACCCCGGCGGGCCACCGGTGTGACCGTGCGACCACTGCGCCGCGCGCCGGAGCCGGGGAACGACCTCATCCGTGCCCCCGAAGTCGTGGCCCGGGCGCCGGGCAGTTCCTACCCTGGTGTGGTGTCCCGCACCGAGGCCACGGAGGGCGTCGACCAGCGTCTGCTCGACGCCCTGTTCGGCGTGGGCGTGGGCCTCGCGGTCGCCCTCGTCATCGCCGCCGACCTCGACGAGACGGGCCGCGCGGGCGTGGGCGCCTACCTCTTCGCGGTCGGCTTCGGCGTCCTCGTCCTCTTCCGGCGGCGCGCGCCCCGCGTGGTCCTCGCGCTCACCGTGCTCGCCCTGTTCGTGTACTACGCCCTCGACTTCCCCCCGGTGGGCATCGCGCTGCCCGTCGCCGCGGCCTTCTTCTCCGCTGCCGAGGCGGGCCGGACGCTGTGGGCGATCCGGGTCGCCATCTTCCTCGTCGCCGTGTCGGTCTTCGCCCTCGTCGAGGAGGGCCGTCCCGCCGACTACCTCTTCAGCTACGAACTCCTGACGAACGCCGCGCTCGTCGCGGCCGCGATCGCGCTGGGCGTCAGCGTGCGCTCCCGTCGGGAGGCGCGTGAGCACCAGGAGCAGCTGCACCGCGTGCAGGTCGCCGAGCAGGAGCGCCGAGCGGAGCAGCGCGTCCACGAGGAGCGGATGCGCATCGCCCGCGACCTCCACGACGTCGTCGGGCACACCCTCTCCGTCATCGCCGTCCACGGGAACGTCGCCGCCGAGGCGGTGGGCCAGGACGACGACGCCGCCCGCCGGGCGGTCCAGCAGATCCGCGACGTCACCTCGGCGACCATGCGCGAGCTGCGCGCGACGGTCAAGGTGCTGCGCTCCCCGGGCGTCGAGCCGGAGCGCGGGGCGGTGGGCCTGTCGGGCGTGCCGCAGCTCGCCGAGGCCGGCCGGGAGGCGGGGATCGACGTCGACGTCGACCTCGACATCCCGGCCGGGTCGCTCGACGGCGCCGTCGACGCCGCCGCCTACCGGATCGTGCAGGAGTCGCTCACCAACGTCATGCGCCACTCGGGCGCCACCCGCGCCCACGTGCGCGCCGCCGTCGTCGACGGGCTCCTCGAGGTCACCGTCACCGACGACGGCCACGGGCCGGCCGGGGACGTCCGGCCCGGCGCGGGGCTCACGGGTATGCAGGAGCGGGCGGCGGTGCTGGGGGGCCGGGTCACCTTCGGTGGCTCGGGGGACGGGGGGTTCACCGTGCGTGCGGTGCTCCCGGGAAGGATGGAGCCATGATCCGCGTCGTGCTGGTCGACGACCAGGAGCTGGTCCGCACGGGGCTGCGGACCCTCGTCGAGCACGACGGCGACATCGCCGTCGTCGGCGAGGCGGAGACCGGGCGCAGCGGGCTGCGCCGGGTGCGGGAGATGCGCCCCGACGTCGTCCTCATGGACATCCGCATGCCCGACCTCGACGGGCTGGAGGCCACCCGGCAGATCGTCGCCGACGCGGCGCTCGCCGCCGTCCGGGTCCTCGTGCTCACCACCTTCGACGAGGACGAGCACGTGTTCGAGGCGATCCGCGCCGGGGCGGCCGGTTACCTCCTCAAGGACGTCTCACCCGGCGACCTGCGGGCGGCGGTCCGGGTGGTCGCCGCGGGGGAGTCGCTGCTCGCGCCGTCGGTCACCCGCACCGTCATGCGCTCGCTGGCGAGCGCACCGCGCACCACCACCGACGACACCCCGCTGCGCCGCCTCACCGAGCGGGAGCGGGAGGTCCTCGAGCAGGTGGGCCGGGGGCTGTCCAACGAGGAGATCGCCCGGGTGCTGTTCCTGTCCCCGGCCACCGCCCGTACCTACGTCTCGCGGCTGCTCACCAAGCTCGACGCCCGCGACCGCTCCCAGCTCGTCGTCCTCGCCTACGAGACGGGGCTCATCGCCCCGGGCCTGGCCTGACGCCGGCCGACGGCGGGCCGACGCCTGACGTAGGCCGCCGTCGATGCCGGCACCGCCCCAGGGCGACCGGACGCGTCCCCCAGCGTCGCCCCCACCGACGCCTGGGGGCCGATGACCCCAGACGGCCCGGTTCCTAGCGTTTTCGGTATGACGAATCCCCACAGCTCCGTTCCCTCCTACCCCCCGCCCGGCCCCACCCCGGGGCCGACCCGTGAGGAGAGGTCGGCCGGGCTCCGCCCGGGCCTCATCCTCGGCCTCGCCCTCCTGCCGCTCGTGATCGGCGTGGCTCGCGCGAGCGGCGCCATCCAGACCGGCGGCAACGCGATCGTGCTCGTCGGCCTCGTCACCGCCGTGTGGCTCACGGTCGTCGCCGGACGCAACGTCGCCCGACCGCTCGCCACCCTCACCCTCACCGGCCTGACCGCGGGGGTTTACCTCGCGCTCCTCTTCGGGGGCGTCAGCGTCCTCGGGATCGGCGCCCCGTTCCCCGTCGCCGGCATCATCGCGCTGCCCATCGTCCAGACGGTCTGGGGCTTCATCGCCGGGCTGCTCGCCCTGCTCATCAACTGGGTGCGGACATGACCCGGCGGTCGCGGCTCGCCACCGCCGTCGCCGTCACCGCCGCGACGGCGCTGCTCGCCGCGTGCGACGGCGGCTTCGTCGGCGGCGGGCTCCCCGGCGTGGAGGAGGTGCCCTTCACCACCCCGCTGGCGATCCCGCCCCTGGCGCCCTCCCGCGTCGAGCCCGACGGCACCCGGGTCTTCGAGCTCACCGCCCAGGAGGGCTCGATGCCGTTCGTCGACGGCGCCGAGACCCGGACGTGGGGGTTCAACGGCGACTACCTCGGCCCCACCCTGCGCGCCGAGCGCGGCGAGCGGGTCGCGGTGGAGGTGACCAACGAGCTCGGGGAGGCGACGAGCGTCCACTGGCACGGAATGCACCTGCCCCCTGAGATGGACGGCGGGCCGCACCAGATGGTCGAGCCGGGCGAGACGTGGCGGCCCACCTGGGAGATCGACCAGCCAGCGGCGACCCTCTGGTACCACCCCCACCCGCACGGGGAGACCGAGCGCCACGTCTACCAGGGCCTCGCCGGCCTGTTCCTTCTCGACGACCCCGAGGCCGCCCCGGACCTGCCGTCGCAGTACGGCGTCGACGACATCCCGGTCATCGTCCAGGACAAGCAGTTCGACGACGCCGGTCAGCTCACCCTTGAGGAGAACCAGTCCGAGCCCGGGGTCCTCGGCCAGACGGTCATGGTCAACGGGACGGTCGGCCCCTTCCTCGGGGTGTCCACCGAGCGGGTGCGCCTACGGCTGCTCAACGGCTCGACCGCCCGGACGTACAGCTTCGGCTTCGACGACGGTCGCCGCTTCCAGCTCGTCGGCACCGACGGTGGCCTGCTCCCCGCGCCGCACGAGACCACCGACGTCCGGCTCTCCCCGGGCGAGCGCGCGGAGATCGTCGTCGCCGTCACGCCGGGCGAGCAGGTGACCCTGCGCTCCTCCGAGCCCGACCTCGGACGGGTGGCCTCCTCCGCGGCGTTCGGCGGCGAGGACACCTTCGACGTCCTCGAGCTGCGGGCGGACACCATGCTCGCGCCGTCGCCGCCGGTGCCCGACGTCCTCGCCGACGTGCCCCGGATCAAGGAGAGCGAGGCAGGCGTGACGCGGGACTTCACCCTCGCCGTCCGCCAGATCAACGGCAGGAGCATGGACCCCGAGCGCATCGACGAGGTGGTGCACGAGGGCCAGACCGAGATCTGGGAGGTCCGCAGCATCGACTCCCTGCCGCACAACTTCCACATCCACGACGTCCAGTTCCAGGTGCTCGACATTGGCGGGGAACCGCCGCCGCCGGAGCTCATGGGGTGGAAGGACACCGTCTACCTCGAGCCGCAGCGCGACTACCGCCTCATCATGCGGTTCGAGGACTTCACCGACGCCGACAGCCCGTACATGTTCCACTGCCACCTCCTGCGTCACGAGGACGAGGGGCTCATGGGCCAGTTCGTCGTCGTCGGCGAGGGGGAGTCCGCCCCGACGACGATCGACCTGGACCACGACGGCGGCCGCCCCGGTGCCGACGGCGGCGACGGCGGGGCTGACGACGGTGGTGGCGACGACGGCGACGGCGGCGGGGCTGCCGGCGGGGCTGACGGCGGCCACGCGCACTGAATCCGCTGACCTCATGCGGGCGCCGGTCCTACCCCCGGCGCCCGCATCGCCTGCTCCCCGCCCCACGGCGCCCCACCCCGCGGCGCCCCGGCCCCGCCCACCCCGCCACACCCTCGCTGGAGAGGACGAACCCGTGACCGACGACCGCTTCGGCCCGCGCCTCGACGTCCGGCCGCTGTTCCCCGCCGAGCGCACCGCCCTGGTCGCGCTCCTCGGGACGCTCGGGCCCGAGGACTGGGCGCGCGAGGCCGTCCCCGGGTGGACGGTCAAGGACCTCACCGCCCATGTGCTCCACGACTACCTGCGCCGACTGTCCGGTGCCCGGGACGGGCACGGCGCGCCGCTGCCGCCCGGCCCGACGCTTGCCGCCCGGATCAACGCCGCGAACGAGGAGTTCGTCGCCGTCGCGCGTCAGCTGAGCGCCCCGGTGCTCGTCGACCTCATCGCGCACCTCGGTCCCCAGCTCGACCGGGTGTGGGACGACGTCGACCTCGACGGGCGCTCCGGCGTCGACGTCTCCTGGGCGGGCGAGGGGACGCCGGCGTGGCTGGACGTGGCTCGCGAGTACACCGAGTTCTGGGTCCACCAGCAGCAGGTGCGCGACGCCGTCGCCCAGCCGGGCTTCGACACCCCCGACGTCATGGGGCCGGTCATCGCGACCTTCGCGCGCGCGTTGCCGCGCACGGTGGCGTCGGTGGAGCGCCCGGTGGGCACCTCCGTCGAGCTGCGCGTCACCGGCCCGGCCGGTGGCGCGTGGACGGCGGTGCGCCGCCCCGACGGGTGGGCCCTCGGCGAGGCGGCGGGCGGCGCCGCGGCCGCCGAGGTCGTGCTCGACCAGGACACCTTCTGGCGGCTCGCCACCCGTCGGATAGCCGTCGACGACGCGCGCGCGCGGGCGGTGCTGCGCGGCGACGCCGAGCTCGGCCGCGCGGTGACGACGCTGCTCGCCATCGTGCGCTGACCTGCCAGCGCCGTCGGGACGCCGACCTCACGTTTCCCGGGCTGCCCACGTCTACCAGGCATGGGCAACGACGACCGAAGGGACACGACCATGCGTGGTGCACCACCCTCGGAGAGGCTCCGCCGGACCGGCACGAGGAGCGGCGGCACGGGCGCGGCGGCCATGAGCGGGAC
Source organism: Georgenia faecalis (assembly GCF_003710105.1). Taxonomy (GTDB): domain Bacteria; phylum Actinomycetota; class Actinomycetes; order Actinomycetales; family Actinomycetaceae; genus Georgenia_A; species Georgenia_A faecalis. The sequence continues at coordinate 497,234 of NZ_CP033325.1, forward strand.
CGTCCCCATGCCGCTGTCCGCGCTCCTCGCGCTCCTGCTCGTCCCGCCGCTGTCGGGCTTCCTCGCGGGCCTGCTCGCCCCCCTCGTGCGCGCGGTCCGTATGAGAGGGCGCGGGCCCGCCGGATCGGCGAGGTCGGCCGGGGTGCCGGCCGCGCCCCGGGACGCCGCGGCGCGGGACCCGCCGCGACGACGCCGGCGGCTCCGGCTCGGCACGGTACGGCTCGGCACGGCGCCCGGCCCCGACCTGGGGACGGGCGCCGTCGTCGTCCTCGGCGGAGGTGGCGGGGTGATCTGCTGACAGCAGATCTGCCCACGGCAGCAGGGGCTCCACGGGCGGCCCGGCCGACCACAGACTCGGTCCATGAGCGACAACCGCGAGACGTTCTCCACCATCGACAACGAGCTGCTCACCGGTCTGCTGGCGCGGCGCATCATCGTCCTCGGGGACCAGCTGGACCAGCGGCTGAGCAACCGCCTGTGCAGCCAGCTCCTGCTGCTCTCGGCCGAGGACCGGCGCAAGGACATCACCTTCTGGATCAACTCCCCGGGCGGCTCGATCCCGGGGATGCTCGCGATCATGGACGTCATGCGGGCCATCCCCAACGACGTGAGCACCGTGACCTTCGGGATGGCGGCCAGCGCCGGGCAGTTCCTCCTCTCGGCCGGCACTCCGGGCAAGCGCGCCGCCCTCCCGCACGCGCGGATCCTCATGCACCAGGGGTCGTCCGGGATCGGCGGCACCGCCGTCGACGTCGAGCTCCAGGCCGACGACCTGCGCCAGACCCTCGATACGGTGCTGGGCCTCATCGCCGTGCACACCGGGCAGCCCTTGGAGCGCATCGTCGAGGACTCCCAGCGCGACCGGTGGTACACCGCGGAGCAAGCCGTCGCCTACGGGTTCATCGACCGCGTCGCCGACGGGCTCGAGGAGCTCATGCCGGGACCCCCGGTCCCCGCGGGCGTGGGGAGCGCGCGATGAGCTCGTACACGATCCCGTACGTCACCGAGCGCAGCGGCGGCGTCGAGCGCTCCATGGACGTCTACAGCAAGCTGCTCGCCGAGCGCATCGTCTACCTCGGCACGGAGATCGACGACGGCGTCGCCAACGCCCTCATCGCCCAGCTCTTCCACCTCGAGTCGGTGAGCTCGGACCTGCCGATCAACCTGTACATCAACTCCCCGGGGGGTTCGCCGTCCGCGATGCTCGCGGTCTACGACACGATCCAGTACATCCGCGCCGAGGTCGCCACCACGTGCGTGGGGCAGGCGGTGGGCCCGGCCGCCGTGCTGCTCGCCGGCGGGGCGGCGGGACGCCGGTCGGTCCTCGCCCACTCCCGGGTGGTACTCCACCAGCCGTCCGCGCGGGGGGAGGGCGCGATCCCCGACCTCATCCTCCACGCCGACGAGGTGGTGCGGGTGCGCGCCGAGCTGGAGGCGGTCCTCGCCGCGCACACCGGCAAGGACCTGGCCACCCTGCGGCGCGACACCGACCGCGACCGCGTCCTCACCGCCCAGGCCGCCGTCGACTACGGCCTCGCCGACCACGTCCTCACGGTCCGCCCGTCGTTCTGACGGCGGCCCGACCCGCCGGGCGTCGGGGCGGCCACTGGTCCGCCGTCGTTCTGACGGGGGCCCCGATTTCGCTCTCAGGGCACTTCTTCCCCTGCCCGCCACGCAGCCCCTAGCCTCACTGCATGGCAACGGCGCAGGCAGCGAGCAGCAGGCGGTGGCGCCTGTGGCGCAACGTCGTGGGTGTCGTCCTGCGCGAGACGCGGCAAGGGCGCGGCGAGATCCTCTCCGACGTCGCCGCCCGCGCCGGCGTCTCTCCGCAGTACCTCTCCGAGGTGGAGCGCGGGCGCAAGGAGCCCTCCTCGGAGGTGCTGGCCGCCGTCGTCGAGGCGCTCGGGCTGACGCTGTCCGACCTCACCCGCAGCGCGACGGCCCTCCTCGATGCCGCCGCGGAGCCCCGACGTGAGCGCCGCGAGCCCTGGGCGCCGCTCGACCCGGTCCCGGCCGCGGCGCCGGCGCCGGCGTCGACGGAGCGCGGCGACAGGCCCGCACCGGTCGAGCCGATGGTGCCGGTCCAGATCCTCTCGCTCTCGGCGGAGACGCACGTGGGCCCGTCCGGCGACGTCGGCGACTTCGGCGTCGTCGTCCTGCTCGCCGCCTGACGCCGCGGTCGGCGCGACGCCTCGGCGTCCAGGCGCTTATGGGTGACATCCCAGCGCTATAGGCACTGCGATGTCACCCATAAGTCCGGGTTCGCGGGGCCAAGGGGGCGAAGGGCCGGCGTCGGTGCTCGCGGCGAGGGCAGCGTGCCGGGCCCGTCCTCGGGGGGGGCGAACTCCACGTCCAGACGCTTATGGGTGACATCCCAGCGCCATCAGCACTGCGATATCACCCATAAGCGGCTGACCGGCTGACCGAGCGCCGCTGAACGGCCGGCCGCGCGCGGCTGAACGGGCTGGGCGGGAGAGCGCCCGGCGGCCTGCCGGCCGCCAGCCCGGCGCCTCAGCCCGCGGGGTCCACCCACGCCGTCTGGACGACCTGGAAGCCGGGGTCGCGGGTGACCATCCGCCCGCGCCCGGCCGGCTGGCGCGCCGCCTTGACCGCACCGATGAGCGTGCCCTCGCTGGGGTCCCCGTTGAGGATGATGCCCGGCTGCGCGAGGTCGGAGATCGCGGTGATGAACGGGTCGTAGCTGCGCGAGGTACCCGTGGCCCGCCGCGCGAGGGCGACGTGCAGCCCGACGTCACGGGCCTGAGCGAGCAGGGGCTGCAGCGCGGCGATGGGGTTGCCGGTGCTCGTGGCGACGAGCTCGTAGTCGTCGACGACGACGAACGCCTCGGCGCCCGTCCACCAGGACCGCTCGCGCAGCTGCTGGGCGGTGACGTCCGGGCCGGGGATCCGGTTGCCGAGGAACCCGGCGATGTCCGCGATCGCCGACTGCGCCTGCCCGGAGTTCGAGCTGTACGCGGCGAGGTACTCCTCGGGCACGAACCCCAGGTGAGCGCGGCGGTAGTCGACGAGGAACACCTGCGCCTCGCGAGGGGTGCGGGTGCGCAGGATCTCGCTGAGGTAGGTCCGCAGCAGCGCCGACTTGCCGGACCGGCCGTCGCCGTAGACCAGCAGGTGCGGGTCCGTGTCGACGTCGAGCCGGACCGGGGCCAGCGCCCGCTCGTTGATGCCGAGGAGCAGGCTGGTCGGCGACGCCGACGCCGACGCCGCACCCAGCTCGCGGACCTCGTCGAGGGTGATCTTGCTGGGCAGCAGCCGCAGCTTGGGGCCGGTCGGCCCCTGCCAGGCGCCGGCGATGGTGCTCACGAGGTGGTCGATCCCCTCGTGCAGGCTGCCCGCGTCGGTCCGGGCGTCGATCCGCGGCAGGGCGCCGAGGAAGTGCAGCCGGGAGGGCACGAGGCCGCGGCCGGGGCGCTCGGACGGGACGTTGACGGAGATCTTGCGGTCGATCTCCGAGTCGAGGGGGTCACCGAGGCGCAGCTCGTACCGGCTGCCGAGGATGTCGCGGACGGCGGTGCGGTAGTCCATCCACCGGGTCGCGGAGGTGATGAGGTGGACGCCGTAGGTCAGCGCCCGCTGGGCGAGGACCTGCAGCTCCATCTCGAGGTCCTCGAAGTCGCTGCGCAGCGTCGCCCATCCGTCGACGACGAGGAAGATGTCGCCGTAGCCGTCGTCGACCTCGGCCCGACGACGGCGGTAGGTCTCGATGCCGTCGATCTTGTGGCGGCGGAAGGCGCGCTCGCGGGCGTCGACGATGCCGGAGACCTCGGCGACGATCCGGCGGACGACGTCGGGCTCGGCGCGCATGCCGATCCCCGCCAGGTGCGGCAGGCCGGACAGGGCGGAGAACGTGCCACCGCCGAAGTCGAGGACGTAGATCTGGGCCTCGCGCGGCGTGTGGGTGAGGGCGATGCCCGTGACGATGGTGCGCAGGAGGGTCGAGCGTCCGCTGCGGGGGGCGCCGACGACGCCGACGTGGCCGCGCGCGCCGGCGAGCTCGCAGACGGCGACCTCACGGCGCTGCTCCTTGGGGACGTCGACGGTCCCGATCGGGAACGTGAGGGGCCCGCGCTCGCGCCACGCGCGCGAGATGAGCCCGAGCTCCGGGTCGACGGCGAGGTCCGGCATCATGCCGTCGAAGGTGTCGGGCACGTCCAGCGGCGGCAGCCAGACCTCGTGGGCGGCCGGCCCCTTGCCGGTCATGGCCTGCACCGCGATGTCGAACGTCGACAGCTTGGAGTCGCCGCCGCGGCCGTTGGCGCTCCCGCCGCCACCACCGCCACCACCAGCACCAGCACCAGCACCGGCGCCGCCGCCGGCAGCGGCGCCGGCGAGCAGCCCCTCGACGAACGCGTGCGCCGCGCCGTCCGCGCCCATGAGCGCCGGGGGCAGCGCGCCGGGCCGCACCAGGGTGGCCTCGACGTCCTCGTCGGCGTGGACCGGGCCGGCGCGGAACGGCAGGACGTGCGCCCGGGTCGGGGCCGCGCCGTCGTCGCCCGCGACGACACCGTCGCGACGCGGCGGCGGGCCCGAGACGTAGGCGGCCTGGAAGCCGGTGAGCGTGGACTGGTCCGCCTTGAGGTAGCCGCGGCCGGGGACCGGGGGCAGCTCGTAGGCGTCGGTGACGCCGAGGACGGCCCGCGACTCCGACGCGGAGAACGTGCGCAGACCGATCCGGTAGGACAGGTGGGAGTCGAGGCCGCGCAGGCGACCCTCCTCGAGCCGCTGTGAGGACAGCAGGAGGTGGATGCCGAGCGAACGGCCCAGCCGGCCGATGGCGACGAAGAGGTCGGTGAACTCGGGCTTGGCGGCGAGGAGCTCGGAGAACTCGTCGGCGACGATGAGCAGGCTCGGCAGCGGCGCGAGCTTGGCGCCGGCGGCCCGGTCCCGCTCGTAGTCCCGCACCGACTGGTAGTTGCCCGACCGGCGCAGGAGCTCCTGGCGGCGGACCATCTCGCCGCTGAGCGCGTCCTGCATGCGGTCGACGAGGGAGAGCTCCTGGCCGAGGTTGGTGATGATCGCCGAGACGTGCGGCATGCCCGCCATGCCGGCGAACGAGGCGCCACCCTTGAAGTCGACGAGGACGAAGTTGAGCGTCTCGGAGGAGTGCGTCATCGCCAGGGCGAGGACGAGGGTCCGCAGGAGCTCGGACTTGCCGGAGCCGGTGGCGCCGATGACGAGGCCGTGCGGGCCCATGCCCTGCTGGGCGGACTCCTTGAGGTCGAGGTAGACCGGTGTCCCCTCGAGGGAGACACCGATCGGCACCCGCAGCCGGTCCCGCTCGGGGCGCGGGCGCCAGGAGCGCCGGACGTCGAGGTCGCGCACGTCGCCGAGGCCCAGCAGGTCGGTGAGCTCCTCGACCTTGCGGCTGCCGTCGCTCTCGCCCGTGCGGTGGTCGTCGCCGAGCGGCGCGAGCCGCCGGGCGACCGCCTGCGCGAGGGTCACCGACATCGCGTCGGCCTCGCCGGTGACCGGCTCGGCGCGGGGCCGCACCGCGGAGACGACGACGGTGTCGTGGTGCGGCGACGTCTCCACGTGCAGGCGCAGCCGGGTCGGGTCGGTGAGCTCCTCCCACGCCTCGGGCAGCTCCACGACGGTGATGCCGGAGACGCCCTCGGGCGGCAGCAGCGGGCTCGTCTCCGGGGCGCTGCCCCCGTCGACGACGAGGAGCAGGTGCGGCAGGGTCGGCTCGGCGCCGGGGACGAACCGGCCCCGGTTGGGCACCTCGGCGGGCAGCAGGGGCAGGAGCTCGTCGACGTCGTCGACGATGAGCCGGGCGGGGCCGGCGGCGTCGGTGACGAGTGGGGAGTGGGCGTGGGGGAGCCACTTGACCCACTCCCACTCCTCGCGCTCCGCCGCGCTGGTGACGACGGCGATCGTGAGGTTGGCGGGCGCGGTCGAGGTCGCCGCGGAGCACACCATCGACCGGGCCAGGGCACGCACGTGCTCGGCGGGACCGGTGAGCTCGATGCGCGCAAAGCCGGACAGGAGGACGGTGGAGGGCAGGCGCGACTGGACCCGGTGGGTCTTGAGGAGGCGGTGCAGCGCGGAGGCGGTGACCGGGTCGAGCGTGTCCATCGCGTCGGTCTCCGGCGGGACGAGCTCGGTGGCGAGCTCCTGGGGGCCGGTGCCGTAGCGCACGAGGAGGAACTCGGGGTCGTCCGGGGCGTGCGTCCACACGCGGGCGGTCTCGGTGGCGACGAACGGCAGCGCGGCCGGCGGCGGGAACCGCCAGGTGAGGGCGGCGCGCTGCTGGTTCGCGGCGCTGCGCGCCTGGGCGCGGATCTTGCCGAGGTAACGGAGGTAGGACCGGCGGTTGTCGGTCACACGCGTGCGGCGCATGGAGATGTTGCGCCAGAGCATGACGCCGACGAAACCGCCCATGGTGAGGAAGAACATCCCACCGGCGATGAAACCCATGGGACCGGGATTGCCCACCGCGACGAAAACGACGCTGCCGAGCCCGCCGAGCATGGGCAGCAGCATCATGAGCGAGCCGCCGAGCCCCTCGCCCTGGTACAGCTCCGGCGGCGGGTCGAGCTCGATCCGGCCGGTCGGCATCTCCGGCGGGCTCAGCCGTTCCTCCATCGCGCTGGACATGCGGTCCCCTCCTCATACCAGGGCACCGCGCCCGGGGCGCGCCCAATATAGGGCGGCGCGGGCGAATATGTGGCGTCGCGACCGAATAGGGTGCGTCGCAGACCAACACCCGGCGCGCATTCGTCGTGGGCCACTAGGGTGAGCGGGCGAAAGGGGGCCCATGACCGAGCAGGCGGTGATCGAGCTGCGCCGGTTCTCCGTCATGGGCGCCGGGCGGGTCCAGGACGTCGTCGTCGACGCGCGCGCCCGCCTGGGCGACGTCCTCGACGAGCTCGGCCTGCCCCCGTTCACCGAGGCGCTCTCGCCGGGCGGTGAGCGCCTGTCCCGGTCGACGGTGCTCCTCGCCGCCGGGATCCCCGACGGCGCCGTGCTCGTGGCGGTCGACGGCGAGAGTCTCGCCCCGTCCGCCGTGCGCTCCGGCGGGGCGTACTCCGCCGCCCACGCCCCCGGGTCCCGGGCCAGCGGCCCCGCACTCGCCGGGTCGGCGGCCCCCGGCCCCGTTGCCGGCGCGGGCGGTGCCGTGCGCGTGTCAAGGGCACCCGGCGCGCTGCGCCCCGCGCTCGCGGGACGGCTCGCCGCCGGTGCCGGCAGCGTCCTCGCCGCGCTCGTGGTGCTCACCGTGCTGCTCCCCGGTGCAGGCCGCGATGCCGCCGTCCCCGGTGCGCTCCTCCTCCTCGGCGCGCTGGTCGTGTCCTGGATCGGTGGCGGCGTGCGCGCGCAGGTGGCCGCCGCGACCGGGGCCGCCGCGGGTGCGGCGCTGCTCGCCGTCGGGCTCGTGCCCGCCCTGCCCGCGGGGACCGGCCACCTCGCCGTCGTCGCCGGGGCCCTGGGCGCCGTCGTCAGTGCGGTCGTCGGGCGTGACGTCACCCCGCTCGCGCGCCGCATCTCCCGCACGCTGGTGACCACCGGCCTCCTCACGGCCGCCGGTGGCGCCCTCGCCGTGGTGGCGTCCTGGCCGGTGACGGTGCTCGCCGTCGTCGCGGTCGCCGCCGCCGTGCCGTTGGCCCGGATCCTGCCCGACGTCGTCGTCGACGTGGACACCACCGAGATCGTCGACCTCGACCGCCTCTCCACCACGGCGTGGTCCCCGCGCCCGCGCCGCGCCCGGACGCGCTGGCGGCACGTGGTCCGTGAGGACGTCGACGGCCAGGTGCGGGATGCGGCCCGGCACCAGCGGATCGTGCTCGTCGGTGTGCTCGCCGTCGTCGCACTGGGCGCCGCCACGCTCGTCCTCGCGGCGCCGGGCCCGTCCCTCGCGACGACGATCCTCCTCGCCACGGTCGGCACGGGGCTGGCGCTCGTCGCCCGCCGCTACTACGACCGCGCGGACCGTTGGCTCCTCCGGCTGGCCGGGTTCGCGGCCATCGCCGCCGGCGGCGTCCGGCTCGCTGCCGGGCTTCCCGACGGCGCGGCCCTGGCCCTCGCCGTCGGCCTCGCCGTCGCCGCGTTCGGTCTCGTGCTACTCGCCCCGGTGGTGGGCCGGGGCTGGACCTCCCTGGGCCTGGGGCGCCTCGCCGACGTCTTCGAGGTACTCACCGTGACCGCCGCCCTGCCCCTGGCCGTGTGGGCCGCGGGCCTCGTCCCGTGGGTGCGCGCGCTCGTCGCGTGAGCCCTGCCCGCCGACGCGTTGATCGCTACGGTCGGCGTGACGACGCGCGTAGAGGGAGCGTGATGGACGACGGGGGCCCAGGAGGACTCGACGAGCCAGTACGACATCGCCGCCGTCGTGGCCGGCCTCCCGGACGAGATCATCGCGGGAGATGAAAAGGGCTTCGGTGACGTCCTCAGCTTCCCCATCGTCCCCTGGGGCGGATGAACCGATATCGAAACGCACTATCACCAGGCCGTCGCGAGCGGCATTGGCGTCCGCCAGATGGACGCTCGCAAAACTGACGAGCGGAAAGTGCGTTGATCAGTAGTCTCTCCACTGGCGGCGGGCTATCGTCGTCGACGGCGGGCGGGGGAAATGGCACCCGGCTGTTCCCACACTGACACGGGAGGAAACATGGCGGACAGAACACAGCTGGAGATCGGCGCACAGTCACGCGCCGCCCAGAAGGTCAACGCGAAGCAGGGCGAGTTCAACGGGCAGCTCACCAGCCTCAACGGCGAGGTCGGCGGTCTGCAGGGTCAGTACACGGGTTCCGGCGCGAACGCGTTCTTCCAGCTCGCCAACTCGTGGATGGAGGACGCCAACCGCATCATCCGCGAGTTCGAGGTCTTCTCCACCCGACTGGCCTCCGTGGACACCAAGGCCTCCACCTCCGAGGAGGACGCCACCACCGTGTTCCGCCAGAACGTCACGCCCATCTCCACACGGATGCAGTGACGGCCCGGACTACAGGACGATACGAAAGGAACCTGACATGACCACGAAGATCCCGTTCTCCGGGCTTGAGGCCATCGCCGCCAAGCTCCGCGCCACCGACAGCCAGCTGCGCTCGGGTTACGAGCAGCTCACCGGCGAGCTCCGCTCCACGATGGCCGAGTGGGGCGAGGACACCGACTCCCGCGCCGCGTACGACCAGTTCAAGGCCCGGTGCGACCGCGCCTTCCTCGAGATGGCGGACGCGCTCGCCAAGATCCCGGTGGCCGTGGAGCAGGCTCGTACCGGCGCCATGGAGACCGAGCGGGCGAACGCTGCCACCTTCCAGTGACCGCGGGCAACGACGGCGTCATCATTGACCAGGACGCCGTCGCCGCCGCCGCCGGGCGGCTCCCCATCGATCGCGGGCAGACCGCGGCGAGCAGTGCCGCGGCGCTGCCGAGTGGGCAGCTGTTCGGCAACTCGCCGGCCGGTCGCTCGCTCGCCGAGGTCTGGACCTTGGCGGCCGACCACCACCGGACGGTGACCGCCCAGCTACGGGAGGACCTGCTCACGCTCCGCGACGCCCTCACGGTCGTCCTGGGCAACACCGCCGAGGCTGAGGCCGACGCGGCGGCCCAGTACGCCCGGGCAACGGAGCAGTACGCGACGGTGGCCGAGCAGCGGTCGTCCGAGCTCATGACGAGCACCGACGAGTTCATCACGGCGAACGAGTCGGAGGTGGCCGAGGAGCTCGCGGCGGAGCGCACCGAGAGCACCATGCAGGCGGACTTGACTCAGCCGGCCCAGAGTGGGCCTGCGGGTCCGCCGGACGCCGGGGCGCCCGCCGGTGGTGAGCCGGGTGGACCGTCCAGTGACGGGCCACCAGGGCCGGGTGCTGCCCGACCTGCGCCGCCCACGGGTGGCAACGGGCCGTACGGATGACAACGCGGACCGGTCGCCGACACTGTCGGCGGCCGGTCCGCACACCCGCCTCGTGACGGCGAGCGCGGTGCGACGACGAGGGTGAGGGGCAACGTGGGGACCAGACGGGGTGTGCGCACCGCCGTCGCCCTGGCGACGGCTGCCGTCGCCGTCGCCGCGCCCGCGCACGCCACCACCGAGCAGTTCGACGCCGGCCAGTGGTGGATCGAGGCCATGGGCGTCACCCAGGCGCACGAGCAGGTGACGGGCGAAGGGGTCGTCGTCGCCCTCCTCGACACCCCCATCTACGCCGAGGCGCCCGAGCTCCAGGGCCAGGACGTCGTGCCCAGCGGGACCCGGTGCGAGCAGCCATGGAGCGAGGACGACGGTGCCCCGTCGCTGCCGGCCGGACCGATCTCCGAGGTCACCTCGCACGCGACGTCGATGGCCGCGCTCATCGTCGGCAACGGGCAGGGGACGCGCGCCGACGGCCGCGGTACCGCGGGGATCGCGCCGGGCGCGACGCTGCGCACGTACGCCCTCTACGACACCATCGGGGACCGCGGGCTGGACTGCCAGCACGGGGAGCGGGACGACGTCGAGTTCCTCCGCGAGGTGCTGACCGCGGACCCCGACATCGTCGTCGTCACCTCCGAGTGGGTGGGGGAGGCCGACATCGACCTCCAGGAGGTCGTCAACGAGGGCATCAGCGACGGTGTCGTCTTCGTCAACTCGGCAGGCAACGGCGGGCCCGAGGAGGCGATCTCGCGCTTCGGCGCGGTCGACGGCGTCGTCAATGCCGTGGCGGGCGACACCGAGGGGATGGCGGCGGAGTTCAACTCCGTCGACAGCCGACCCGTCGACTACCTCACCGCGCAGGACACGCTCACCACCGACCCGGAGCAGGCCGTCGCCCTCGCCCCCACGGCCGGCGCCTCCGGGCAGCCGACCGTTCTCGTCCCCGGCGTGGACATCACCGCCGGCGGCTTCTGGGAGGGGCGCTGGGAGTCGGACCTCATGAACAGCGGCACCTCCGCCTCAGCCGCGTTCACGGCCGGGGCCCTGGCCCTCGTGATGGAGAAGTGGCCGGACGCGACCGGTAACCAGGTCCTCCAGAGCATGGTCCGGCACGCCAACCACCCCCACGCGCTCGGGTACGCGGCGGGGTACGGATTCGGTGGCCTGTCCCTCACGTCCATGCTCAGCGAGGACCCGACCGGCTACCCGGACGTCCACCCCTACTACGGGGGCCTGCGGTGGGCGTTCGCCGACGACGTTCCCCCGCCCGTCATGACCCAGCGGGGGGAGGGGGACGAGGCGCAGTTCTGGCAGCCGACCTATGCGGAGGACGAGCAGGGCCTGCCCTGGCCGCTCGGCCCCGGGACGCCGGCCACCGGATCCGCCTCCCCGAGCTCGGCCGCACCCTCACCGGAGCGCGAGGAGGCGTCCGCGGAGGCCGCGGCCCCGCGGGAGGAGACGGCAGGACCGCCGCTCGGATGGATCGTGGTCGGCGCCGTCCTCGTCGCTGCCGTCGTCGCCGGGGCGCTGTGGGCCCGGGCCCGCGCCTCACGAACCACCAACGTTGAGAACGACAACACACCAGTGGAAGGGCCAGGCGCATGAACATGCAGGTCGACGGTGGTGGTGGCGGTGGGACACCCATGGGCCCCAACGAGGCCAAGCTCCTGCTGTCGCTCAGCCAGGACGACGCGAGCCTCGCCACCATCCGGAGCGAGCTGACCACGGTCCGCGGCGAGCTCGAGGCCATCAAGGCCGAGCTCACGTCGACGATCGCGCCCCAGCTCGAGGACGCCTACCCGAGCGCGGGCGGACAGGCTGCGGCTGACGCCACCCGTCGCCTCGCCGCGGCGGTGGAGACCAAGCTCGCCGAGGTCGACTCCTCCCTCGATGCGGTGGACAGAGCGCAGTCGGCGTACCAGGCGGCGGAGCGCCGGCGCGAGGCGTTGCCCCCCGTGGGGTCCCCTCCGGTCATGAGCTCCACGGCGCGCGAGGAGGCCGAGGAGGGAACGCTCGGCCCCGCGTACCGGGCGCACCAGCACGCCCTCAACTCCCACGAGGCCGCCAAGGAGGCCCGCGAGGCGCAGGCGGGCCAGGCCTTCTCCACTCTGCAGGAGCGGTTGCAGGGGTCGGCGGGCAAGATCGCCGGCGACCTGGGCTACGGGGACACCGAGTCGACCTTCACGTCCGACCCCACTCCCGCGCCGCCCGGGTCCGGTGGATCCAACGGCGGCACCGGCGGGGGGCCGCGGGCCGGCGGCCCGGGCGGCGGCTCGGGCGGCGGCTCGGGCGGTGGCTCGGTCGCTGTGGGGTTCATCCCCGGCGGCCCGGGCAATGTCGGGTTCGTCCCCGAGAACGGTGGAGCGATCATCGGCGGTGGACCCGTTGTCGCCACCCCCCTGCCCGCGTACTTCCCGGGCGTCATCGGTTCCGTCGTGCCGCGGGACATCGTCGAACAGCCGCGCATCGGCATCCCACTGCCCGGCACGATCCCGGCCGTTGACGGCCCGGTCACGCCCGTGACCGGCCCGACGGCGCCCGGCAGCGGGTCGGCATCCGTCACCGAGGTCCGGGCCGGCGACGGAGTCGGCGCAGGCGGGTCCTCCGGTGGGGTCCTCGCCGGTGGCGCGGCTGCCGCGGCGGCCGGACTCGGTGGCCTCATCGGCGGCGGAGCTCTGCTCGGCGGCGGCGGCGGGGCCGGTGCCCGAGGGGCGGTCCCCGTCTCGTCCCGGCTCGGTGGAACGGCAGGGCCAGGCGTCGCGTCCCCCGGCGGCGCCATCCGAGGCGGCGCAGGCGCTGGCACACCGCCGACCACGCGCCCGGCGGGTGCGGGTGCTGGCGGCCAGGCGACCACGCGTACGGCCGGTGCAGGTGCGGGCGGTCAGGCCGCCGCGCGCCCGGCGGGTGCCGGTGCGGGCGGTCAGGCCGGGACGCGCCCAGCGGGTGCTGGTGCGACCACGCGCACGGCGGGTGCGGGTGCTGGCGGCCAGGCGACCGCGCGTCCGGTGGGTGCGGGTGCGGGCGGACAGGCCGCCGCACGCCCCGCAGGTGCTGGTGCGACCACGCGCACGGCGGGTGCGGGTGGTCAGGTGGCGGCGCGCGGTGCAGGCGCCGGCGCGACGACGCGTACGGCGGGTGCTGGTGCGGGCGGTCAGGGCGCCGCACGTCCCGCGGGTGCCGGTGCGACGACGCGGACGGCTGGTGCGGGTGGCCAGGTGGTGGCGCGCGGTGCAGGTGCTGGCGCGGGTGGTCAGGCAGCTGCGCGCCCCGCAGGTGCCGGTGCGGCCGCGCGTCCTGCGGGTGCTGGTGCGGCGACGCGTACGGCGGGTGCGGGTGGTCAGGTGGCGGCGCGCGGTGCTGGCGCCGGCGCGGGTGGTCAGGCCGCTGCGCGCCCCGCCGGGGCGGGCGCGGCGGGTACGCGCGCGGCTGCGGCCGGTGCGCGGGGAGCGGGCATCCGCCCCGGCGCCGCCGGTACCTCGGCTGCCTCGGGCGGCCCGAACGCCTCGGCGGGCCAGAACGGCGCCGCGACCCGCTCAGGCGGTGCCGTGGGGCGCGGCTTCGGCGCCGGCGGCGGCGCGTCTTCCCGCACGCGTGAGGACGAGCAGGCCGGGTCCGACGTCGAGGTGGGCGAGGACTGGCTGGACGGCGACGACTTCGCCGGCGACGGGGTCATTCGGTGAGCGCGATCGACATGACGGCGGCTCCCACTGTCGCCACCTCGCAGGAGATCGTCCGGCTCACCGTCTCGGCCCGCTCGCGCACGGCCGACCTCACCCTGCCGGCCCTCCTGCCGGTGGCCGAGGTCCTGCCCGGCGTCGTCCAGACGCTGGGTGTCCTCGAGCCCGACGAGGTCCATGGCGGCTACCGGATCCACACGGCCGAGGGGCACGAGCTGGACCTCGAGCTGAGCCTGCTGGCCCAGGGCGTCCGTGACGGCGCCGTTCTCAGCGTCAGCGTGGGGGTCGACCAGGCCCCGCCCAAGGTGTACGACGACGTCGTCGAGGCGATCGCCGACGTCGTCGAGGAGCAGGCCGGAGGGTGGACCCCCGAGAGCTCCCGCCGCACCGTGCTCGCCGTCGCTGCGACGTTCGCGCTCCTCGGCGCGTGGACGCTGCACGTGGCGCCGCTCTCCGCCCTCCTCGTGACGGTGACGGCGGCCGGGGTGGCGGTGCTCGCCACCCTCGCCGGCGCGGTCCTGGCCAAGGTGCGCGCCGACATCGCCGGTGCGCTCGTCCTCCTCGGCGTCGCTGTGGCCTTCGCCGTCGTCGCCGCGACCGGCGGCCTGCTCGACGGTCCTGGCCCCACGGGGGTGGCGGCCGGGCTCGGCGCGGCCGCGGTCGGCGCCGCCGGTCTGGCGGTGCTCGGCGCCCGGGGCTGGCCGCTGCTGCCCGCCGTCACCGTGGGCGCCGTGGGAGCAGCGGTCGGCGGCCTCGTCGCGACCACGGACATCGACGCCGGTCAGGCACTCCTCGTCCTCACCGCCCTGCTCGTCCTCGTCGCCGGTCTCCTTCCGCGGTACGCGCTGCAGGTCACCCGCACCACCCCGCCGCCCGCGCAGTCCGAGGCGGCGGTCCTCGCTGACCCCGAGCCCATCGATGAGCGGGCGCTGCGCCGTCGGGTCGAGCTGTCGGCCCGGGTCGTGCACGGCCTGCGGCTCACGCTCGTGGTCCTCCACGTGCTCGCCGCCCCGGTCGTCGCGGCGATGAACCCGCTGGCGCTGGCGGTGACGTGGATCGTCTCCGCGCTCCTCATCCTCGCGGCCCGGCGCGACGCACGCGCCGTCGACGTCATCGTCTCCGTGACCGGCGGCGTGCTCGCCGTCGTCACCGCGACCGTCGGGGCCATCCTCGCCGAGCCCGGCTGGGTGCCGGTCGTCGGGATCGTCGTGGCCGTGACGGCGACGGCCGTGCTCGTCTCGTTCGTCTTCCCCTCGCGCAACGAGGTCGCCCTCGCCCGCGCACTTGATGTCAGCGAGTCCGTCCTCCTGCTCCTCCTCGTCCCCCTCACCGTCCTCGCCCTCGGAGTGATCCCGTTCCCATGAGCCCCACTGCCCGCCACCGCGCCGCCGGACGTGCCGTCACCACCCCCCGAAAGGACCACCCCATGAGCTCCACCCGCCCCGGCATGAGGCTCGCCGCGACCGGCGTGTTCGCCGCCGCCACCCTCCTCGCGCCCAGCGCTGCTGCCGCGCCCGCCACCGAGGCGGAGACGGCGGACACCGGCCTCGCGCTGACCGACGCGCAGATCGCCGAGCTTCCCGTGGACATCCAGCGCCTCCTCCTCACGACGGACGTGGGCGAGCTCCCCCGGGAGGTGGGCGACATCGTCTGCGACATCATCCCCATCCCCGAGCTGTGCGAGGACGAGCCGGGGCTGCCGACGCCGGAGCCGGAGGAGCCGGGCGACCCCGGCCTGCCCACGCCGGGCCCGGTGGACCCGGAGCCCGAGCCGACGCCGGACCCCGAGCCCGAGCCGGAGCCCGAGCCGGAGCCGACGCCGGAGCCCGAGCCCGAGCCGACGCCGGAGCCCGAGCCCGAGCCGACGCCCGAGCCCACCCCGGACCCGCAGCCCACGCCGGACCCGCAGCCGACGCCGGACCCGCAGCCCACGCCGGACCCGCAGCCGACGCCGGACCCGCAGCCCACCCCGGACCCGCAGCCCACGCCTGGCCCGCAGCCGACCCCCGGCCCGCAGCCGACGCCCGGCCCCGGCCCGCAGCCCACGCCCCCGCCGGCCGCCCAGCCCGGCTCGCAGCCGGCGCCCGCGGCGCCCGGTCCGGTCGGTGACGTCCGCGGCCGCGAGGTCACGGCGGCGCCGGTGCCCGACGCCCCGTCCTCGCGGGTCCTCGGCGCCGACCTCATCCGCCGCGAGCGGGAGGCCGCTGCCGCTGCCGCTGCTGCGCAGCCCCAGGGCCCCCAGCTCGCCCAGACCGGCGTGAGCCCCGAGGGTCTGCTCTCCTCCGCCGGCGCGGTCGTCGCTACCGGCCTCGGACTGCTCGGGCTCGGCGCCCTCGCGCGTCGTCGCGGCCGCCACTCCGCCTGACGGCGGCTTTTCTCTAGGGAAGGAGCGCGAAGCAGCCGGTGGCGAGCAAGCGTGAACTCATCGAGGCGCACAAGTACAGCCGACGGCGCCTCGTCTCGGCCTTCGTCAGCGGCACCCCGCGCGGCAAGGAGGTCGAGAGCCTGTCCCGGGCGCGCCCGGTCGTGGCCGGCGTCGTGCTCACCGGCCTCATGGTGGCCGGCGTGGCCGTGAGCGGGCTGCTCAGCCCCGGGCTGCCCGAGGACTGGGACCAGCAGGGCGTCGTCATCACCGAGGAGAGCGGGGAGCGCTTCCTCGCGCTCGAGGGCACCCTCTTCCCGGTCATCAACACGACGTCCGCGCGCCTGCAGCTGCCCGCGGAGTCCGGGTTCCGGGTCGAGATCGTCCCCGACGACGCGGTGGCGGCCGCGCCGCGCGGCGCCACCATCGGCATCCTCGGAGCGCCCGACGACCTTCCCGGACCCGCGCAGCTCCTGCAGACCGGGTGGACGTCCTGCCTCGCGCCCACCGGGGCCACGTACCTTGCCGTCGACCCTGCCGTCACCCTCGAGCCCGACCCGGCCGCCGCCGTGGTCCTCGAGCACGAGGGGGGCCAGGTGCTCGTCGCCGGGGGCGTGCGGTACGCCATCCCGCTCGAGGGGCAGGCCAACGTCCGCCGGGTGCTGGCCCTCGACACCGTGCCGGCTGTCCCCGCGTCGGGGACCTTCGTCGACCTGTACACCGCAGGGACCGCGCTGCAGTGGCCCTTCGAGCGGATCGCCGGCTTCGGCGAGACGCTCCCGCAGGCGGTCGGCTCCGCGAAGAGCGTGGGTCAGCTGGTGCGCAACACCGACGTCGGCGGGGCGCCGTCGATCCTCACGCGCGCCGGCGCTGCGCCGATCTCGGAGTTCGCGGCGGCGCTGTACTCGGTGCAGGCACCGTCCGGCCTGGGCAACGAGATCGAGGTGACCAACGCCGACCTCGACACGGTCGCGAACGACACCAACCCCTACCCGCCGGAGAACTGGCCGACGGCGCTGCCCGAGACGACGACCGAGCGGCCCTGCGCCGTCCTCCAGACGAGTGAGCGCCGGGCCACCACCGCCTTCGCGACCGTGCCGGCGACCGCCGAGATGTTCGGCGGGCGCCGGGTGACGGTCGCGCCCGGCAGCGGGGCGCTCGTCCGGATGAGCAGCACGGGCACCGGCGTCGGACCGGTGTTCCTCGTCGACCAGACCGCCACCCGCTTCGAGGTCAGCGACCCGTCCGCGGAGACGCTCGCCCGGCTCGGCTACGCCGACGTCGACCTGGTCCAGGTGCCGGCGCCGTGGCTCGCGCTGCTCGGTGACGGCCCCGAGCTCAACGCGGAAGCGGCGCGCGCCGCGGTCTCCCGCACGTTGGCCGGAACCGGGTCGTGAGGAGGACCGCCCGTCGGCTCGGCGCCGCGGCCGCGGCGCTCGGGGTGCTCCTGCCCCTCGCGGGGCTGGCGGGAACGCCCGCGACGCCGGCGACGGCCGGCGTTCCTGTGCCGACGGCGGCCCGCCCGGCGGTGGACGCCGTCGGCGACGCCGACTCCTCGCAGACCTGCGACCAGGAGGGCGGGTACGCCATCAGCAGCCGGCCGGTGGCCCTTGACGGCTACGACGCCAGCCGGCTGTGGTCCCGCGCGGCGGGCCGCGGGGTGCGGGTCGCCGTCGTCGACTCGGGGATCAACGTCGCGAACCCGCACTTCACCACCGAGGGGCCGACCGGGCCCGCCTACGAGGCCGGCACGTCCCTGCTGCCCGCCTCACTGGCCGAGGAGTACGTCAACGCCTACGACCCGCGGGGCTGGGCTGACCCCTCCGGGCACGGCACCGCCGTCGCCGGCATCATCGCCGCGCGGCCCGTGGAGGACTCGACGTCGGAGGTCGTGGGCCTCGCCCCGTACGCGACGATCGTGCCCGTGCAGGTCTTCGGCGCCGTCGTCGAGACGAGCGAGGACAGCGTCGACCTGCTCCCCGACACCGGCCGGCTCGCCGCCGGCATCCGGTGGGCGGCGGACGCCGGCGTCCAGGTCATCGCCGTGTCGATGAGCGTCCTCGACCCCGACCCGCGCCTCGCGGAGGCCGTCGCCTACGCCGTCGGCAAGGGCATCCTCGTCGTCGCCAGCGCGGGCAGCTTCGAGACGGCCGCCGAGGGTGACCCGGGTGGCGTGCACTACCCGGCCGGGTTCCCCGGCGTCCTCGGCGTCACCGCCGTCGACGTCTTCGGGCAGCCGTCCGCTCGCAACTTCACCGGGGAGCACGTCGACGTCGCGGCGCCCGGGCAGCAGGTGGCCACGGCCTACCGCGGGCTGCTCGACTGCTACCTCGGGGAGGAACCCGCGCCGAGCTACGCCGTCCCGTACGTCGCTGCGACCGCTGCGCTGCTCGCGGAGGAGTTCCCCGACGAGGGCGCCGAGATGTGGGCGCACCGGATCATGATGTCGGCGGAGCGGCCGCAGCAGGCCGTGCGGGACGACGCCGTCGGCTGGGGCGCGCTCGCTCCCTACGACGCGCTCACCATGACCGTCGACCCCGACCGGCCGGGCCCGGCCGTCCCGGGGCACCCGCCCGTGAAGGACGTGTCCGAGGCCACCGCCCCGCCGGTGGCGTCGCCGCCGGTGGACCCGTGGGCGCCCGCGCGGGACTCAGGGCTCCTGCTCGCCGTCGGTGGCGTGGCGCTCGTGGCGGTGCTCGCGATGGTCCGGACCCTGGGGCGCGGCACCCACCGCGGACGCATCGAGGTGCCCGGATGACGGACACCGTGCGCAAACGCTGGCGCTCGGCGCCGGGGGTCTCCATGATCATCACCAGTAGAGCAGTCGTCCTAACAAGGAGGTCGCGTCGTGGCAGGTGACGGGTACGAGGTCGAGGCAGGGGACCTCCGGGTCCAGGCGAACAGGGACTGGACGGACGCGGCCGAGCTCAACGGTGCGGCTGCCGACCTCAACCAGTGCAACGCCCCGGCCGCCGCCGGGGCGGCCGACTCCCCGGACCTCACAGAGGCCATGGAGTACGCGCTGAGCCTGTTCCGGAACGTGTTCTGGGAGTTCTCCGACGCGACGGCGATCCTCGGCTCCTCCGAGTCGGTCGCGGCGTCCCGATACGACAACAACGAGGCCGAGAGCTCGTCGCTCTACGGCCGGATGGGAATGCCTCGATGAGCGGCGCCACCGCCCTCCCGCTCCCGGAGGGGACCCCCGGGTCCCTCACCGCGGTGAGCAGCGACCTCGTCCGGGTCGACTCCCGCGTCGACCAGACCCTCATCGCCCAGCACGGCGCGAGCTCGCCCGTCATCAGCTCCAGCTGGAAGGGCGGCGCCGCCGAGTCACGGGCCGCCGAGGCGAACACGCTGCGGGCGCGGCTGACGAGCGCGAGCGACCGGCTCCCCACGATCGGCACCGCGCTGACGACGTACGGCGAGAAGCTCGCCACCACGATCGAGAAGGTGCGGCGGTGGCAGCGGAAGTGGGACGAGGCCCAGGAGACCTACACGACGCTGGTCCGCCGGCTCCGCAACGAGCCCGACGAGGAGGGCTTCGACAAGCAGGCCGTGGCCGACAAGGCCGCCGACGACCGTGACGCCGAGCACGAGCGGCTCAAGCGGCTGTACACCGACGCCATGGACGAGCTGACCGCGGCGGGGAAGACCGCGGCCACGACGGTCCGCGGCCAGTGCGACCTCGTCGTCCCCGAGGGCAACGCCGACAGCCGCAACGAGGTCGGTGCGCACCTGCTGCGCGACCTGCCCCTGTCCGGTGGCGAGGCGATGAGCGAGCTCGCCAAGGACGTGGCTCCCGAGCTCGCGGACGACCTGCGCAAGGTCGTCGAGTCGAACGACCCCGACAAGATCGCCGCCTTCCTCGAGGAGTACGAGCAGTACGCCGACGACCCGTACTTCGCGCAGGCCGTCATGTCCGAGCTCGAGGCCGAGGGTCTCATGGAGACCTTCACCGACCTCGCGATCGTGAACGCCTCGCTGGCGGGGCAGGACGACAAGCTGGGCGACCAGCAGCAGGCTCTCCTGAGCATGCTCGGCACCATGTACGCCACGGCGTCCGGCCCCGCCGAGGGGGACGTGGACCCGCACGGGTACAACTTCGAGGGCATCAACGAGTGGCGGGACGAGGTCTGGTTCCCCTCTCTCACCGAGTCCGGCCGAACCGATTACGAGTTCGCCAACGACAGCTTCGCCGGCGGTCACTTCGACGGTTACTGGGCGCAGGGCCAGCTGCTCGCGGCCGCTACCCAGGCCGGCGTCAGCCCGGGCGTCGATTTCATGGAGCATGTCGGCGTCGACCTCGTGGAGTGGGACCGGGAGAACGGGGGCTACGAGGACTACCGCTCGTTCAACCACGGGCCGACGGGGATGACGGGGCCCGACTTCTTCGACTACGGCGACCGCGACTCCATGCGGGCCTTCCACGCCAATGACCCGGTCTGGGCGCTCCTCGAGTCCGCGTCCCAGCACGAGGAGACCACCCAGGCCCTGCTCATGTCGGACGTCTCGGCCAAGAACGGGGACCAGTCGATCGTCGACTACCTCGTGCGCGAGCGGGGCGGCTCGATGGAGACGCGCATGCCGTTCCCCGACGGGGGGAAGCTGCTCGCCGAGACGGTCGCGGAGTACGGCACCGACCGGAGCGACGAGGCCAGCACAGCGCTCGCCGCGCAGTACCTCAACGCCTACGTCGACACCGTCGGGTCCGGGGAGTTCGCCAACGGCGAGAAGATGACCGACAACGCGTTCGCCGAGGGGCGCACGGGCACCGCGGACGTCATCAGCGCGCACATCGAGGACTTCATCCGGGCCACCGACAGCCCCGACGTCAGCAATAGCCCCTTCAGCGAGGAGCTGGGTCGCGCGGGCGACCCGACCTCGTACCGGGTCAACTTCGACGAGGAGACCAGCGACCACTTCGCGCAGATGTTCGGCGACCTCGCCCTCGACCGTCCCGACGAGGTGGTCACCTCCGACAACCCGGACGCCCGGGACAACCCGCCGGCGCTCCAGCGGGTGTTCAACGCCGCCCTGGCGCACAACGCCACGGCGCTCCACGAGGGGTACGCCAGCCCCGACGGAGACCCGATGGTCGCCATGGACCGCGGGGCCGGCTTCCTCGTCCACCTCACCGAGAGTGCCGGCCACGGGCGGGTGGAGTCGGCCGAGGCGCAGGACGCCTACAACGAGTACCTCCGTGAGGTGCTCGACTCTGGCGCGGGCCTCGTTCCCGTGGGCAGCATCCCCGTCGTGGGGGGCGTGGCCGACGCCGCCTACGGGCTCGGGACCGACGCCATCCTCGACCGGATCATCGACACCGACCACGCCACGCGCCAGGAGGTGAGCGAGGCCGAGGTCGGTCAGAACGTCCGGAAGCTGCTCGAGGACCAGGCCACGATGGCGGTCATCGAGAACGGGGCGTGGGAGGAGGGCAAGGACCCGGTGACCTGGGCCGCGGATCGCGGGCTCTCCGACTCTCAGACCTTCGTCCGGGACGGCCAGCTCATGCCCATCGAGGAGATCCTCGCGGACCCCGACCGGCAGGCGGCCTTCTTCGACCACTACCTCCGCGAGCCGGATGGTGGTGCCGGCGTGATCCGCGAGCTCACCGACCAGATCGAGGAGGCCGTCGGGTCCGGCTCCGTGCGGGCTGAGGACGACTACAAAGCGGGCGGGTGAGCGGATGAGGTACCGGGTCGGCGAGCGTGCGCTGGGCCTGAGCGCCGCCGCCGCTGTCGCAGTCGGCGTGGCGGGGTGCTCCTCCGCCCCCACGCCGGAGGAGGTCATCGACTTCGGCGCGCACCTGCCCGCCGGGGACCGGTGGTGCCAGGTGCTCACGGCGGACCAGGTGGGGACGTTGCTCGGCGCGGGCGACCTCGACCGGGTGCGGGAGACCGGCGCCATCGGCCCCGACGCGTCGGTAGGGCAGAACTGCGAGGTGGTGTGGGCGGACGGGGACGAGCCGGTGAGGCTCGCGTCCGCCTACGTGAACTTCCGCTGGGGGGACTCGTCCGTGGACTCGCTGACGAACCTGCGCAACCTCCTGGGGGAGGACGGAGAGCGCCTCGCCGGCGGGGAGGTGGAGGAGCTTCGCCCCGGGGTCTACCTCCAGAGCAGCGACGACAGCCTCCACGTGTTCCAGGCGTGTGCGCCGACGTCCGCGGACGCGGAGGACCGCCCGGTGCGGGACGGCGCCCCGCTGCCGACGGTGCTCACCGGGGCGGTGTCCCTGAGCCCGGCACCGGAGGGCGAGCCGCTCACCGGGGAGGAGCTCGCCCAGCTGGGAGAGGTCCTCACCGAACGGATGCACTGGGCCAACCAGTACCCCTGCGCCGGCGAGGCCCGTCCGCTCGGCGCCGAGGACTGGCAGCCCCTCGTCGACCTCGTCTTCGCCGACTGACCATGCCTCCTGCTCGTGATCATGCAGAAGTTCCAACCAGGAGCGGCCACGGCCGCCCGGGCAGGCGCGCCGCCGTCGCGCTGGCCGTGCTCGCGCTGGCGGGATGCTCGTCGGTGCCGCCCGCTGACGAGGTCATCCCGAACTCCTCGCCGTCGCAGGAGGGCGGTTGGTGCGCGGTACTCACGGAGGAGGACGTCGCGGCTCTCGTGGGCGCGGACCAGACCGAGCGCGTGCGCCAGAGCGGGCAGATGTCCCGCACCCGGACGACCCGGGAGTGCACCCTCTACTGGGCGGACGGCCGGGAGTACACCACCGTCGCGACGATTCGTGCCATCAACGGCGGCGTGATCGGCGACGGTGACATGGGGCACCGGCGCATCCTTCCCGTGATCGGCGAAGGTGGGCGGCTCGTGGCCGACGGCAGCACCGTCGAGCTCGGTGACGGCGTCTATCGCCACGGCGAGTACGTCGTCACGTGGACCGTCCTCGGCCCGGACGAGGAGCAACCCGCGATCGCCGAGACGGCGCTCTACATCCCCGACGGCCTTCCTGGCGAGATCTCACAGGAGCGGCTCGCGGAGATCGGGGAGCAGATGCAGAGCATGACGGCCGGCCTGGTCGACTGGCAGGGGCAGGCGCGCCCGTTCGCGGTCGAGGACCTCGCCCGCCTTCTCGAGGCGGGCGGGTGAGCGGGTCGACACAGCGAGCCCATCGGGGCCGGCGTGCCGTCCTCGGGCTACTACGCCGCCACGCTCGGGGCCCTGCGCGACCTGGTCGGGAAGGGCGCGGAGCGGTTGTCCTCCGGGGCCACGCTCCACGACGTGACGGCCTGGGTCTAACCGTGCGAGGGCACCCTGGTTCCGCTCGGCCCGGGGGGACTGGCAGCCGCTGCTGGACCGCGCCACCGGCGTCGGCTGAGGCAGTCGCCGTCGGTCAGAGCTCGCGGCGCATGAGCCAGCGCGGCCGGTGCCCGCTGTGCCCCGTCGTGGGCGCGGCCCGGTGGAACCCTGCTCGCTCGAACGCCTCCACGGTGCCCACGTACCCGGAGATGACGTCGACCTTGTCGCCGCCCTTCTCGATCGGGTAGCCCTCCACCACCTCGGCGCCGTGCGCCCGGGCGTGCTCGACCGCGCCGGCGAGGAGCTCGTGCATGAGCCCCCGACGGCGGTACCCCGGCCGCACGACGAAGCACACGACGCTCCACGGCTCGGGCCCCTCGAGGAGCGGAAGCGTGCGGGAGCGCATGAGCCGCCGGTACGTCCCGCGCGGCGCCACCGAGCACCAGCCCGCGACGTCGTCGTCGACGTAGGCGAGCACCCCGGGCCCCGGCTCGGTGGCGCACTCGGCGCGCATGTACTCCGGGCGCGCGAGGTTGGGCACGCGCGAGTCGCGGTAGCTCATGCACCAGCAGCCGCCGGCGTCGGCCCGTTTCGTCCCGACCACCAGCGCGAAGTCCTCGAAGCGCCCGACGGCGGGGCGCACCTGCGTCGCCATGTCGGCACAGTAGGGGTCCGCGCCGACCCGGGGAAGGGCCCGGCGTCGCCGTGCGAGTGCGGTCCTCCCCGGCGCGCCGCGGTCGCCGGTGTTGCCGTCGTCGCCTCGCGGGCCGGCCTCGCGCGCGACAGGGTGGTCCCATGGCCAAGGGGTCGAGGACCACCGCGGGCGGTGCCACGGGGGCCCGTCACCCGCGGACGCCGGCCAGCGGCGCCACGGGCGTGCCGGGGACGGCGCCCCGCGCCGTCGTCGTCGCCGACGTGGCCGGGACGACCTACCGGCACCTGCGCCTGGCCGTCGTGGCGCTCGCGGTCCTGCTCCTCGTCGCACTCGCGACCGAGATCCTGGCCGACGGCGGCCGGGAGCGCTTCGGCTCCATCAGCGGGTACTACTACTCGCCGGTGCGCGACGTGCTCGTGGGGTCCCTCGTCGCCACGGGGGTGGTGCTCCTCGCGATCCGCGGCCGGCGCGGGTGGGAGGAGACCCTCCTCACCGTCGCCGGGATGCTCGCACCGGTCGTCGCCCTGGTGCCGACGCCGGTCGCCGCGGACCGCGCCGACGGCGGGTGCCCCGCGGGCGCCACCCGGTGCCTGCCGCCGGGGGCCGCCGAGAGCGTCGAGTCCAGCGTCCTCGCGCTCATCGTCGTCGGCGCCCTGGTCCTCGCGGCCACCGTCGTGGGTGCAGTCGTCGGGGCGGCCCGCGGCTGGCCCTGGCGCGATTTCGCTGCCTGGGGACCGCTCGTCACCGCGTCGCTCGTCTGGGCCGCGGCGGCCGTCTCCTTCTGGCTCGCCCGGGACGCCTTCCTCGCCGTGGGGCACTACGCGGCGGCCGTCGCGTTCTTCGCGTGCACCGCCGCGCTGGCGTACGTCAACGGCCGACGGGTGGCCGCTCGGCAGGGCGTCCCGCTCATGCCCGCCGCGGCCTACGCCCGCTGCTACCGCGCCATCAGCGCGCTCATGGCCCTCACGCTCGTTGCCGCCGGTGCCTACTACCTGGTGACGTGGTGGGCGGACCGGGAGGCCTGGTCGGCGACGGTCTTCACCGCGGAGCTCGTCCTCGTCGTCCTCTTCACGGTGTTCTGGGGCCTGCAGACGGCGGAGAACTGGCGGGCCGAGGCCGTGATCGAGGAGGCCGGCGGGGGAGCGCCGGCCGCGTGAGGGCTACCGCTCGATGACGTTGCGCAGCGGCTTGCCGGCGACGAACGCGGCGAGGTTCTCGCTGAGCAGCTCGTCCACGCCCACGGGGCGGCCCCCGGCGGAGTGCGGGCTGATGATGACGTTCGGCGCGTCCCACAGCGGTGAGTCCGCCGGCAGCGGCTCGGTCTCGAAGACGTCCAGCCCGGCGCCGCCGAGCGTCCCGGCCTCGAGGGCGGCGACCAGCGCCGCCTCGTTGACCGTCGACCCGCGCCCCACGTTGATCACCCACGCGCGCGACGGCAGCAGGGCCAGCCGCTCGGCGTCGAGGACGTGGTCCGTGTCGGGGGAGGAGGGCAGGATCAGCACGAGGACGTCCGCGTTGCGCAGCTCCTCGTCGACGTCGTCCTCGGCCACGACGGGGAAGCCGTCGCGCTCACCGGCGGACCGGGCCACGCCGCGCACGTGGGCGCCAAGGGCGTCCAGGTAGCGGGCGAGCGTGCGGCCGATGCCGCCGAAGCCCCAGATGAGGACGTGGGCGCCGAGGAGGGTGGTCACCCGGTCGGCGGGGTGCAGGGCCTGGACGCCGCCGACCTCGCGGGCCCAGCGGTGCTCCCGCCGGGCCTCGGCGAGCTCGGGGAAGCGTCGGAGCCCGGCGAGGGTGAGCGCGAGCGCGTGCTCGGCGACCGTGCGGTCGTGCAGGCCGCGCCCGGACGTGATGATCACGTCGTCCGCGAAGCCCGCGGCGAGGACCGCGTCGGGGCCGGCCGCCAGCGACTGCACCCAGCGGAGCCGGGTGAGCGCTTGTGCGGTGTCGGCGAGGCTGCCGCTGCCGCTCTGGCCCCACGAGACGAGGATCTCGGCGTCGTGGTGCTCGGGCGGGACGGGCTTCGAGGGGCTGTAGCGCACGGCCTCGACGCCGGGCGGCAGGTCGGGGTCGAGCGGGGTGTTGTCCGGCAGGAGGATCTTCACGGGTGGTGCTCCTCGGGGAGGGCGTGCGGCGGGCGCGCGCCGGGCCGGCGGTCGCGCGGCCCATCGTCGCCGGAGCCGGCCGCGGGTGCACGGCGGTCGGCCCCCGGCGTGGACTCCCCGCTCCGCCGCGCGGCCTCGGCACGCACGTCACGCCGGCGCTGGGGGACCGCCCAGGCGAGGGCCAGCAGACCGAGCACGACGCCGGCGACGCACACCTCGACGGTCCGTGCCGGGATGGACAGGCCCATGAGACGCATGACGACGGACGCGATGAGGACGGCGACCCAGACGCCGATGCCGGTGACCACCATGGTCACGGTGTTCACTCTCATGGGCGGCAGGTCGTCGGGGATGGTCCGCCGCGGCCGCATCCCGTGATCATAAGGGACCGTCGCGCCGCCGACGAGGGTGCCAAAGGTCGTGAGATGGGCTACGCGGACGGGGCGTCGCTCTGGCACCATTCGCGCCATGCCCACCGCGACGCAGACCCGCCCTGAGCGCAGCAGGATCGACCGATACTTCGGGATCACGGAGCGCGGCTCCACCGTAGGCCGCGAGGTGCGTGGCGGCATCGTCACGTTCTTCGCGATGTGCTACATCCTCGTGCTCAACCCCCTCATCCTCTCCACCCCGGACAGCACCGGAGCGTTCCTCGGCGGGGGGACGGACGGCCCGAACCTCGCCGCCGTCGCGGCCGGTACCGCGCTCGTCGCGGGGATCATGTCGATCCTCATGGGCGTCGTCGGACGGTTCCCGCTCGCGCTCGCGGCCGGCCTCGGCATCAACGCGCTGCTCGCCTACACCATCGTCGGGATGCCCGGCATGACGTGGGCGGACGCCATGGGCCTCATCGTCCTCGAGGGCATCATCATCCTCATCCTCGTCCTCACCGGGCTGCGGGAGGCCGTCTTCCGCGCGGTCCCGCAGGAGCTCAAGGTCGCCATCTCGGTGGGCATCGGTCTGTTCATCGCGCTCATCGGGCTCGTCAACGCGGGCATCGTGCGTCCGGGCGGCACGCCGCTGCAGCTCGGCGTCGGCGGGTCGCTCGTCGGGTGGCCGGCGCTGGTCTTCGTCGTCGGCCTCTTCACGATCATGGTCCTCATGGTCCGCAAGGTCCGGGGCGCCATCCTCATCGGGGTCATCGTCGCGACGGTGCTCGCGGCGGTCGTCGAGGCCGTGGCACACCTCGGGCTGCTCGACGAGGACAACCCCGGTGGCTGGGGCCTGACGATCCCGACGATCGACGGCTCGCCCGTCTCGACCCCGGACTTCGGCACGCTCGGCCAGTTCTCGCTCTTCGGGGCGTTCGGGAAGGTCGGCGTCGTCGCCGCCCTCCTGCTGATCTTCTCCATCATGCTCGCCGACTTCTTCGACACGATGGGCACGATGGTCGCCATCGGCGCGGAGGCGGACCTCCTCGACTCCGACGGCAACCCGCCGCGCACCCGCCAGATCCTCATCGTCGACTCCGTCGCGGCGGCGGCCGGTGGCGCCGCGGGCGTCTCCTCGAACACCAGCTACATCGAGTCCGCGACCGGCGTGGGCGACGGCGCCCGCACCGGCCTCGCGCCCGTTGTCACGGGCGTCGCGTTCCTGCTCGCGACGTTCCTCGCGCCGCTGGCCGCGTTCGTCCCCTACGAGGCGGCGACCCCGGCGCTCGTCATCGTCGGTTTCCTCATGATGCAGCAGGTCACCGAGATCTCCTGGCGGGACCTGGGGATCGCCATCCCGGCGTTCCTCACGATCATCCTCATGCCGTTCGCCTACTCCATCACCGTGGGCATCGGCGCCGGCTTCATCGCCTGGGTGATCCTCACGGCAGCCCGCAAGGGCGGCGCCCGGCAGGTCCACTGGCTCATGTGGGTCGTGGCGGCCCTGTTCGTCGTCTACTTCGCGCTCGGGCCGATCCAGCAGCTGCTCGGCGTCTGAGCCGGAGCGCGTCGACCGACCCGCACGCGAGAGGGGCCGGGTGGCGGGGGGGTCCCCCGGCCACCCGGCCCCTGTCGTCGTTCCGGCGTCGCTAGGACCACAGACGCCGCGTGGCGATCTCCGCGCCCTGCGACAGCGCCTCGAGCTTGGCCCAGGCGATCTGCGGGTGGATGCGCCCGCCGAGGCCGCAGTCGGTGGACGCGAGGACGTTCTCCCGACCCACCCGGCGGGCGAAGCGCTCGATGCGGTCGGCGACGAGCTCGGGGTGCTCGACGACGTTCGTCGCGTGGGAGACCACGCCCGGCAGGAGGAGCTTGCCCTTGGGCAGGGCGACGTCGTCCCACACGCGCCACTCGTGCTCGTGGCGGACGTTGCCCGCCTCGAAGGAGTACGCGCCGGCGTTGACCTGGAGCATCGTGGAGACGATGTCCGCCATCGGCAGGTCGGTCGTGTGGGGGCCGTGCCAGCTGCCCCAGCACAGGTGGAAGCGGATCCGGTCCTCAGGCAGGCCACGCAGGGCGTGGTTGAGCGCCTCGACGCGCAGCCGGGTGAACGCGACGTAGTCCTCGACGCTCGGCTCCGGCTCGATCTGGTCGAAGTTCTCGGCGATCGACGGGTCGTCGATCTGCAGGACGAGGCCGGCGTCGATGATCGCCGTGTACTCCTCGCGGAGGGCGTCGGCCCACGCGAAGAGGTACTCCTCGTCCGTGGCGTAGAAGCGGTTGGCGATGCGCGAGGCGCTGCCCGGGGCGATCGCGGTGAGGAAGCCCTCCTGGGCCCCGGTCCGCGTCAGCGCGGCCTTGAGGTTGGCGATGTCGGACGCGATGGCTGCCTGGCCGGTGTAGGTGAGCGGGCCGGTGCACGCGGGGAACTGGGGGCCGTCGCCGCCGCCCGTGTAGATGCCCGACGTCGGGTCGGCGTAGGCCTCGGCGAACCGCTGTCGGTCGCGGCGGTGGAGGAAACCGGTGAGGCGGACGTCGCCGGGGGCCGAGAGGTGCTGGTCGACGGCCCACGAGGAGTCGGTGTCCAGGGTGAGCCCGCCGGTGCGGGCGAAGGAGTAGGACCACCAGGCGCCGTAGTCGACGGCGGAGCTCATCGCCTTGCCGTACTCGCCGTCGCCGACGACGGTGATGCCGGCGTCGGTCTGGCGCTGGACGAGGTCGCCGACCTCTGCGGCCAGCAGGTCGGTGAAGCCCTCGGGCTCCTCCCCGCGGGCGCGGTCGGCGTTGGCGTCGAGGAGCGCCGGGGTGCGGGGCAGGCTCCCGGCGTGGGTGGTCTGGATGCGGTCGGCGCTGGTGAGCATGGCCCTCTCCGTCTGGTCTGTGCTTGGGCAGCCGCATCCTCGCACCGGCAGAACGGCGGCGGCCGGGCGTCTCGCGGGTGGGGGTGTCCCGGCCCACACCCGCCACCTATTTCGTTAGCGCAACTAACGACGTAGAATGTGGCCATGCCCACCCTCTCGCCTGCACCCGCTGTGCCTCCGGCGAGCCGCAAGGGCCGGCCCGACCTCGCCACCGAGCTGCGCATGACGATCCTCCGGCTGTCCCGGCGGATCCGGTCCGAGTCCAGCGCGGCCGACGTCAGCGAGTCCCAGTACTGCGTCCTCTCCGGGCTCTCGGCCCAGGGCGCCATGACCCCCCGTGCGCTCGCCGAGCGGGACGGCGTCCAGCCGCCGTCGATGACGCGAACGATCGCCGGGCTCGAGCAGGCCGGCCTCGTGGCCCGGAACGACCACCCCTCCGACGGCCGCCAGGTGCTCATCGAGCTCACCCCCGCCGGTGCAGAGGTGGTCCGCGAGACCCGGCGACGCCGCAGCGCGTGGGTCAGCAGGCGGCTCGCCGCCCTCAGTCCCGAGGACCGCGCTGTCCTCTCCCGTGCCGTAGACATCCTCAAGGAGATGGCTAGTCAGTGAGGTCCACGTTCCACTCCCTGAAGTTCTTCAACTACCGCCTGTGGTTCGCCGGCGCGTTGGTGGCGAACATCGGGACGTGGATGCAGCGCGTCGCCCAGGACTGGCTGGTCCTCACCGTCCTGTCCGACGACTCCGGCCTCGCCGTCGGTATCGTCACCGCGCTGCAGTTCCTCCCGACGTTGCTCATCGGCCCCTACGCCGGCCTGCTCGCCGACCGGCTGCCGCGCCGCAAGATGCTCATCGCCACGCAGTCGGCGCTGGCGCTGCTCGCCGTCGGCCTCGGTGTCCTCGTGCTCACCGACGTCGTCGTGCTCTGGCACGTCTACCTCTTCGCGCTGGCGCTGGGCGTGGTGACGGCGTTCGACAACCCGGTGCGCCAGACCTTCGTCGCGGAGATGGTGCCGCCGTCGAACCTGCCCAATGCCGTCGGCCTCAACTCCACCTCCTTCAACGCCGCGCGCCTCATCGGCCCCGGCCTGGCCGGCCTCCTCATCGCGGCGTTCGGCCCCGGCTGGGCGTTCATCCTCAACGGCCTCAGCTTCGGGGCGACGATCTTCTCGCTCACGCTCATGCGCCGGAACGAGCTCCACGAGCTGCCGCACTCGAGCCGGGCGAAGGGGCAGGTGCGCGCCGGGCTCGCCTACGTGCGGCACCGTTCCGACCTCGTCGTCATCATGCTCGTCATGGGCGTCGTCTCGGCGCTCGGCCTCAACTTCCAGCTCACCAGCGCCGTCATGGCCCGCGAGGTGTTCGACCAGGGCGCCGGCGGGTACGGCGCGCTCGGGTCGATCATGGCGATCGGCTCGCTCGCCGGCGCGCTCATGGCGGCCCGGCGGCAGCACCCCCGGGTCCGGCTCGTCATCACCGCGGCGTTCGCCTTCGGGGTGACCTCCGGCGTCATGGCGCTCATGCCGTCCTACGAGCTCTACGCCGCCTCGACCATCCTCGTCGGCTTCTCCTCGCTCACGATGCTCACGGCCGCCAACACGGTCATCCAGATGTCGACCGAGCCGGCCATGCGGGGGCGCGTGATGAGCCTGTACATGATGGTGCTCCTCGGCTCGACGCCCATCGGCGCGCCGGTCGTCGGGTGGGTGTCCGAGGTGTTCGGCGCGCGGTGGTCCATCGGCGTCGGCTCCATCGCGGCGATCCTCGTCGCGGCGGGGGCCGCCCTCTGGACCAAGCGGAACTGGCACGTCGAGGTGCACTACGAGATGCGGCCCCGCCCGCACCTCGTCGTCGAGGGCCCCGGTGAGCGGCACGGGCGGGCGCGGGACGCGCTGGGCGCGCAGTCCGCGGGCCAGGCCTCGCAGACCGCCTGACCGGCCGGTGAGGCGCGGCCGCGCGGCTGTTGCGCCCGGCGCTCAACCGCTGGCTGCCCTCCGTCGGCCATCGCGTCGCCGCCTCCCCGCCGACCGCACCGCAGCACACGTGTGCTGCTCGCCGACGACGCGCCCCTCGAGCCGGCGTCACCACCGTTCGTCCACCGCAGGAGCACCGCATGACCACCCCGTCCGTCGACTCGCCCGCCACCACCCGTACCCGCCGGTGGGCGGCCCTGGCGGTCCTCATGCTGCCCGTGCTGCTCGTCGCGGTGGACAACACGGTCCTGAGCTTCGCCGTCCCGGCCTTCTCCGAGGTGCTGCGCCCCACCGGCACCGAGCTGCTGTGGATCGTCGACGTCTACCCGTTGGTCCTCGCGGGCCTGCTCGTCCCCATGGGAAGCCTCGGTGACCGGATCGGCCGCCGTCGGCTGCTCCTCATCGGCAGCACCGGCTTCGCCGTCGTCTCCGCGGTGGCGGCGTTCGCCCCGACCGCCGAGGCGCTCATCGGCGCCCGCGCCGCGCTGGGCTTCTTCGGCGCCATGCTCATGCCGGCGACGCTCTCGCTCATCCGCAACATCTTCACCGACCCCACCGAGCGGCGGACGGCCATCGCGGTGTGGGCGGCCGGCTTCTCCGGCGGCGCCGCCCTCGGCCCGATCGTCGGCGGGTTCCTCCTCGAGCACTTCTGGTGGGGGTCGGTCTTCCTCCTGGCGGTCCCGGTGCTCGTCCCGCTGCTCGTGCTCGGCCCGTTCCTCGTGCCCGAGTCCCGCGACCCCGCGCCGGGACCCCTCGACCCGCTGAGCATCGTCCTGTCCCTGGGCACCATGGTCCCGCTGGTCTACGGCATCAAGACCTTCGCCGAGTCCGGCTGGGGCGTCGACGCCCTCGCGCCGATCGTGCTCGGCGGCGTCGTCGGGATCGCCTTCGTCCGGCGCCAGCTGCGCCGGCCGGTGCCCATGCTCGACGTGCGGCTGTTCACCAACCCCGTCTTCAGCGGGGCGGTCGCGGCGAACCTGCTCAGCGTCTTCTCCCTCGTCGGGTTCCTCTTCTTCATCTCCCAGCACCTCCAGCTGGTCAGCGGCCGCAGCCCCATGGAGGCCGGTCTCGTCCTCCTGCCCGGGCTGGCCGTCACCGTGATCGCGGGGCTGGCGGTGGTGCCGATCGTGCGGCGCGTGCGCCCCTCCCGGGTGGTGGCGACCGGGCTGCTGCTCAACGCCCTCGGCTACGGCGTCGTCCTCGTCTCCGGCCAGGCCGGATCGGACCTCGGGCTGCTCATCGCCTTCGCCATCCTCGGCGCGGGGGCGGGGTCGGCGGAGACGATCTCCAACGACCTCATCCTCGCCAGCGTCCCGGCGGCGAAGTCGGGGGCGGCATCGGCCATCTCCGAGACGGCGTACGAGGTGGGGTCGGTGCTGGGGACCGCCGTGCTCGGCAGCATCCTCACGGCGGTGTACCGGGGGAACGTCGTCGTCCCCGACGGCGTCCCCGGGGCCGACGCCGACGCGGCCCGGGAGACCCTCGGCGGGGCGACCGACGCGGCTACCCGCCTGCCCGGAGAGACCGCCGAGGCGCTCCTCGACTCTGCGCGCCACGCCTTCGACTCCGGCGTCACCCTCACCTCGGCGATCGGCGTGGTGCTCATGCTCGTGGCGGCCTGGATCGCGCTGCGGGCCCTGCGCACCGCCCGCTGACCCGACGGCGGGGGTCTGCGCCGCCGCCGTGCGCCCCTCGCGCGGCCGGCCCTCGCTGCCATCCCCGCAGGTGCCCGTGCCGTCATCGGCGGCCTGCGGTTCAATGGCGCCATGCCACTGCACGGTGAGTACGCCCCCAGCCCGTTCAAGCGGGCGCGCACGCAGGCCGAGGAGTACGAGGCGTCCGACGGCGCGCGCGCGAACACCCTGGCGGGGTATCCCATCGTCGTGCTCACGACCGTCGGCGCGCGCACCGGAAAGATCCGCAAGACCCCGCTCATGCGCGTCGAGTACGGCGGCGAGTACGCCGTCGTCGCCTCTCTGGGCGGCGCGCCGGTGCATCCCGTCTGGTACCACAACCTCGTCGCGCACCCCGAGGCGACGCTGCAGGACGGCGCCCGCCGGGTGGACGTCGTCGCCCGCGAGCTCAGCGGCGAGGAGCGCGAGGTGTGGTGGGAGCGCGCCGTCGCGGCCTACCCGCCGTACGCGGACTACGCCCTCAAGACGACGCGGCTCATCCCGGTCTTCCTGCTCACCCCGGCCTGACGCCGCCGACGCCGCCCGGGCGCCCGCCGCGCGACACTAGGGGCGTGGACGATCGGCTCAGGGTGACGGCGGGTGTCTCGCTCGACCCCGGCGAGCTGCGGTGGCGGTTCTCGCGCGCCAGCGGACCTGGGGGCCAGGGGGTCAACACCACGGACTCCCGGGTGGAGCTCAGCCTCGACGTCGCCCGCACCGGCGCGCTCGACGACCGCCAGCGCGAGCGGGCGCTCGCTGCCCTCGAGGGTCGGCTCGTCGACGGCGTCCTCACCATCACGGCGTCCGAGCACCGCTCGCAGCTGGCGAACCGCCGGGCCGCGACGGAGCGGCTGGTCAACGCCCTGCGGGCGGCGCTGGCGCCGCCGCCCCGGCAGCGCCGCGCGACCCGCCCGACCCGGGGCTCCACCCGCCGCCGGCTCGAGGGCAAGAAGCTGCGCGGGGAGACCAAGCGGCTGCGCCGCCCGCCCAGCGACTGACCCCCTGGTCCCGCTGGCGCACCTGCGGAGCGCCTGCCCCTCTGGCCCGCAACGCCGCCTATGGGTGACATCCCAGCGCTATGAGCACTGCGACCTCACCCACTGGCGCGCGAACAGGCCCGGAGTCAGCGTTTCCGCAAGATCACGTGAAGACGGCCCCGGGGTCAGCGTTTCTGCACGATCACCAGGGAGAGGGGGCTAGGACGGGCGAGGGTGGGGAGAGGGGCCGGGGGCGGTCAGAGGTGCTCGACGACGTAGTCGACGCACGCCGTGAGCGCCTCGACGTCCGCCGGGTCGACCGCCGGGAACATCCCCACGCGGATCTGGTTGCGGCCGAGCTTGCGGTACGGCTCGACGTCGACGACCCCGTTCTCCCGCAGCGCGCGCGTCACGGCGGTCGCGTCGATGGCGGCGTCGAAGTCGACCGTCCCCACGACGGGGGACCGCTGCCCCGGCACGCTGACGAACGGCGTCGCCCACTCGCGTGCCTCGGCCCACGAGTAGAGCAGCCCCGAGGAGGTCGCCGTGCGCGCCGTCGCCCACGGCAGGCCGCCGTTGTCGTTCATCCAGTCGAGCTGCTCGGCGAGGAGGACGAGCGTCGCGATCGCCGGGGTGTTGAGCGTCTGGTCCTTGCGCGAGTTCTCCACCGCCGCGCTCAGCGAGAGGAAGTCGGGGATCCACCGGTCTGTCGCCGCGATCTCCTCGACGCGCGCGACGGCGGCGGGGGAGAGGACGGCGAGCCAGAGGCCGCCGTCGGACGCGAAGTTCTTCTGCGGCGCGAAGTAGTAGGCGTCGGTCTGCGCGAGGTCGACCTCGACGCCGCCCGCCGCGGACGTGGCGTCGACGAGCATGAGCGCGTCGCCGTCGAGGCGACGGACAGGGGAGACCACCCCCGTGGACGTCTCGTTCTGGGGCCAGGCGCAGACGTCGACGCCGGCCGCGGAGTCGAGGACGGCGAGGCTGCCGGGCTCGGCGGTGACGATGTCGGACGGCTCAAGGAACGGCGCGCGGGCGGTGCCGGCGGCGAACTTCGCACCGAACTCACCGAAGGCGGCGTGCCGGGCGCGGCTGCGGACGAGGCCGAGGGTCGCCGCGTCCCAGAACGCCGTCGAGCCGCCGTTGCCGAGGACGACCTCGTAGCCGTCCGGGGCCCCGAGCAGCGCGGCGACCCCCTCGCGGACGCGCCCGACGAGGGAGCGGACGGGTGCCTGGCGGTGCGAGGTCCCCATGAGCGTGGAGCCGACGGCGGCGAGCGCGTCGAGGTGCGACGGGCGCACCTTGCTGGGGCCGCAGCCGAACCGGCCATCGGCGGGGAGGAGCTCCGGGGGGATCGTCAGCGTCGCGTCGCTCATGGCGTCGATCCTGCCACCGCGCTCGCGCCGCGTCGGCCGGCGGTCAGCCGCCGGGCCTCGCGCGCCCGGTCACGAGGCGCGACCGGCGGGCGCTCCCGGCACGTGCAGCGCACGCTGGACGTCGAGGACATGGGCGGACCACCCGGCCGTGCGCCCGCAGATGAACATGGCGTTGAACAGGCGCGGGGCCACCGTGGCGTAGTCGAGGAGGACGGCGGCCCAGAACGTGGTGCTGGCCGCGGCCGTCTGTCCGCGGTCGCCGAGCTCGGCGACGGCCGCGCGCTCGACGGCCTCCGCCGCGTCGAGCAGCGGCACCTCGAGCTGCGCGCAGACCTGGTGCATGAGGGAAGCCCGAACGTCGGTGCCAGCAGCCCGCCCCGCCGGCGGCTCGGCCCCGGGCGGTGTCGGCGCCCCCGGTAGCGGGCCGATCTCGAACCCGGGCAGGAAGCGGCGGTCGCCCAGGGCGTCGCGCACGGCGCCCCGGGCGTCCCCGCTCGCGTGCGCCGCCCGGACGACGGCGACGGACCGGGCCGAGGCGCCCCCGCTGAGCGGACCGCCGACGGCGGCGACCGCTCCCGAGAGGCAGGCGGCGACGTCGGCTCCCGTGCTGGCGACCAGGCGTGCCACGCGCGTCGACGGTGTGAGGCCGTCCTCCGCCAGCGCGATCCACAGGGCGTCGAGGGCAGCGGCCTTGTCGGGGTGGGCCTCGCCCCGCCAGCGGATGAGGAACCGCTCGGCCGCGGTCCGCCCGGCCTCCACCTCGCTCTGGGGGACGGCGGGCAGGTCCTGGCCCCGCGCCGACTGCGCGACGAAGGAGAGGGCGAGCACGCTGGCGCGGGCAAGGTCGTCGCGCGCCTGTGCGGCAGAGATGTCGAGGAGGGGACGGAACGACCACACGGGGGTCAGCTGGGCGAGGGCGCTCTGGACGTCCACCCGCACGTCGCCGGTTCGCACGGGGAGCCGGAAGGGTTCGGTCGGCGGGAGCGCCGGCGCGAGGGTGCCGTCGACGAGGAGCCCCCACACCTGCTCGAAGTGCTGGCCCACGAGCGTCGTGAGCGAGCGCCCGCGGTAGTGCACGCTGCCGTCAGGCCGCCGGGCGAAGATCGACGGGTCGGCGGCGAACGCCGGCCATGCCGCGGGGGCCGGCTCACCGGTGGGCCGGACCTGGTCATCGGTCATCACCGCAGATGGTATCCGTCACACGTGCCCCGGGCCGGGCCGGGCCGGGTCGTGGATGGCGGGCACCGCGCGCCCCGCGCTGAGGCGGAGATCGCGTCGGCGTGCGGAACCGGCGCAGGGCCGGGGGTCCTATCCTTGCTGATCAGGCGCGAGGACGGGAGAGCAACCAGCATGGGCGACCTCATCGACACCACCGAGATGTACCTCAAGACGGTGTACGAGCTCGAGGAGGAAGGCGTCATCCCCATGCGCGCGCGCATCGCGGAGCGGCTGGGGCACTCGGGCCCCACCGTCTCGCAGACCGTCGCAAGGCTCGAGCGGGACGGTCTCCTCCTGCTCGCCGACGGCCGCCGGCTCGAGCTGACGGACGTCGGCCGCACCCGGGCGACGATGGTCATGCGCAAGCACCGCCTCGCCGAGCGGCTCCTCACCGACGTCGTCGGCCTGGACTGGCAGTACGTCCACGAGGAGGCGTGCCGCTGGGAGCACGTCATGAGCGAGCGCGTCGAGCAGCGCCTCGTCGCGCTGCTCGACCATCCGCACCACGACCCGTACGGCAACCCCATCCCGGGCCTCGGCGACCTGGGGGAGGCGCCGCTCGCCGAGGAGCCGGCGCCCGTGCGGAACCTGCTGGAGGCGGCGAGCCAGCCGAGCCCGGCGGAGCGCGACGCGCCGCTCACCCTGCGGCGGATCGGTGAGCCGCTCCAGGTCGACGTCGAGCTGCTCGCCCGGCTCGCCGAGGCCGGTGTCCGGCCGGGCGCCGAGCTCCTCGTCCAGCGCGGCACCCAGGTCGTCTCCGTCCGGGCGCGGACCTCCCACCTCGTGCTCGACCTGCCCGACGACGTCGCGCGCCACCTCTTCGTCGACGCCTGAGGGGTTTCCCCTCCCTTTCTCTGGTGCGCAGGGGGGGCGGACGCGGTGTCCGGGCCACCCGCGCACCGCGAGGGCCGCAGGTCGGCGACAAGGGTCGCGGTCAAGACATGAGTCGATGGTGAAGCGGTTGTGCGTCGAATTGCCGGGAACCGCGGGATGCTGCGGATCTCGGGTTGTCCACCGACGTGACCTGCGACACACCCCCCACACCTCCGTGACCGTAACGTGACATTCGGATCGACCTTCGGATAGTGTCGCGAACGCTCGCCGAACCCTCCATCGGCAAGCCCCCGGACGGATGCCGAACCCTGCCGCCGCCCGAGGTCCCAAAAACAGTCCGTCGGCAGGGACGGGGGAACCACATGTGGCGGTCGGCTCCGGTCGGCCCCTAGGGGTAAAGCGCGGTCCGCGTCAGCGGCTCACGCCGGGTGAACACTCCCACCCGCACCCGACAGCTCACCTCGCAGGCAGCAGGAGAGGCTCCGTCTTGACCGTTAGCTCCACTCGCGCGCGCCACCGTGCCGCCCGTCGCCCCTCGACCCCGCTCAGCTCGTTCGGCCAGGCCATCGCCGGTCCGGCCGCTCGCCGCAGCATGGCGGTGGCGGCATCGTCCGGCCTCGCCCTCACCATGGCCGCCAGCACCGCTATCGCAGCCCCGGACAGCACCACGTCCGCGCTGCCCCAGGTGGACGTCACGTCCCTCTCCGCGCAGGCCCGCACGGCGCTGACCTCCCCGACCGTGGCCGTCCCGGCCGACGTCGAGTGGACCGTCGAGCCCGCCCAGGTCGTCGCGACCCCGCCGAAGACGACGGCCGAGGCCGACCCGATCGCCGAGCGCGTCGAGGAGATCGCCGCCGCCGAGGCCGCCGCGCAGGCGGAGGCCGAGGCCCAGGCCGCGGCCGAGGCTGCCGCTGCTGCCGCGGCCACCGAGGCGCGTACCGAGGCCACCGCCTCGCGCTCCGGTGCTCGTGAGGAGGTTGCCGCCGCTCAGGCTCCCGCCGCCGCCGAGGCCGCCGCACCGGCCGCTGCCGCCCCCGCTGCCGCTCCCGCGCAGAGCTACTCCGGCGGTTCGGTCGTCGACATCGCCTACCGCTACGTCGGCACCCCCTACGTCTGGGGCGGCACGACCCCGGCCGGTTTCGACTGCTCCGGCTTCACCTCCTACGTCTACGCGCAGGTGGGCATCAACCTGCCCCGCTCGAGCAGCGCGCAGCGCAACGCCGGCACCGTCGTCTCCGCCTCGGAGGCCCGCGCCGGTGACCTCGTGTGGTGGCCCGGTCACGTCGGCATCTACCTCGGCAACGGGCAGTACATCGCCGCCCACAGCGTCGGCAACCCGCTCTCCGCGCGTCCGATCTACAAGTCGAACCCGACGTTCGTCCGGGTGGGCTGAGCCCACCACCCCCGCTCGACGGCCCGCACCAACCCCCCCGGTGCGGGCCGTCGTCGTGCCCGGAGCCGGGCCGGGCGTCGCGGACCGGCGCCCGCCGTCGGCCCACCTCCGTCTCCCCGACGCGCTCCCGCTGCTCCCCGGATGGACCACAATGGAGAGAGAAACGCTGAGCCGGAGGTGGTGACCATGTCCCGGGAGAACGTCATCCTCGTAGGGGTCGACGGGTCCGATGCGAGCCTCGCGGCCGTCGACTGGGCCGCCGCCGAGGCCCGCGCGCGAGGCTGGGGGCTGCACATCGTGTGCGCCTACGCCGTCCCCTCGTTCACCGTGGCCTCCCTCGACGGCGGCTTCGCCGCGATCGACGACACGGCGATCCGCCAGGGCGCCCAGGCCGTCCTCGACGAGGCGACGGCCCGGACGGGCAACGGCCTGCCGGTGACCACCTCCCTGGAGACGGGGGACCCGGCCGGGGTGCTGGTCGAGCTCTCCAAGCAGGCGACGATGGCCGTCGTCGGCACCCGAGGCGGCGGCGGGTTCGCCGACCGCCTGCTCGGGACCGTGTCCTCCGCCCTCCCGGCGCACGCCCACTGCCCGACCGTCGTCGTGCCGTGGCACGAGGGCAACGAGCGCGGGTTCACCCCCGTCAAGCGCATGGTCGTCGGCGTCGACGGCTCCGAGTCCGCCAAGGTGGCGCTGCGTCGTGCCGTCGACGAGGCGATCACCTGGGGTGCCCACCTCACCGCCGTGGCCACCGTGCCGATCGGCGGGGGAGTGGGGTCGCTCGCGTGGCTGCCCGCCGCCGTGGACCGCGACGAGGTGCTCGCTGACGTGCGCGAGGGGTTGAGCGTGGCGGTGGAGCGAGCCGTGGACGGGCGCGACGTCGCGATCAGCCAGCACGCGCTCGACGGCAACGCCGCGGCGCTGCTCGCGGAGTTCTCCACGGCCGTCGACCTCGTCGTCGTCGGCTCGCGGGGCCGCGGCGGGTTCGCCGGGCTCCTGCTCGGCTCGACCAGCCAGGCGCTGCTTCACCACACCGCGTGCCCGGTGCTCGTCGTCCCCGCGCGCTGCGGCGACGAGGGCACGCCGCCCAGCCACGTCCCCTGGGCGCGGCGCTAGACCGCCGCGCCCGAGTGGCGAACGGGCACGCCCGAGTGGAGCCGCCCCTCACCAACGATGACGGCCCGGCACCAGCCCCGAGGGGCTGCTACCGGGCCGCCGTACGAGCGTGGGTCAGGCGCGGATCTCCAGCGTGCAGCACTTGGCGCCGCCGCCGCCCTTGAGCAGCTCGGACGTGTCGATCCCGATCGGGTTGTAGCCCCGCTCGGCGAGCGCCGCGGCGAGGGCGGTCGCGCGCGGGTTGTGGATGACGTTCTTGCCGTCGCTCACGCCGTTGAGGCCGAGGACCTCCGCGTCGGCCTCGGTGGCGATGAGCGCGTCCGGGAACAGGCGCTCGAGCACGCGCCGGCTGCCGTCCGAGAACGCCTCCGGGTAGTAGGCGATGTCGTCGTCGGACAGCACCATCATCGCGGTGTCGAGGTGGTAGAACCGCGGGTCGACGAGGTGCATGGAGATGACCGGCTTGCCGATCGCCTCCTGCAGCTCGAGGTGGGACGCGAGAGACGTGCGGAACCCCGTGCCGGCGAACACCAGCTCGCCGACGGTGAGGATGTCGCCCTCGCCCTCGTTGATCTCCGTCGCGGTGACCGTGGGGAACCCGGCGTCGGCGAACCACTTCTCGTACGCCGGGCCCTCGGGCTGGCGCTGGGGGTAGGTGAACTTCGCCGAGTAGACGACGCCGTCGCCCATGACCGCTCCGTTGGCGGCGTAGACCATGTCCGGCAGGCCGGGGATCGGCTCGATGAGCTCGACCTCGTGGCCGAGCTCGTCGTAGGTCTTCTTCAGCTCTTCCCACTGGCGCACGGCAAGCTCCGTGTCGGTGGGGACGTCCTGGTGCATCCACGGGTTGATCTCGTACGCGACCGTGAAATAGGTCGGCGGGCACATGAGATAACGGCGGGGCCGCGCATCGCGGGTGACGGGCATGCCAAACCTTTCCTTGGGGAAGTGGACCGCCCCGACAGGGGGTTGGGCCCCCAGTAGCCTACGCAGCCTGGTGGCGCCGGGCCGCACGAGCGCGCTGTGACGATGCAGACGCCGAGGCCGGGCCGGGCCCAGCGGCCGTGCTGGGCCCGGCCCGTCGCCGGCGTCGACGGCGGCGTCAGCTGACCGCGCTCACCGCCATGGCCCCCAGGAGCATGCCGGTGACGGTTGCGGCGATGGCGACGACGAGCGCGATCTTCGCCAGGCGCTCCTTCCGCGCGAGCCCCACAGCGGCGAGGATGATGGCGACGACCCCGAAGATGATCGGGAAGAAGAGGATCGCGATCGCCGACAGCGGGAACGACACGATCGACAGGACGTTCGAGCCCCCGTTCCCCGTGCCGACGCCGCTGTTTCCCAGCTGGTTCTGTGCCATGACGCTCCTTCGCATTGGTGTGCGCCCGTGCCGGACCGGCAGGGTCAGTCGAAATGATCTTGGTTCGTCACCGGTTCCGCATGATTTCGGCGTCGGATCGCCCGAGGATTCGCGGGCCTGAGGAAAAGAGAGGACCGGCGCCCACGGGGAAGTGACCTGCGCCCCGGGGAAACCTGCGCCGATCTTGCGCCGAACCTGAGGGAGGCCCGCGGCTGCCTGAACCTCACGCTGAGGTGGCCCGCGCAGGATCACTCCTGTTGGCAGCAACGCCCACCCTCTCGATCACAGGAGTCACCATGTCCGCTCACGTCGCTCAGCGCTCCACCTCCGGCCGCAAGGCCACCAAGGCCATCGCGGCCGGCGCGGTGGCCGTCGCGCTTCTCGCGGCGGGTGGCGGCTCGTTCGCCTCGTGGTACGACGACGAGGTCATCTCCGGCGGGACGATCTCCTCCGGCACGCTCGCCCTCGAGGCCGCGGGCGGCGCCTGGACGGACACCGCGGGCAACGTGGTCGACCTCGCCACCTACCAGATGATCCCCGGCTCGGTCCTCACCTACACCGACACGATCACCATCACCGCCGAGGGCAACGGCCTCACGGGCGAGCTGCGCACCAACCTCCCCGAGCTCACCGCCGACGCGGACGCCGCTGAGCTGCTCGCGGCCCTCGACGTCACCCTCACGGTCGGCACCGTCGCCAACACCGGCGGCGTCGTCGTCGTCGACGACGCGGTCACGCCCGGGATCTACGACGAGCCCGTCGACGTCACCGTGACGGTGGCGTTCCCGATGGACAGCGCCACGCTCACGGCCGCCCAGGCCCAGCAGGTCGCCCTCGCCGACATGCAGATCGTCCTCGAGCAGTCCGCTCCCACCGCAGCCTGATCTCCACGGCGGCCCGCGCCTGACAGCGCGGGCCGCAGCCAGCACCACCCGCACCAGCTCGGCAAGGAGGGATGACGATGCGCGCGAACCGCCGCCAGGCCGCCGCCGCCCTCGCCACCGCCCTCCTCGGTGTCCTCCTCCTCAGCGGCACCGGCACGAGCTACGCCCTCTGGTCCGACGAGACCACCATCGCCGGCACCGCGGTCCGCAGCGGCGAGCTCGCCCTGGTCGACCCGACGACGACCATCCAGCTCGCCCGGCCGGGCACCCCGGCGCGCGACGTCACCAGCACGCTCGCCGGCGAGCGGCTCGTCCCCGGTGACGTCGTCACCGTCCGCACGGCCGTCACGGTCGCCGCCGCCGGTGACGGCCTCGACGCGCGGCTCGTCCTCGACACCTCCTCCTTCGCTGCGGCGTCCAGCCCGGTCCGCGTCACCGTCGACGCCTCCGGGGTGGCGCTCCCGCCCGCCGGCCCGCAGACATGGCGCGTCGGGGCGGACGACGGCGGCACCGTCAGCGCCGTCGTCACCCTCACCGTCCCCGCCGCCCCGGCCACCGGCCGGTGGGGGGAGCAGCTCCAGGGCGCGGCGCTGCGCACCGGGTCCCTCGCCTGGACGCTCCAGCAGAGCAGCGGCACGGGCTGGCGCTCGGCGGCGAGCACCGCCGTCGCCACGTTCACCATGGACACCCTCGCGCTCAGCGTCACCCCCACCGCCGAGCGCACGGCGACGGTCCGCAACGGTGCGGCCCAGGCCGGTGTGCGCTGGGCGCCGACGCTCACGCTCGCCTCCACCACCCCCGCACTGGTGCCCGCGGCGCAGGTCACCACGTTCCTGTCCTCCCTGCGCCTGGGCTACCGCACGGGCGCCGGCTGCGCGCAGAGCGCCTGGACCGTGGGCCGCGACGGGAGCATCACCGCCGTCGCCGGCGGCGACGGCCGGCAGGCACTCGCAGCCGGGGCCAGCACCCCCCTCTGCCTCGACCTCGCCCCCGCGACCAGCGAGGCGGACCTCCTGCGCAGCTACGCCGGCCGCGCGTTCACGGTGACCACCACGGTGAACGCCCTGACGGCGGCGCCCGCCACCTGGAACGCCCGGCCTCAGACCTGGCAGAGCACCTACCGCGTCCCGTTCGCCCAGCCCACGGTCTCCTGCACCGGCGGCGCGTTCATCGGGATCAACAACACCGAGCTCACCTGGGCGTGGGCGTCCGGGGCCACCGCGCCGACGACCACCGAGTGGGAGATCCAGCGCCAGACGTCCACCGGGGGAGCGTGGACGGCGCTGACGACTAAGGCGAGCCCCACCCGCGACCTCGCCGTCGCCGTCGCCGACATCCCGGCCATGGGCAGCGCCCGCTTCAAGGTCGTCGCCTACCCCTTCGGGCGCCAGGCGCCCTACGCCGTCGAGAGCTCCGACGTCGTCCAGATCACCCGGCCCCTGCTCGGCACCCTCTCGTGCGAGCGCGCCGACCTCCCCAACCCCTCGACTCCCCAGGTGACGCTGCCGTGAACCTCATCCTCCGCCGCACCCGCACCGTCGCCCTCTGGGTCGTCCTCGGCGCCGTCGTCGTGATCGCCGGGCTGCTCATCGTGCTGCCTCGCCTCATGGGCTGGGTGCCCCTCACGCTGCTCACCGGGTCGATGGACCCCACCATCCCCACGGGCAGCCAGGTGGTCGTCGACCGCATCGAGGGCGAGGCGGACGCCGTAGCCCTGCACATCGGTGACGTCATCACCTTCATGCCCTACGCGGACGACCCGACGCTGGTCACCCACCGGGTGGTCGGCCGGACCAGCGCCGGGGACGGCTCGGTCACCTTCACCACCCGCGGCGACGCCACGATGATGGAGGACCCCTGGACGCTCAGCGCCGAGCAGGTCCGCGGGGTCGTCCGGTACCACGTGCCCTACGCCGGTTACGCCGCCAACGTCCTCGACGGCAACCAGAAGGGTGCGGGCGTCGCCCTCGCCGCCACCGGCCTCCTCGGCTACGCCGCGATGCAGCTCGCCTCGGCCGCGCGGAATCGCCGCCGGTCGGCGCGGGCGGTCGCCGCGTGACGGCCGGCGTACGCAGCCCGGCGGGGAGCACGACGATCGACCCCGGCCCGCTCCTCGCCCTCGCCGCCGACGTCGGCCCGGACGCCACCCGCAGCTTCGCGCAGCGGTACGCCACGATGCTGCCGCAACGGATCAGCCGGCTCCAGACGGCCGTTCTCACCGGGGACCTGGAGGACGGGTTCGTCGCCGCACTCAGCCTCCACACCTCCAGCACGATGGTCGGCGCCCACCACCTCGCCGCGGAAGCCCAGCGCCTGGCCGCCCTCCTGCGCGCCGGCGACGCCGCCGCGGCGCGCGCCGCCGTCGCCCCGCTGCTCGGGCAGGCCACCGCGGTCACCCGTGCGCTCGA
This sequence comes from Georgenia faecalis, assembly GCF_003710105.1. Taxonomy (GTDB): domain Bacteria; phylum Actinomycetota; class Actinomycetes; order Actinomycetales; family Actinomycetaceae; genus Georgenia_A; species Georgenia_A faecalis. The sequence continues at coordinate 541,578 of NZ_CP033325.1, forward strand.
CACCGTCGCGCCCCGCTAACCTCGTGCGCATGTCCTTGCCCGCGGTCGCTGCGGCCCCACCGCCGACCGACGAAGCCCCCCTCGGCAAGGGCTGGAGCTCCAGCACCGACCACCGCCACGTCCTCGGTCGGCAGCTGCCGTTCACCCTCGTCGTCATGGTGGTGGCGGTCCTGCTCGTGGTCATGGCCGCCGACAGCATCGAGCTGCCGATGGTCTTCTCGGGCCTGCTCGTCGTCGTCGCGGCGACGGGGGCGGCCATCGTCGTGCCCTGGGAGCAGCTGCCGCGCTGGTGGTCGGGCATCGTGCCGATCGCCGACATCTCCGCCGCAGCCGTGCTCTACGCCGGCGGCGTGCCGGCGTCGGTGACCCTCGTCCTGCCCGTCCTGTGGCTGTCGACGACGTTCGGCGTCGTCGGTGCCGTCACGTCCGTCTCGGCGAGCACCGTGGCGCTGTGGACAGCGCTCCTCCTCGATCCGACGCTCGACGGCAGCACGCTCGGCCGGCTGTTCGTCGTCCCCGCCGTGCTGGCCGCCGCGAGCGTCTACATCGTCCTGTCCGAGCGCCGGGCGGCGGCGCGCAGCTACCTGCTCCACCGCCAGGGGGGACTCGTCGAACGGACCCTGGCCGACGCCCGCCACCAGCACCGGGTGCTCGAGGGCATCCTCAACACCATCGACGTCGGGGTCGTGGCGATCTCCCCGGACGGCTACATCACCATCCTCAACCGGGCGCACGCCGCGGCGACCCAGGGCAAGCTCAAGATCGGTGACCACGTCACCCGCCACGCCGGGCTGGCCGGCTTCCGCGCGGACCGCACCACCCCGCTCGGCCACGCCGGGTCGCCCCTGGTCCGGGCCTGGCGCGGTGAGACGGTCTCGCGCGAGCTCACCTGGTGGGCCGAGGATGACGGGCGGTGGACGGCCTACCGGATCTCCGTGGGCCAGCTCACCGACGACGCGGACCGCCCTGCCGGCGCCGTCATCGTCTACCAGGACCTCACCGCGGAGATGGCCGCGGTCTCGGAGCGGGAGGACTTCATCTCAGCCGTGTCGCACGAGCTGCGCACCCCCCTCACCTCAATCCTCGGCTACCTCGAGCTCGTCATCGACGACCCCGAGGTGCCCGGCGAGGCCCGCGGGAACCTCGAGGTCGTCGAACGCAACGCCCAGCGCCTCCAACGGCTCATCGGTGACCTGCTCACCGCCGGGCAGACGCGCCGCGGCGAGCTGAGCATCGTGCGCTCGACGACCGACCTCGCGGACGTCGTGCGCGACGCCGTCGTCAGCGTGTGGCCGCGCGCCGACGCGGCGGGGATCACCGTGACCGCACGCGTGGGCACGGGCTTCCCGGTCGCCGGGGACCGCGCGCGCCTGGCGCAGGTGGTGGACAACCTGCTGTCCAACGCCGTGAAGTACTCCCGGCCGTCCGGGACTGTGGACGTCGCCCTGCGCCGCGACGGCGCCGCCATCCACCTCCTCGTCACCGACGACGGCATCGGCATCGCACCCGTGGACCAGCCGCGCCTCTTCGGCCGGTTCTTCCGCGCCGAGGCCGTGCGGAACGGACCGGTCCAGGGCACCGGCCTCGGCCTGCACATCTCCCGTCAGATCGTCGAGGCCCACGGGGGCACGCTCGCCCTGGAGAGCGAGCTCGGCCAGGGGACCCGGGTGCGGATGACGCTGCCCGCTGAGGAGGACGCATGACGCTGGACCCGCTCACGCTCGACGTCGTCGCCGGTGCGGTCGTCCTCCTCAGCGCGACGCTGTTCGTCGCCGAGGCCTGGTCACGGCGCGCCCAGGCCGTGGACCGCCTCTGGTCGCTCGCCTTTGCCGCCGCCATCGCGGCGTCCCTGGCCACGCTCGCCGACGCGTTCCAGCCCTCGTGGGTGGCACGGGCGCTCGGCAACGCGGCGCAGGTCGCCGTCCTGTGGTTCATGTGGAGCGGCGTCCGGGCGTGCGGCGGCCGACGACCCCTCGTCGGGGTCGCGGTGGGCGCCGCAGCCGTCGCCGGCCTCGGGGTGCTCGCCGTCGGTCCGGCGGGCGACCCGTGGGCGGCAGGCGGGCTCATGCTCGTCGGCGTCGCGGTGGGCGCCCTGATCAGCGGCGTCGCGATCCTGCGAGGCCCGCTGCGCCAGTTCCAGAGCGGGATCGCCCTGGCGGTGCTGCTCCTCGTCATGGGCACGTACACGGTGTTCCGGTTCGTCCTCTACATCACCCAGGGCCCCTACTCCGACGCCTTCACCACGTACGCGGGCAGCGAGCTCACCACCTTGGTGGTCACGCTCGTCCTCAACGGCAGTGCCTTCTCCATGGTGAGCCTGCGGGTTGCGCAGACCACCCGCAGCGTCCTGCTCAGGCACCACTTCGATGCCGCCACGGGGGCTCGCACACCCGCGTCGTTCGAGCCGCGCGCCCTCGACGCCCTGCGGGACGCGGAGGAGCGTGGGCGGCAGATGTGCTTCGTCGTGGTGGAGCCCGACGACGTCACGGCCATCCGCCTCGCGTTCGGCGGGAACTATGCGGACGAGGCGCTCGCGCTGTGCGGGGAGACGGTCGCGATGGTCGTGCCCCCACGGGGGCTCATCGGGATCGATGCCCCGCACGGAGCGCGGTTCGAGGTGCTGCTGCGGGACATGGGCGCGGCCGAGGCGGAGGAGTGGGCGGCGGGGCTGCGCACGGAGTTCCTCCATGCCACCTTCGAGCTCCCCTCCTCGCGCGTCCGGGTGACGGTGAGCATCGGCTTGGCGTCGTCGCTGGACCACGGCTACGACCTGGCGACGCTCCGGGCGGCCGGTCAGCGGGCGGCCCGTGAAGCGTCCGAGCAGGGCGGAAACCTCACCGTGACCGCCGGTGCCGGTGCTGGTGCCCTGGCTCTCTGAGGGGCCACCCCTCCCACTGGTGATCTTGCAGAAACGCTGGCGCGCCGGCGGCCAACGCCTCAACGGGTGACGTTGCAGTGCCTAGAGCGCTGGGATGCCACCCACAAGACGCTGGATCGCGGGTTCGGCCCAGCGGACGGGCGGCCTGGGGCAGCGAGCGGCGCGTTATGCCCAGCGGACGGGCGGCCTGGGGCAGCGGGCGGCGGGTTCGGTCCAGCCGGCCGCACGCCACACCGAGCGATGAGTCAGACGATGGGCGGTCAGCCTGACGACGCCGCCGTCAGCGGGCCGCGGCGAGCCGATAGCCGACGCCGCGCACGGTCTGGATGAAGCGCGGGCTCACCGCGTCCTCGCGGAGCTTGCGGCGTAGGTTCGCGACGTGCACCTCGATCGCCCGACGGTCCGCCTCCGTGGTGTCGAGGCCGGTGTCGTAGGACTCGGCCCAGAGCTCGCGGACGAGATCCGCCTTGGACAGGACCCGCCCGCGCGCGACGAGCAGGGAGAGGAGGATCTCGAACTCGCTGCGTGTGAGGTGCAGCGGCTCGCCGGCGAGCTCGGCCATCCGGGCGGCGGCGTCGATGACGAGCCCGTTGTGGACGTGGACGTCCTCGGGGTGCTCGCGGTGCGGGTCGGTGGCGGTGCGGTCAGCCACTGCGTCGGCCGCCCCCGCGGAGGTGTGGGCGAACGCCACGGCGTCGGACGCCGCGCCGAGCCCCGCAGCAGGCGACGACGGCGCAGGGATCTCGGCGGACGCCCCCGCCGCCACTCCCTCCACCGCAACACCCGACGCGGCCGGTGCCCCAGCGCCCGCGCCCGCCCCAGCCGGCGCACCGGCACCCGTCGTCGTTCCCGCCGCCGGCGCGTCGGTTGCGCGGGAGACGAGGCGCGGGCGTCGCAGCATCGCCTCGATGCGGGCCCGCAGCTCACGGGGACGGAAGGGCTTGGTGAGGTAGTCGTCGGCGCCGGCGTCGAGACCGATGAGGGTGTCGATCTCCTCGGCGCGGGCGGTGAGCATGACGATGTAGGCGTCGCTGAAGGTCCGCACCCGCCGGGCGACCTCGAACCCGTCGATGTCGGGCAGGGAGATGTCGAGCGTCGTGACGACGGGGTCGTGACGACGCACCAGGGCGACGCCGTCGTGACCGTTGCCCGCCGCGTGGACGGTGAAGCCGCCCTGGCCCAGCGTGGTCGCGAGCAGGGCTCGGATGTCGTCGTCGTCCTCGATGACGACGGCGACGCGGTCCTCAGTCTGCGCAGGCATGGTTGGGACCGTAGCGGAGGGTGACGCCGCACCACCGGGACCATCCACCATCGCGCGGGGAGCTCACGTGGTAGGGGGAGCTCACGTGGGACGGGGAACTCACGTCGGGCGGGGAACTCACGTCGGGCGGGGAACTCACGTCGGGCGGGGGCGGCTGGTCGTCACGGCGATGGTGCTGCGAACCCCCGTCACAGCACCTCCTCGACGTTGAGGAGGCCGGTGAAGGTGGAGAGCAGGCCGGCGCGCACCCCGCGCATGCTCGTCCGGCGCAGGGTCACCTCGCTCCCGGCAGCGTCGAGGAGCTCGACGACGTCGGCGGGGGTCCAGAGCCAGACGCCCTGGAGGACCGGCTCGTCCGGGTGGCCGGAGCCGCCGACGGCTGGCGCGACGCGGTGCCCGCCACCGGGGCAACGGACCGTGAGCTGGGCGCCCCCCGTGAGGCTCCGGGCCGAGATCCCGAGCGTGGCGAGTGACTCCGCGGGAAGGTCGAGCAGGTGCGGGACGATCTCGCCCTGGCCGGCACGGAGGGCCTCGGCCACGGCGTGCGCGGCGTCCCACCCGATGACGACGGCGGGTCCTGGCCGGCCGTCGTCGTCCCGGAGCGGCAGGGCGAGGAGGATCTCCTCGAGCAGGGTGCCGTCGGCGGCGAGCGAGAGCTCGACGGCCCCCGCGTGCTCGTAGCGCTCGCGCCCGTCGCGTGCGGGGGTGAGGTGACGCAGCTCGCGGGAGAGGGCCACCGTGCGGCCGGCGCTCCAGGCGATGGTCCCTGTCGTGCCTGCGAGGGCTGCCCAGGACCGGACGTCGGCGAGCACCTCCGGCTCGGCGAGCGCGCGCAGGGCTGCGGCGAACGGCACGACGAGGGCGTCGAGATCGTCGTCCGGCGGGACGTAGCGGGCGAGCCCGCGTTCGCGGAGGAGTGCCCACGCCCGCCGGCGCTCCGACTCCGGCAGCGGAGCCTCCGGGGCGAGCCCGAACGCCTCGGGCCGGAAGTCGGCAGCCATGGCCGTGGGGGAGGCGGCGCCCCAGGGGGCGGCCCGCACGAGGGCGCGGCGCAGGACGAGCCACTCGCCGACGTCGAGGCGGAACCGCGCGGACCGGGGGCGGCGCGCGCGCGCCTCGGGGGACGTCTGGACGGCTGTCATAGCTCTGCCTCTTCTACTCACCCGTGGCCCCCTCACCATGGGTGGAACGTAACCGGGCGACGCTCCGGCCAGCACTCGCCATACGTCTACCAGATCGAGCCGCAAGGCCTGCGTTGCCGGCGGTGTGGCGCGGCTCCGCCGTCGCCGTCGGTGGGGTAGCGGTCGGGCAGTTGGGGCAGCGGTCGGGGCGCGCGCGGTGGCGGCCAGGACAAAGCGCGGAGGGCGGAGGGCGGCCGGCGCTCAGCGGCGCAGTGACCGGTCCATGCGCCACAGCGCCAGCCCGACCATCGCGTCGAGGAGGGGCGCGAGTACCGCGCGGGTGACCCGGCGGGGGAGCGGGCCACGCAGCCAGACGTCCTCCGTCCAGCGCACCCGAGCCGCACGCGTGCCCACCGGCGTCACCACCACCGTGGCGCTGCCGAGCAGGACCGGTCCGTCCTTGCGCAGGACGGCGACGCCGTCGGCCGGGTTGGTCCTAGGCGCACGGCCGACGCCGCAGGCCGTGGCACCACCGGCGGTGGCGCCACCAGGACCGCCCGCGCCGGGAACCACCGAGGGCGGGTCGAGCCGCTCGAGCGTCATGCGGTCGAGGAGGACGACCGCCGACCGGGCGACGACGGCGTCGCCGGGGCGTGCGCCGCCGGCCGGCACGCTCATCCGGGTCAGCGGGATCCACTCGCCGTGCCGCGCGAAGTCGGTGACCAGGGCGAAGGCCTCGTCGGCCGGCAGCGGCAGTACCCGGTCCATCGCCCGAACATACCGCTCCCCGCCCGGCCCGACCCGCCGGGCCGCCGCCCCCCGCCGCCGCAGTCGTCCGCGCCCGCGCCGCCGTTGCCCGCGCCCGCGCCCGCGCCGCCGTCGCCCGCGCCCGCCGAGATTGCCCCCCGCCAGGGGTGTCGCTCGCGCCGGATCTGCATTAAGTTGCGCGGTGGACGACCGTTTCGTCCCGTACCGCTGGAGTGGTAGTGATCAACTTCTGGGACCTCACCGTGCGCCCCGCCGTCGACCTCCGACGTCAGGCGAGCGCGCTGTGTTGTCTGCGCGCCTGCCGGGTCTGACCCAGCAGGCGCGACCGCGTACGCGCGGTCCAGGCCCTTCGTCGCCGAGCGACTGACGGCCTGCCCCCAGCTCTCGCTCCCGCCGGCTGCGCCGGCACACCGCCCCGTCGCCGCACTCGCGGCGTTCGCCGGGACTCTGCTCTCGCGGTCGGCCCGCGGCGCTCGCCAGCGTGCGTGCCGTCCGCCGTCGCCCGACGACGGCGGACCTGCCGCCTCCTGACGCACGCGCGTCCCATCCGAAAGGCACCCCTGTGTCCACCTCATCCACCCGCGCCGATCAGGGCACCAAGCCCCGCCGGCGGCTGCGCCTGCCGTCCTTCAGCGTGCAGATCCTGCTGGCCCTCGTGCTCGGCGTCGCCCTCGGCTGGCTCGCCCTGAGCATCGGCCCGTCCGCCGAGGGCGAGCCGAACGGCCTCGCCCTGGCCCTCGACACCATCGGGTCGTCGTTCGTCGGCCTGCTCAAGGCGATCGTGCCGCCGTTGGTGTTCACCGCCATCGTCGCGTCGATCGCCAACCTGCGCGGCGTCGCCAACGGCGCGCGCCTGGCGGGCCAGACCCTGCTGTGGTTCGCCATCACCGCGCTCGTCTCGGTCGCCATCGGCATCGGCCTCGGGCTCATCCTGCGCCCGGGCGAGAACACCACCATCCCTGAGTCGGCAGCGGCCGAGCCCGGGCGCACGGGAACCTGGCTCGACTTCCTCGGTGGGCTCATCCCGGGCAACTTCCTCGGCCTGGGGGCCAACAGCCAGCTCACCACCGGCGACGACGGCGCCGTCACCGCCGTCGGCACCTCGGTGAGCTTCAACGTCCTGCAGATCGTCGTCATCGCTCTCGTCGTCGGCCTCGCGGCGCTGCGCGTGGGCAACCGGGCGGAGCCGTTCCTCTCCTTCAACCGCTCGCTGCTGTCGATCATCCAGACGGTGCTGTGGTGGATCATCCGGCTCGCGCCGCTCGGCACCCTCGGCCTCGTCGGCAACGCGATCGTCGAGTACGGGTGGGACTCGCTGCTGCCGCTGGGCACCTTCGCCATCGCGGTGTACGCCGGGCTCGCGCTCGTCCTCTTCGTCGTCTACCCGGTGATCCTGCGCGCCAACGGCCTGCCGGTGCTGCGGTACTTCCGTGGGGCCTGGCCGGCGATCCAGCTCGCGTTCGTCTCCCGCTCCTCGATCGGCACCCTGCCGGTCACCGAGCGGGTGGTCGAGCGCAACCTCGGCGTCCCGCGCTCCTACGCCTCGTTCGCCGTGCCGTTCGGCGCGACGACGAAGATGGACGGGTGCGCGGCCATCTACCCGGCGCTCGCGGCGATCTTCGTCGCCCAGTTCTTCGGGATCACGCTGAGCATCACCGACTACCTGCTCATCGCGTTCGTCTCCGTGGTGGGATCCGCGGCGACGGCCGGGCTCACCGGCGCGACGGTCATGCTCACCCTCACCCTGTCCACCCTCGGCCTGCCGCTCGCCGGCGTCGGCCTGCTCCTCGCCGTCGACCCGATCCTCGACATGGGCCGCACCGCGGTCAACGTCGCGGGCCAGGCGCTCGTGCCGGTGATCGTCGCCAAGCGGGAGGGGATCCTCGACGTGGCGAAGTACCAGTCGGCCGACGCCGAGAACCTCTTCTCCGACGACGATGAGGACGACGCCGCCACGGAGGCCGCCGTCGTCGCGGACGCGAAGGCCGGGCCGGAGGTCGTCTCCGGTTCCGAGGCCGAGATCGCGGCGGGGGAGGGGAAGCTCGTCCCGGCGACGCGCTGACGTAGGACCCGCGCTCACCCGGCGGCCCGCTTTGTGGGGTGGCCGCGCGCTCATCCGGCGGGCCGCGCCGATGAGGCGGGCGCGCTGACGCGGCGGGCGCCCCCGCACGACCGAGGACCGTCAGGCTCACGCCTGGCGGTCCTCGTCGTCTGGCCGCTCTCCTCACCGCTCCATCGGCGTCGGGCCGCCGTCCCCACCACGGGCCCGCCGTCGCGACCACCGTCCCGAAGCGTGAGCACTTCGGCCCGGTCCCTTGGTCCGCCCGGACCGCGGCGCTAGCATTTCGGACACCATCCAGAGCAGCTGAGAGACCTGGCTCGTCGACGCTGCAGCAACCCCGGTGCCACGGTGAGGACTCCTCGCCCGGCGCCGAGCGGGTGCTCCCGCCAGGACCGATGGAGGACCGATGAGCGCTGCACCTTCCGCGACCGCCCGACCCGCCGCCGGCGACGCGGGCCCCGCCTGTCCGGGGCCCGGCGGCTTTCCCGAGGCCGACCCCGGCTGGGGTCCCCAGACCCGCTCCGTCCACGCCGGCCACGCGCGCACCGGCTTCCAGGAGACGTCCGAGGCGCTGTTCCTCACCCAGGGCTACGTCTACGACCAGGCCGCCGACGCCGAGGCGGCGTTCCTCGGCGAGGTCGACCGCTTCACGTACTCCCGCTACGAGAACCCCACCGTCTCCACGTTCGAGGAGCGCCTGCGCTCGCTCGAGGGGGCGCAGGCCTGCTACGCGACGGCCACTGGGATGGCCGCGGTGTTCAGCACCCTCGCCGCGCTGCTGGGCGCCGGCTCGCGCGTCGTCGCCGGCCGGGCGCTGTTCGGCTCGACGCTCACCCTCTTCGAGGAGGTCTTTGCCAAGTGGGGCGTGCGCACTGACTACGTCGACGCGCACGACCTCGCCGACTGGGAGCGCGCGCTGGCCACGCCCGCCGACGTCGTCTTCTTCGAGACGCCGTCCAACCCCATGCTCGATCTCGTCGACGTGCGGCGGGTGAGCGACCTGGCGCATGCCGCGGGCGCCGTCGTCGTCATCGACAACGTCTTCGCCACCCCGGTCCTCCAGCGGCCGCTGACCCAGGGCGCCGACATCGTCGTCTACTCGGCGACCAAGCACATCGACGGTCAGGGGCGCGTGATGGGCGGGGCGGTGCTCGGCTCGGCCGAGTTCATCAAGGGCCCGCTGCAGCTCATCCTGCGCAACACCGGCCCGAGCCTGAGCCCGTTCAACGCCTGGGTGCTCCTCAAGGGGCTCGAGACGATGCCGCTGCGTGTGCGGGCGCAGACCGCGGCCGCGTACGAGCTGGCGGCGTGGCTCGAGACGCTGCCCGGCGTCGCTCGCGTGCGGTACCCGTTCCTCGCCTCGCACCCCCAGGCGGAGCTCGCCCGCGCCCAGATGAGCGGGGGCGGCACGATGGTCACCTTCGACATCGCGGCGGGAGTGTCGGGGGAGGGGGCCGACGGCGCGGTGGCGCAGGGGCCGGGCGACGCGGCGGTGGGCGGCGCGGCGGCTCACGGGGCGGTGGCCGGCGGCGTTCCCGCGGACCAGGCGACGACGTTCGCGTTCCTCGACGCCCTCCAGCTCATCCTCATCTCCAACAACCTCGGCGACGCCAAGTCGCTCATCACCCACCCGGCGACGACGACGCACCGCAAGATCGGCCCCCACGGCCGGGCGGCGGTGGGCATCACGGACGCGACCGTGCGGCTCTCGGTCGGGCTCGAGGACGTCGAGGACCTGCGGGCGGACATCGCCCGCGCGCTCGCGGCGGTGTCCCGGGCCGGCTCGGTTGCCCCGCGAGCGATGGCCGAGTGCTGACGCGGAGGCACCGCCCCGACCCCCGCTGAGTTCGCTGTTCCGTGCTGAGTTCGCTGTTCTGTGCCGAGTTCGCTGGTCCCCCCTAGCGAACTCGGCACGAACTGGCGAACTCGAGCGGGAGGCGAGCGCCGAGTTCGCCAGTTCGCACCGAGTTCGCCAGCTGGCGCAGGCGGCGGAGCACGCGGGCTCGCACAGGCCTCACACAGGCCCCCGCGCGGGCCGTACGCCGCCCATCCCTCACGGTCGCCGATCGTTGACGCCGGGCCGGGGACTCCGTAGCGTCACCCCCCACTGGGATCGATGCCACAGGAGGCAGAACCATGCGCCGTGCCCGTCTTGTCGTGCCGATCGCAGTGCTACTGGCAGCGGCCCTCCCGGGCGCCGGCGCGGCCGCCGCCCTTGACGTGCCGGCCGCCGCCCGCGCCGCGGCCCCGCTCGCCGCCGCGGCCGGCGCCACGCCGGCCGCCCCGCCCGGCGCCGCCCAGCTCGCTCCCGCCGACCGCCTCATCCCACAGCCGCGCGAGGCCGACCTCGCCGGGGCGACGGTCACGGTCCCCGACGCGGTGAGCCTCGTCGTCGACGGCGAGGTCGACGAGCGCGTGCTGGCCGAGGCCCGCGCCGTGCTCACCGACCTCGGCGTGACGGACATCGACGAGATCCCCGTCGGCGAGGAGCCGCAGGACGACTTCGTCCTCGCCGTCGCCGACGCACCCTCCACCCAGGTCACCGAGGCGCTCGCCCAGCTCGGCACCACGCCGGCGGACCCCGCCACACCGGAGGGCTATGCGCTCGCCGTCGGCCCGCTAGGCCCGGTGACCGCCGTCGTCGTCGCCGGTGTCGACCCCGCGGGCGCCTTCCACGGGCTGCAGACGCTGCGCCAGCTCGCCACGGTCGGCGACGCGAGCACCACCCTCGAGCGGGGCACCGTCCGCGACTGGCCGGAGTTCGGCCTGCGCGGCGTCATCGAGGGCTTCTACGGCGAGCCCTGGTCCCACGAGGACCGCCTCACCGTCATCGACTTCCTCGGCGACGTCAAGGGCAACAGCTACGTCTACGCCCCCAAGGACGACCCGTACCACCTCGAGCGCTGGCGCGAGCCCTACCCCGCGGCGGAGCTCGCGGAGCTGGCCGAGCTCGTCGAGGCGTCCGAGGCCGAGCTCGTCGAGTTCATCTTCACCGTCTCGCCCGGCCAGGACATCTGCTACTCCGACCCGGACGACGTCGATGCCCTGCTCGCCAAGATGGACGCAATGTGGGACGTGGGCGTGCGCCAGTTCGGCATCTTCTTCGACGACATCGACCTCGAGCTCGACTGCGCCGCCGACGTCGCCGCCTACGCCGGGTCCGCCAGCCCCGCGGCCGACGCCCAGACCGACCTCCTCGACACCGTGCTCGCCGAGTTCATCGAGGCCCGGCCCGAGGCCCAGGCGCTCCTCACCGTGCCCACCGAGTACTCCGGCACGGGGGAGAGCGAGTACAAGACCGTCTTCGCCGCCGAGGCGCCCGCGGACGTCGTCGTCTACTGGACGGGCCCCGACGTCGTCGCCGACACCATCACCGCCGAGCAGGCCACCGAGGCCGCCGCGCTGTGGGACCACCCGCTGGCCATCTGGGACAACTACCCGGTCAACGACTTCGCGCCCGCGCGCCTGTTCATGGGCCCGCTCATCGGCCGCGACGCCGGCCTCGCCGAGCTGGGCGTCCTCGGCTTCTCCGCCAACCCGATGAACCAGGCCCGCGCCTCCGAGGTCCCGCTCGCCACCGTCCACGACTACCTGTGGAACCCCGCCGGCTACGACCCGGACACGTCCTGGGACGCGGCGCTCGAGCTCGTCGGCGGCGACGCCGTCGACGCCCTGCGGGTCTTCGCCGAGAACAACTACGGCTCCGACATCGGCCACCCGGCCAACCCGGTCCTCGCCGGGCTGGTCGAGGACTTCACCACCGCATGGGACGCCGGTACCGACCCGGAGGCCGCGGCCGAGCCGCTCCTCGCCTACCTCGAGGCGATGGCCGCCGTCCCGGCCGACCTCGCCGCCGGCCTCGACGCGGACTTCGTCGCCGAGGTCGCGCCCTGGTCGACCAAGCTCGGCGCCTACGGCGAGGCCGGTGCGGCCGCCGTCCGCTCCCTCCTCGCCGACGCCGCCGACGACCAGACCACCGCGTGGCAGGAGCGCCAGGCGCTCGAGGAGGCCGCCGCCCGTGCGGAGGCCCTCGACGTCGACGTCACCGGCGGGATCATGGCGGAGTTCCTCGCCTGGGCCCGCGACGCCAGCCGTCTCGTCACGCTCACCGAGCCCGACGACGGCGCCACGTTCGACGTCGGCGCGGACATCGCGCTGGCAGCGGAGGTCCGCTCCGGCGACGTCGCCATCGACGAGGTCGCCTTCTACGCCGGCACCGAGCTCATCGGCGTCGACAACACCGCCCCCTACGAGGTGACCTGGGCCGACGCGGGTGAGGGGATGCCCAGCCTGTACGCCGTCGCCACCGACGCCGCGGGCACCGCCGTCGACTCCGGCATCGTGCGTGTGACGGTGGGGGACCCGGCGCCGGTGCTCCTCGTCGTCGGGCCGCCCGAGGGCATGGCGACCGCCGACGCCGCGGGCGACCTCGCCACGCAGCAGCGCATCGAGTTCCTCGGCTACCCCGTCGAGGTCGCCCTCGCGCCGGAGGCCACCACGGCCGACGCCGAGGGCAAGGCCGCCGTCGTCGTCAGCGAGTCGGTCTCCTCCGGCGACGTGACGACGAAGTTCCGCGACGTCGCCGTCCCGGTCGGGGTCTACGAGCACTTCCTCTACGACGACATGGGCATGGCGGACGCCCCGAACCTCGCCTTCACGGCGACGGACGTCGAGGTCGTCAACCCCGACAGCCCGCTGGCGGCGGGGACGAGCGGCGCCGTGCGGATCTACCAGCGCGCGGGCATCACCGGGTACGGGACGCCGTCGGCGGAGGCCGACGTCGTCGCCGTCGTGCCCGGCACGCCCGAGCAGGCGGTGGTCTTCGGCTATGACGAGGGCGACGCGCTCATCGGTCTCGACGCCCCGGCGCGCCGCCTCGGCCTGCCGTACGTCGACGACGCGACCGGCGTCCTCACCCCCGAGGGCCAGGCCATGTTCGACGCCGCCATCGACTGGCTCGTCAACGGGGTCGAGGAGCCGACGCCCACGCCCACCCCCACGGAGCCGACGCCCGACCCGACCACTCCCGTGCCGACCGAGCCCACACCCGGCCCGACGACGCCGGGTGCCCCGACGGCGCCCGGCACGCCGGGCGGGGGAGCGCTGCCCGACACCGGTGCGCCGGTGAGCGCCCTGGTGCTCCTCGCGATCCTCGGCCTGGTCGCCGGCGGGGCGGTGCTGGCGCTGCGGAGGGGTGGGGCTCAGGGCTCCTGAGGATCGTCCAGGCCGAACGGTCCCGGGGCACTGACGACGATGTCGTCACCGCCGACCTCGTGCCCGGCCGAGCACCGGGCGACGATCTCCACCGGCTCGCCACAGCCCTGGTGGTGGAGCGACGGCGGGTACGGCGGCGGGTCGTGCGCGTTGCCCCACTGGAGCAGGGCGAACACGGCCGGGAGCAGGTCCCGGCCACTCTCGGTGAGGACGTACTCCGCCCGGCGCCGTTCGCCGGGTCGCTGGTACGGCTGCGTCTCGAGCACTCCGGCGTCGACGAAGTCGCGCAGCTTCTTGGCGGTGGTGGCCTCGGTGAGGCCGGTCCGGGCGGCGAACGTCTCGAACCGGGTCGCTCCGTAGAAGGCCTCGCGCAGGAGGAGGATCGACGAGCGGGTGCTGATGAGGCCGAGGACGCGTTCGATGGGGCAGTAGCGCCCGACGGGCTGGTCGCCGCGTAGCGCCAGCGCACCTTCGAGTTCCATCGCCACGTCTCCACGATACCCCTGACTGTCGAGTCCTGTAGTCAGGTCGTGGACGCCTTGCGCCGGGTGGTCGCGTGGCGCAGCGCCCACTCCAGCGCGTGGTCGGCGACCGCCTCCCAGCCCGGCGCGGCGCAGGTCCAGTGGTCGCGGCCGGCGAACTCGTAGTACTCGGTGACCGCCGGCGACCGCGAGTAGTGCTTGGCGTTCGACCGGTTCACCGAGGGCGGCATGATGTGGTCCTTCTCGCCGGCGATGAAGAGCAGCGGGGCCCGGTCCGCGGAGTAGTCCACCCACGTCTCCTGGCGCCCGGGCTTGACGTTCGCGACGAGGCCGTAGGCCCAGATCCAGCTCCCCGGTGCGGGGATGTGGTAGCGGTCCCACACCGCCCGGGACTCCTCCTCCGTGAGGGTGTTGGTGAAGGCGTAGTGGAACTCCTCGGGGGTGAACCCCACGGCCTTGTGCCGGTTGGCGGGGTTCCTCAGCGCGGGGAGGAGGGACCGGGCCTGGGAGAGGGGGGTGACGTGCACCCCCTCCGTCGGGGCGGAGTCGATGACGACGGCGGCCGACCCCAGCCCGTGCGCGAGGAGGAGCTGGGTGAGGGTGCCACCGAAGGAGTGGCCGATGAGGATCGGCGGGACGTCGACGCCCGCGACCACCGATGCCAGGTGGTCCACGGTCTCGGGGACGCCGAGCCGGGCGATGACGTCGGGGTTCTCCCGCAGGGCCTCGACCTCGATCTCGAATCCCGGGTAGCCGGGTGCGAGGACCCGCAGGCCCTTGTCCTCGTAGTACCGGACCCAGTGCTCCCAGCTGCGCGGGGTCATCCAGAGCCCGTGCACCAGCACCACGGTGTCGGGGCGGGGTTGCTCACTCATGTGCCGCTTCCTTTCCGGTCAGGAGTCGATGAACGCGAGGAGATCTCCGTGGAGGCGTTCCCGATCGGTGTCCGGGAGCGCGTGACCGCTGCCCTCGTGGGGCCGGGCGGTGAAGGTGTCGCGGAACGCTGGCCGACGTCGTGCGCGCGGTGGTCCCCGACGGACGGGCCGCCGTGGTGGGGCGGAGCCCCGGCGCTGACTCTACCGAAATGGAGTCAGCGGCACCAGGGTCTGCCGGCGTGAATGGCCCGGGTTGGCGGTGGAACACGGCGGCCCGCAGGCGCCCCGGGGCCGGTTCGCCCCCGGCCAGCCGCCATGGCACGGTTGATCGGACCCCCGTCGTCGTCGCCCTGGAGGCACCCGTGACCAGCGAGCCCAGCGCCCGCCCCGGCCCTGACCGCCCGCACCCCGCCCCGCCGGCGGGCGCCGCCCCGGCGCCGGTGCGCGACCCGGAGTGGTGGAAGTCCGCCGTCGTCTACCAGATCTACCCGCGGTCCTTCGCGGACTCCGACGGCGACGGCGTCGGCGACCTGCGCGGCATCATCGACCGCCTCGACCACCTGGTCGCGCTCGGCGTCGACGTCATCTGGCTCTCGCCGATCTACCGCTCGCCGCAGGACGACAACGGCTACGACATCAGCGACTACGAGGACGTCGACCCGTCCTTCGGCACGCTGGAGGACATCGACGCCCTCATCGCTGCGGTCCACGAGCGCGGGATGAAGCTCGTCATGGACCTCGTCGTCAACCACACCTCCGACGAGCACGCGTGGTTCGAGGAGTCCCGGTCGGGCACGGACAGCCCCAAGCGCGACTGGTACTGGTGGCGCCCGCCGCGCGAGGGCCACGAGGGCGGTACGCCCGGCGCCGAGCCGACGAACTGGGAGTCCTTCTTCTCGGGGTCCACCTGGGAGTGGGACGCGGCCACGGGGGAGTACTACCTCCACCTGTTCAGCCGGAAGCAGCCGGACCTCAACTGGGAGAACCCCGAGGTCCGCCAGGCGGTCTACGCGATGATGCGCTGGTGGGTCGACCGGGGGGTCGACGGCTTCCGGATGGACGTCATCAACCTCGTCTCCAAGGAGCTGCGCCCTGACGGATCGCTGCCCGACGGCGTCGTGCGCTCCGGCCGGTTCGGGGACGGCTCGCCGTACTACACCGCCGGCCCCCGCATCCACGAGTTCCTCGCCGAGATGCACGCCGAGGCGCTCGCCGACAAGGCGCTGCTCACCGTGGGGGAGATGCCCGGCGTCACCATCGAGCAGGCGCGGGCCTTCACCGACCCCGCCCGCCGCGAGGTGAACATGGTCTTCACCTTCGAGCACATGGGCCTGGACCACGGCCCGGGCGGCAAGTGGGACCAGCGCCCGCTGCGGCTCACCGACCTCAAGGCCAACCTCGCCGCGTGGCAGGAGGGCCTGGCCGACGTCGGCTGGAACTCCCTGTACTGGAACAACCACGACCAGCCGCGCATCGTCTCCCGCTTCGGCGACGACTCCCCCGAGCACCGGGTCACCTCGGCGAAGACGCTCGGCACCGTCCTGCACATGCTGCGCGGCACGCCGTACGTCTACCAGGGCGAGGAGCTGGGGATGACGAACGTCGACTTCCGGCGCATCGAGGAGTTCCGCGACGTCGAGACCCTCAACCACTACCGCCACGCCCTGGGCGACGGCGCATCGCCCGAGGCGCTCCTGGCCGGCATCCGCCCGGTCTCCCGGGACAACGCCCGCACGCCCATGCAGTGGGACGCGTCGGCGAACGCCGGGTTCACCACGGGCGAGCCGTGGATCGCGGTCAACCCCAACCACACGGAGATCAACGCGGAGGCGGCGCGCGCCGACGCCGGGTCGGTGTTCCACCACTACCGCCGTCTCATCGAGGTCCGGCGCGCGCACGACGTCGTCGTCCACGGCGACTTCGCGCTCCTCCTGCCGGGCGACGAGCAGGTCTTTGCCTACACGCGCTCGCTCGACGGGCAGACGCTCCTCGTCGTGGCGAACATGTCGGGCGAGCCGGCCGACGTCGAGCTCGAGGGCCAGGCCGACCACCTGGCCGGGGAGGTGCTGCTGTCCACGCACGACGACGGCGCCCCGGCCGAGGGGGAGCGGGTCCGGCTGGCGCCGTGGGAGTCGCGGGTGCTGCTCAGGCGTTGAGGGTGGCGCGGCGGGGGGCGGGGCGCGTCCCGCCGGCCCCCCCGCCCCACCCCCCACTTCGTCGTGATCGTGCAGAAACGCCGGGCGGCGGGGGCATGGGCGCGGTAGCCCGCGCCGTCGTCGTCCCCCGCACCTAGACTCGCGGCGCCGCAGGCGACGTCGCCGACAAGAGGAGTGACCGTGGAGCACCGCACCCTGGGACGGACCGGCACGGTGGTGTCCGTGCACGCACTGGGCACGATGACGTTCGGCGCCGAGTCGGACGAGGCGACCTCCGGCGAGATCATGACGGCCTACGTCGAGGCGGGGGGCAACTTCTTCGACACCGCGGACGTCTACTCCGCGGGCGGCTCGGAGGAGATCATCGGCCGCTGGCTCGCCGCGCACCCGACGGAGGCGGCCCAGGTGGTGCTCGCGACGAAGGGCCGGTTCGCGATGGGCGCGGGACCCAACGACGTCGGACTCTCGCGCCGTCACCTGCGCGACGCCCTCGACGCCTCGTTGCGCCGGCTGGGCGTCGAGCACGTCGACCTCTACCAGATGCACGCGTGGGACGCGGTGACGCCCGTGGAGGAGACGCTGCGCTTCCTGGACGACGCCGTCCGCGCCGGGAAGATCTCCTACTACGGCTTCTCGAACTACACCGGGTGGCAGCTCACCAAGGCCGTCCACGTCGCGGCGGCCAGCGGCTTTACCGCACCGGCGACGCTCCAGCCGCAGTACAGCCTCCTCGTGCGCGGCATCGAGCACGAGACCGTCCCGGCGGCCCTCGACGCCGGCGTCGGCCTCCTCCCGTGGTCGCCGCTCGCGGGCGGCTGGCTGACCGGGAAGTACGAGCGGGACGTCATGCCCACCGGCGCCACCCGGCTCGGGGAGAACCCGACCCGCGGGATGGAGGCGTGGGAGGCGCGGAACGCGAACGAGCGGACGTGGCGGGTCATCGACGCCGTCCGTGCGGTGGCGGATGCTCGTGGCGTCTCGATGTCGCAGGTGGCGCTCGCGTGGGTGGCGGCACGACCGGCGGTGACCTCGGTGATCCTCGGCGCCCGGACGACGCGCCAGCTCGCCGACAACCTCGCTGCGGCCGACCTCGTTCTCACCGCGGAGGAGATGCAGGCGCTGACCGAGGCCAGCGCTCCGGAGGTGGACGACTACCCCTACGGCACGGCCGGCGTCGCGCAGCGCCACCGCGCGGTTCCCGGCGCGGACGCGTAGCGCTGTCGGGTCGTGCGCCGGGCCGGCTGCGGGCGTGGCGCCCCGAGTGACGACGAAGGGTGCCCTCGGGCAGATTCGAACTGCCGACACCCGCTTTAGGAGAGCGGTGCTCTATCCCCTGAGCTACGAGGGCGGGGACCGCGCACCAGCGTAACGGAGCACGTCGACGGCGGTTCGCGCTGGGACGCCGGGCGCCGGGCGCCGGACGCCGGGCGCCTCCGGCGACGGTGGGCGGCAGCGCCGCGGCAGCGGTGCCGGCCCGGCCTGGCGCCGGACGGCGTTAGCGGGGGGCCGACATGGGCGTCCGGCGGCCGGCGACGAACCAGAGGAGTGGCCCGACGACGGGGACGAGCCAGATGAGCAGCAGCCAGGCGACGTCGACGGTGCGGAGCGGTGCGCCTCCCCGGACCACGTTGACGGTCGCCGCGACGGCAAGCGCCAGCGGCAGCAGCGCAATGATCACCAAGAGCTCCATGCCGGTGACGATCCCATGGAGCCGACGCCTCCCGCGGGGCTTTGAGGGGACAGGCCGACTCTGACGCCGGCACTCGACGCGCCTCGCTTGAGGTTCCCGCGCCGGGGCTGCCCCCGCGGCGACTCTGCGGCGCAATGGGTGACATCCCAGCGCTATGGGCACCACAAAGTCACCCGTCGAGGCCGTTCCGGCGCCGCGGTCAGCGTCGCTGCAAGATCACGAGAGGGGTGGGTGGGGAGGGATGCCCGGACAGCGGGCGGGAGGGGGGCGCCGGCTGGCGAAGCGGCGTACCAGGAGGGGCACGGACCGGCTTCGGACCGGCGTCGGACCGGCGTCGGACCGGCCGGTCGAGCGTCCAGAGAATTGCGCTACGCTCCCGTCACGTAATTGCAAGTTAGGCTGTCCTCACCTCACCCCGTGGAGCACCTGTGTCCCGATCCCTCGCGCCCGCTGCCGTCGCCGCTGCTGCTGTCCTCACCCTCGCCGCCTGCAGCACCACCTCGACCGGCGGCAGTGACGACCACACCAGCCACGACGCCACGACCGCGGCCTCCGACGCCTTCCCCGTCACCGTCGAGCACGCCTTCGGCGAGACGACGATCGAGGAGCAGCCCGAGCGCGTCGCGACCATCTCCTGGGTGAACGCGGACGTCGCCATCGCCCTCGGCGTCGCGCCGGTCGGCATGCCGGCCGAGGAGTTCGGCGGCACCCCGGAGCTGTCCACCCCGTGGAAGGACGAGGCGCTGGCCGAGCTCGGCGCGGAGGTCGGCAGCGAGAACGGCCCGACCCTGTACTCCGAGGCCGACGGCATCGCCTTCGAGGACATCGCCGAGCTCGCCCCCGACGTCATCCTCGCCGCCTACTCCGGCCTCACGCAGGAGGAGTACGACCGGCTCAGCGAGATCGCCCCCGTCGTCGCCTACCCCGAGGTCGCCTTCGGGACGCCGTGGCAGGAGTCCACCCGGCTCATCGGTGAGGCCCTGGGTCTCGCGGACGAGGCCGAGCAGCTCGTCGAGGACACGGAGGCGCAGATCGCCGAGGCCGCCGCCGAGCACCCCGAGATCGAGGGCAAGTCCTTCATCTACGCCAACCTCGACCCGGCGAACGCCTCGGTCATCAACCTCTTCACCTCGCTCGACAACCGCTCGAAGTTCCTCGAGTCCATCGGCATGGTCGAGGCCCCGGTGGTCACCGAGGCCGGCGGCGAGGCCTTCTACATCGAGTGGTCCGCGGAGCGCGCCGACGAGCTCGCCTCCGACGTCCTCGTCGCCTGGGTCCCCAGCGAGGAGGCCGTCGCGCAGATCGAGGCGGACCCGCTGCTGGGCCAGATCCCGGCCATCGCCGCGGGGGCCTTCGTCCCGAGCGCGAACGACACCCTCACCATCGCCGTGTCGGCCGCCTCCCCGCTGAGCCTGCCGTGGGCGCTCGACGAGGTCCTGCCCGACATCGCCGAGGCCGCCCGCGCCGCTGAGGCCGGCGGCGACGCCGGCGCAGAGGAGACCGACGGCCGGTGACCCGCTCGCGCACCGCGGTACTCGTGGTCGGCGCCGTCGTGCTCGTCACGGCGGTGCTGGCCTCGCTCGCCCTCGGTGCGCGCTCGGTCGATCTCTCCACGGTCCTCGACGCCGTCCTGCGCCCCGACGGGGCCGGCGGCGCCGAGGCCGTGGTCCGCTCGCGCATCCCCCGCACGGGGGCCGCGATCCTCGCCGGCGCCGCGCTCGCCGTCGCCGGCACGGCGATGCAGGGCCTCACCCGCAACCCGCTCGCCGACCCCGGGCTGCTCGGCGTCAACGCCGGTGCCGCCCTCGCCGTCGTCGTCGCGATCGCCGCGCTCGGGGTGACGGAGCTCAGCGGCTACGTGTGGTTCGCGTTCCTCGGCGCCGGCCTGGCCGCCGTCGTCGTCTACGGCATCGCCAGCCTGGGCCGCGAGGGGGCGACGCCGGTCAAGCTCGCCCTGGCGGGGGCCGCCGTCGGTGCCGCCCTGTCCTCGCTCACCCAGGCCGTGCTCATCGGCCGCGCCGACGTCTTCGACGCCTTCCGGTTCTGGCAGGTGGGCTCGGTCGCCGGCCGCGGGTGGGACGTCCTCGTCGAGGTGCTGCCCTTCATCGTCGTCGGCCTCCTCCTCACCCTCGCGCTCGGCCCCGTCCTCAACGGGCTGGCGTTGGGCGAGGACGTCGCCCGCGGGCTCGGCCAGCGGGTCGCGCTCACCCGGGTGGTGACCGCGGTCGGGATCGTCCTGCTGTGCGGGGCGGCGACGGCGCTCGCCGGGCCGATCGCGTTCGTCGGGCTGGTGGTCCCCCACGTCGTGCGGGGCCTGGCCGGCCCCGACTACCGCTGGATCCTGCCGATCTCCCTGCTCGTCGGTCCCGCCCTCGTCCTCGCCGCCGACGTCGTCGGCCGCCTGGTCCTGCCGCCCGGGGAGGTCGAGGCCGGCGTCATGGTGGCCCTCGTCGGTGCGCCCGGGTTCGTCTGGCTGGTCCGCCGCCGCCGGACGGTGACGCTGTGAGCGCGCTCCTCGACGGGGCGGGTCCCGGAACCAGTACCGGCCCGCGGGCCGGCGCGGCCACCCCCGCCGTCGCCGACGCCGTCCGCGCCGTGCGCCGGGCCGGGCGTCGCCGGCACGTCACCGTGGCGGCGGTCCTCGTCGTCGCCGTCCTCGCCATGGCGCTCGTGCGCCTCCTCCTCGGGGACTTCACGGTCTCCTTCGTCGACTTCCTCCGCATCCTCGGCGGTGCGGAGATCCCCGGGGCGTCGTTCATCATCACCGAGAGCCGCCTGCCCCGGGTCGCGGTCGGCGCCATGGTGGGGCTCGCCCTCGGCGTCGCCGGCACGATCTTCCAGACGATGCTCCGCAACCCGTTGGCCAGCCCGGACATCCTCGGCATCAGCCTCGGGGCGTCGGCGGCCGCCGTCGCCGCGATCGTGCTCGCCGGCGCGAGCGGCCTCCCGGTCTCCCTCGCGGCCCTCGCCGGCGCGCTCCTCGTCGCCGTCGGCATGCACGCCCTGTCGCGCTCGGGCGTCGTGGGCGGGGACCGGTTCATCCTCATCGGGATCGGCGTCGCGGCCGTCATGCAGGCCGTCATCAACTTCCTCCTCGCCCGCACCGACCTGCGGACCGCGCAGGACGCCCTGGTGTGGCTGTCGGGCTCGCTCGGCCCGGCGAACGACCGCCGCGCCCTGTACCTCGGCGCCGCCCTCGTCGTGCTGCTGCCCGCGACGGCGGTGCTCTCCCGGCGGCTCGGCGTCCTCGAGCTCGGCGGGGAGGTCGCCTCGGGCCTCGGCCTGCGGGTGCGCCCCGCGACCCTGGGCCTCACCGTCGTCGCCGTCGCGCTGGTGGCCGCCGCCACGGCCGCGGCCGGACCCGTGGCGTTCGTCGCGTTCCTCGCCGGGCCCATCGCCCGGCGGCTCCTGGGCGGGCGCCCGAGCCTGCTCCTGTCCGGCCTCGTGGGCGCGCTCCTCGTCCTGGCCGCCGACTACGTCGCGGCCGAGATCCTGCCGGGTGCCGTCCCGGTCGGTGTCGTCACCGGCGCGACCGGCGCGCCCTTCCTGCTGTGGCTCCTCGCCACGGCCAACCGCGGAGGTCGGTCCGAGTGACCCGTACACCCCTCGACCTCACCCACCGCGGCCTCGAGGCCCACGGGCTGCGCCTCGCCTACGACGAGCGCGTCGTCGCCGAGGACCTCACGCTGTCCATCCCGCCGGGCCGAATCACCGCGATCGTCGGGCCGAACGCCTGCGGCAAGTCCACGCTGCTGCGTGCCCTCGCCCGGCTGCTCGCCCCGGCGGCGGGCCACGTCACCCTCGGCGGGGCGGAGCTGACGTCGCTGCCGACCAAGCAGGTGGCGACGGTCCTCGGCATCCTCCCGCAGGCCCCCGAGGCGCCCGGCGGGGTCACCGTCGCCGACCTCGTCGGCCGCGGCCGCTACCCGCACCAGGGCTGGATGCGCCGCTGGACGCCCGACGACGACGCCGCCGTCGCCGCCGCCCTCGAGGCGACCGGCACCGCCGACCTCGCCGACCGGGTGGTCGCCGAGCTCTCCGGCGGGCAGCGGCAGCGCGTGTGGATCGCCATGACCCTCGCGCAGGAGACGGAGATCCTGCTCCTCGACGAGCCGACGACGTTCCTCGACGTCGCGCACCAGCTCGAGGTCCTCGACCTGCTCGTCGACCTCAACGACCGCGGCACCACCATCGTCATGGTCCTCCACGACCTCAACCTCGCCGCCCGGTACGCCGACCACCTCGTCGCCATGCGCGACGGCGCGGTCGTCGCCGCCGGGGCGCCCGCCGACGTCGTCACCGCCGAGATGCTCCAGCGGGTCTTCGGCGTCGAGGCGTCCGTGCTCCCCGACCCGGTCTCCGGCACCCCGCTCGTCGTCCCCGTGGGGCGGCACCGCGCCCGTGGCCGCACCGCTCCCGACGGCGCCGCTCCCGACGGCGCCGCTCCCGACGGCACCGCCGTTCCCGCGGGCGTGCCCGACGGCAGCGCCGCCGACGTCACCCCGAACGATCCCCCCGTGCGTCACCGCGTACCGATGACAGGAGCCGATCGATGAGCACGACGATCAGCGAGATCCCCACCATGCGCGCCTTCGACGTCGAGGTCCGCGCGGTGCGCCGCCTGGGCCCGAGCTTCGTGCGGGTGACGTTCGCCGGAGAGGACCTGCGGCACATCGGCACCGGCGGCCCGGCCGGCCCCCGCGACCTGCGCGTCAAGCTCCTCATCCCCACGAGCGGCCACCCGCTGCCCGACCTCAACGCCTGGGGCTTCTCGCAGGGGTGGTACCGCGAGTGGCTCGCCCTCGACGAGACGGTGCGCGGGGCCATGCGGACCTACACGGTCCGTGCGATGCGGCCCGCGCTCGGTGAGCTCGACGTCGACTTCGTCCTCCACGCCGGTCCGGGCGGCGCGGACGGTCCCGCGGCCGCGTGGGCGTCGGCGGCGCGCCCCGGCGACCGGCTCACCGTCGTGGGGCCGGACGGGCGCCACCCGCTCACCGTGGGCATCGAGTGGGACCCGGGCGAGTGTCGCCGCGTGCTCCTCGCCGGCGACGAGACCGCCGTGCCCGCCGTGGCCGCCATCCTCGAGGGCCTCGGCCCGGACGTCGAGGGGGAGGCGCTCCTCGAGGTCCCGCACGCCGACGACCGCCAGGAGATCCTCACGCTCTCCCGCGTGAAGGTGACGTGGCTGGCCCGGGAGGGCCGCGCGCACGGCACGCTCCTCCAGCCCGAGGTCCACCGGGCGGTGCGACTCGTCCAGCGCCCGGTGGCCGAGGTCGACGACATCGACGTCGACGCGGGGATCCTCTGGGACACCCCGCACCACCCGACCGAGGCCGCGGCGCCGCGTCCGTGCGAGGTCGGCGGTGGCGCGGCGCCGTGCCTCGACGAGCGGTGCTACGCGTGGATCGCGGGGGAGGCGGGCATGGTGCGCGACCTGCGCCGGCACCTCGTGGGCGCCGGCTTCCCGCGCTGCGACGTCGCGTTCATGGGCTACTGGCGCCGGGGCCGCGCCGAGCTGACGTAGCAGCGCGCGCCTCCGCAGGCAGCTCACTCGCCGACGACGGAGGCCGACTCCCACCATCGGCGCCGCACCTCCGCCTTAATGCCTATGGACGGGCCGAGGGCGCCGCCCCTACCGTCGCTCCACCGGCAGTGCGTCGACCACGGGGGAGTGCCATGTTGCTCGAGGGAAAGACCGCCATCATCTACGGCGGGTCCGGGGCCATCGGGTCCGCGACCGCCGGGGTCTTCGCGCGCGAGGGCGCGCGCGTCCACCTCGTCGGGCAGACGGAGGAGCGGCTGCGGCGGACCGCCGAGGCCATCGAGGCCCGCGGCGGGAGCGCCGCCTACGCCGTCGTCGACGCGTTCGACGCGGACGCGGTCCGCGCGCACGCCGACGCGGTGGCCGCCGACGACGGGCACATCGACATCGCGATGAACGTCGTGGGGGTGCCGCACGTCCAGGGCGTGCCCCTCGCCGACCTCCCCGTCGAGGACTTCCTCCTCCCCGTCGAGCGGTACGCGCGGACGAACGTCGTCACCGCGAAGGCGGTCGCCGGGCACATGCAGGCGCGCCGGTCCGGCGTCATCCTCACCATCTCCGCGCCCGGGTCGCAGCTCCCGGGGATCGGGCACCTGGGCAACGCCGCGGCATGCGGCGCCGTCGAGGCCTTCTCCCGGGTGCTCGCGGGCGAGCTCGGACCCGACGGGGTGCGTGTGGTGTGCCTGCGCCCCCACGCCATCCCCGAGTCGATCGCCACGTCGCACCTGGGGGCGGTCTTCACCTCGGCCGCCGCCCGCGTGGGCACCGACGCGCCGGGGTGGCTGGCGGGCCTGGCGGAGCACGGCACCCTGCTGGGGCGGCTGCCGACGCTCGAGGACGTCGCGGAGTACGCCGCCTTCGTCGCGTCGGACCGGGCGCGCGCCATGACGGGCGCCATCGCCAACCTCACCTGCGGCGCGCTCGTCGACTGAGGCGTGCCGCGGGACGCACCGGTGCTGCGCGGGCCGGGGCCGCGCCGTGCTGACCTAGCGGCGGGACGGGGCCTGCCGTCAGTCCTCCGCGTGCTCCACGCGGACGATGGCGACCACGGGCACCTCGTGCAGGACCCCGCGGGCGACCGACCCGAGCCGCAGCCCCGCCAGGCCGTGCCGGCTGCGGCTGCCGACGACGAGCAGGCTCGCGTGGGCGGCCGCGACGACGAGCGCCTCGACCGGGTTGGTCTCCACGAGGTCGGCCTCAACCGGCACGCCCGGGAACCGCTCGGACCACTCGTCCGCGAGGGCGCGGAGCACCTCCTCGCCCTCGGTGGTGCGCCGGTCGAGGACCTGCCGGACCCGCGCGTCGGCCAGCCCTGGCACGGGCGGCTGCCGGTCGAGGGCGTGGACGAGGCGGACGCCGACGTGGCGCGCGGCCGCGTGGCGGAACGCGAACTCGGTGATCGCGGGAACCGCCGAGGCCGCATCGACCCCCACGACGACGGGCCCCTCGGGGCGGGTGACGTCCTCCCGGACGACGACGACCGTCCCGCTCGCGTGCGCCGCGACCTTCTGCGACACGGAGCCGATGAGCCGGCTGCGGAGGGGTCCCAGGCCGCGGGCGCCGAGGACGAGGGCGGCGGCGTTCTGCGAGGCGCGCACGAGGGCGACCGCCGGTCGCTCCATGACCACCTCGGCCGACACGGCGAGGTCCGGGTGGCGCTCGCGGACGACGGCGACGGCGTGGTCGAGGATCGGGGCGGTGGACTCGATGACGTCCTCGGGGGGCGGCGAGCCGTACTCGCGGGCGGAGATGACCCACGGGAAGGCGTGGACGACGGACAACGGCACGTCGCGGCAGTCCGCCTCGTCGGCCGCCCAGCGTAGGGCCGGGGCGTCCTTGTCCGTGCCGTCGATCGCGACGACCACTGCTCCGGACGGCTGCGACTCGACCATGGTGTCCTCGTCTGCTCGCGAAAATGTTGCGCTTCTCACAGCCTTGCACAGGCCCCGTCGGCGTGCGAGACGCGCCAACCCGCGGCGCGGGAGGGTCGGGATCCGCGCCCTGGCGCCGGTCTAGCGCACGTGGCGCGGTTGTGCACCGATTCTTGCGTCGACATATGTCGATAGTTAATGATCAGACCAGACGGGGCGCGACGCCTGCCCCCCCGTGCGCGTCGCGCCCCGTCGGACCAGCCGCTCCACCCCGGCCGGGCGACGACGCCCCCGGCCTCGGCTCCCCGCTCGCGCAGCGCCTCGGCGCGTCCCGCCGGGCGGTCCCGCGCGCCGACCCACGCCGCAGCGGGCCCTCCACGTGTGAGCCCATGCACGCGACGATCTGGCCGCCGCGCGGCGGGTCGCCCGCATCCGCAGAGGTTCGCTGGTTAGCGTGGACAGATGACTCGCTCCGCGCTTTTCACCGGCTCCGGCGCGGCCCGACGCCCCGCCGGGGAAGACCCCATGGTCGCCCTCGTCCACGACGGTACCGACGACTCGCCGGGCGGCGTCGGCGCGTCCGTCGCCTCCGTGCCCGCGGGTGCCGAGCCCACCCCGGAGACGGCGGCCGTCGAGGCAGCCGCGCAGGGGTGGCGCGAGCGACTCGTTGCGCTCGGCGGCGCGAGCCCCATGTGGGACGTCCGGCTCCTCGGCGACGCACTCATCGACCTCACGGCCGCCCACCCCTCGGGCATCGCCCAGCTCTACGCCGGCCGCACCACCCGCCTGACCAACCTCGTGCGCGAGGGCGCGGCGCTGGTCGCCGCCCGCCGCGGCGCCCGCACCGTCAGCGCTCGCGCGGAGGAGCTCGCGCAGCGCCACGGTGTCGCCCCGACCTTCCTCGCCGTCGGCGTCGCGACCTGGACCGAGCCGGACCTCTCCGCCGACGGCACGCCGCACTCCGACGACGACGCGGACGACGCCCGGACCGGTCGCACCGTCCGCGCCCCCGTCCTCCTGCGGCCGGTGCGCCTGGCCGCCCGTGCCTCCCAGGAGGCGGACTTCGAGATCGACCTCGAGCCCGCCATCGAGGTGAACTCCGTCTTCGTCCGCGCCCTGCGGGCCCGCGGGGTGGGCTCGGACGTCGCCGCCATCGCCCGGAGCGCCTTCACCGCGAACGGGTTCTCCCCGCGCACCGCGCTGCACCGCCTCGCGGCGCTGGGCGAGGAGGTCCTCCCCGGCTTCTCCCTCGACGAGCGGATCCTCATCGGGCCGTTCATCCACCCGGGGCAGGTCCTCGTCGAGGACCTCGACGCGCTGGCGGACGAGCTGCCCCGCCACGCCGTCGTCGCGGCCCTGGCCGGCGTCGAGGACGCCCGGGCGGCGCTCGACGTGCCCATGCCCGTGCCCGTCGTGGCCGACCGCGCCCCCCAGGCGGAGCGCGGCACGGGCGACCTGGACCCGGACCAGCTCCACGTCATCGACGCCGTCGCGACCGGCGCCCACCTCTTCATCGACGCCCCGCCCGGGGCCGACGTGCCCGCCACCGTCGCCGCCGTCCTCGCCGACGCCACCGCCTCGGGGCGCCGGGTCGTCTACGTGCCCGGCACCCGCCGGAGCGGGCGCACCCTGGCCCGGACCATGAACGAGCTCGGCCTGTCCGAGCTCCTCCTCGACGTCACCGCGGACACCCGGTGGCGCACGGTCGCGGCGGAGCGGCTGCGCTCCGGGCTGCGCCCCGAGGAGCCCGAGATCCACGTCGACGAGGTGCACGCGCTGCGCGCGGAGCTCGTCGACTCCCACCTCACGCTCGCGGGCTACGTCGGGGCGCTCCACGTGCGGCGCGAGCCGTGGGACGCGTCCGCCCACGACGCCCTGCAGGCGCTCGCCGCCCTCACGGCCACCCGCCCCGGCCCGCGCACCGGCGTCCGCCTGCCCGCCGAGGTCCTGCGCCGCCTCGTCGGCGACGTCCGCGAGCACGCCCGCGAGCGCCTCGTCCGCGCCGGGAGCCTCGGCGCGTTCGAGCTCCGGCCGCACGACACCCCCTGGTACGGCGCCCGGCTCACGAGTGCCCGCCAGGCCCACGAGTCGCTCGAGCGGACCCAGCGTCTGGCCGAGCTCTCCCTGCCCGAGCTCACTCGCGAGGTGTCCCGCGCCGCGGCCCAGACCGGGCTCGAGACCCCGACGACGATGCGCGAGTGGGGCGAGCAGCTGCGGATGCTCGACGGCGTCCGCAGCGCGCTCGACGTCTTCAGCCCCCAGGTGTTCGAGCGCTCCGCCGCGGACATGGTCGTCGCCACCGCGAGCCGCGGCTGGCGCAAGGAGCACGGCCTCGACATGCCGCGCCGGGTCCGCCGCCGCCTGCGCAAGCAGGCGCGCGACCTCCTGCGCCCGGGCCGTCCGGTCGCCGACCTGCACGGCGAGCTCATCCGCGTCCAGGCCCAGCGCGACCTGTGGCGCCGCTACTGCCCCGAGGGTGGCTGGCCGCGCCTGCCGTCCGGGATGGCGGACCTGGAGAAGCACGCCCGCGAGGTGCGCGCGGACCTCGACGCACTCGACCCGGTGATCGGCAGCGGGGCGGGACGCGACTCCCTCCTCGACCTCCCCTTCGACGAGCTCGCCGCCCTCATGGCCGACCTCGGCGTCGACGGCGAGGCGCTGCGCCTCCTGCCCGAGCGCACCGCGGTCCTCAACGAGCTCATCGACCTCGGACTCGACGACCTCGTCCGTGACCTCGCCGAGCGGCACACGCCGGTCGCGAGCGTCGCCGCCGAGTTCGACCTCGCCTGGTGGGCCTCCGTCCTCCAGGAGATCGTCCGCTCCGACCCGGCGCTCGCGGGCTACGACGGCCCCGCGCTCGTCGCGCTCGCCGAGCGGTTCCGCGCACTCGACCGACGCCACGTCGCCTCGCTCGCCGGGCCGGTGCGCCGGGCCGTGGCCCGCCACGTGCGCACGGTCGTCGGCGCCCACCCCGAGGAGGCGGCCCAGCTGGCCGCCGAGCTCGACGCCGAGCCGAACCTGCCCCAGATCCTCGCCCGGCACCCCGGGCTGGCCAGCGCCATCCGGCCGGCGTGGATCGTCGCGCCGATGCTCGTGCCCCAGCTGCTCCCGCCGGGGCGGACCATCGACCTGCTCGTGCTCGACGGCGTCCAGCACCTCCCGGTCGAGCAGGCCGTCGGTGCCATCGCCCGCGCCCGGCAGGTCGTCGTCGTCGGCGACTCGCGCCGCGGCGGCGAGGGCCTCGTCGCCGCGCTGGCCCCGATGCTGCCCTCGGTGACGGTGCCGACCGACCGCACGGTGCGCGCCGAGCCGATCGCCACGTTCCTCGCGGAGCACGGCTACGCCGACGTCATCCGGACGGTCCCGTCGCCGCCGGCGCCGTCGGCCATCCGCCTCGAGCACGTCGAGGGCTTCGGGATGCCCGCCCCCGGCGCGGACGCCGTCGAGAGCGTCCAGGTCGAGGTGGAGCGGGTGGTCGACCGCGTCATCGACCACGCGCTCAGCCGGCCGGAGGAGTCCCTCGCCGTCGTCGCGCTCAACTCTCGCCACGCGGAGCGGGTCCGCGAGGCGATCGCCGCGGCCGTGGCCGACAGCCCCGCCGTCGCCGCGTTCTTCCACGCCGCGCGGCCGGAACCCTTCGTCGTCGTCGAGCCCGACGGCGCGGCGGGACTGCGCCGCGACCAGGTCATCCTCACCGTCGGATTCGCCAAGACCCCGCACGGCCGGGTGCTCCACCGGTTCGGGCGGGTCAGCGGCCCGGACGGGCTCGCCTGCCTGGTGGACGCGCTCGACGCGGCTCGGCGCGGGCTCCTCGTCATCAGCTGCATCGACGCGGGCGACCTCGACCGGTCCCGGCTCAAGGCGCCCGGTCCGCAGCTCCTCGCCGACCTCCTCGAGCGGGCGGCGCAGGACCCGGCGCCCGCGGAGCCGGCGGCTGCGCCCGACCCGCTGCTCCTCGACCTCGCGGAGCGCCTGTGGCGGCTCGGGCTCACCGTCGTGCCGCAGTACGGCCCCGAGGACGGCGTCCGGATCCCGCTCGCCATCGGGCACCCCGACCTGCCCGGGGAGCTGCTGGTCGCGGTGCTCACCGACGACGCCGAGTACGTCGCGGAGCCCAGCCTGCGCCGCCGCGAGCGGCACTGGGTCCAGCGCCTCACCGCCCGTGGGTGGGCCGTGCACATGGCGTACTCCACGGCCGTGTTCGCCGACCCCCAGCTCGAGGCGCGCACCATCCTCGGCCTCGCCCTGCAGGTCCTCGAGACCCGACGGCGCGGCGCGGCGCCCGCGCGCGCGGCCGGCCCCGACGTCCCCGACCAGGTGGACGACGGCGCGACCGAGCCCGACGACGACGGCACGCGTCCCGCCGGCGAGGCCGGTGAGCGTCCGGACGCCGGGGGGCCGGCCGACCAGCCCGCCGAGGGCGAGGCGCCGACGCAGATGGGCGACGTGGTGCCCATGGGAGAGGCCGTCGCCGCCGAGGCCTCCGAGGCCCCCGAGGCCTCGGCGCCCGGCGCCGAGCAGCGGGCGCCCGTCGCCGCCGAGCCCTTGCCGCGCGGGCCGCGGCCCGAGGTCACCCCTGGACTGCCCCTCACGGCGTACTCCGACGACGAGCTCGACGACCTCGCCGCCTGGATCGCCGAGGACGGCGTCGTGCGCACGGACGAGGAGGTCGTGGCCGCGCTGCGCGACGAGCTCGGCCTCACCCGGCGCGGGGCGCAGGTCGACGGTGTCCTCGGCGCCGTGGCGGCCCGCCGCCGGTGATGGCCACCCGGCGCGGGCGCCATCGCCGCGTCGTCGCCCCCGTCACCCGCCTGGCCGCGCCGACGCCCGGCGCGCCCGGCGACGCCGCGCAGGATGCCGGCGACCGGCCCGCCGAGACGACACAGGACGCCGGCCCCGCGACGCCCGGGCTGCCTCCGGGGAAGCGGCCCGCGGGCGAGCGCTCCGGCGCGCCCACGCCCGTCCCCGAGGACCGCGCGACCCCGGGACCGACGGAGCCGGCCACGCCGGTCCGCGAGCCGGTGCTGCCCGACCGCGCCTCCGAGGACTCCGACACGGCGTGGGGGGAGTACCGCGGGGACTCCAACGACGACCGGCTGCGGCGCGACAAGCCCCCCCACTGGGGGTGAGGGTGGAGCCTGTGGCGTGGGGCGCCGGGTTCCGTGCCGGAGCGAGAAGGAGTCGAACGATGCTCAGAGGATTCAAAGAGTTCATCATGCGCGGCAACGTCGTCGACCTCGCCGTGGCCGTCGTCGTGGGGTCGGCGTTCGCCGCCATCGTCGACACCCTCGTCTCGAACATCATCACGCCGCTGCTCAACTCGTTCGGCGGGGCTCAGGCCGAGGGGCTCGGCTTCGAGATCGTCTCCGGCAACCCGGCGACGTACGTCGACATCGCCGCCATCATCAACGCGATCGTCGTCTTCCTCATCACGGCCGCCGTCGTCTACTTCCTCATCGTCGCGCCGATGAACACGTTCAAGGAGCGCCGCGCCCGTGGCGTGGAGCCGGAGCCCGAGGCGCCGGCCGAGGACGTGCTGCTCCTCCAGGAGATCCGCGACCTGCTCCGCGCGCGCGGCGGCAACGCCTGACACCCAGCCCCCGCGCCGTCAGGGCGCTCCTGCCAGCACGACCCGTAGGGGCGCCCAGGCGCTCGCCCCGACCACCTCGGTAACACGCTCCGGCGCCAGCGCGACGAACACCAACGGTGCGCTCACCTCGCTCGTCCCCAGCAGCCCGCCGGCCGCGGCGGGCGCCTGCTGCGCGAGCACGAGGGCGCGCTCGGCGACGACCTGGGCGGCACCGGGGGAGCCGGCGGCGTCCGACGTCGCCGCGAGGAGGTCCACCCGGTCGCCCGGCCGCAGCAGCTGGGCCACCGCCGCGTCCGCCAGGCGGACCGGGACCACGACCGTGCCCGGAGGGGCGCCGTCGGACAGCCCCGGGCCCACGAGCACCGAGCGGCTCAGCCAGAACCCCGCCGGCAGCCCGACCGCCAGGGTGGTGCCCTCCACCCCCGCCGCGGAGCGCAGCGCGCCCGCTGGGACCTGGCCCGGCGCGACGCGCCGCACGGTGAGGTCGCTCGCGGTGAGCGTCGTGCCCGCGGGCACGTCCCGGGCGAGGACGAGCGCCTGCTCGGTGGGCGGCGCCGGTGGGCGCAGCTCGCCGACCACCACCCAGGCGCCCGCGGCCAGCGCCACGGCGAGGAGGACGTGGCGGCTGAGCCAGGCGCGCCGGCGGACCCGCCGCCAGCGCCGTTGCGACGGGGGGACGGGCGGCCGGTCCTGGCCCGGGCGGGAGAGCATGGCGGCACGGTAGGTGCGGCGGTCCCGGGCCGTCGCGGCCTGCCGCCGCGCTGTGCACGGGGGTGAGACCAGGGCCTCGGTGGAGGACGGGCGGATGCGGGGGAGGACTGTCGGTCCCAGCGGATACCCTCGGTCAGGTGTCCGGCATGAGCGTTGTCAAGCGTGTGAGCATCATCGTCTCGGCGATGCTCGTCGTCGTCCTCGTCGTGGGCGTCTCCCTCGCCCTCGCCCTCGTGCGCCGGCCGCTGCCGGAGTACGGCGGGACCCAGGAGCTGGCCATCCTCGACGGCGAGGTGGAGGTGCTCCGGGACGAGCTCGGGGTCCCGCAGATCTACGCCGACACCGACCTCGACCTCTTCCGCGCGCAGGGGTACGTCCACGCCCAGGACCGCTTCTTCGAGATGGACTACCGCCGGCACGTGACGGCGGGCCGGCTCGCCGAGCTCGTCGGGGAGAACGAGGACGCCATCGCCGCGGACAGCGTCATCCGCACGCTCGGGTGGCGCCGGGTGGCCGAGCAGGAGTGGGACCTCCTGGCCGAGGACACGCGCACCTACCTCGAGGCGTACGCCGAGGGGGTCAACGCCTACCTCGACGCGAACGAGGCGAGCGAGCTCGGCGTCGAGTACACCGTGCTGGGCCTGTCGACCACGCTCACCGAGGTGGAGCCGTGGGACCCCATCGACTCCCTCGCCTGGCTCAAGGCCATGGCGTGGGACCTCGCCGCCAACTACGACGAGGAGCTGGGCCGGGCCGCGGCGCTGCCCGCGCTCGCCGGCGACGTCGCCCGGGTCGAGCAGCTCTACCCGGGCTACCCCTACGACCGCAACGCCCCCATCCTCAGCGCCTACACCCCGACGGCGCCGGCCGCCCAGGAGGCCGCCGACACCACGGTCCTGCCCGACGGCGAGTGGCTGGGCGCCGTGGAGGCCGCGCTGGACGCCGTGGGCGCCGTCCCGCACCTGCTCGGCGAGGGCGACGGCATCGGCTCCAACTCCTTCGTCGTCGCGGGTGAGCACACGAGCACCGGCGAGCCGCTCCTCGCTAACGACCCCCACCTGGGCATCTCCATGCCGGGCGTGTGGCACCAGGCGGGGCTGCACTGCCGCGCGATGGACGAGGCGTGCACCTTCGACGTCGCCGGCTTCGGCTTCGCGGGGCTGCCCGGGGTCATCATGGGCCACAACACCGAGCTGGCCTGGGGGCTGACCAACCTCGGCGCCGACGTCGTCGACTTCTTCCTCGAGCGCGTCTACGACGACGGCACCTACCTGCGCGACGGCGAGCGCGTCCCGCTGGAGCGCCGCACCGAGACGATCCGCGTCAACGACGCGGAGGACATCGCGCTCGGCGTCGCGAGCACCGTGCACGGCCCCATCGTCTCCGGCGTCCTGCCCGAGACGGCCGCGGCCGGGAACACCCCGGTGCCCGCCGGCTCGCCGCCGTCGGGCTTCGGCGGGTACGCCGTGGCGATGTCCTGGACGGCGCTCACGCCGGGCCGCACCGCCGACGCGATCTTCGCCATCAACCGCGCCGACGACGCCTACGCGATCGCCGCCGCCGCCGCGCTGTTCGACGTCCCCGCGCAGAACATCGTCTTCGCCACCGCAGCGGGCGACATCGGCTACCAGGCGCCGGGGCGGATCCCCGTGCGCCAGAGCGTCGCGGACACCCCGGTGCCCTCCGACGGGTCCTGGCCGCGGCCCGGCTGGAACTCGGCGTTCGACTGGGTGGGCTACGTCGCGCCGGAGAACATGCCCCGCGGGCTCAACCCCGAGGAGGGCTTCATCGTCGCGGCGAACCAGGCCGTCCTCCCCGCCGGCGTCGGCCCGTTCCTCACGGCGGACTACGACGCCGGGTACCGCTCCCAGCGGATCCGGGAGCTGCTCACCGGTGCCATCGAGCAGGGCCAGCCGCTCGACGCCCAGACCGTGACGACGATGATGTCGGACAACGCCAGCCCCTTCGCCGAGGCGATCGTCCCCGTGCTGCTCGAGGTCCCGGTGGAGGACCCCTTCGTCGAGGAGGCGGTCGCCCTCCTCGAGGACTGGGCCGCGGACGGCTACCCGCAGGACGGCGACTCCCCGGCCGCCGCGTACTTCGCGGCGGTGTGGGCGCACCTGCTCACCCACACCTTCGCCGACGAGCTACCCGCCAGCGTCGTGCCCGAGGGCGGCAGCCGCTCCCTCGACGTGGTCCGCAGCATCCTCGAGACACCGAGCAACCCCTGGTGGGACGACCGCACGACCGTCAGCCTCGTCGAGAGCCGTGACGAGATCCTCGCCCAGTCGCTCACCAACGCCCGTTATGAGCTGACGAACTCCCTCGGGGCCGACCCGTCGCAGTGGCGGTGGGACCGCCTGCACCGCGTCGCCCCCACCCACCCCGTGCTCGGCGGGGAGGGCATCCCGGAGCCGGTCCGCCGGCTGGTCAACCCCACGCCCGTCGGCGTCGGCGGCGGCGCCTCGATCGTCAACGCCACCGGGTGGGACGCGAGCGCGACGGTGGGCGACCGGCCGGACTACCGGGCCACCTCCGGGCCGTCGATGCGCATGGTCGTCGACCTCTCGGACCTCGACGCGTCGGTGTGGGTGAACGCGACCGGCAACTCGGGCCACCCCGCCTCCGTGCACTACACCGACCAGATCGGGGCCTGGGCGCGGGGCGAGACGTTCGCGTGGCCGTACTCGCGCGCCGCGGTCGAGGAGGCGGCGCAGACGACGCAGACGCTGGTCCCCAGGGACTGAGCCGTCCGGCGCGCCGGGCGCGGGTTCGCGCGCCCAGGCGCCCAGGCACCCCGGCGCCCGCGCGGCCTCGCCCCGGTCCCGCCGCTGATCCCGACCCAGCCTGGCTGGCGTCGGCCGACGGGGCTAGCTCCGCTGGCCCAGCTGGCTCTGGGCGGCGGCGCTCAGCGGCGAGCCGGGCAGGAGGAACCACCGCTCCGGCGTGATGACGGCGTCGACCGGCACGTCGTGCTCGTCGCGGGGGAGCCCCGCGCCCTCGACGAGCTCGGAGTCGTAGACCATGGCGAACACCGGGGTGTCCTCGCTGCGGTGCCGCAGCGCCCGGTCGTACCACCCGCCGCCCTGGCCGAGCCGGACGCCGTCGGCGTCCACCGCGAGGGCCGGGGCGATGATGACCTCGGCCGCGGCGAGCGCGTCCGCGGGCAGGATCTCGCCCGACGGCTCGGGCGGCCGGCCCGGGGCGCGCACCTGGAGGCCCTCGGCCCCGGCGTACTCGGCCCAGCAGCGCTCCAGGCCCGGGCCGAGGACGGGCAGGAGGACCCGCACCCCGCGCTCGCGCAGCGCGTCGAGCAGCAGGTGGGTCGGCGGCTCGTGCTCGGTGGAGACGTAGACGCTCACGCACCGTGCGTCCCCGATGGCCTCGATGGCGTGCGCGGCGAGCGCCTGGGCGGCCTCCGTGCGCTCCCGCTGGGGGCGGGCGGAGCGGTGCTCCCGCACGGCCATCCGCAGCGCCTGCTTCGCGTCCTCGGTCTCGAACCCGGCGGTCCCGGGCAGGCGCAGGGGCGACGTCGACATGCCCCCACTGTCCCACTGCCCACACCCCGATGCCAGGACTTCCGTCGACCTGTGCCCGGCGGCGAGCCGGTGGGTCGGTGGCACATCGCCTAACCTGCGTCTCATGGAGACGACGAGCGAGCAGGTGTCACGAGTACGCAAGGCAGTGGTCCCGGTGGCGGGCCTGGGGACCCGGTTCCTCCCGGCCACCAAGGCGACGCCCAAGGAGATGCTGCCGGTGGTGGACAAGCCCGCCATCCAGTACGTCGTCGAGGAGATCGCCGGCGCCGGCATCCGTGACGTCCTCATGGTGACCGGCCGCGGCAAGGGCTCCATCGAGGACCACTTCGACCGCAACGGGGAGCTCGAGGCCGCCCTGGAGCGCAAGGGCGACGACGCCCGGCTCGCCGCGGTGCGCGCCTCCAGCGACCTCGCCGACGTCCACTTCGTGCGTCAGGGCGAGCCCAAGGGCCTCGGCCACGCCGTGCTGTGCGGGCGCGAGCACGTGGGCGCCGAGCCCTTCGCCGTCCTCCTCGGGGACGACCTCATCGACGCCCGGGACGACCTCCTCACCATGATGATCGACGTCCAGGAGCGCCTCGGCGGGTCCGTCGTCGCGCTCCTCGAGGTGGACCCCGCCCAGATCAACCTCTACGGCTGCGCCGCCGTCGAGCCCGCCTCCGTCCCCGGCATCGCCGACGGTGACGTCGTCCGCGTGCGCGAGCTCGTCGAGAAGCCGGCCGTGGAGGACGCCCCGTCCAACCTCGCGGTCATCGGCCGGTACGTCCTCTCGCCGGCGGTGTTCTCGGTGCTCGAGCGCACCGGCCCCGGCC
Organism: Georgenia faecalis; assembly: GCF_003710105.1. Classification (GTDB taxonomy): domain Bacteria; phylum Actinomycetota; class Actinomycetes; order Actinomycetales; family Actinomycetaceae; genus Georgenia_A; species Georgenia_A faecalis. The sequence goes on from NZ_CP033325.1 coordinate 578,153, forward strand.
GCGGCGGGGAGATCCAGCTCACCGACGCCCTCCAGACCCTCGCCGGGATGCCGGCCGAGGAGGGCGGCGGCGTGCACGGCGTCGTCTTCCGCGGACGCCGGTACGACACCGGCGACAAGCTCGACTACCTCAAGGCCGTCGTCCAGCTCGCCGTCGACCGGGAGGACCTGGGTCCGGACTTCTCCGAGTGGCTCTCCGGCTTCGTCCAGGGGCGCCACGTCGAGCTGGGCTCGGACCCGGCCGAGCGTTACCCCTCCGCCCGGTGAGAACCGTCCAGGAGCACCTCGACGCGTGCCTGGCCGCCGTCCGGCCGCAGGCGCCGCTCGAGGTGCTCCTCGCGGACGCCGTCGGGTGCCTGCTGGCCGAGGACGTCCTCGCGCCCGGGGACCTGCCCGTCGCCGACCTCGCCGGGCTCGACGGCTACGCCGTCCGTTCCGACGACGTCGCGACGGCGACCCACCGCGTGCCCGTGGAGCTGCGCGTCCTCGACGAGGTCCGCGCGGGCATGGTCGAGACGTCGCGCCTGGTCCCCGGCGCCGTCGTCCGGATCGCCTCCGGCGCTCCCCTGCCCCTGGGCGCCGACGCCGTCGTCCCGCTGGCGATGACCGACGGCGGGAGCGCCCGGGTGGCCGTGCGGACGGCGACCGCCGCCGGGGAGAACGTGCGCCGGCAGGGCGAGGACCTGCGCAGCGGGGACGTGGTCCTGGCGGCGGGGGAGCGGGTCGGCGCGCGGCAGGTCGCGGTCCTCGCCGCGGTCGGCCGCGGCCGGGTGCGGGTGCACCCCCGTACCCGGGTCGTCATCGTCTCCGTGGGCGACGAGCTCGTCGAGCCCGGTCGCCGCGCGGCGCCGGGCCAGGTCTACGACGCCAACGGCCATGCCCTGGCGGCGGCCGCCCAGGACAACGGGGCGGCGACGTACCGGGTCGCGGCGGTGCCGGACGAGCACGAGGCGCTGCGGGAGACCCTCGAGGACCAGCTCGTGCGCGCCGACCTCATCATCACCACCGGGGGCCTCAGCTACGGCGCCAACGACACGGTCAAGGAGGTCCTCGGCCCGCTGGGGACCGTGCGGTTCGACAACGTCGCGCTCTCCCCGGGCCGCCAGCTCGGGCTCGGCACGCTCGGCGACGGGACGCCGATCTTCGCGCTCCCCGGCGACCCCGTCGCGGCGCAGGTCGCCTACGAGGTGTTCGTGCGCCCGGCACTGCGGGCCATGGCCGGTTACGCCGACGTCTTCCGCCCCTCGGTGCCCGCCGTCGTCGACCGCGGGTGGTACTCCCCGAGCGGCCGGCGGGAGTACGTCCCCGTGCGCATGACGGGCACTGCGCGCGCCGGCTACCACGCGCAGCCGACCGCGGCCCCGGGCGCGCTCGTCCTGTCGGGCCTCGCGCGGGCCAACGGCCTCGCCGTCGTCCCCGAGGACGTCACCGACGTCCGCCCGGGCGACACCCTCCACTGCGTCGTCCTCGACGACTGAGACGCTCCCACCGATACGCTCCGCTCATGCCCTGGCCCGTCGTCCTCGTCCATGGAGGCGTCGTCCTGCGCCCGCTCCGCCGCCGGGACGGAGCGGCCTGGACGCGGCTGCGCCGCGCCAACGAGGGGTGGCTGCGCCGGTGGGAGGCCACCAGCCCCGACCCGGCCGCCGGCCCGCCGCCGAGCTTCGGCGCGTTCGTCCGCGACGTCAACGCGCAGGCCCGCGCCGGCTCGACCCTGCCGTTCGTCATCGAGGTGGATGGCGAGCTCGTCGGACAGCTCACCGTCTCCTCGATCATCCGCGGCTCGTTGCGGGGGGCGTCCATCGGTTACTGGATCTCCCAGGACATGGCCGGGCGGGGGATCGTCCCCACGGCGGTCGCCATGGCGGCCGACCACTGCTGGTTCGAGCTGGGCCTGCACCGCATCGAGATCAACATCCGGCCGGAGAACGCCGCAAGCCTGCGCGTGGTGGAGAAGCTGGGGTTCCGGGACGAGGGTCTGCGCGAACGCTTCCTCCACATCGACGGCGACTGGCGCGACCACCGCAGCTTCGCGCTCACCGTCGAGGAGGTGCCGCAGGGGCTCGTCCACCGGTGGGCGCAGGGTGGTCCGTCCCTCTGACGGGCGGAACCCGCGACAGACACGCCGCACCGGTACGGTGGAGTGTCGACGAAAGGGCCATAGCGTCGGGGTGTGGAGGTTCAGGGGTGGGTGCTGCTGGCACTCGCCGTCGTCCTCCTCGGGTACCTGGTCCCGCATCTGGTCCGAAGTCGGCAGGAGCTGGCCGAGTCCCGCGTGGAGGACCGCTTCTCGGCCGAGCTGAGGGTGCTCACCACGGCGGGTCCGACGCCCGCCCGTGTGCACCACGGCGAACCCGTGACCCGGCCTTACCTGCACGACCCGCGACGACGTACGGAGGCACCCGCCGTGAACAGGCACCCCGACCGCAGTGAGCGTCCCACGGACGCCCGCCGCATCGCCGCGGCTCGCGCCGCCCGCGCGGCGGAGATCAGCCGCCGGGCCGCCGCCGCTCGCCGTCGGCTCATCCTCACCGTCGCCCTCCTCCTCGCCGCCGCGGCGGCGTGGGTCGTCGTCGGGCTGGCGGGTGCCTCGTGGGTGCTCGGCGCCGCGCCGACGGTCCTCCTCGCCGCCGTCCTCGTCCTCGGCCGTCGGGCCGCCCGGACGGGCGCCGCACGCGACGCCGCCGACCGGGCGGCCATGGCCGAGCTCCACGCCCAGCTGCGGTCCGCGCCGGCGGCGCGACCGGCCCTCACCGGCCGCCCCGCGCTGCCCGCGCGGCCGGCCGCCCAGCCCGCGGTGACGGCGGAGCGCGCCCCGGCCCGCGTCACCACCCCTGCCGAGCCGGCTCCGGCCCCCACCTCGTCCGTCGAGGCCGCCCCCGCCGAGCCGAGCCCCGTCGTCGAGGAGGCTCCGGTCGTCGCCGACACGGTTCCGGCTGCCGCCCCCTCCGTCGAGGCACCGGCAGCGCCGGCGGCACCCGCCGTGCCGGCCCCCGTCGCCGAGCCTGCTCCGGTGGAGGCTGCCTCGGTTCGGCGCGCGGCGAGCGAGCCCGGTGCCCCCGCCGCACGGACGGCTCGCACCGCCCCGACGAGCGCTGCCGTCCGCGTTCCGGCCGAGGCCCAGGCGCCGGCGTCGGCCCCGTACCGCCGCGCCAGCACGTACCGCTGGGACGCCGACCTCGAGCAGACGTGGACGCCGGTGCCGGTGCCCATGCCGACCTACACGCTCAAGCCCCCGGCCCCGCGCCGTGACGTCTCCGCGTCCAGCGTCGAGGCGATGCCGACCGCCGCGGCCGAGCTCGCCCCTCGCGCGGAGGTGTCCGACGTGGCGGCCGCGCCGCTCGCTCCGGCGCCCGTCATGACGGCCGCCCTCGACGTCGACGCGGTGCTCGTCCGCCGTCGCGCGGTGGGTGCCTGACCGACCGCGCAGGCCGGGCACCGGGTTTCACCGGGGCCCGGGGCCGGTGTTAAGGTATCTCTGCCCGCAAGGGCGCTGGGGCTATGGCGCAGTTGGTAGCGCGTCTCGTTCGCAATGAGAAGGTCGGGGGTTCGAATCCCCCTAGCTCCACCACCGAGTTCCACCCGATGAGCCCGGACCCGCGAGGGTCCGGGCTCATCTGCGTTGAGGGCGCCGGTTGAGGGTTCGGGCGCGGCCGGCGCCTACTCGGTGAACTCCTGGATGACCGTCGGGGAGTCGTGGATGCACAGCATCTCCAGGTTCCCCTCCCCAGCGCCGCGGAAGCGGTGCTCGGTGCCCGCGGTCACGGTGATGACGTCCCCCGCGACGGCGCTGACGTCCTCGTCGTCCGCGGTGACCCTCACCTCCCCGCGCAGGACGACCCAGGTCTCGGTGTAGGGATGGTGATGACGTCGTGGACCGCCACCGGGCGGCACGTCGACCCAGAAGAAGGAGACGCCCGCGCCGTGCTCCTGCCCGACGAAGAGCGCGGTCCGCGCGCCCGGGCCGAGCAGCTCCCGGCGGCTGGTGACGGTGATCATGTGCGCCTGGCCCCCCGGGACTGCGATCCCCGCGGGCTGCTGGAGCCACGCAGTCACCACGCGAGGGTACTGCGAGGGCGTCCGCGTTGGCCTCGACCTGAGTCGAGGCGTGCACGGGAGGAGCTCGCCGCCGAGGACGCGCTGCCCCTCCTCCGATCCTGCGGCCTACTGGCCCGGTGCGGCGGCGGTGCGGTAGTCCCGGCGCGCGGCGCCCATCGCCGCGGCGAGGGCGGCGACCGCTGCGAGACCGGCCCCGGCGAGGGCGACGGCGGACGGGGCGTCGCGGAACCCGTGCAGCACGGGATTGGCCCACTCGAACACGTACGACGGCGGCCATCCCGCCGCGATGGTCCGGGCCAGCGGCGGCAGCGCCGGGACGGGGATGAAGCCGCCGCCGGCGAAGTAGCTGCCCAGCGCCAGCAGGATGAGGGTCGGCTGGATGAGCCGGTGGGTCCGCAGCCCGACGGCGATGAGGACGCCGAGCCCGGCGGCGACGAGCCCGGCGGGCAGGACGATGAGCAGGGTCTGCGCCAGGTCGGGGAGGGTGGCGCGGGTGCCGAAGGCCAGCGCGAGGAGGGCGGTGGGGACGGCCGCGAGGAAGGACAGCAGCCAGCCGGCGAGGGCGGCCCCGGTGGCCGCCTGGCTCGCCCCGAGCGGGGAGAGGGCGATCTCCTTGCGCGTGCGGTGCTCGGACTCCAGCGCGTAGAGGTTGGCGGAGAGCAGCGCGGCGCCGAGCAGCAGGGCGAGGACGACGGCGGAACCGCCCATGAATGCCGTCCGGCTCACGTCCTGTGCCCGTGCCTTGTCGAGGTATGCCGTGACGCCGTCGGCAGCGGTGAGCTGGTCGTGGAGGTTGGCGGCGGTGGTCACGCGCAACCGGACGTTCTTCATGGCGTCGGTGTTGATGTTGTAGGTGGAGGTCTCGATCTGGTGGTGGACGGGGAAGTCGTCCGGGATCGTCACGACGAGGTGGAGACGCCCTTCGTGGAGGAGGCGCTCGGCGTGCTCCTGGTCGTCGGTGATGGAGCGGAAGTAGGGTCCGGTGGCGCCGCGCGTGTCCTCCAGGGCCCGGACGACCATCCGGGACTGCGGGGTGTCGCTCTCGTCGACGACGCCGACGGGCCACGCGTCGCTCGCTCCGAAGATGATCGAGGCGAGACCGAGGACCACCACCGGGACGGCCACGGCCTGGACCACGAGATCGGCTCTGCGTCCCGCGATCCGGAGGTTGCGGACGACGACGGCCAGGGCGGCGCGGATCCGAGTCATGTCACTGTCCTTGGGCGAAGGTGCCGGTGCGGGCGAGGCGGTCGGCGGCGAGTGCGGTGAGGCCGACGGCGATGAGCGCGCTGGCGGCCAGGCCCCAGGGGAGCCCCGCGGGCGTGGGCAGGGCGGCGGCCTCGAACCGGACCGCGTCGAACAGCGGCGCCAGCGGGATCCATCGGGTCGAGGTCCACAGGACCTCGGCGACGCCTCCGTGGGCGAAACCCCGGAGGTAGGACTCGTAGCCGCACACGAGGAAGTGGCCGACGGCGAGGATCACGGCGATCGGGACGAGGGGGAGGCTCTTGCGCAGGATGACGCCCAGGAGGGTCCCGATGCCGAGGCCGTACAGCCAGACCACGGCGAGGACGACCAGGGAGTGCGGGCCGAGCCGGGTGAGCGGGAAGCCGAGGACCGCGCCGATACCGAGCGCGGCGACGCTGATCGTCACGAGGGACGTCACGAGCGCGGAGAGCCACTTGCCCGCGATGAGGGCCACCGGCCCGGCGGGGGAGAGGACGAGCGACTTGGCCGTCCGGTCCTCCCACTCGCGGGCGATCGCCACACCCGCGTTGACGATGCCCGAGTAGAGGGCGGCGAACACGACCAGGGCGGCGCCGAGGTAGACGGTGATGGGGATGTCGCGGTCGAGGACACCTTCCTCGGTGACGGCCAGGCGGGATGCGGCGGGAACGCCGGCATCCTCGTTGAACGTGCGCATGGCCTGCTCGAGGCGGAGGTGCTGGTTCTTCGTGCCGTCGGCGTTGATGTTCACCAGCGCGAGGCCCACCTCGGTCGCCCGACGGGCGTCGACGTCGGCGGCGAACCCGGAAGGAATGGTGAGCACCGTGCCGACCGTCCCGTCGGCGTACCGCTCCCAGGCCTCGGCGGGGTCGGTCGTGAGGACCTCGTAGTAGGGGCCGTCGTCGTTGTGCATGTCCTCCATGACGGCGATCAGCTGGCGCGAACGGTCCGAACCGTCCTCGTCGGCGATGGCGATGGGCGCGGTGGTCGAGACGTGGATGACGACGGCGTACAGCAGCGTGAACGCGACCGGGACGAGGACGCTGATGAGGGCGAACAGGGGGGAGCGCCAGGTGATGCGCAGGTCCTTGTGCACCAGTGCGGCGACGGAGCTCCGGGTCATGGCTCAGTCCCTCAGGTCGCGGCCGGTGACGTGGAGGAAGACGTCGTGGAGGCTCGCCCGGGGCGGTTCGACGTGGCGGGGTTCCGGCACCATGGCGGTGAGGTCCTCCACCGTCCCGTCCGCCACGGTCGTGCCGTGGTCGATGATGACGATCCGGTCGCCCAGGTGCTGGGCCTCCTCCATGTAGTTCGTGGTGAGCAGGACGGCCTTGCCGGCCCGCGCGGTGTCACGGATGCGGGCCCAGATCGCCTCCCGGGACTGCACGTCCACGCCGAGGGTCGGCTCGTCGAGGATGAGGAGGTCGGGCGCCATCATCAGGGCCTTGGCGAGGGCCAGGCGTCGCTGCATGCCGCCGGAGAAGGTGCCGGCACGGTCGTCGGCGCGCCGGTCCAGCTGGACCAGCTCGAGGGCTCCCGCGACGCGCCGCTGACGCTCCGAACGCGGGACGCCGTAGTAGCCGGCGTGGAAGGACAGGTTCTCCCTGGCGGTCAGCTCGGGGTAGACGGCGGTCTCCTGAGGCACCACGGCGACGCGGCGGAGCAGGGCGGACCGGTCCCGGCGGGGGTCCGTCCCGAGCACCTCGAGCGTGCCCGACGTCGGACGCGTCAGACCCGTCAGCACATTGATCAGCGTCGTCTTGCCCGACCCGTTCGGACCGAGCAGGCACGTCACCTGCCCGGCCAGCGCGCGCAGCGACAGGTCGCTCAGGGCGCGGAAGGGGCGGTCGCCGCGGCGGCGGAACTCCACGGTGACGCCGTCGAGGTCGATGGCGGTGGTCATGAGTGCTCCTCGTGGACGGGGGTGACGAGCATGGGCCCCGGCCCCCGCTACGCTCCACCATGATGAATAAACGGCGCGGTCGGCCGAGGTCGGGCTCGGAGGGCGGTCGGGAGCGCATCCTGTCGGCCGCCGGCGCCCTGTTCGTCGCGCACGGCTACGAGCGGACGACCCTGCGTGCCGTCGCGCACCAGGCGGGGTGCGACGTCGCCCTGATCGGCTACCACTTCGGGTCCAAGAAGGGCCTCTTTGCGCAGGCCATGGCGCTGGAGATCGCGCCGACCGCGGTGCTCGAGCGGGCGCTCCCCGGGGACCCGGGCACCCTTGGCCCGCGCCTCCTGGCTCACGTCACGGCCGCCTGGGAGCAGCCCGCCTTCGCCGCGTCGCTGTCCCACCTCGTGCAGCTCGCGATGAGCGACGAGGAGGTCCGGCGACCGTTCGTCGAGTACCTCGACCGGGAGGTGATGGAGCGCCTTGTTGAATATTTCGGCGGCGTCGACGCCCGGGCCCGCGCCACTGCGGTGCTCACGCTGGTGATCGGCGCGATCTTCGGGCGGTACGTCCTCCGGGTGCCCGGTCTCGCCGAGCAGGAGGTCGAGGCCTACCGCGCTGCCCTGGCGCCGGGTGCCCGGACGGCGGCCGCCCCGAGGCGGCACCTCTGACGCGCGCGTCCGGCCATGTCGCCGGCCGCCCTGCCGGTGATCGCCCGGACGTTCACGGGTGACGGGCTGACCCGGGCGCTCGGGGCGTGGTCCGCCCTGGGCGGGGCGGGCGCCGCGATGGGCGTGCTCGTCGGCGGGGTCCTCACCGCCGGACCGGGCTGGGCCCCGGCAGCGCTGGGCCGACGGGCCGGCCCGAGCAGGAATACCCCGCCCCGGCGCCCTCGTTCGACCTGCTGTGCGGAGCGTCCGCGCCGTCCGGCCGGCCTGGCCGACGAGGACCAGCGTGTCCACGTTCAAGGGAGACCCCCATGGTGACCGTCGTCCGATCGCGGCGCATCGCCGCGCCCGCCGCTAAGATCTGGGCCGTCATCGGAGACTTCGGCGACCCGAGCTGGATACTCCCGCCGGACGCGCCCGTCCCCCCGCCGGAGTTCGACGGGGACCCCCACGTCCCGGGAACCCGGCGGATCGTCGAGCTCCCCGACGGGACGCGCCTCGTCGAGCAGCTCGTGCACCGGGATCCCGTGCGCCACCGGCTGCGCTACTCCATCGTCGACTCGCCCCTGGAGTTCAGGAACCACGAGGCCGAGATCGCGATCGACGGTGACGACGAGCGCTCGACGGTGACCTGGACCGCCACGTTCGAGGCCACGCCCGCTTCCGCAGCCTTCCTCGAGGTGCTCATGGGGGACCAGAACTTCACGCCGGCGCTCGACGCCTTGGTGCGACTCGTCCAGGCCGGTTGACCTCCGCGCGCGTCGCCACAGCGACCGCCGGCAGGCGCTCTCCCCACCGCCGGCGCGGCGGGTGCCCGGCGCCGGCGCGCCGGCGGACGGTCGCACGGTCAGGTCTGGCCATAAGGGGAGGCGCGAGGCCGGTCCCCGGCGGGACAGTAGGGGTGGCCGGGACGCCGGCCGGTCCAGTGACATCCGCGAGCGCACGGAGGACACGATGAGCCAGACCCCGAACGACCGCAGCACGGTGCTGCCCGGTCGACCGCCCGTGGTCGAGATGGCCACCTGGGAATCCGCCCGCGAGGAGCTGCTGCTGCGCGAGAAGGCGCACACCCACGAGGGCGACGCCATCGCCGCCGCCCGCCGCCGGCTGCCGATGGTGGAGATCGACGGCACGGTCGAGGTCGTCGGGCCGGACGGCCCGGTGCCCTTCCTCGACCTGTTCCAGGGCCGTGACGAGCTCGTCGTCTACCAGCACATGTGGTACGACGGCGCCCCGCACCAGGGGCAGTGCGAGGGCTGCACGACGACGGCCTGGCACCTCAAGGACGCCATCTACCTCAATGCCCGCGGCGTCTCCTTCGCGGTCCTCACCACGGGCCGGTGGCCGGAGGTGGCCGAGTACGTCGGGTTCATGGGGTACACCCAGCCCTGGTACTCGGTGCGGGGCCTCGAGTCCCCGATCGGCGGCAGCATGGGGTGGCTCAGCACGTTCCTGCGGGACGGCGACCGGGTCTTCCTCACCTACCGGACCACGGGCCGCGGCACCGAGATCGTCAACGGGTCGATGGCCCTGCTCGACCTCACGCCGTACGGCCGCCGGGAGGCGTGGGAGGACAACCCCGAGGGGTGGCCGGAGCCCGCGGCGATCCGCTCCGAGGACGGCGCAGTCGGCGCGCAGACCTGCTGGTACTGGCGCACCAACGCGGACGGGGAGGGGGACTGGGGCCCGACCAGCCGACCCGCCCCGCAGTGGACCCGCCCGGGGGCCACCCCGGCGGGGTCGCTCGGCCGCCGGGGGGACGTCGACGAGCAGCTGCCCGACTGAGCGCGCCCGCGCCGGCTGAGCGCCCGGCCGCCGCGGCCCTTACGGTCGGGCGATGATCCCCGATGTCGTCGCCGACCTGCGCGCCACCTTCGACTCCGGGCGCACCAAGCCCTTCACGTGGCGCGAGGCCCAGCTGGAGGGCCTCGACCGGCTGCTCGCCGAGAACGGCGCCGAGCTCGAGGCCGCGCTCGCGGCCGACCTCGGCAAGTCCGCGACCGAGGCCTACCTCACCGAGATCGGCTTCCTGCGCACCGAGCTGGCCCACGTCCGGGCGCGCTTCCGGCGCTGGCTCGCCCCCCAGCGGGTGCCGGTGCCGCTCAGCCTGCGGCCGGCGAGGGCGTCGATCATCCGCGAGCCCCTCGGCGTCGTCCTCGTCATCGCGCCATGGAACTACCCCGTCCAGCTCACCTTCGGGCCGCTCATCGGCGCCCTTGCCGCGGGCAACACCGCGCTTCTCAAGCCCTCCGAGCTCACGCCGACGGTGTCGGCGACGATCGCCCGCCTCGTGCCGCGCTACCTCGACGGCGTCGCCGTCGTCGAGGGCGGACCGGAGGAGACCGGCGAGGTCCTCGCCCAGCGCTTCGACCACATCGTCTACACGGGCGGGTCGCGCGTGGCGCGGATCGTCATGCGCGCCGCCGCGGAGCATCTCACCCCCGTCACCCTCGAGCTCGGCGGGAAGTCCCCGGCCTGGGTGGACGGCACCACCGACCTGCGCACCGCCGCCCGCCGGCTGGCCTGGGGCAAGTTCCTCAATGCCGGGCAGACGTGCGTCGCCCCGGACTACGTCCTCGCCCCGCCCGACGTCGCCCGCCGCCTCGAGCCGCTCCTCGCCGAGGCGGTCGCTGACATGTACGGGCCCGACCCGCGGAACAGCCCCGACTACGGCCGGATCATCTCCGCCCACCACCACGCGCGCGTCGTCGAGCTCCTCGAGGGCTCCGTCGCCGCCGGTGCCCGCGTCGTCACGGGCGGGGAGCACGACGGCGAGGCGTACCTCGCGCCCACCGTCCTCGCCGACGTCGGCCTCGACTCCCCGGCCATGGCGGAGGAGATCTTCGGACCGGTGCTGCCCCTCGTCGCGGTTGACGGGATCGCCGAGGCGGTCGCCGTCATCCGCGCGGGGGAGAAGCCGCTCGCGCTGTACGCCTTCACCGAGGACGCACGCACCCGGCGCACGCTGCTGCGCGAGACCTCCTCGGGGGCCGTGGTGTTCGGGGCGCCCGCCGTCCACCTCGCCGTCCCCAGCCTGCCGTTCGGCGGGGTGGGCGGGTCGGGGATGGGCTCCTACCACGGGGAGCACTCCGTGCGGACGCTGAGCCACCCCAAGCCCGTCCTGCGCAAGCCGTCGTCCCCGGACACCCTCGCGCTCATCCGTCCGCCGTTCACCGGGCTCAAGGAGCGCCTCGCCCGGCGCCTCATGTAGCGGGCCGCGCCGCGCGGCACGGCGGCAGCCCGCGGCGACACTTGTAGCGTTGTGGTGCGCCGTCCCCACTGGAGGAGACCCATGCCCGCGATCGTCCCCGCCCCCGCCCACCACGAGCCGAGCGGCGCCGCGCCGTTCGTCCTCGGCCCGGACGTCCGGATCGTCGTGCCCGACGGCGACGACGCCGTCCTCGCCGTGGCGGAGCACCTCGCCGCCCTGCTCGCGCCGTCCGCCGTCGGCGAGCCGCGGGTGGTCACGGGGGACGACGACGGGCCGGGTGCGGTCGTCCTGCGCGGCACGGCGCGCGACGGGGCCCGCGCGGAGGCGTACGAGATCACCGTGAGCGCGCACCGCGTCGAGCTCGCCGCGGCGGGCGCCCTCGGGCTCTTCCGCGCGGCGACGACGCTCGCCCAGCTCACCGAGGGCGGCACCGTCGCCGCGGGCCGCGTCGCGGACGCCCCGCGCTACGCGTGGCGGGGACTGTCGATCGACGTCGTGCGGCACTGGTTCCCGCCGGCGGTCCTGCGCGAGGTCGTCGACCTCATGGCCTCCTACAAGCTCAACGTCCTCCACCTCCACCTCACGGACGACCAGGGCTGGCGGCTGGAGATCGCCTCGCGGCCCCGTCTCACCGCGGTCTCCGGCCGCACCCAGGTGGGGGGCGAGGAGGCGGGCTTCCTCACCGCCCAGGACTACGCCGAGCTCGTCGCCTACGCCGCCGCCCGGCACGTCCTCGTCGTCCCGGAGATCGACGTCCCGGGGCACACCAACGCTGCCCTGCACGCCTACGGGGAGCTCACGCCCTCGGGCGAGCCGACCGACGCCTACCTGGGGATCGAGGTGGGGCACTCCCAGATCAGCCTCAACGAGCCCGCGACGGCGGGGTTCCTGCGGGACGTGTTCGCCGACGTCGCCGCGCTCACCCCCGGCCGGTACGTCCACATGGGCGGCGACGAGGTGCGGACGATGGACCCGGCGGAGTACCGCGAGTTCGTCACCGAGGCGAGCCGGGTCGTGGCCGACACCGGCAAGCTCCCCGTCGTGTGGCAGGAGGCCGCCGTCGCGGACCTGCCCGACGGGGCGCTCGTGCAGCTGTGGGACCCCGGCATGTCCACGGCACCCATCCTCGCCGCGGCCGAGCGGGGCCACGACGTCATCCTCTCGCCCGCCAAGCACGTCTACCTCGACATGAAGTACGCCCGCGGCGACCGCCTCGGCCTCGACTGGGCGGGCACCGTCGAGCTCGACGGGGCCTACGACTGGGACCCCGACGACTACGTCCCCGGGCTCGACCCGGCGCGGGTCCGCGGCGTCGAGGCGGCGGCCTGGACGGAGACGCTGACGACGCGCGAGGAGCTCTTCACCATGCTCCTGCCCCGCCTGGCCGCGGTCGCCGAGGTCGCGTGGACCCCGCAGGAGGCGCGCTCGATCGACTCCCTCCGCATGCGACTGCCGGCCCACGCCGAGCGCTGGGCGGCGGCCGACCTCGCCTACCACGCCTCACCCGGAGTCGACTGGCCGCGCTGACCCAGGTCGGCGAGCTCGTCGCGTCCGGAAGGGGTGGCCGCGGGCGGGCGCGTCGAGGACACTGGCCGCGCAGACGCCGCGCCGCTCGGGCCGGCGCCGCGCGGGCTCGCGGACGGGGGAGGCATGGGCGTGACCAGGACGCGCGCGGGGGTGGCCGCGGGGCTCCTCGCGCTCGCCGCGGCGCTCGGCGGCTGCGCCAGCACGTCGGGCACCTCGGGCGCCGGCCCGACGGCGGACGGGTCGGGCCCGACGGCGGATGGGCCCACGGGCCCGGGCGCGACCTCCTCGCCCCGTCCCTCGCCGGCGTCCCCCGCGGGGGAGGCGACGGGGACGGCGGTCGTCACGGTGGGGGACGACCTCGAGTTCCGGGTCGAGGTGGCGCGCACGGCCGAGGCGCAGCAGCAGGGGCTCAGCGGCCGGGTGGAGGTGCCCCCGCGCACGGGGATGCTCTTCCCCTTCGACGGCCCCGCCGAGCGCCAGGTGTGGATGGCGGGCATGCGGTTCCCCATCGACGTGGCCTGGATCGCCGACGGCGCGGTGCTCGCCGTGGACACCCTCGAGCCGTGCACGGAGCCGGAGGACAGCACCTGTCCTCGGTGGACCTGGCCCGGCCCCGCCGACGCCCTCCTCGAGGTCCCGGCCGGCGCCCTCGACGGGGTCGGCGAGGGGACGCCGGTGCGGGTCCAGGAGGACGACCGCTAGCCCTGGCGTCCTGCCGCGGCTACCGGCGCTGCTGTACGACGCGCTCGGGCGGCGGGGCCAGTGCCGCCCGGCCGCGCGCTCGCCGCCCGGGCGGGTGCAGCGGCCCGCCGTCAGCCCCGCCGGACGGCCGCCCAGAGGGCGGCCCAGTCGGCGGCGTCGAGGTCCCGGGGCAGGGCGCGCGGGTCGATGCGTGCCCCGGCCAGGGCCGCCTCGGCCCGCCGCCCGTCGACCCGGGCCGCGCGCTGGACGATCCGGCCGAGACGACCGCCCGCACCCGTGAAGACGGCGCGCACGAAGCGCTCGTAGGCCTCGCGCTCGGCGGCGGGCACCAGGGGCGAGCCGCGCCGGGTGATGCCGAGAAGGCCGCCGTCGACGCTCGGCACCGGGGTGAACCACCGGGCGGCGACCCGGCCCTCGAGCGTGAACTCGAACCAGGGCGCCGTCTGCGCCGTCATCATCGTCCGCCCGCCGACCCCGGCTCGCTTGCGGGCCACCTCCCACTGGGTGAGCAGGACCGCGCGGTGCCACTCCCCGTGCGTGAGGAGCCGGCGCAGGATCGGCGTGGTGAGGTGGAAGGGGACGTTCCCGGCGACGACCGAGGCGTCGAGGGGGTAGCGCAGGACGTCGGCGTGCTCGACCCGGACGTGCGGCAGGGCGCGCCGGAGGCGGTGGACGCAGTGCTCGTCGAGGTCGATCGCCGTCACCGGTCGGCCGAGGCCGGCCAGGGCGTGGGTGAGGGCGCCGTCGCCCGCCCCGATCTCGAGGATCGGGCCCGGGGTCCGGCCGACGAGGGCGGCGATCCGGTCGATGGTGGGGCGGTGGTGGAGAGAGTTCTGGCCGAGCTCGTGGCGGCCGCCGTGCACGGAACGAGGCATGAGTGCTCCAAGGAGGACAGGGGAGCACCCCGGGTCAGGCGTGGAGCGGGCGCGCACCAGGGCGCGACGGTGGCCCGTCCGAGGTGCCGGGGCATCTCGTGGACGGCGCGTTCGGGGAGCGCGCCGTCAGGCGCAGCGGTCGCGGTACACGCCCGCCAGGGCAGGCGCTGCCAGCACATGGTGCATGCGGGCACGGTAGGACGGCGGGGGGTCGCGTGCCCAGGGATTTTCCGGGCGGGCGCGGGGCGCGGGGCTGGTGGGGTGTTGGGTGCGGCGTTGGGCAGGGGGCGGGCAGGCGGCGCCGCACGACCTGGGCAGGGCGGCCGCCGAGTTCGCTACTTCCCGCCGAGTTCGCCATCTTGTGCCGAGTTCGCTAGGCAGAACTATCGAACTCGGCACGGATTGGCGAACTCGGCGTGGGTCGGAACGCTGAGTTCGCCATCTTGAGCCGAGTTCGCTACTTCCCGCCGAGTTCGCCATGTTGTGCCGAGTTCGCTAGTGGCAACTGTCGGGCACGGATTGGCGAACTCGACGTGGGTCGGAAGGCTGAGTTCGCCATGTTGTGCCGAGTCGCTAGTCCGACGCGGGCGGGCATGGCGTGTGGGTGCTCGCGGGGGAAGAGCGCACGCCGTGGGGAGCCGCGCGGGGGAGGCTCCGGCCGCCGGGAGCCGGCTAGATCCAGCTGGGCAGCCACATGTGCAGGCGCCAGAAGTCCTTCGAGATGGTCTGCCCCGTCCACACCGGCCAGAAGAAGACCGCGACGGCGACCGCCGCCACCAGCACGCACCCCAGGACGAGGAGCCCCGTACGGGTGAGGCGCGCCCGGCCGTCGTCGTGGGGACGCTCGTTCACCGGCGCGGCGTGGGCGCCGCCAGCCTCCGCGGCTTGCCCCGCAGGGACGGCGGCGGCGCCGCTGCGCACGGGCATGGACCCGTCGGCCGGGATGGAGCGGCCGGCGTCCGAGGGCTGACCCACCACGTCACCGGGCTGACCCACCACGTCACCGGGCTGACTCGCCCCGTCTTCGGAGTGCCCCACGGCGCCGTCGCTCACCACGCCGTCGCCGACCACGCCGTCGTTCACCACGTCGTCGCCCGCGCTCGCCCCCTGAACAGCGCTCGACCTTCCGGAGGTGCCGTCGGGCCCGTCCGTCGCGGCCGCGCGGGTGCCGTCGCCCCGTCCGCCGGGGAGGAACCGGCGCAGGCCGGCCGGCCCGCCTGCGGTGCCACCAGCCCGCGCGCCACCGGCGGCCGCCGCCCGCCCGGCGGGCAACGGCGGCAGCATGCCGGTGAGCCAGGCGATGGCGAAGACCAGGGCGAGCACCACGAACGGCACGAGGACGACGGCGTAGAACGTGAAGATCGTCCGGTGGCTGTAGGCGAACCACGGCAGGTAGGTCGCGCCGTAACCCGCGAGGATCGCCCACGCGCGCCAGTCGCGGTGACGCAGCGCCGCCCAGAGGACGACGAGGAGGGCCAGCGCCCCCAGCCACCACACGATGGGGTTGCCGACGGAGGTGATCGCCTGGATGCACTCGTCGGCGCCGCAGTCCGCGCCGGGGGCCGGGCTCTCCCAGTAGAACGACGTCGGCCGCAGCTGGAGGATCCAGCCGGCCGGGTGCGCCTCGTAGGTGTGCTCGCTCGTGAGGCCGTTGTGGAAGTCCCACATGCGCAGGTGGTACTCCCACCACGAGTTGAGGGCGTTGGGCAGGTAGGAGCGGACGACGTCGCCGTTGGCTGCGATCTGGTCGGCCGCCCACTGGCGCAGGTAGGACCCGGGGGTGATGAACCACGACCACCAGCTGGCGACGTATGTGAGGGCGGCGACGGGCACGAGGGCGAAGAACGCGGGGAACCCGCCCCGGAAGACGCCGGCGCCGAACCACAGCCGGGCACCGACGGCCCGCCGCGCGCAGATGTCCCACACGAGCACGGTGATCCCGAAGACCGCCAGGGCGTAGACCCCCGACCACTTGACGCCCGTCGCGAGGCCCAGCAGGACGCCTGCGAGGACGAGCCACCAGCGGATGCCGGTGGACGGCCCCCACGGGTCGGAGAGCTTGCCGTCGCCGCGGGCGGCGAGGTCGTCCGCAGCCCGGGCGGCGAGCGTCTCCCGGGTGCGTTGCCGGTCGACGAGGACGGCCGCGAAACCGGCGGTGATGAAGAACATGACGAAGATGTCGAGGAGCCCGATCCGGGACTCCGTGAGGTGGAGACCATCGACGGCGAGCAGGAGGCCCGCGGCCATGCCCAGCAGGGTCGAGCCGAACAGGCGCCGGCCGATCCGGGCGACGATGAGGACGCTCGCCGCGCCGAACAGCGCCGCCGCCAGGCGCCACCCCGTGCCGCTGTCCTCGCCGGCGAGCCGCATGCCCAGGGCGATGAGCCACTTGCCGACCTGCGGGTGGACGACGTAGTCGGCGTCCGTGGTGAGGTCGGAGAAGTCGCCGTCCTTGAACCGGTCGTTGGCGTCGTCGCCCGTCCAGTCGCCTTCGTACCCCAGCGTGAGCAGGGAGTACGCCTGCTTGACGTAGTACGTCTCGTCGAACATGAGACGGGCGGGGTGGTTGAGGTTGACGAGCCGGAGCACCGCGGCGATGGCGGTGACGATGAGGGGGCCGATCCAGCCCCACAGCCGGTCCGTCGGTCCCGGGCGCACGAGCCGGTCGCGCAGCTCCCGCTCGATCTCGTCCCGCGTCCGGGTCTCGACGTACGCGTCGGGCTCCGTGACGTCGGCAGCGTCGACGGCGTCGAGCCCGTCACCCGTCACCGTGGTCGGGGCGGCCCCCGCCTCGCCCACGGCCCCGGCGCCGTCGGCGGTGGGCTGCTCGGGGCGCTCGACGGCGTGGCGGGGCGAACTCACGACGGGAAGTCTAGGGCGCCCGTGGGCCCGCCGGGCGGCGTGGGCCACACTGGATGGGTGGACGACGAGGTGGGCCTGACGGCCGTGGACGAGGGCTGGGACGAGCTGGACGCGCCGGCAGAGGCGGCCGCCCCCGCGGACCCCGCCGACGCGGCCGACACGGCGGACACGGCGGACCTGGCGGTTCTGGACGTCCCGGCGGACCGGGTGGACGCCGGGCGCATCCTCCTGGCCGCCACCCCGATCGGCGACGTCGAGGACGCCCCGCCGCGGCTGCGCCGGCTGCTCGCCGAGGCGGACGTCGTCGCCGCTGAGGACACCCGGCGGCTGCTGGGACTGGCGAACCGGCTCGGCGTCCACGTGTCCGGGACGTTGGTGAGCTTCCACGAGCACAACGAGCGCGAGCGCGCGGGCCGGCTGGTGCGCGCCGCCGCCGACGGGGCGAGCGTGCTCGTCGTCTCCGACGCGGGGATGCCGGCGGTGTCCGACCCCGGCTACCGGCTGGTGCGCGCCGCCGTCGAGGCGGGCGTGCCCGTGAGCGTGCTGCCCGGGCCGAGCGCCGTCCTCACCGCGCTGGCGATCTCCGGCCTGGCGACGGACCGGTTCTGCTTCGAGGGGTTCCTCCCGCGGCGGCCGGGCGACCGGGACCGCACGCTGCGCGACCTGGCCGAGGAGCCGCGCACCATGGTGTTCTTCGAGTCCCCGCGCCGGCTGGCCGCGACCCTGGCGGCGATGGCCGAGGCGTTCGGCGCCGACCGGCCCGCCGCGGTGTGCCGCGAGCTGACCAAGACGTACGAGGAGGTGCGCCGGGCGCCGCTCGCGGAGCTCGCCGCCTGGGCCGAGGACGGCGTACGGGGGGAGATCACCGTCGTCGTCGCCGGGGCCCCGGTCCGCGCGGCCCGGCTGGAGGACCACGTGGCCGAGGTGCGTGCCCGGGCGGACGCGGGGGAGCGGCTCAAGGACGCCGCCGCGGCCGTCGCCGCCACCACCGGGCTGAGCAAGCGCGAGCTCTACCAGGCGGCCCTCGACGCCCGCTGACGACGCGCGGGCCCACCGCGCCCGCTGACGACGCGCGGGCCCTCGACGCCCGCTGACGACGCGCGGGCCCACCGCGCCCCGCTGACGACGGCGCCCGCCGGCGGCCAGGCGGCCGAGCGGCCCGGGTGCCCGTCAGGCGGAGGGGAGCAGCTCCACGCCCGCCTCGGCCATCGCCGCCCGGGCCGCGGCACCCTGCTCGGGCGTGACGGGCACGGTGAGGTCGGTGAACACCCGGGTGGCCAGCCCGAGCCGGCGGGCGTCCAGAGCGGTGTCCTTGACGCAGTGCGACTCGGCGATGCCGACGACGTCGACGGCGGTGACGTCGGCCGCGGCGAGGATCGCCCCGAGCGGCCGACCGGCCTCGTCCGTGCCCTCGAACCCGGAGTAGGCGGCGGCGTACTGGCCCTTCTTCACGCTCGCGTCCGGCGCCAGGTCGGCGAGCGCGGGGTGCAGCTCCGCCTCGGCCGTGCCCGCGATGCCGTGCGGCGGCCAGGTGTCGACGTAGTCGGGGACCTCGGGCGCGATCGCAAAGTGTCGGCCCGGCTCGATGTGCCAGTCCTGGGTGGTGACGACGAGCGCGTAGTCCTCGCGGTGCCGGGCGGCGAAGGCGGCGACGGCGTCGGCGACGGCGTTCCCGCCGTCGACCCCGAGGGCGCCGCCCTCGCAGAAGGTGGGCTGGACGTCGACGACGACGAGGGCGCGGGCGCCGGGCGCGGTGGTCATGAGGTCTCCCTGGGGTGGTGCCGCGGGCGGGTCACCACGGGCCATGCTCGCAGACGCCCGGGCGCCCTCGCCCGCCGGACGCGGGACGCCGGGGCGCTGCCGTCGGGCCCGGCGGGCGGCCCTCACTAGGCTGGGCCCATGACGCGCATCCTCTCGGCCGTGGCCTGGCCCTACGCCAACGGTCCCCGCCACATCGGACATGTCGCCGGCTTCGGCGTCCCCTCCGACGTCTTCAGCCGGTACATGCGCATGGCGGGCCACGACGTCCTCATGGTCTCGGGCACCGACGAGCACGGCACCCCGATCCTCGTGGCCGCCGACGCCGAGGGGGTGAGCGCCCGGGAGCTCGCCGACCGCAACAACCGCGTCATCGTCGAGGACCTCGTCGCGCTCGGCATGTCCTACGACCTGTTCACCCGCACGACGACGCGCAACCACTACGCCGTCGTGCAGGAGATGTTCACCGCCGTCCACGACAACGGCTACCTCGTCGAGCGGACGACGTTCGGTGCCATCTCCCCGTCCACCGGCCGCACGCTCCCGGACCGCTACATCGAGGGCACGTGCCCCATCTGCGGCTACACCGGCGCGCGGGGCGACCAGTGCGACAACTGCGGGAACCAGCTCGACGCCACCGACCTCATCGACCCGCGCTCGCGGATCAACGGGGAGACCCCGGAGTTCGTCGAGACCCAGCACTTCTTCCTCGACCTGCCGGCGCTGGCGGAGGCGCTCGGCCACTGGCTGGACGAGCGGGAGGCCTCGGGCGCCTGGCGGCCCAACGTCATCCGGTTCAGCAAGAACATCCTCAAGGACATCCGGCCCCGCGCCATGACCCGGGACATCGACTGGGGCATCCCGGTGCCGCTGGAGGGTTGGCGGGACAACCCCACCAAGCGCCTGTACGTGTGGTTCGACGCCGTGATCGGCTACCTGTCGGCCTCGGTGGAGTGGGCCCGGCGCAGCGGCGACCCGGACGCCTGGCGCGCGTGGTGGAACGACCCGGAGGCGCTGTCGTACTACTTCATGGGCAAGGACAACATCGTCTTCCACTCCCAGATCTGGCCTGCCGAGCTGCTCGCGCAGAACGGCGAGGGGGAGCGGGGCGGCGAGCCGGGGACGTTCGGCCGGCTCAACCTGCCCACCGAGGTCGTGAGCTCGGAGTTCCTCACCATGGAGGGCAAGCAGTTCTCCTCCTCCCGCGGCGTGGTCATCTACGTGCGCGACGTCCTCGAGCGCTACCAGCCGGACGCCCTGCGCTACTTCATCTGCGCCGCCGGGCCGGAGAACCAGGACAGCGACTTCACCTGGGCGGAGTTCGTCCGGCGCACCAACGGCGAGCTGGTCGCCGGCTGGGGCAACCTCGTCAACCGGACCGCGTCGATGATCGCCAAGAACTTCGGCGAGATCCCGCCGGCCGCCGAGCTCGCCGACGTCGACCGGGTGCTCCTCGACCACGTCCGTGAGGGCTTCACGGTCGTCGGCGAGCTCATCGAGCGGCACCGCCAGCGCGCGGCCATCGCCGAGGTCATGCGGCTCGTGGGGGAGGCGAACAAGTACATCACCGAGACGGAGCCGTACCGGCTCAAGGCGCCCGAGCAGCGCGAACGGCTGGGGACCGTCCTCCACGTCGTCGCCCAGGCGGTGAGCGACCTCAACCTCATGCTCAGCCCGTTCCTGCCGCACAGCGCCAACGCCGTCGACGCCGCCCTGGGCGGGGCCGGCGAGGTGGCACCGATGCCGCGGCTGGAGGAGGTCGAGGACCTCGACGGCGGACCGGGCTACCCGGTCATCACCGGCGACTACACCGCGGCGCCGGCGTGGGCGTCGCGCCCGGTCCGGGTGGGCGCCCCCGTCGCGAAGCCCACCCCGATCTTCACCAAGCTCGATGACGACGTCGTCGACGCCGAGCTGGCGCGGCTCCGCGGGGACCAGTGAGCACGAGGTCCCGCCCGCGCGGCTGGCCGCCCATCCCGGAGGCGCTCCCGGCGCCCGTCGTCGACAACCACACCCACTTCCCGGTGGGCGCGGACGACGACCCCGGCGTGCGGGACGGGGAGGCACTCAACCTCGCCGAGCACCTGCGCCGGGCGGCCGCCGTGGGCGTGGACCGCATGGTCCAGGTGGGCTGCGACCTCGACACCGCGGCGCCCAGCGTGGCGCTCGCCCACGCGCACGACGCCGTCGTCGCGGCGGTGGCGATCCACCCCAACGAGGCGCCGCTGCACGCCGGGGTGCGGGAGGTGGCGCCGGACGGTCTCGAGCCCGACGTGCGACCGCGCCACGACGTCCCGCTCGAGGACGCGCTGGCCCGGATCGCCGACCTGGCCCGCGACCCGCGCGTGCGCGCCGTCGGCGAGACGGGGCTGGACCACTTCCGCTCGGGCGAGCGGGGCCGCGAGGTCCAGCGCGAGGCGTTCCGCGCCCACATCGCCCTGGCCAAGGAGCTCGGCCTGCCCCTGCAGATCCACGACCGCGAGGCGCACGCCGACGTCGTCGACGTCCTGCTCGCCGACGGGGCGCCCGAGCGGACGGTGTTCCACTGCTTCTCCGGCGACGTCGCCCTCGCCGGGGTGTGCGCCGAGCACGGCTGGTACGCCTCGTTCGCCGGGCCGGTGACCTTCCGGGCGAACGACGCCCTGCGCGCGGCGCTGCGGGCCCTGCCCGCGGAGCTGCTCCTCGTCGAGACCGACGCCCCGTACCTCACCGCGCACCCGCACCGCGGCCGGCCCAACGCCCCGTACCTCCTGCCGCTCACCGTGCGCCGGATCGCCGAGGAACGGGGCGCCGACCTGGCCGCGCTCTGCCGGCAGCTCACGGCGACGACCGAGGCGGTCTACGGCACCTGGTAGCGGCTTCGGGCCGTCGCGGCCCACGTGGGCACGATCTCGGCCTTGGGAAATTGTCACGGATCGGTTACGGTCGGGGGCACGGTCAGTCAAACGTCCACCGCTCCGGCCATGCCAGCCGGGTCTTTGAACGCCCTCCATCAGACAGGACCATGTACGTGCCCGAGCCCACTCGGCGCGCACGGCATCGTGATGCCGTGGAGCGCCCCAGCCTGTTCCGTGCACCCGCCGTCCGGCGCACCGCCCGCGCCGTCCTGCTCGCCGGGGTCGTGGCCGGCACAGCGAGCTTCGCGGGAGCCGAGGTCCCCTCGGAGTCGACGGTCCTCGGTGCCGCCGAGAGCGCCGGTGCCGAGGCGTTCGACCGCTCCGGCCTGGCCGCCTCGCGCTTCGAGGCCCGCACCGCTCTCGCCCCGCTCCGGGACGTCCGCGTCGTCGTCGACGGCGAGTCGCACGGCCTGAGCACCCGCGCCGAGCGGGTCCATGAGGTGCTCACCGAGGCGGGCATCGTCGTCGACGCCGACGACCAGGCCTCCACCTCCCTCAACGCCCACGTCCGTGACGGCATGACCGTCACCATCACGCGGGTCGACGCCGACGCCGTCACCGAGACGACCACCGACGCCCACGGGACCGTCGAGCAGGAGGACCCGAACCTCCCTGTCGGCGAGCGCGCCGTCGTCACCGAGGGCGTCGACGGGGTGCAGCGGGTGACCTACCAGGTGCACGTCGCCGGCGGCGAGGAGGTCCGGCGCGAGGTGCTGGCCCGCGTCGTCGTGAGCAATCGCGTCGACGAGGTCATCGCGATCGGCACGGCCGAGCCGCCGGAGCCGGTCGAGGTCGCCCCGGAGCCCGAGCCCGCCGAGGCGGGCGCGGAGCCGGAGGCCGACGCCGACGCGGACGCCGCGGAGGAGGCGCCCGTCGCCACCTACGAGGGGGACACGCGCGCCCTGGGCGCCGAGATGGCCGCGGCCCGCGGATGGGGCGGCGGACAGTTCCAGTGCCTCGAGGAGCTGTGGACCCGGGAGTCCAACTGGAACCCCACGGCGATGAACCCCAGCTCCGGTGCCTACGGCATCCCGCAGTCGCTGCCCGGATCGAAGATGGCAAGCGTCGGGGCCGACTGGCGCACCAACCCGGTGACCCAGATCACCTGGGGGCTGAATTACATCGCCGGGCGCTACGGCACGCCGTGCGCGGCGCTGGCCCACTCGCACAGCGTCGGCTGGTACTGAGCCCGGCCAGACCCGGTTAGCACCCGGTTAGCACCCGGTGAGTCATCTCACCTAGACCGACACGTCACGAAACGGTTACAGTTTCGTACGACCCCAGGGCGGGCGCCGCGTTGGCGCCGAGTCCCGACAGCCGGATCAGACCGCCCGCAGTACCGAGCGCCCTGCGCGCCGCCGCCGTCTGTGCCGGGTCCGTCCCACCCAAGGAACACTGTGACCCAGAGTCCTCCCATGCCCATGCCCATGCCCATGCCCATGCCCATGCCCGCGCCCGACCACGACGTCGACGCCCGGCCCCGTCGCCGCCTCGTCCTCGTCACCGCCGCTGTCGCCGCCACGCTCGCCGTCGGCGGCGGGGTGGCCACCGCCGCCGCCCACAAGAGCGTCGAGCTCGACGTCGACGGCGAGCGCCGCAGCGTCAGCACCTTCGCCGGATCCGTCCAGGGCCTCCTCGACGCCGAGGGCCTCACGGTCGGCGAGCACGACCTCCTGGTCCCGGCC
The DNA here is from genome assembly GCF_003710105.1 of Georgenia faecalis. Taxonomy (GTDB): domain Bacteria; phylum Actinomycetota; class Actinomycetes; order Actinomycetales; family Actinomycetaceae; genus Georgenia_A; species Georgenia_A faecalis. The sequence continues at coordinate 601,514 of NZ_CP033325.1, forward strand.
CCCGGTGAGCCGCTCCGCGACGGCGAGGAGGTCGTCGTGCGCTCGGCGACCGAGATCGAGGTCCAGGTCGACGGGCGGACGCAGGACATCTGGACGACCGCCGAGACGACCGGCGAGGCGCTCGCCACCCTCGCCGAGCCCGGCCGCGACGTCAGCGTCGCCGCCTCCCGCTCCGCGGACGGGGGCACCCGCTCCGCCCTCGAGCTCCCGCTCGTCGTCGACGGCGTGGCGGAGGTCGTCGTCGCCGGCGAGACCCGCCCGGTGCAGATGGACGGGGCGGCCGACCTCGACGAGGTCCTCGAGGAGGCCGACGTCACGCTCGGCAAGCTCGACTCCGTCGTCGTCACGGCCAAGGCCGACGGCACGCCCCAGATCGCCGTCACCGACGTCGAGCACGCCCTGCGCGCCGCCACGGAGCCCGTCCCCTTCGAGACCGTCGAGCAGGAGGACCCCGAGCTCTACGTCGGGGAGCGCCGCGTGGTCCAGGAGGGCACCGAGGGCGTCCTCACCCGGCTCCAGCACGCCCTGCTCGTCAACGGCGCCGAGACGCCGTCGGCGACCACCGGCGAGCTCGTCACCAGCGCCCCGGTCAACGAGATCGTCGCCGTGGGCACCAAGCCCCGCCCGGTCGCCCCGGCGCCGGTCGCCCCGGCGCCGAGCGCCCCGGAGGCCTCCGACGAGCCCGCCTCGAGCGGGTCCGACAGCGGCGGCGGTTCCAGCGCCCCGGCCCCGGCCGCGGCTCCCGCTCCCGCCCCGGCCCCCGCGCCGGCCGCGTCGAGCGGCGCCGTCTCCGGCGACGTGTGGGCGCGCCTGGCCCAGTGCGAGTCGGGCGGCAACCCCACGATCGTCAGCGCCAACGGGCTCTACCACGGCCTGTACCAGTTCTCCGTCGCCACCTGGCAGGCCGTGGGCGGCAGCGGCCTGCCCTCCCAGGCCTCGCCCGCCGAGCAGACCCAGCGCGCCCAGGCGCTCCAGGCCCGCTCCGGCTGGGGCCAGTGGCCGGCGTGCTCGGCCAAGCTGGGCCTGCGCTGACCCGCACCCCGCACGCCCACGGGCCCCGCCTTCCCCCTCGATCGGGAAAGCGGGGCCCGTGGCGGTTAGGCTCGCAGGCGTGACGGCCAACGCGCGCCCCTCAGGGGCTCAGGGCGCGCTGCTCGGTCCGAGCGACGTGCGCGCGCTCACCGAGCGGCTCGGTATCCGACCCACCAAGACCCTCGGGCAGAACTTCGTCGTCGACCCCGGCACCGTCCGCCGGATCGTCCGGGCCGCGGGCATCACCGCCGACGACGTCGTCCTCGAGGTGGGCCCCGGCCTCGGCTCGCTCACGCTCGCCCTGGTGGAGACGGGGGCGCGGGTCGTCGCCGTCGAGATCGACCCGGTGCTCGGCGCCGCCCTCCCGGCCACCGTCGCCGAGCGGGCCCCGGGCGCCCGGTTCGACGTCGTCGTGGCCGACGCGCTCGACGTGCGCGGCCCCGCCGACCTCCCCGGGGGCGCGGCGCCGGACGCCCTCGTGGCGAACCTCCCGTACAACGTCGCGGTGCCCGTGCTCCTCACCATGCTCGAGCGCCTGCCCTCGCTGCGGTCGGGCCTGGTCATGGTCCAGGCGGAGGTGGCGGACCGGCTGGCCGCCCCGCCCGGGTCGCGGACCTACGGCATCCCCTCGGCCAAGGCCGCCTGGTACGCCGAGACCACCCGCTCGCACACCATCGCCCGGTCGGTGTTCTGGCCCGTCCCCAACGTCGACTCCGCGCTCGTGCGGGTCGTCCGGCGCCCGCCGCCGGCGACCACCGCCACCCGCGAGGAGGTGTTCGCCGTCGTCGACGCCGCGTTCGCCCAGCGGCGCAAGACCCTGCGCTCCGCGCTGGCGGGCTGGGCGGGATCCGCGGCCGCCGCCGAGGTCGCGCTGCGGGCGGCCGGGGTCGACCCGTCGCTGCGCGGCGAGCGGCTGGGCATCGCCGACTTCGCCCGGATCGCCGAGCACCGCCCGGGCGCCGGCACCTCTGGCACAGTGGCGTCATGAGGACCCCCGAGCACCCCGGCGTGCACGTGCGGGCACCGGGGAAGATCAACCTCGCGCTGCGCGTCGGCGCCCGCGAGCCGTCGGGCTACCACCCGCTCGCCACCGTGTTCCAGGCCGTCTCCCTGTCCGAGGACGTCGTCGCCCGCCCCGCCGAGGGGCTCAGCCTCACCGTCGAGGGGCGCGGCTGCGACCTCGTGCCCGTCGACGGCACGAACCTCGCCCTGCGCGCCGCCGAGCTGCTGCGCACGGTGACGGGGACGACGGCCGGCGCCGCGCTGCAGGTCACCAAGCACGTGCCCGTCGCCGGCGGCATGGCCGGCGGGTCGGCCGACGCGGCCGCCGCCCTCCTCGCCTGCGACCAGCTGTGGGGGACCGGCCTCGACCGGCGCGAGCTCGTCGAGCTCGGCGCCGAGCTCGGGGCCGACGTGCCGTTCGCGCTCACCGGGCTCACCGCCGTCGGCGCCGGGCACGGGGATGTGCTCACCTCGGCGATGTCCCGCGGCACCTACCACTGGGTGCTCGCCCTCCAGGACGAGGGGCTCTCCACCCCGCGCGTCTTCGCCGCCTTCGACGACCTCCTCGACGACGAGCCGCCCGCGCCGGAGGTCGACGAGGGCCTCCTCGCCGCGCTCCTTGCCGGGGACCCCCACGAGCTCGCCCGGCACCTCGTCAACGACCTCACCGACGCGGCGGTCGACCTCATGCCCGCGCTCGACGACGTCCTCGCCGCGTCCGCCCGCGCCGGGGCCCTCGGGACGGTGCTGTCCGGCTCCGGCCCCACGGTCGCCGCCCTCGCCCTGGACGCCGAGCACGCCGCCTCCGTCGCGGAGGTCCTGCGCCGCGCGGAGGTCGCCGCGGAGGTGCTCGTGGTCACCGCCCCCGCCCCCGGCGCTCGGGTCCTCGAGCCCGTGCGCGCCCCGCTCTAGGGAGCCGGGCGGCCGATCAGCCGACGAGCTCGGACAGCTCCAGCCACCGCTCCTCGAGCCGGGCGACCTCCGCCTCGAGCGCGCGCAGCTCGTCGGTGCGCCGCTGGAGGCCCGGGTAGTCGGACGGGTCGTGCTCGGCCATGGCCCGGTGCACGGCCTTCACCTCGGCGTCCACCTTGGCGAGGCGGCGCTCGACGGCGGCCACCTCCTTCTGCACCGCGCGGCGCTCGGCGCCGGAGACGGACCCCGTCTCGGCGCCGGCCGGCCCGGAGGGCGTGGAGCCCGGCACCGCGCCGGCCGTGCCGGAGTCCTGGGCGCGGCGCAGCCGGAGGTACTCGTCGACGCCGCCGGGCACGTGGCGCAGGCGCCCGTCGAGGATGGCGTACTGCTGGTCGGTCACCCGCTCGAGGAGGTAGCGGTCGTGGGAGACCACGATGAGCGTGCCCGGCCAGGAGTCCAGGAGGTCCTCCATCGCGGCGAGCATGTCGGAGTCGACGTCGTTGGTGGGCTCGTCGAGGACGATGACGTTGGGCTGGCTGAGCAGGAGCAGCAGGAGCTGCAGCCGGCGCTTCTGCCCGCCCGAGAGCTCGTCCACCCGCGCCGAGAGGTGCTCGCGGGCGAACCCGAGGCGCTCGAGCAGCTGGGCGGGGGTGAGGTCCTTGCCGTCGATGGTGAACGTCGTCTGGGTCCGGGCCAGCACCTCCCGCACCCGGTCGCCCCCGATCTCGGCGAGCTGGGAGAACTGCTGGTCGAGCATGCCGATCCGCACCGTCTTGCCCCGCTTGACCCGGCCGGCGGTCGGGAGGACCGACCCGGACACCAGGCCCAGGAGCGTGGACTTGCCCGCGCCGTTGGCGCCGAGGATGCCGGTGCGCTCGCCCGGCCCGATCCGCCAGGTGACGTCCCGGAGCACCTCGCGCTCACCGAAGCGCACGTGCGCGTCCTCGATGTCGACGACCTCCTTGCCCAGCCGGGCGATGGCGAGCCGCTGCAGCTCCAGGGGGTTGCGCGGCGGCGGCACGTCGCTGATGAGCTGGTTCGCGGCGTCGATGCGGAACTTCGGCTTGGCGGTCCGGGCTGGGGCGCCGCGACGCAGCCAGGCGAGCTCCTTGCGCATGAGGTTCTGGCGCTTGGACTCCGTCGCCGCGGCCTGCCGGTCGCGCTCGACGCGCTGGAGCACGTAGGCCGCGTAGCCGCCCTCGAAGGAGTCGACGGTCCCGTCGTGGACCTCCCACGTCTCGGTGCACACCTCGTCGAGGAGCCAGCGGTCGTGGGTGATGACCACCAGGCCGCCCGAGGACGCCGGCCAGCGGCGCTTGAGGTGGTCCGCCAGCCAGGCGACCCCCTCCATGTCGAGGTGGTTCGTGGGCTCGTCCAGGGCGAGGACGTCCCACTCGCCGACGAGCAGCGCGGCGAGGGCCACCCGGCGCCGCTGCCCGCCGCTGAGGTCGCCGACGCGGGCGTCCCAGTCGATGTCGGCGACCAGGCCGGTGAGGACGTCGCGCACCCGCGCGTCGCCCGCCCACTCGTGCTCCGGGCGCTCACCGACGATCGAGCGGCCCACCGCGGCGTCGTCGTCGAGCCGGTCGGACTGGTCGAGGACGCCGAACCGGACGCCCCCTCGACGCGTCACCCGGCCCGTGGTCGGTTCGACCTGTCCGGCGAGCATGCCCAGGAGGCTGGACTTGCCGTCACCGTTGCGGCCGACGATGCCGATCCGGTCGCCCTCGTTGACCCCGAGGGTCACGGAGTCGAAGACGGTGCGGGTCGGGTACTCCAGGTGCAGGGCCTCGGCCCCGAGAAGATGTGCCATCCCCTCCAGGGTAGTGACCGCGGTCAGGACACGATGACGACGTCGAGCGTGCGCGGACCGTGGACCCCCTCCACCCGCTGGAGCTCGATGTCGCTCGTCGCCGACGGGCCGGCGATCCACGTGAGCGGCCGGGTGGGGTTCGCCCCGAGGACCGCCACCGCCTCCGGCACGGTGGCGAGCACCTGGTCGCGGCGTACGACGCACACGTGGTGGTCGGGCACGAGGGTGATGGCCCGCCGGCCCTGGTCGGGCTGGGCGTCGAGGACGATGGTGCCGGTCTCGGCGACGGCGACGCGGGAGGCGGTGAGCACCGCGTCGACGGCGTCGAGCTCGGCGTGGCTGAGCGGCGCGCCCGGGGCGTCCACCCGGACGTCCCCGGGCACTGCGGAGCGCCACGCCTCGGGCAGGCCAGGGGGGACGACGACGGCCGCTGCCTCGGCGAGCACCGTGGCGAGGACCGCCGCCAGGCCCGCCTCGTCGCACTCGTGCACCCGCGCCCGGTAGTCGACGAGCCGGTCGACGAGGAGCTCGACGGCGCCCGCCGAGCCCGGCGCGAGCTCGGAGGAGGCGCGGTAGTCGCGGGGGACCGGGGGCGGGGGGCCCTGCTGGGAGCGCCCCAGCGCGTCGGTGATCCGGGCCAGCACGGCCGCGCGCGCGTCCATCACGCCCCTCCGTCCCGGCCGGTGGGCCGGCGGTCGGCGTCCGCGGTGGGCCGGCCGTCGGCGTCGTGGGTGTCCGCCCACCACTCGCGGAACGACCGCGCGGGTGGCGCGGGCACGTCCCGGCTGTCGGTCCAGCCCCGCAGGGGCGGCGGCAGCGCCCCGATGCGGCCGTCCCGGGCGAAGACCTTGGCGAGGCGCGCGGCCCGGTCGGCCGGCGCGAGCCGGGCGCCGCTGGAGAGCACCGTGCCGGCGGCGCGCATGGCGACCTCCCACCCGGTGGGCACCGGGCGCCGGGACTGGGCCTCGTTCATCCGGTTGCGCAGGTGGACGAGCACCTTGGGGATGTCGATCTTCACGGGGCACGCCTCGTAGCACGCGCCGCACAGCGAGCTGGCGAAGGGGAGCGAGGCGGTGGGGTCGTGCGGGTCCAGCGGTCCCGGGCCCGTCCCGGTCCCGCGCAGGAGCGGGGTGAGGATGGCCCCGATCGGCCCGGGGTAGACCGACCCGTAGGCGTGGCCGCCGGTGCGCTCGTAGACCGGGCACACGTTCATGCACGCCGAGCAGCGGATGCAGTGCAGCGCCTCGCGCCCCACCTCGTCCGCCAGCGCCTTGGTCCGGCCGTTGTCGAGGAGGACGAGGTGGAACTCCTGCGGCCCGTCCCCGGGCGTCACCCCGGTCCACATCGTCGTGTAGGGGTTCATCCGCTCCCCGGTGGAGGAGCGCGGGAGGATCTGCGTGAAGACCTCCAGGTCCCGGAAGGTGGGGACCACCTTCTCGATGCCCATGACGGTGATGAGGGTCTCGGGCAGGGTGAGGCACATCCGGCCGTTGCCCTCGGACTCGAACACCGCCACCGTGCCGGTCTCGGCGACGGCGAGGTTGGCCCCGGAGACGGCGACCTTCGCGGAGAGGAACTTGCGCCGCAGGTGCGCGCGGGCGGCCATGGCCAGCTCGCGCGGCTCGTCGGTGAGCCCCGCCGGGAACTCCTCCATGCGGTGGCGGAAGATCTCCCGGATCTCCGACCGGTTGCGGTGGATGGCGGGGACGAGGACGTGGGAGGGCATGTCCCCGACGAGCTGGACGATGAGCTCGGCGAGGTCCGTCTCGAGGGCGGTGATCCCCTCGGCGTCGAGGTGCTCGTTGAGCCCGATCTCCTGGGTGGCCATCGACTTCACCTTGATGACCTCGTCGGCGCCCGTGGCCCGGATGAGGGCGGTGACGATGCGGTTGGCCTCGGCGGCGTCCCGCGCCCAGTGCACCACCCCGCCGTGGGCGACGACGTTGGCCTCGAGCTCGACGAGCAGCTCGGGCAGCCGGCTCATCGCCTCGTGCTTGGCGGCGGCACCGGCCTCCCGCAGCTCCTCCCAGTCCGGCAGCTCACCGGTGACCCGCAGCCGCTTGTCCCGGATCGTGTGCGTGGCCTTGGCGAGGTTGGCGCGCATCTGCCCGTTCGCCAGCGTCTCGTGCGCGGCGTCGGGGAACGTCGGGCCCCAGCGCAGCGGGTCCTGGGGCGGCTGCGCGGGCAGCGGGGTGGGCATCCCGAGGAACGTCGTGCTCATCGCGCACCTCCCGCGGCCGCCGCCGAGGCGGGCGCGCCGGCACACCCGGACCCCGGCGGCCCGTCGCACGCGCACCCGGCCTCCCCGCGGCGCGGCGGGAGCACCGCCGGCTCCCAGGGCTCGTCCGCGGTGGCGACGAGGACCTCCGCGAGGTGGGCGACGCGCACGTCCGCCCCGTCGCGGGAGAGCCGCCCGCCGATGTTCATCAGGCAGGAGTAGTCGCCCGAGACGACCACCTCGGCGCCGGTGGCGACGATGTGGTCGGCCTTGTCCGCGACCATCGCCGTGGACGTCTCGGCGTTCTTCAGCGCGAAGGTGCCGCCGAACCCGCAGCACGACTCCGCCTCCGGCAGCGGCACGAGGTCGATACCCCGGACCGCCCGGAGCAGCCGCAGGGGCCGGTCGCCCACCTTGATCATCCGCAGGGAGTGGCACGTGGGGTGGTAGGTGACCCGGTGCGGGAAGGTGGCGCCGACGTCCTCCACCCCGAGGACGTCGACGAGGAGCTCGGAGAGGTCGTAGGTCCGCTCCGCCACCCGTTCCGCCTGCCGGGCGAGGGCCTCGTCGCCCTCCTGGCGGGCCACCATCGCCTGCTGGTGACGGACCGAGCCGACGCACGAGGCGGACGGGGCGACGACGGCGTCCCACTCGCCGTCGAGCATGGGCTCGAAGGACCGGACGTAGTTGCGGATGACCGGCATGGCCATGCGGTAGTAGCCGGTGTTGACGTGCATCTGCCCGCAGCAGGCCTGGTCGGCGGGGAAGACCACCTCGTGGCCCAGCCGCTCGAGCAGCCGCACCGTCGCGACGGGGGCGTAGGGGAACATCGCGTCCGCGATGCACGTGGGGAAGATGGCGATGCGCATCAGGCGCCCCCTTCGGTGGGTGTGAGCGGACTCACGGTAACGCCTCAGTCGACCATCCAGCCCAGGACAGGCGTGGACTGGAGGTAGACGAGGACGCACAGGAACAGGAGCATCGCCGCGCTGTAGCCCACCACCTTGCGGAGCAGCTCGGGCTCCGAGCCGGGCTTGCCGATGGCGCTCGCGGCGATGGTGAGGTTCTGCGGGCTGATGAGCTTGCCCACCACGCCGCCGGAGGTGTTGGCGGCGACGAGCAGCTCGGGGTTGATGCCGGCGCCCTGGCCGGCGGTCTGCTGCAGCTTGGCGAACAGCGCGTTGGCGGAGGTGTCGGAGCCGGTGACCGCGGTCCCGATCCACCCGAGGATGGGGGAGAGGAAGGCGAACGCCGCGCCCGTTGCGGCGAGCCACGTGCCGATGGCGACGGTCTGCCCGGACTGGTTCATCACGTAGCTCAGCGCGAGCACCGAGGCGATGGTGAGGATGGCGAAGCGCATGTCCCGGATGATCCGGAAGAAGGCGCCGATCCCGCGGCCGAGGGTGATGGGCTCGCGACCGGCGTCGCGCGCCACGGAGTACACCACCGTGACGATGAGGCCGGTGATGAGGAGCATCGTGCCGGGGCTCGAGAGCCAGGTGAAGGTGTAGACGGCCGACGTCGACGCCTCGCCGTCGGCGGTGAGCAGCCGGCCGTACAACCCCGGCCACTGGAGGGCGACGTCGGTCGAGGCGAGGGCCGCGGGCACGTCCACGCCCCACCGCCACAGCTTGCCGATCGAGAAGATGATGACGACCAGCCAGTAGGGCAGCAGCCCGAGGAGCACCCGCCGGGGGGTGAGGTCGCGCCCGGCGTCGGTCACCTTCGAGCGCTGGTCCTCGGGCGTGCGCGGGCCCCAGAACCGGAGTATGACGACGGCGGCGAGGAACCCGCCGAGCGCCGCGACGACGTCGGTGAGCTCGTAGGAGAAGTAGTTCGACGCCCACCACTGCAGGACGGCGAAGACACCGCCGGTGACGAGCGCGATCGGCCACGCCTGGCGCACGCCGCGGACGCCGTCCACGAGGAAGAGGAGCAGGAGGGGTACCCACACGGCGAGCAGCGGGGTCTGGTGGCCGACCACCTCGGCGATCCGCTCGGCGGGGATGCCCGTGAGGTTGCCGGCCGTGGTGATGGGGATCGCCATCGCGCCGAAGGCGACGGGCGCCGTGTTCGCCACGAGGACGGCGACGGCGGCGCGGATCGGCGGGAGGCCGAGGGCCACGAGCATCGCCCCGGTGATGGCGACCGGGGCGCCGAACCCGGCGAGCGCCTCGAGGAGGCCGCCGAAGCAGAACGCGATGAGCATCGCCTGGACCCGCATGTCGCCCCGCCCGACGGCGCTGAACACCGCCCGCACGTCCTCCATCCGCCCGCTGACGACGGTGAGCTCGTAGAGCCAGATCGCCGTGATGACGATCCAGAGGATGGGGAAGAGGCCGAAGGCGGCGCCCTGGGTGGCGGACAGGAGCGCGAGGTCCACCGGCATGCCGTAGGCGAGGACCGCCACGAGGAGGGCGACGGCGAGGGAGCCCAGGGCGGCGAGGTGGGCCTTGACCCGCAGCACACCCAGGAGGACGAAGAACGTCAGCAGCGGGATGAGCCCGACGAGGGCGGACACGAGGAGGCTGCCGCCGACCGCGTCGGTCTCGGCGGTGTAGGTGGAGGCGGCCAGCGTCGTCGTGATCATCGTGGCTCCGTTGCTCGATGGTGGCCCGGGCGTGGCGCACACCACGATGGTGCTCCTGCCGGCCGGTTCCCGCTGGGCCTTCGGCCACTAGCGGTTCGTCCAGAGCTGCGGCCCGGTGCGCGGCGCTGCGCCCGGGGTGCCGCCACGTGCCTGCACGCCCCTCGGGCGGCGTCGTCCGCCGGTGCTTCCGGCGCTACCGTGGCGGTGGCACGCTAGATCTGCCGGCACCCCGTGAGGACGAGGAAGGCACCATGACGATCGACCAGGACACCCAGTCGCTCGCCGACCTGGGCCCGCTCGGCGCGGCCGCCGGGGCCGAGCACCTGAGCACGTCCGTGGTGGACCGCGCTCGCCTGGCCCACGACGCCTCCCACTACCTCCTCACCCCCCGCGCCGTCGTCACGGCGACCTCGACGGAGCAGGTCGCCGCGGTGCTCGCCGCCGCCTCCCGGCACGGCACCCCGCTCACCTTCCGCTCCGGGGGGACGTCCCTGTCGGGCCAGGCCGTCTCCGACGGCGTCCTCGTCGACGTCCGCCGCCACCAAGGGGCCGTCACGGTGCTCGACGGCGGGGCCCGGGTGCGGTGCCAGCCCGGGGCGGTCCTGAGGCGCGTCAACGCCGCGCTGGCGCCCTACGGCCGCCGGCTCGGTCCCGACCCGGCGAGCGAGACGGCGTGCACCATCGGCGGGGTCGTCGCCAACAACTCCTCCGGGATGACGTCGGGGACGACGGCGACGGCGTACCGCACCCTCGAGTCCATGGTCCTCGTCCTGCCCAGCGGGACCGTCCTCGACACCGGGGCGCCCGACGCGGACGCGGTGCTGCGCGCCCGGGAGCCCGCGCTGCACGCCGGCCTGCTGCGGCTGCGGGACCGGGTGCGCTCGCGGGCGGACCTGCGCGCCCGCATCGAGCACCAGTTCTCCATGAAGAACACCATGGGCTACGCCCTCAACGCGCTGCTCGACCACGACGACGCCGTCGACGTCCTCGCGCACCTCGTCGTGGGCTCGGAGGGGACGCTCGCCTATGTCGCGGAGGTGACGCTGCGGACCGTGCCCGCCCTCACCCACGTCGCCACCGCCCTGTGCGTCTTCGACTCGATCGACCGTGCCACCGACGCGATCGCGCCCCTCACCGCGGCCGGCGCCGTCGCCATCGAGCTCATGGACCCGTCCTCGCTGCGGGTGGCGCAGGCCGACCCCAAGGCCGACGACGTCATGCGGGCCATCGCGGTCGAGCACCACACCGCGCTGCTCGTCGAGCTGCAGGAGACCGACCGGGAGGCCCTCGCCGCCGCCCGGGCGGTGATGGAGCCGGTCCTCGGCGACCTCCGGCTGTCCGCGCCCGCGACGCTCACCACGGACCCGGCGGCCCGCGCCCGCATGTGGGCGGTCCGCAAGGGGCTGTACGCCGCCGTCGCCGGCGCCCGCCCGCAGGGGACCACCGCGCTGCTCGAGGACATCGTCGTGCCGCCCGCCGCGCTCACCGGCACCGTCAAGGAGCTCGGCATGCTGCTGGCCCGGTACGGCTACGACGACGCCGTGACGTTCGGGCACGCCAAGGACGCCAACCTCCACTTCATGATCAACCCGCACCTCGAGGACCGGCGCGAGCTCGACGCCTACGCGGCCTTCACCGAGGACCTCGTCGACCTCATCCTCGGCGCCGACGGCTCGCTCAAGGCCGAGCACGGGACGGGGCGCATCATGGCGCCGTACGTGCGCCGCCAGTACGGCGACGACCTCTACGACGTCATGCGCGAGGTCAAGGCGCTGTGCGACCCCGCACGGGTGCTCAACCCGGGCGTGCTCCTCGACGACGACCCCCGCGCGCACCTGCGCCACCTCAAGATCGTCCCGCCCGTCCACCCCGAGCTCGACCGGTGCGTCGAGTGCGGCTACTGCGAGCCGGTGTGTCCCTCGCGCAACACCACGACGACGCCCCGGCAGCGCATCACCCTCCTGCGGGACATGGCCCGGGCCACCCCGGAGGTGCGCCGGGAGCTCGCCGACGCCTACCCGTACCAGGGGGTGCAGACCTGCGCCGCGGACTCGCTGTGCGTGACGGCGTGCCCGGTGAGCATCGACACCGGCGCGGTGATGAAGTCCTTCCGCGCCGAGGCGCGGCCGGCACCCGTGCGGGCCGGCGGCACCCTCGCCGCCCGGGCATGGGGGCCGACGACGGCGGCGCTGCGCACCGCGCTCCGGGTGGCCGAGGTGGTCCCCGGCCGCGCCCTGTCCGGCCTCACCGCGGGCGTGCGGAAGGTCGCCGGCCAGACCTTGCGGGACTGGATCCCGCAGGTGGGCAGCGACCTGCCCGGCGCCGGAGGGTCACGCGCGCGGCTCGCCGCCGCGTCGCCCGCGGTCGTCGCCGGCCTGCCGTCCGCGAGTCGGCCGTCTGCGGGTCGGCCGTCCGCCGGTCGGCCGTCCGCGGGTCCGCCGTCCGCGAGTCGGCCGTCCGCCACTCCGCCCGCCTCGTCGGCCCCGGCGCCGGCCGGTACGGAGCCCGGGGGGCTCAGCGCCGCCGAGGGCAACCCGGCCACCACCGCCAACCAGGGTGACCTGCCGCAGACACTGCCCCACGGGCGGGCCCGGGCGGGCGGACCGGTGCCGGTCCCCGCGGCGACCGAGCCCGTCGACGTGGTCTTCTTCCCCGCGTGCATCGGCTCGCTCTTCGCCCCCGAGGGCGAGGGCCAGGGAGCGGGGGCGGCGTTCCTGCGGCTGTGCGAGCGTGCCGGGCTGCGGGTCGCCGTCCCCGAGGGGATCGACCAGATGTGCTGCGGCACGGTGTGGGAGTCCAAGGGCCTGGTCGACGGGGCGACGGTCATGGCCCGCACGGTGGCCGCCGCGGTCTGGGGGCTCACCGACGGCGGACGGGTCCCCGTCGTGTGCGACGCGTCGAGCTGCACCCACGGCCTCACCGGCATCGGCAAGCGGCTCGAGGGCGAGCTCGCCGAGCGCTGGGCGAGCGTCCACGTCGTCGACGCGGTGAGCTTCGCCCGCGAACGGCTCCTGCCGGCGCTCGACGTCCCCGAGGACCGCAAGCTCCCCACGCTCGCCGTGCACCCCACGTGCTCCGCGGTGCACCTCGGCGCCGTCGGCGACCTCGAGGCGGTGAGCCGCGCCGTCGCCGGCGAGGTGACCGTCCCCGTGGGGTGGGGGTGCTGCGGCACCGCGGGCGACCGGGGCATGCTCCACCCCGAGCTCACCGCCGGCGCCACCGAGATGGAGGCGGCGGAGATCGCCGCCGACGAGGCGGCGAACGGGCCGTTCTCCGCCTACGCCTCGTGCAACCGGACGTGCGAGATGGGCATGACGGCCGCGACGGGGCGCCCGTACCGCCACGTGCTCGAGCTCCTCGAGGAGGTCACCCGGCCCGGGCGCTAACGCCGGTCAGGAGTCGAACGGCAGCAGGAGCGCGCGCAGCAGGCCGATGAGCGTGGTGCGCTCGGCGGGCGCGAGCGTCGCCAGCAGGGCGCGCTCGCTCTCGAGCAGGTCGGCCATGGCGGAGTCCACGCGCTCCTTGCCCTGGGGGGTGAGGCGGACGAGGACGACCCGGCGGTCGCTGGGCGCACTGGAACGGACGACCAGGCCGTGGGCGACCATCCGGTCGATCCGGTTGGTCATCGTGCCGGAGGAGACCAGGGTGTCCGCGAGGAGGCGGCCCGGGGTGAGCTCGTAGGGCGCGCCCGAGCGCCGCAGCGAGGAGAGGACGTCGAACTCCCAGACCTCGAGGCCGTGCGCGGCGAACGCCCGGCGGCGGGCGAGGTCGAGGTGACGGGACAGCCGGCTCACCCGGGAGAAGACCTGCAGCGGCTCGGGCTCGAGGTCGGGCCGCTCGCGGCGCCAGGCGTCGACGATGCGATCGACCTCGTCCTCGGCAGCGCCCCGGGCGGCGTCGTCGGACGTCATGCCCGGAGATTACTCGACATCGAGAGAGTGACCGCGGGCTGAGACGTCCCGGGCCGGCCGCCGCGGCGCCCGGGACACCGTGGCGCCCGGGACACCGCGGCCCCGCACCGGCGAGCGGCGCGGGGCCACGGGGAGCGGCGGGAGGCCCCTCAGCCGCGCAGGGCCTCGGTGAGCTTCATCCGCCCGCCGGTGTGGAGCACGCCGCGCTGGTAGACCCGCGCCCCGATCCACACGAGGACGGGGATGGTCGCGAGCGCGATGACGACGGCCAGGGCGATCTCCCACCCGGTCACGCCGCCGAAGACCGACCGCATCGGCATCATGAACGGGGAGAAGATCGGCACCTGGGAGAGGACCCGCACCAGCGTGCTGTCGGGCTGCTCCGGGATCATGAACATCGACATGTAGAACGGGATGAACAGCAGGAACATCAGCGGTGTCGTCACCGCGCCGATCTCCTCCTGGCGCGAGACGAGCGCCGCGAAGCCCCCGAAGAGCAGCGCGAAGATCGCGTAGCCCAGCAGGAACCACAGCAGCGTCATGAGCATCGTCGTGCTCAGGTCGATCTGGAACCCGTCGAGCAGCCCGGTCGCGGCCATGGCGAGGCCGGCGCTGCCGGCGAGCAGGCTCACCTGCACCAGGCCGACGACGCCGGTGCCGAGGATCTTCCCGGCGAGCAGCTGGGTGGGCCGGATGGTGGCGAGGAGGATCTCCACGACGCGCGAGGTCTTCTCCTCCACGACGCTCATCGCGATGATCGACCCCGTGCTGATGAGGACGAACAGCAGCAGGGAGAGCATGAGGAGGGCGACGAAGTAGGCCGGGCCGGACATCCCGCCCGTCTCGTCGGGCGGCTCCAGCGCCGTCACCGACGGCACGGCCGTGGCCAGCGCCTGGTCGACGGCCGCCGGGTCACCGCCGAGCTCGTCGATCTGCACGCCGAGGGCGTGGGCCTGGACGGCGGCGGTGACGAGCGCCAGCAGCTGGGGGGCGGCCTCCTCCTCGACGACGAGCTCGGGGGCGGTGGGGTCGCCGGTGAGGAAGGCGTCGAGCCCGTCGGTCAGCTCGGTCTCGGCCTGGGACCGGTCCATCTCGACGATGTCGACGGTGGTCCCCATGCCGGCCGCGGCGGAGCGCAGCGGACCCTCGAGGGCGGCGCCGTCATCGTCGACGCCCACGGTGTAGGCCGCTTCCTCGCTGTCCTGGTTGGCGAAGAAGTCGAGCGCGATGATCCCGGCGACGATGACGGCGACGAGGAGCGCGAGGGAGATGAGGTTCGACTTCGTGAGGAAGCGCGCCTTGAACTCGCGCTTGGCCACGAGGCCGACGGCGGCGGCGCTGCCCGTCCCGCTGCTCTTCTTGCCCGGCGTGCTCATGCGGCGTCCTTCCCTCGGCGGCCGAGCCGTCGGCCGCGGCCCGCCGGCTGGGGCGTGGGCTGGGGCTCGGTCGCGTCGTCGACGGACACGACGCCCCGGAACAGGTCGGCGAGGGACGGGCGCACCCGCTGGAGCTCACGCAGCCGGCCCGCGGCGAGCGCGGCCTGGACCAGTCCGTCCTCGTCGGTACCCGCGAGCAGCTCGACGTCGACGTGGTCGGCGCCCTCGGCGACGACTCGCACCCCCGGGACGGCGTGCGCCCACCCGGGCCGGGCGTCGGCGACGGCGACCCGCCAGCGGGTGGTGTCGGTGGTGCGCAGCTCGTCGATGGTGCCCAGGGCGACCATCTCCCCGGCGCGGACGATCCCCACCCGGTCGCACAGGCGCTCGACGAGGTCGAGCTGGTGGGAGGAGAAGATCACCGGGACGCCGGCGTCGGCCCGCTCGCGCAGCACCGAGCTCATGACGTCGACGGCCACCGGGTCGAGCCCGGAGAACGGCTCGTCGAGCACGAGGATGTCCGGGGAGTGGATGAGGGCGGCGGCGAGCTGGACGCGCTGCTGGTTGCCCAGCGAGAGCTTTTCCACGTCGTCGCCGCGGCGGGCGGCGACGCCGAGCCGCTCGGTCCACTGCTCCATCGCCTCGTGCGCCTCGGCGGCGCCGAGGCCGTGGAGCTGGGCGAGGTAGACGAGCTGCTCGCCGACCTTCATCTTGGGGTACAGGCCCCGCTCCTCGGGCATGTAGCCCACGCGGCGGCGCAGCTGGAGGTCGAGCGGGCGCCCGTTCCAGCGCACCTCGCCGGAGTCGGGCGCCAGGACGCCCAGGGCGATGCGCATTGCCGTGGTCTTGCCCGCGCCGTTCGAGCCGACGAAGCCGAAGATCTCGCCGGCGGAGACGGTGAAGGTAAGCCCGCGCAGGGCTTGCAGGGGGCCGTAGGACTTCGTCAGTCCGTCGACCTCGAGGACGCTCACAGTGGGTGCTCCGTTCCGTTCCGGGGGAGGGGGGGCGGTGTGACGCCGACCCCCCGCGGGTCGGCGTCGCCCGTCGCTCGGCGACGAGTGGTCCCGATCACCCTATCGACGGGCACCGTCGCCCGGCGGCGCCTCCTCGCGAGTCGGAGTCCGGTGAGTCGAGTCCGGTTCGTCGGCGGGTCAGCCGTCGCCCGGGACGGGCAGCGTGTCCGCGGCCCGGGGCGCGCCGGCCGGGCTCGTGCCGGGCTCGGCGTCGACCGCAGCGGGACCGGGCTCGTCGGAGCCACCCGGGTCCTCGGCCGAGCGTTCGCCGTTCCCGTCGGCCGGAACCTCGCCCGGGGCGCCGGGCTCGCGCGGCGGCCGGGGTGTGGGCAGCCGCGGGTTGCGCTCGAGACCGCTGAGGCCGTTCCACGCGAGGTTGACGAGGTGCGCGGCGACCTCCGCCCCGTCGGGGCTGCGGACCTCCAGCCACCACTGGCCGGTGAGGGCGATCATCCCGACGAGCATCTGCGCGTACATCGGGGCCGTCGCGGGGTCGAGCTCGCGACGGCGGAACTGGTCGGCGAGCATGTGCTCCACCTGCGTGGCGACGTCCCCGATGAGGGAGGAGAACGTGCCGGTCGCCTGGGCGACGGGGGAGTCGCGCACGAGGATCCGGAACCCGTCGGTGTTGGCCTCGATGTAGTCGAGGAGCGCCCGGGCCGTCCGCTCGACGATCATCTTCGGGTGCCCGCCGCCGCTCAGCGACGTCGTGAGCATGGCCGCCAGGACCTGCACCTCACGGTCGACGATGACGGCGTAGATGCCCTCCTTGCCGCCGAAGTGCTCGTAGACCACCGGCTTGGAGACGTCGGCGCGGGCGGCGATCTCCTCCACGCTCGTCCCCTCGAACCCCTTGACGGCGAAGAGCGCCCGGGCGACGTCGAGCAGCTGCTCGCGGCGCTCCGTCCCTGTCATCCGGGCGCGCGCGGGGCGTCTGCTCTGGGTGGCCACGTGCTCCATCATGCCGTGCCACCTGTGGCGAGCGGGGGAGAGTCACCCGACGTTGCCCTGGCAGACTGAGCGCTGCTCGGCAGCGCCCGGGCGGTCCGCCCTGGTGTAACGGCAGCACACAGGCCTTTGGTGCCTTGAGGTCCGGGTTCGAATCCTGGGGGCGGAGCGACTCGGCGCTATTGTGAGACCCGCACGAGCCCGGGTGCCGCCCGGCCACGACCCCATGAGGGAGCCCTTCAGCGTGAGCCAGCCCGCCGCCGTCATCGTCCTTGCCGCAGGCGAGGGCACCCGGATGCGATCCACCACCCCCAAGGTGCTCCACGCGATCGGCGGGCGCAGCCTGCTCGGTCATGCGCTCGCGGCCGCCACCGGCCTGCACCCCGGGCGGCTCGCCGTCGTCGTGCGCCACGCCCGCGAGCAGGTGGCCGCCCACGCGCAGCAGCTGGTGCCCGGCGTGCTCGTCGTCGACCAGGACGACGTCCCCGGCACCGGGCGCGCCGCGCAGTGCGCCCTCACCGTCCTCGACGCCGTCGCGCAGGCCGGCGAGGCGCTGCTCGCCGGGAACGGCGACGAGGCACCGCGCCCCGAGGGCCGCCTGTCCGGGACCGTCGTCGTCCTCGCCGGGGACGTGCCGCTGCTCGACACCGGCACGCTCGCCGAGCTCGTCGCCGCCCACGAGGCGGACGGCAACGCCGTCACCGCGCTGAGCACCCGCGTCCCGGACCCGTACGGGTACGGGCGGATCCTGCGGGAGGACGGGGCCGTCGTCGGCATCGTCGAGGAGCGCGACGCCACCGAGGAGCAGCGCGCGATCGACGAGATAAACGCCTCCGTCTACGCCTTCGACGCCGACGTCCTGCGCGACGGCCTCGCCACCGTCGGCCGCGACAACGAGCAGGGCGAGGTCTACCTCACCGACGTCCTCGCCTACGCGCACCGCCTGGGCCGCCGGGTCGCGGCGATCGTCGTCGACGACCCCTGGCTCGTCGAGGGCGTCAACGACCGCTCGCAGCTCGCCAGCATCGGCGCCGAGCTCAACCGCCGCATCGTCACCGAGTGGATGCTCGCCGGCGTCACCGTCGTCGACCCCGCCACGACGTGGGTCGACGTCGACGTCGACCTCGCGCCGGACGTGACGATCCTGCCGGGCACCCAGCTCCACGGCGCGACCCGCGTCGAGACCGGCGCCACGGTCGGGCCGGACACCACGCTGCGCGACGTGAGCATCGGCGAGGGCGCGAGCGTCGTGCGCACCCACGGGTCCGGCGCGCGGATCGGCGCCGGGGCCACCGTCGGACCGTTCGCCTTCCTGCGCCCCGGCACCGTCCTGGGCGCCGACGGCAAGATCGGGACGTTCGTCGAGACGAAGAACGCGGAGATCGGCGCCGGCTCGAAGGTGCCGCACCTCAGCTACGTCGGGGACGCCGAGATCGGCGAGGGCACCAACATCGGCGCGGCCTCCGTGTTCGTCAACTACGACGGCGTGTCCAAGCACCGCACCCGGATCGGGTCGGGCGCCCGGACCGGCTCCGACAACATGTTCGTCGCCCCGGTGACCGTCGGCGACGGCGCCTACACCGGCGCCGGCACCGTCGTGCGCCGCGACGTCCCCGCGGGCGCGCTGGCGATCAACGTTGCGCCGCAGCGCAACATCGAGGGCTGGGTGCTGCGCCGCCGTGCCGGTACGCCGGCGGCCGAGGCCGCGCAGGCGGCCCTCGGCGGCGAGGGCGGGAGCGACCTCTCCCCACAGGCTCGGGCCGAGATGGCTCGTAGAAGCACGACCACCCGGGACAACGTCGCCCCGACCGACGCACGCGAAGGGGACAGCAACTGATGACCGGGATCACCTCCCACGGGGAAAAGCGCCTCGTACTCGTCTCGGGGCGCGCGCACCCGGCCCTGGCGACCGACGTCTCGGCCGCGCTCGGCAGCGAGCTCGTCCCGACGACCGCGTACGACTTCGCCAACGGCGAGATCTACGTCCGCTTCGAGGAGAGCGTGCGCGGCTGCGACGCGTTCGTCCTCCAGTCGCACACGTCGCCGATCAACCAGTGGCTCATGGAGCAGCTCATCATGGTCGACGCGCTCAAGCGCGCCTCGGCCAAGCGGATCACCGTCGTCGCGCCGTTCTACCCGTACGCCCGGCAGGACAAGAAGCACAAGGGCCGCGAGCCGATCTCCGCGCGCCTGGTCGCGGACCTCTTCAAGACGGCCGGCGCCGACCGGCTCATGTCGGTGGACCTCCACGCGGCGCAGACCCAGGGCTTCTTCGACGGGCCGGTCGACCACCTGTGGGCGATGCCGATCCTCACCGACTACGTGCGCACGCGCGTCGACACCGGCAACGTCACCGTGGTCTCGCCCGACGCCGGGCGCATCCGCGTCGCGGAGCAGTGGGCGGCCAAGCTCGGTGGCGGGCCGCTCGCGTTCGTCCACAAGACCCGCGACATCAGCCGGCCCAACCAGTCCGTGGCCAACCGCGTCGTCGGTGAGGTCCAGGGCCGCACCTGCGTGCTCGTCGACGACCTCATCGACACCGGCGGGACGATCGCCGAGGCGGTCAAGGTGGTCCTCGCGGCCGGCGCCTCGGACGTCATCGTCGCGGCGACCCACGGCGTGCTGTCCGAGCCCGCGGCCCGGCGCCTGTCCGAGTGCGGGGCGCGCGAGGTCATCGTCACGGACAGCCTGCCCATCACGGCCGAGAAGCGTTTCCCCACGCTCACCGTGCTCCCCATCGCGCCGCTGCTGGCCCGGGCGATCCGCGAGGTCTTCGACGACGGCTCGGTGACCAGCCTCTTCGACGGCAACGCCTGAGCGGCGGCCGGGACGCCTGACCGGCCCCGGGCGGTGCAGGACGTCGGCACCGCCTGACCGGGGTGCGCCGAGGGCGCTCAGGGGCGGTCGACGGCGGACAGGTTCGCCTCCAGCAGGCCGAGGTTCTCCAGGATCTCGGCCTGCTGCTCGGCCGACAGCGACCCCACGGTGAGGCGCTCCAGCTCTGCCCAGGCGCCCTCGACCTTCGCGCGCAGCTCGAGGCTGGCGGGGGTCGCCTCGACGATGACCGCCCGCCGGTCGGTCGGTGAGGGCCGGCGCTGCACGAGGCCTGCCCTCTCCATGCGCGCGACGCTGCGCGTCATCGACGGCGCGTCCGAGTCGACGGCCTCGACCAGGTCGACCAGGCGCTGGGGCCCCTGCGACCACAGCGTCATGAGCGCCAGCTCCTGACCCGGGTGCAGGCCGCTCTCGCGCAGGAGCGCCCCGGCGAGGGCCTTGTGGAGCCGGGCCACCCGGAACACCGCGTGGCTCATCGGACGCGCGCCGAAGCCCTGGTCGCTCACCCGACGGACGATACCGCCGAGGGGCGCCGCCCGGGCGGCCGGGCGTGCGAGGCCTGAGGCCGGTCCGTGGCAGCGGCCGTGGCGGGGCTCCTGCCGGCGCGCCCGGGTGGCGACCGCGATGGGGCGCGGCGGTCGCATCGCGGCCGTCCGCGGGTGGCCGGTGGACGGGCCGCCCCGGGGTCCGGGGGAGGGAATGGATCCGAGCAAATACTTGTTCGGCTAACCAATCACCCCATGCACCCCAAGGAGAACCCCATGAGCACCGCCTTCGAGCCCCTGGCCGCCGGCAGCCTGCGCCTGCGCAACCGCATCGTCATGGCGCCGATGACCCGCAGCCGTGCCGACGGCACGCTGCCCACCAGCGACACCGCGACGTACTACGCCCAGCGCGCCGGCGCCGGACTGATCGTCACCGAGGGCATCCAGCCCTCCGCCGTCGGCCAGGGCTACCCCTCCACCCCCGGCCTGCACACGGCGGAGCAGGTGGAGGCATGGGGTGCCGTCACCCGTGCCGTCCATGCCGCCGGCGGCACGGTCGTGGCGCAGCTGATGCACACCGGCCGGATCGGTCACCCGGCCAACACGGAGGCCGCCGGCCACGGCGCGCTGACGCCGGTCGGCCCGTCGGCCGTCAGGGCGCGCGGTCAGATCTTCACACCGACCGGGTTGCAGGACCACGTCGATCCGGACGAGCTGACCGAGGACCAGATCGCGGGCACGATCGGCGACTTCGCCGCCGCGGCACGCCTCGCGATCACCGCCGGGTTCGACGGGGTGGAGATCCACGGCGCCAACGGCTACCTGCTCCACCAGTTCCTCGCCACCAACGCCAACCTGCGCACCGACGACTGGGGCGGTAGCCCGGCGAACCGGATCCGGTTCACGCTCGAGGTCGCCAGGGCCGTCGCCGGTGCGATCGGCGCCGACCGCACCGGCATCCGGCTCTCCCCGGCCAACGGGCTCGGTGACACCGTCGAGGACCATGTCGCCCTCTACCCCCTGCTGGTCGCCGAGCTCGACACGCTCGGCCTGGCCTACCTCCACCTCGTCGAGGCCGGTGACCCGTCGATGACCCCGGTCCTGCGCCGGGCGTGGTCCGGGACCCTCATCCTCAACCCCGCGCACGCAGGCCTCGCTGACCACCCCACGCGGGTCGGCCTGGTCGCCGACGGCACGGCCGACGCGGTGTCGTTCGCGCGGCTGTTCATCTCCAACCCCGACCTCGTCACCCGGCTCGCTGCCGGCGCGCCGCTCGCCGAGCCCGACCTGGGCAAGGCCTACGGCGGCGACCATCGCGGCTACACCGACTACCCGACCCTCGCCGCACAGCCCGTCGCCTGAGGCGACCGGACAGCCCACCCGTTCGGTGCGCGGGGAGGGGTCCCGCGACCGAACGGGCATGCGCCGACGCTGCGCCGGCGCAGCGGGCGAGCGCCCGCGGCGAGCGCTGACCGGGCGTCGCGGTGAGCGGCCGCACAGCCCGCGGGGAGCGAGCCGGCACCGCGGTCGGCTAACATGAGCAGGTTGCCTCGGCGAGGGAGGCCGGACGGGCCTTGCGCCCGAGGAGTGACCGGCTCCGTGATCGACGCGGTGGCGCCTGTGCGCGCCGTCCGTCCGACGTCCCGCGCTGAGGCCCACCGCCGTCCAAGACACACCTCCTGAGGAGACCCCCGTGGCCGAGAAGAACACGCTTACCGCGAGCCCCCGCACCGAGTTCGGCAAGGGCGCCGCCCGCCGTACCCGCCGCGCCGGCCTCATCCCCGCCGTCCTCTACGGGCACGGCACCGAGCCGGTCCACCTCGCCCTTCCCGGGCACGAGACCTTCCTCGCCCTCAAGGACAACGCGAACGCGCTGCTCACGCTCGTCATCGACGGCAACGAGCAGCTCGCCCTGTCCAAGGACGTCCAGCGCGACCCGGTCCGCCGCCACATCGAGCACGTCGACCTCGTCATCGTCCGCACGGGCGAGCGCGTGACGGTCGAGGTCCCGGTGCACATCGTCGGCGAGTCCTACCCCGGCACGATCCACCAGGTCGAGCTCCAGGCCGTCAGCCTCACCGTCCCGGCGACGGCGATCCCCGAGCAGGTCGAGGTCTCCATCGAGGGCCTGAACGACGGCGCCATCGTCCGCGTCTCGGACATCGCGGTCCCCGAGGGCGCCACGATCGAGAACGACGCCGAGCACGAGGTCGTCATCATCTCCGTGCCGCGCGCCAGCGCCGACGACATCGCCGCCGACGAGGCCTCGGCCTCGGCCGGTGCGGCCGCCGGTGTCACGGTGGAGGACTGACCTTCACCCGCTTGTCGTAGCGTCACGCCCAGGACGGGTTCCTCCGTCCTGGGCGTGACGTGTCTCGGCCCGAAGGAGGAAACGTGACCAGCGGTACGTGGCTCGTCGTCGGCCTGGGGAACCCAGGCCCGGAGTACGCCGGTAACCGGCACAACGTCGGGCAGATGGTCCTCGACGTGCTCGCCCGGCGGATGGGCGGGTCGTTCACCACCCACAAGGCGCGCACGCAGGTGCTCGACGGCCGCCTCGGCGTCCTGCCCGGCGGCGCGCCCGGGCCGCGCGTCATCCTCGCGAAGCCGGCGTCGTACATGAACGTCTCCGGCGGACCGGTGGGGGCCCTGGCGAAGTTCTACGACGTCACCCCGGACCGGCTGCTCGTCGTCCACGACGAGCTCGACCTCCCCGCGCAGACCCTGCGCCTCAAGGTCGACGGCGGGGAGGGCGGGCACAACGGCCTCAAGTCGATCTCCTCGGCGCTGGGCACCAAGGAGTACGTGCGCCTGCGGGTCGGCATCGGCCGGCCGCCGGGGCGGATGGACCCCGCCGACTACGTGCTGCGCGACTTCGCCGTCGCCGAGCGTCCCGATCTCGGCGTCACCCTCGAGGAGGCCGCCGACGCCGTCGAGGAGGTCGTCCTCTCCGGCCTGGAGAAGGCCCAGCAGCGCCTGCACACCGGGGTCGGCCGATGAGGGCACGCCCGGTGAGGAGCGCGGCATGAGCATGGGAATGGGGGGCGGCGGCATGGGCGGCGGCTTCGGCCGCACGCTGCGCCAGGACGCGCGGGTCGCCGACCACCGCCTCGTGCCCGGCACCATCCGCCGGGTGGTCGGCTACGCCAAGCCGTACCGCGTGCAGATCGCGCTGTTCCTGGGCCTCGTCGTCCTCGGCGCGCTGCTCGTCGTCGCCACCCCGCTGCTCCTCCAGCGGATCATCGACGACGGCGTGAGCACGGGCGACCGGCGCCTGGTCGTCGTCCTCGCGAGCCTCGTCGCGGTGGTCGCGGTGCTCGAGGCCGTGCTCACCCTCGTCCAGCGCTGGTTCTCCTCGCGCATCGGCGAGGGGCTCATCTACGACCTGCGCACCGACGTCTTCGGGCACGTCCAGCGCCAGTCGGTGGCCTTCTTCACGCGGACCCAGACCGGCTCCCTGGTGACGCGCCTCAACTCCGACGTCATCGGCGCCCAGCAGGCCTTCACCTCCACGCTGTCCGGCGTCGTCTCCAACGTCATCTCCGTCGTCGTCGTCCTCGCGACGATGCTCGCGCTGTCGTGGGAGATCACGGTGGTGGCGCTGCTCGTGGTCCCGGCGCTGCTGCTCCCCGCGCGCCGCGTGGGCCGCCGGCTGGCCGGCCTGCGCCGCGAGGGCATGGCCCTCAACGCCGAGCTCGGCAACCGGATGACGGAGCGGTTCAACGTCGCGGGCGCGCTCCTCGTGAAGATCTTCGGGGACCCCGACCGCGAGGACCGTGAGTTCGCGGAGCGCGCGGGCCGCGTCCGGGACATCGGCGTGCGCACCGCGATGAGCAACCGGGTGTTCTTCGCCGCCCTCGGGGCGATGGCCTCCCTCGCGACGGCGCTCGTCTACGGACTGGGCGGCATCCTCGCCATCGACGGCGCCGTCTCCATCGGCACACTGGTCGCCTTCGCCGGGCTGCTGGGGCGGCTGTACGGCCCGGTGACCGCGCTGAGCAACGTCCAGATCGACGTCATGACCGCGCTGGTCTCCTTCGAGCGGGTCTTCGAGGTCCTCGACCTCGAGCCCATGGTCACCGACGCCGACGACGCGGTGGACCTGCCCGACGGCCCGCTCGACGTCGAGCTCGAGCACGTGAGCTTCCGCTACCCGCGCCCGCACGAGGTCTCCCTCCTCTCGCTCGAGTCCCCGGGAGGCGCCGACGCGGCTGGGCGGGGCCGGACCCGGGCCGCCGCGACCGTCGGCATGGACGAGGCGGCCGACGCCGAGCGGGCCCCGATGGCCGGGACGGCCGACGAGGAGGGGGACGTCCTCCACGACATCTCGCTGCGGGTGGAGCCGGGGCACGTCCTCGCGCTCGTCGGCCCGAGCGGCGCGGGCAAGACGACCCTGTCCGCGCTCGTCGCGCGGCTCTACGACGCCACCGAGGGCGTCGTGCGCCTGGGCGGCGTCGACGTGCGCCGCGCCCGCCAGGCGAGCGTGCACGCGGCGGTCGGGATCGTCACCCAGGACGCCCACATGTTCCACGACACCGTGCGGGCCAACCTCCTCTACGCCCGCCCGGACGCCACCGACGAGCAGATCCGCGACGCGCTGGTCGCCGCGCACGTCGCCCACGTGGTCGACCGGCTGCCCCAGGGCCTGGACACGGTGGTGGGCGACCGCGGCCACCGCCTCTCCGGCGGGGAGAAGCAGCGGATCGCCATCGCGCGGCTGCTGCTGCGCTCGCCGCGGGTCGTCGTCCTCGACGAGGCGACGGCGCACCTGGACTCCGAGTCCGAGGCCGCCGTCCAGCGGGCGCTGGACGAGGCGATGAGCGGGCGGACGTCTCTCGTCATCGCGCACCGGCTGTCGACCGTGCGCGCCGCGGACTCCATCGCCGTGCTCGAGGGCGGCCGGGTCGTCGAGCAGGGCACTCACGCCGAGCTGCTCGCTCGGGGTGGCCTGTACTCCGAGCTCTACCGCACGCAGTTCGCCGACCAGGACGTCTGAGGCGCACGCAGCTCGCCGACGAGGACGCCTGGGTCCGCCCGCCGGGGGAGTCCCGCGCCGTGGCCGGCGCAGCGCCGCGGCGGACGCCGAGTTCGCTAGTTGGCGCCGAGTTCGCTGGCTCCTGCCGAGTTCGCTAGTAAGAACTATCGAACTCGGCAGGGACTATCGAACTCGGCGGTGGGCGGGGTGCTGAGTTCGCTGGTTCTCGCTGAGTTCGCTGTTTCGTGCCGAGTTCGCTAGTCAGAACTATCGAATTCGGCAGGGGGTATCGAACTCGGCCAGTGGGTGGGTGCCGAGTTCGCTAGTTGGCGCTGAGTTCGCTGGTTCGTGCGGAGCTCAGCCGGAGCCGGAGCCGCACCCGGAGCCCGAGCCGGAGCCGGAGCCGGAGCTGGAGCCGCACCCGGAGCCCGAGCCCGAGCCTCAGCCGGCGCCAGAACCGGACCTGGACCCGAAGCGCTGCTCTGCGGCCCCCCCCGGCCGCGGGCTGTCGCCCTGCGCGAACGCCGAGGAGCGCCGTCGGGGGTCCGACATAGAATCGGTGCGCGCCCCCGCCACCTCCTGGTTGCGGGGTTCGTGTGGTGCCCACCCGCCGTGGGGCGGCGCCTGACGTCCCCTCCCTGCGAAGGACCCATGAGACTCACCGGACTGCTGCCCGCGCTCCTGCAGGACGACACGGTCGCCGAGACCCTCGAGGCGGTGCCGGCCCGCGGCCTGCGCACCGTCACCGTGCCCCTCGGCGTCCGAGCCCCGCTCGTCGCGCTCCTCGCGGGCGCGCAGTCCGACGGCGCGCAGTCCGACGGCGCGCAGTCCGACGGCGCCCAGTCCGACGGCGCCGCCGGGACCGCTGCCCCGGGGGCAGCCACGCGGCACCGCCCGATCGTCGTCGTCACGGCGACCGGCCGCGAGGCCGACGAGGCCGCCGCCGCCCTGCGCGCGTTCCTGCCCGACGACGACGTCGCCGTCCTGCCCGCCTGGGAGACGCTGCCCCACGAGCGCCTGTCCCCGCGCAGCGACACCGTCGCCCGGCGCATCGCCGTCTTCCGCCGCCTCGCCCACCCGACCCCCGGGCCCGGCCGGGCCGGCCTCATCCGCGTCCTCGTCATGCCCGTGCGCGCCCTCCTGCAGCCCGTCGTCTCCGGCCTCGGGGACCTCGAGCCGGTCGCCCTCGAGGTGGGCCAGGACGCCGCCCTCGAGGACGTCGCCGCCGCCCTCACCGCGGCCGCGTACTCCCGCGTGGACATGGTCGAGCGCCGCGGCGAGTACGCCGTGCGCGGCGGCATCCTCGACGTCTTCCCGCCCACCGAGGACCACCCCCTGCGCATCGAGTTCTGGGGCGACACCGTCGAGGAGATCCGCTGGTTCGCCGTCGCCGACCAGCGCACCCTCGAGGTGGCCGACCGTGGCCTCTGGGCGCCGCCGTGCCGCGAGCTCCTCCTCACCCCCGAGGTCCGCGCCCGCGCCGCCGCGCTCGTCCCGCAGCTCCCGGGCGCCGTCGAGATGCTCGACAAGCTGAGCGAGGGCATCGCCGTGGAGGGCATGGAGTCCCTCGCGCCCGTGCTCGTCGACCACCTCGAGCCGGTCCTCTCGCTCGTGCCCGAGGACAGCCTCGTCGTGCTGTCGGAGCCGGAGCGGATCCGCCGTCGTGCCCACGACCTCGCCGCCACCACGGAGGAGTTCCTCGCCGCGGCCTGGGCCTCGGCCACGGTCGGCGCCTCCACGCCGCTGGACCTGCGGGCGGCCTCGTTCGGCACCCTCGAGGACGCCCGCGACCTCGCCCGGTCGCGGGGCCTGGGCTGGTGGAGCCTCACCGCGCTGCCCACCACCGACGACGCCGATCACGCCGACGACGGCGTCGGCGGCACCGCCGAGGACGCCTGGGAGCCGGGGACGAACGCCGTCGCCGCCCGCGACGTCGAGCCCTACCGCGGCGACGTCGAGCGCGCGGTGGCCGACCTGCGCGCCCTCACCGGCGACGGCTGGCGCATCGTCCTCACCACCGAGGGCCCCGGCCCCGCGCGGCGCCTGGTCGAGCAGCTGGGCGCCGCGGACGTGCCCGCCCGCCTCATCGACGACCTCACCGCGGAGCCGCCGGCGTCCGTCGTCCTCGTGACGACGGCGTCCCTGGGGCGGGGCTTCGTCGCCCCGGACCTGCGCCTGGCCATGCTCACCGAGAGCGACATCACCGGCCGCGCCGGCACGTCCACGCGGGACATGCGCCGGATGCCCTCCCGCCGGCGCAACGTCGTCGACCCCGTGGCGCTGCGCCCGGGAGACTTCGTCGTCCACGAGCAGCACGGCGTCGGGCGCTTCGTCGAGCTCGCCTCCCGCACGGTGGGCACGGGCAAGGACGCGACCACCCGCGAGTACCTCGTCATCGAGTACGCGAGCTCCAAGCGCGGCCAGCCCGGCGACCGCCTGTACGTCCCCACGGACTCCCTCGACCAGGTGAGCAAGTACACCGGCGGCGAGGCCCCCACCCTCAACAAGCTGGGCGGGTCGGACTGGGCCAAGACCAAGGGCCGCGCGCGCCGCGCGGTCCGCCAGATCGCCGCCGAGCTCATCCGCCTCTACGCCGCCCGGGCCGCGACCAAGGGGCACGCCTTCGCGCCGGACACCCCCTGGCAGCGCGAGCTCGAGGACGCCTTCCCGCACATCGAGACCCCCGACCAGGTCGTCACCATCGACGAGGTCAAGGCGGACATGGAGAAGGAGATGCCCATGGACCGCCTCATCAGCGGCGACGTGGGCTACGGCAAGACCGAGATCGCCGTGCGGGCGGCGTTCAAGGCGGTGCAGGACGGCAAGCAGGTCGCGGTCCTCGTCCCCACCACGCTGCTCGTCCAGCAGCACCTCGACACGTTCTCCGAGCGGTACGCCGGCTTCCCCGTCACGGTCCGGGCCCTGTCCCGCTTCCAGTCCGACGCCGAGGCGCAGGCCACCAAGGAGGGCCTGCTCGCCGGGACCGTCGACGTCGTCATCGGCACCCACCGCCTGCTCACCGGGGAGGTGCGGTTCAAGGACCTCGGCCTCGTCATCATCGACGAGGAGCAGCGCTTCGGCGTCGAGCACAAGGAGACGCTCAAGCAGCTGCGGACCAACGTCGACGTCCTGGCGATGAGCGCGACCCCGATCCCGCGCACGCTCGAGATGGCCATCACCGGCATCCGGGAGATGTCGACGCTCGCGACGCCGCCCGAGGAGCGTCACCCGGTCCTCACGTTCGTCGGTCCCTACGAGGAGAAGCAGGTGAGCGCCGCCATCCGCCGCGAGCTCCTGCGTGAGGGCCAGGTGTTCTACGTCCACAACCGGGTGTCCTCGATCCACAAGGCCGCCGGCCGGATCGCCGAGCTCGTCCCCGAGGCCCGCATCGCCGTCGCCCACGGGCAGATGGGGGAGCACCAGCTCGAGCAGGTCATCCAGGACTTCTGGAACAAGGAGTTCGACGTCCTCGTCTGCACGACGATCGTGGAGACCGGCCTCGACATCTCCAACGCCAACACCCTCGTCGTCGAGCGGGCCGACGCCTTCGGCCTGTCCCAGCTGCACCAGCTGCGGGGCCGCGTGGGCCGCGGGCGCGAGCGCGCCTACGCCTACTTCCTCTACCCGCCGGAGAAGCCGCTCACCGAGACGGCGCACGACCGCCTCGCCACCATCGCCGCCCATACCGACCTGGGCGCGGGCATCCAGGTGGCGATGAAGGACCTCGAGATCCGCGGCGCCGGCAACCTCCTCGGCGGGGAGCAGTCCGGGCACATCGCGGGCGTGGGCTTCGACCTCTACGTCCGGATGGTCTCCGACGCCGTCGCGGAGTTCCGCGGCGACGGCGAGCCCGAGAAGGCCGACGTGAAGATCGAGCTGCCCATCGACGCGCACATCCCGCACGACTACATCGCGCACGAGCGGCTCCGCCTCGAGGCCTACGCGAAGATCGCCGCGGCCGACGACGACGCCGCCATCGAGGCGGTGCGGGAGGAGCTCACCGACCGGTACGGCGCCGTGCCCGAGCCGGTCCTGCGGCTCTTCTCCGTCGCCCAGCTGCGCACCCAGGCGCGCGCGGCCCAGCTCACGGACATCACCGCCCAGGGGCGCTACATCCGGTTCGCGCCGGTCGAGCTGCCCGAGTCCGCCCAGCTGCGGCTCAAGCGCCTCTACCCGGGCACCGTCCTCAAGCCGGCGGTGCGCACCGTGCTCGTCCCGTTCCCCATGACGGCAAAGCTCGGCGGCAAGCCGTTGCGCGACACCGAGCTCCTCCGGTGGGTGCACGACCTCATCGACGCCGTCCTCGTCGGCAACGTCGCGGTCGCGGCGCGGGTCGGCACCGCGGACGACGACGAGGAGTAGCGGCGAGGCCCCCGCTGTCCACATATTTCATCCACAGGAGTGTGCACAACCGGCGTTGTCCCAGGTCGGCCTGTGGAGGAACCTGTGGGTGGACGGTGGATGAATATTCGGTGCACGGAACCTCTTGTGCGGCGGATGTGACCGGGACTACACATACGCCTATCGAGCTCGTCGATCCGGCTCCGGCCAGCGGGGTCCGCCCCGCTGACCAGGGTCGGCGTCCTGTCGAGAGGCAGGACGGCACCGCGAGACCTGGGCCCCGGCCCGGGAGGAGCGGGGTACCGGCGAGGTCGAGCTCATCGAGACAACGACAGGTCCGGAACGCCGGGGTCCGCCCCGGGGGACCGGTACGCGAGGGACGGCGCGCCTGTTCGGACTCGGTGGGGTGGTGCCCAGGCGGTCCGCGGCTCCGGCGGCGGACCGGGCGAGCCCGTTCCTACGACGCCCCGCCCTGGAAACCGAGCAAGGCCCCTCGAATCCCTAGTTCGAGGGGCCTTTGCTCGGTCTATCGTCGCGCGCGCCGGGGCGCTCCGGGCGAGCGACACGCCGGAGGGCGCCGCTCACCTACGATGGGGGCCGGCGTAGGTCCGCGTGCAGCAGCTCGGAGGTAACGGTGGCATCGATGACGTTCAAGCGGGGCGCCCGGGCGCTCGTCGGCCTCACCCTGGCCGGGGGGCTGCTCGCAGCGTGCTCGGCGCACCCCGGTGCTGCTGCCGTGGTCGACGGCGAGGAGATCAGCGAGAACTTCCTCGCCGACGCGGTGCGCGACTTCGAGGTGGTCACCGGCCAGCCGACCAGCGCCGCCGCCATGATCTCCACCCTCGCCATCACCCCGACGATGCTCGACGCCGCCGCGGAGTTCGGGATCGGGGCCTCCGAGGAGGAGGCCACCGCGCTCCTCGACGCCCAGATCGAGACGGTGGGCGGCACCCCGCCCGCCGACGGGTACGCCCAGGGCGTCATCGAGATCGCGCAGATGACCCTCGTCGACCAGCAGATCCAGTTCTCCGAGGACGGGATGGCGATCGGCGAGCGGATCGCCGAGCGGATCGCCGAGACCGACATCGAGCTCAACCCCCGCTACGGCGAGATCACCGCGGACGGCAACGTCGTCCCGCCCGACTACCCGTGGCTCGCGACGCCGACCCCGACCCCGGGCGAGCTCCCGCAGGGCTGACGCCGATGCCCGACCCGTCTGCGGGGGCGCCCGGCCCTGTGCCCGGCCCCGCCCCGGGCTCCGCGTCCGGCCCGCCCGGACGGGGGTCTGAGCCGCCCGCCGGAACGGCCCTCGTCGAGGTCGTGGCCGTCATGGACCGCCTGCGGTCCGGGTGCCCGTGGGACGCGGAGCAGACGCACGCCTCGCTCGCCCCGTACGTCCTCGAGGAGGCGTTCGAGCTCGCGGAGGTCGCCGAGGCGGGGGACCGCGACGGGATGCTCGAGGAGCTCGGTGACGTCCTCCTCCAGGTGGTCTTCCACGCCCGCATCGCCGCCGAGCGCGCGGGCGACCCCTTCGACATCGACGACGTCGCCCGCACGCTCGTCGCCAAGCTCGTCCGCCGCCACCCCCACGTCTTCGCCGACGACGCGCACGCGCTGACCCCGGGCGACGTCGAGGCGGCCTGGGACCGGATCAAGGACGCGGAGAAGGCGCGCCGCGACCCGCTCGAGGGCGTCCCGCGCGCCCTGCCGGCGCTCGCCCGCGCCCAGAAGACGGCCCGGCGCCTGCGGCGGGCGGGCGTCCCCGACGCCGCGCTGCTCGCCGGTCCCGACGAGGGCGCACGCCCGGCCGACGTCGTCCCCGCCACAACCGACGCCACCGACGCCACCGACGCCACCGTCCCCGACGACGCCACTGACGCCGTCGGGCGTGAGCTCATGGCGCTGGTCCTGCGCGCCGATGCCGCGGGCGTCGACGCCGAGGCAGCCCTGCGTGCCCACGTCCGCGGCCTGGAGGCGCTGGTCCACCGCGACGGAGGTCCCGCGCGCGCCTGAAACCACCCGACTATCGTGGAGGGCGCAGACACCCGATCCAGATGCATGAGAAGGAGACACTGTGGCCAGCATTGAGGCCGTAGGCGCCCGCGAGATCCTCGACTCCCGAGGCAACCCCACCGTCGAGGTCGAGGTTGCGCTCGACGACGGCACCATCGCCCGCGCCGGGGTGCCCTCCGGTGCCTCCACGGGTGCCTTCGAGGCGGTCGAGCGTCGCGACGGCGACAAGTCTCGTTACCTCGGCAAGGGCGTCCAGAACGCCGTGGACGCCGTCATCGACACCATCGCGCCCGAGGTCCTCGGCATCGAGGCCAGCGAGCAGCGCATCATCGACCAGGCCCTCATCGACCTTGACGGCAGCGCCAACAAGGGCAAGCTCGGCGCCAACGCCATCCTCGGCGTCTCCCTCGCCGTGGCCAAGGCCGCCGCGGAGAGCGCCGGCCTGCCGCTGTTCCGCTACGTCGGCGGCCCCAACGCGCACGTCCTGCCCGTGCCGATGATGAACATCCTCAACGGCGGCTCGCACGCGGACTCCAACGTCGACATCCAGGAGTTCATGGTCGCCCCCGTCGGCGCGCCGACGTTCAAGGAGGCCCTCCGCTGGGGCGCCGAGATCTACCACTCCCTCAAGTCCGTGCTCAAGGCCCGCGGGCTCGCCACGGGTCTCGGCGACGAGGGCGGCTTCGCCCCCAACCTCTCGAGCAACCGTGAGGCCCTCGACCTCATCGTTGAGGCCATCGAGAAGGCCGGCTACACCCCCGGCACGGAGATCGGCCTGGCGCTGGACGTCGCCGCCACCGAGTTCTTCACGGATGGCGCCTACTCCTTCGAGGGCAAGGCCACCACGCCTGACGAGATGATCGCCTACTACACCAAGCTCGTGGGCGACTACCCGCTGGTCTCCATCGAGGACCCGCTGT
Source organism: Georgenia faecalis (assembly GCF_003710105.1). GTDB lineage: Bacteria > Actinomycetota > Actinomycetes > Actinomycetales > Actinomycetaceae > Georgenia_A > Georgenia_A faecalis. The sequence goes on from NZ_CP033325.1 coordinate 633,898, forward strand.
CCGAGGACGAGTGGAGCAGCTGGTCGCAGCTCGTCACCGAGATCGGCTCGCGCGTGCAGATCGTCGGCGACGACCTCTTCGTGACGAACCCCGAGCGCCTCGCCAAGGGCATCGAGCTGCGCTCCGCGAACTCGCTGCTCGTCAAGCTCAACCAGATCGGCACGCTCACCGAGACGCTCGACGCCGTCTCGCTCGCCCAGCGCAACGGCTTCACCGCGATGGTCTCCCACCGTTCCGGCGAGACCGAGGACACGACGATCGCGGACCTGTCCGTCGCCGTCAACGCCGGCCAGATCAAGACCGGTGCGCCCGCCCGCGGCGAGCGCATCAACAAGTACAACCAGCTCATGCGCATCGAGGAGGAGCTCGACGACGCCGGCGTGTACGCCGGCCGCTCGGCCTTCCCCCGCGCGCGGGCCTGATCACAGCGCCGCTACGGCGGCACACCGGCGATCGCCGGGAACCGGGTGTGGGACGCCTCAGCGACTCACACCGCCCGGCTCCCGGCGATCGCCGCTTTCCTGGGAGAGCATGGAGGGCATGACCAGCCGTCGTCCGCCGGACCCGCGCCGGACCGGGAGCCGGAAGGCCGGTCCGGGCTCCCGCGGCGCCGCTTCGCGCCAGGCGCCGTCGCGCGGGCCGTCCTCGGCCCGCCGGCCTGCGTCCGAGACACGACGTGACGCCACGGTCGGCGGCTCCCCCTCCGCCGTCCGTGGGGCGGGCGCACGACGGACCGGGCCGGCCACGCCCGACGGCGACCCGCCGCCCCCGCCGACGATCACCCTGCGCGGCCTGGGGCTCTTCCTCGTCCTGCTCACCGCCTTCATCGTGCTCGCGCCCACCCTGCGCCACGCCATCGAGCAGCAGGAGGAGCTGCGCTCGCTCAGCGCGCAGGTGGAGACCGCCCGCGCCCGCAACGACGAGCTCCAGGCCGACCTCGAACGCTGGCAGGACCCCATCTACGTCCAGGCACAGGCCCGGGACCGGCTCGGCTACGTCCTGCCCGGCGAGACGAGCTACCGCGTCGTCGACCCCGAGACCGTCGTCGGCGAGGGCGCCGAGACGGAGGACGAGGTGGGCCCGCCCCAGGCCGCACCGGGGCCCTGGTACGTGTCCCTGTGGGACTCCGTGCAGGTGGCCGGAGAGGCTGTCCCCGGTGAGGACGTCCCGGGGGAGGACCTGCCCGGCGAGCCCGCCCCCACCGCGCCCACACCCCCCGCACCGACCGAGGAGCCATGAGCCTCACCGACAGCTCCGTCACCGAGCAGGACCTCGCCGTCCTCGCCGAGCAGCTCGGACGGCCGCCGCGCGGTGTCGTCGCCATCGCCGCGCGCTGCGCGTGCGGGCGCCCGCTCGTCGTCCGCACAGCGCCACGGCTCGATGACGGCACGCCCTTCCCCACCACCTTCTACCTCACCGGCCCCGAGGTGGTGCGCGCCGTGAGCACGCTCGAGGCCGAGGGGGTCATGAAGGAGATGACCGCCCGCCTCGCGGACGACGCGGAGCTGGCCGCCGCGTACCAACGGGCACACGAGGACTACCTCGCCCGCCGGGCGGAGCTGGGGGAGGTCCCGGAGATCGCGGGGATCTCCGCCGGGGGGATGCCCACCCGGGTCAAGTGCCTGCACGTCCTCGTCGCCCACTCCCTCGCCGTCGGGCCCGGGGTCAACCCGCTCGGTGACGAGGCCCTGGAGCTCCTGCGCCCGCGGTGGAGCCCCACGCGGTGCACGTGCGCCGGCGTGGCAGGCTGAGCGCGTGACACGTGTAGGCGCCATCGACTGCGGGACCAACTCCATCCGCCTCCTCATCGCCGACGTGGGCGCCTCGGGCCGGCTGCGCGAGGTGGTCCGCGAGATGGAGGTCGTCCGGCTCGGGCAGGGCGTGGACGCCCGCGGCATGCTCGATCCCGACGCCCTGGCGCGCACGCTCGACGCCACCACCCGGTACGCGCGGGAGTGCCGCGCGCACGACGTCGAGGCGATCCGGTTCGTCGCCACCTCCGCCACCCGCGACGCCGCCAACCGCGGCGCCTTCGTCGACGGCGTGCGCGCGATCCTCGGCGTGGAGCCGGAGGTCATCAGCGGCCAGGAGGAGGCCGCGCTGTCCTTCGCCGGGGCCGCCGGCGCGCTCGGCGGGCAGCACCCCGGACCGCACCTCGTCGTCGACATCGGCGGCGGTTCCACCGAGCTCGTCCTCGGCGAGGGCGTGCCGAGCGCGGCCACCTCGATGGACGTCGGCAGCGTCCGCCTCACCGAGCGGCACCTGCGCACCGACCCGCCCACGGAGCGCCAGGTCAAGGCCGCCCGGGCGGACGTGCGCGCGGCCCTCGACGCCGCCGCCCGCCTCGTCCCCCTGCGCCGGGCCCGCACCCTCATCGGCGTGGCCGGTTCCATCACCACGACGACGGCGCTCGCCCTGGGTCTGCCCGCCTACGACCGCACCCGCATCGACGGCGCGGTCGTCGGGGTCGAGGACACCCTGCGGGCCTGCGAGCAGCTCGTCCGTGCCCCGCGCGCCGAGCGTGCGGCGATGGGCTTCATGCACCCCGGGCGCGTCGACGTCATCGCCGCCGGGGCCCTCGTGTGGTCGGAGGTGATCGAGCGCGTCCGCCGCGAGGTCGCCGCGGCGGGCGGGGAGCTCACCACCGTGGTGACGAGCGAGCACGACATCCTCGACGGGATCGCGCTGAGCATCCTCGCCTGAGACGCGGCGCCGCCTCAGGCGGCGCCGCGTCCGGTCAGTGCGGCGCCGCGTCCCCGTCAGTGGGGTGCCGCCGCCCCGCGCCCGCGGACCTTCGTGCGCGCCCGCATCCGCAGGGCGATCGCGCCGAGCACGGCCGAGATCACCGAGCCGAGGATGACCGCCACGCTGGCGTGGTCGGCGTAGACGTCGTCACCGAACGCGAGGTTGGCGATGAGCAGCGAGACGGTGAACCCGATGCCGGCGAGGAACGCGACGCCGACGAGGTCGGCGAGGTCGACGCCGTTGCCCAGGCGCAGCCGGGTGGTCTTCACGAGGAGCGCCACGGTTCCCCAGATGCCGATGACCTTGCCGAGGACCAGGCCGGCGACCACCCCGATCGCCACCGGGTCGGAGAGGAGGGCGCCCAGCCCACCGGAGTCCACCACGGAGACGCCGGCCGCGAAGAACGCGAAGATCGGCAGCGCGAGGCCCGCGGACCACGGCTGCATCCGCTCCACGAACCGGTGCGTCATCGCCTCGTCCTCGTTGCGGCGCGCCCGTGCCGGCACGCTCATCCCCAGCAGGACTCCCGCGATGGTGGCGTGGATCCCCGAGGCGTGCATGAGGGCCCACGCGACGAGCGCGAGCGGGATGAGCACCCACCAGGACGTCACCCGCCGGCGTACGGCGAAGGCGAAGGCCGCGACGGCGACGAGCGCCGCGAGGAGGGCGACGAAGTTGAGCTCGTCGGTGTAGAAGACGGCGATGACGACGATGGCGAGGAGGTCGTCCACGACGGCGAGCGTGAGGAGGAACGTGCGCAGGGCCGGGGGGAAGCCGCGGCCGAAGATCCCCAGGAGCGCGGTGGCGAACGCGATGTCCGTCGCCGTGGGGATCGCCCAGCCGTTGAGGCCGGTGGACCCCGTGGAGAGCTGGACGGCCGTGTAGATCACCGCCGGCGCGATCATGCCGCCCACCGCGGCGAGCATGGGCAGCAGCGCCAGGCTCACCTTGCGCAACGACCCCGTGACGAACTCGGTCTTGAGCTCGAGGCCGACGACGAAGAAGAAGATGGCGAGGAGGCCGTCCGCCGCCCAGGTCGAGACGCTGAGGTCGAGGTGGAGCGCCTCGGGCCCGAACTCGAACGACGAGATCGCCTGGTAGGCCCCCCGCCACGGGGAGTTCGCCCAGATGAGCGCGACGACGGCGGCGGCGAGCAGGACGATGCCGGCGCTCGTCTCGTCCCGCATGCGGCCGGGCAGCGACCGGAGGAAGCGGGTGCGGCCCGCACGGGGGCCGCGGCCGGGGCGCCGCCGGGTGGGCGGGTGCGAGCCCCGGTGCGGGTGCTCGGAGTCCGCCCGGTGCACGCGGGGGTGGCCGGCGCGCGACGCGCTGTCGGTCGGCCGCGAGGTCCCGACCGTGCGGGGGCTCCCATGGCGCTGGCCCTCGGGTCGACGGGCGGAGCTGTCGGGCTGGGGGCGCGGGGGCGGGACGGTCACGGGGGTGCCTTTCGGGGTTGACGACATCACTGCCGACCAGACTTCCCGGCGCACCGTCCGCAAGGGTAACGGTGCGGCGCGCGGGTCACGGCACCTGCACCTGGGGTGGGACGCCACCTGCAGGATCCGCCACCGTGGCGGCGTCGGCAATGCCGACGCCGGGAGGAGCCGCGAGGATGGCGCGGTGAGCTCCGTCCCGCCCGGCACCGGCTGGCCCGGCGACGCGGCGACGCCCCGGACACCGGTGGCCCGCAGCGCTGCCGGCGTGCGCCGTCTCGCCGCCGGCAGCCGCACCCTGCTCGACGTCGACGCCCGCTCGAGCGTGTGCCGCGCCTGCCCCCGGCTCGTCGCCTGGCGGGAGGAGGTCGCGCGGACCCGGCGGCGGGCGTACGCCGACGAGACGTACTGGGGGCGCCCGGCCCCCGGCTTCGGGGACCGGGCCGCCCACCTCCTCGTCGTCGGGCTCGCACCGGCGGCCCACGGCGCCAACCGCACGGGCCGGCTGTTCACCGGGGACCGGTCGGGCGACTGGATCGTCGCGGCGCTGCACCGGGCCGGCTACGCCAACCAGCCGACGTCGGTCGCGGCCGACGACGGGCTGCGGCTCGAGGGCGCCCGGATGGTCCCGGCCGTGCGGTGCGCGCCGCCGGACAACGCCCCGACGCCGGCGGAGCGCGCCGCCTGCGCGGGCTGGCTCGAGCGGGAGATCACTCTCGTCGAGCCGACGACGACGGCGGTCCTCGCACTCGGCGCCATCGCCTGGCAGGCGACGTTCGCCGCGCTGGCCGCCCTGGGCTGGGAGGTCCCCCGCCCGCGGCCCCGCTTCGGGCACGGCGTCACCGCCCACGTGCGCACGCCCGCCGGCCGGGAGGTCGCCGTCGTCGCGAGCTACCACGTCTCCCAGCAGAACACCTTCACCGGACGCCTCACCGAGGCGATGCTCGACGACGTGATCGCCCGCTGCCGCGCGTACGCGCCCTGACGGTCCCCGTGCTCGTGGCCCTGACGTCCGCCGGGGGACCCGTGCGGCAGGATGGTCCCGCGCCCCCATAGCCCAACCGGCAGAGGCAACCGGCTTAAACCCGGTCCAGTGCGGGTTCGACCCCCGCTGGGGGCACTCGACCCCTCCCCGGCCCCAAACGTCTCCAACGTCACGCCTGTGAGATGGCCCAGGTGACCAGCCTCACCGCGTACCACCCCGGAACGCCGGTTAGCCTCGAACTATGACTATGCACCGCACCACCGCACGGAATCTCGCCCTCGCCGGCGGTGCCGCCGCCGCTGTTGCCGGAGCGGCCATCAAGGGGGCGCGACCGACCCTCGCGGGACAGGTCGTGCACAGCTCCACGGGGCCCCGGCGCACGCCGCGCGTCCTGCTCCTCGGCGGCGGGTACGTCGGCCTGTACACCGCCTTCCAGCTGCGTAAGCGCCTCGGCCGTGAGGACGTGGAGATCGCCATCGTCGACCCGCGTGCCTACATGACCTACCAGCCCTTCCTGCCGGAGGCGGCGGCCGGCTCGCTCGAGGCCCGCCACGTCGTCGCCCCGCTGCGGCGTGAGCTGGCCAGCTGCTCGGTCATCACGGGCGAGGTCACCGAGGTCCGGCACGACGAGCGCCGGGCCGTCATCAAGCCCATCGACGGCGGCACCCCCTACGAGCTGCGCTACGACCACCTGGTCGTCGGGCTCGGTGCCATCCCGCGCGTGCTGCCGATCCCGGGCCTCGCGGAGCGCGGCTTCGGCTTCAAGCAGGTCGAGGAGGCCATCGCGCTGCGCAACCAGGTCCTCAACAAGATGGACGCGGCCGCCTCGTCCTGGGACCCCGAGGAGCGCAAGCGGATGCTCACCTTCGTCTTCGTCGGCGGCGGGTTCGCCGGCGTCGAGGCGCTGGGTGAGGTCGAGGACATGGCCCGGGCCGCCACCCGGATGTACGACTCCATCTCCGCCGAGGACCTGCGCTTCGTCCTCGTCGAGGGCATGGGCCGGATCCTGCCCGAGGTCGGCGAGGAGCTCGGCGGCTATGCCATCGAGCAGCTGCGCGAGCGCGGCGTGGAGATCAAGCTCAACACGTTCCTCAACTCCTGCGAGGACGGCCACGTCGTCCTCTCCGACGGCACCGAGTTCGACTCCGACACCGTCGTGTGGACGGCCGGCGTCAAGCCCAACCCGGTGCTCGCCAACACCGACCTGCCCCTCGACGAGCGCGGGCGCGTCCGCGTCCGGGCGACCATGCAGGTGGCGGGCGACGACGGCGTCGTCGACGGCGCATGGGCCGCGGGCGACTGCGCCGCCGTGCCGGACCTCACCAAGGACGAGGGCGCTACCACCGGCCCGACCGCCCAGCACGCGGTCCGCCAGGCCAAGCTCCTCGGCGAGAACATCGCCGCCGTGCTCACCGGCCGCGAGCCGAAGGAGTACCGGCACGAGAACATGGGCACGGTGGCGTCCCTCGGCCTCGGCAAGGGCGTCGCGCAGCTGCGGGGGATCGGCCCGGTCGGGAGCATCAAGCTCCGCGGGCCCCTGGCCTGGTTCGCGCACCGGACCTACCACATGTGGGCCATGCCGACCCTCAACCGCAAGGTCCACATCGTCCTCGACTGGACGACGGCCCTGCTCTTCCGCCGCGAGCTCGTCGCCCTCGGCGCCATGCACCACCCGCGCCGGGCCTTCGTCGACGCGGCGGGCACCGGCAAGGCCCCGGCGCCGACGGGCAAGGAGCCGGACGCCGCGGCCGGCGCCTCGGAGAGCAAGCAGCCCAGCGCGGCCGGCGACACCGGGCGTTCCTGAACACCCGCGCTCCTCGCCCCGGCTGATGATCGCCGGTGGACGTGCCGAGGGCCCCGCTCAGTGCTCCTGAGCGGGGCCCTCGCGCGTCCGGCCGCCGCTCGGGAGCGGCGGTGCGTCAGGCGTCGCGGCGCCGCATGAGCACGGTCGCGGCGAGGAGGAGGACGACGACGTACGCCGCGAGCACGCCGTACCCCGTCCACGGCTCGAGGAGGTTCGTGGCCCCCATGTCCTCGGTCGCCGTGCCGGTGACGGCGAGGATCCGCTCACCCGCCGCGGACGGCAGGTACGGGAGGGCGTCGTAGACCCAGTCGACGCTCGACCCGACGATCTGCGCCACCGACGGCAGGACGAGGAAGATCCCGAGGACCGTGGCGATGGCCCCGGCGGAGTGGCGCAGCAGCGCCCCGACCCCGAGGGAGAACAGCGCCACCGCCATGAGGTAGAGACCGGTGCCCCAGAACATCCGCTGGGTGTCCGGGTCGGCCAGGTCGGCCGCACCCCCGGCGTCGGCGAGCATCGGGGCGGTGATGACGTAGGAGAGGCCGACCCCCGCGACGCCGAGGACGAAGGCGACGACGGCGATGACGAGGGCCTTTGCGGCGAGGACCGGGACCCGGGTGGGCACGGCGGCGAAGCTCGAGCGGATCATCCCCGTGGAGTACTCGCCGGTGATGACGAGGACGCCGAGGACGGCGACGACGAGCTGGCCCATCGCGTAGCTCAGGCTGAGGACGGTGATCGGCTCCGGGCCGAGGCCGGCGAGCTCAGGCTCCTCCGCGACCGCGTTGACCGCGACGGTCATGAGCAACGACATGGCGACCATCGCGACGAGCGTGGCGCCGATGACCCAGTACGTCGAGCGCAACGACCACAGCTTGATCCACTCCGAGCGCACCACGCGGGGGAAGGACACGGGGGAGACGGCGACGGCGGAGCGGTCGGCGCGGCGGTCGACGGTGGTGCTCATCGGCGGGCTCCTTCGGTGGCGGTGCGGTCCTCGGAGCGGTACTCCACCTCGTCCTGGGTGAGGGTGAGGTAGGCGTCCTCGAGCGAGGCACGGACCGGCGTGAGCTCGTGCAGGGCGATGCCCGAGGCCGCGGCCAGGTCGCCGATCTCCGCGGCGGTGCGGCCGCGGACCTCGAGGAGGCCCGGCTCGGCCGGGCTGACGGTGACCTGGGCGCCGCGGACGAGGGCGGCGAGGTCGCTCGCGCGGGGCGAGCGGACCCGCACCGTCGTGCCCTGGGCGGCGTCGATGACCTCCTGGACGGGTCCGGAGGTGATGATGCGGCCACGGCCGATGACGAGGAGGTGGTCCGCCGTCTGCGCCATCTCGCTCATGAGGTGGGAGGAGAGGAAGACCGTGCGGCCCTCGTCCGCCAGCCGGCGGACCATCGTGCGGACCCACTTGACCCCTTCGGGGTCGAGGCCGTTGACGGGCTCGTCGAGGATGAGGGTCCGGGGGTCACCGAGCATGGCGGCCGCGATGCCGAGGCGCTGGCCCATCCCGAGGGAGAACCCGCCCACGCGCTTGCGGGCCACCGCCTGGAGGCCGGTCATCTCGATGACCTCCTGGACGCGCGTGGTGGAGATGCCGTGGGTGGCCGCCATGGCACGCAGGTGCTGGTACGCGCTGCGGCTCGTGTGGACGGCCTTGGCGTCGAGGAGGATGCCCACCTCGCTCAGGGGCTTGCGGTGCTGGGCGTACGGCTTGCCGTTGACCGTGACGTGCCCCGCCGTCGGGCGGTCGAGGCCGACGACCATGCGCATGGTGGTGGACTTGCCGGCCCCGTTCGGACCGAGGAACCCGGTGACCGATCCCGGCCGCACGGTGAAGGAGATGCGGTCGACGGCCGTCTTGTCGCCGTACCGTTTGGTGAGGTCGTGCGCTTCGATCATGGGAAACCCCCCGGGGGTGGTCGGATCGTCACCGGTAAACGTACGGGGCCGCGTCCGAGATGCCTATGACCGTCCGGAGACAATTCGGCGGCGGCGGTATCGACGGTCCGCGCGGCAGGCGTCGACGCGGGGCGGGGCAGCGGGAACACCGGTGATCGCTCCTGCGTTGATGACCATGACGGCCCTGTCGTACGCGCCGGATGATCATCCGCCGGGCACAACCCCCGTTTTCTTCGACGGATGCGTACGATGACGGTGGCCAGCGACCTCGGACCCGCACGCGCGGGCGCCGCGACCAGGAGGCAGTGAGTGAGCAACCCCGTCTTTGAGAACAGTCCGTACTTCGGAAAGAAGCGCGGCGCGGTGCCCCAGACGCCCAACGGCTACCCGGGGCACCCCGGCTACGCCCCGGGCGCCACCGGGACGACGTACCCGCCGATGGTCAACGGCCAGCAGGTCGCCGACCTCGAGCACGCCTATGCCCAGCCGCCCGCGGGACCCGCGCAGATCGGCCGGATGACCTACGACGACGTCATCGTCAAGACCGGTGGGCTCCTCGCCATCGTCGTCGCGGCCGGTGCGCTCAACTGGTTCGTCCTCGGCGCCAACATGGGCATCACGATCGCCGCCGCGATCGTCGGTCTGGTCCTCGGCCTCGTCAACTCCTTCAAGCGTGAGCCCAGCCCGGCGCTCATCATGGCCTACGCCGCCGCCGAGGGCCTGTTCCTCGGAGGCATCTCGGCCGTCTTCGAGTCGTCGTACTCCGGCATCGTCCTGCAGGCCGTCCTCGCCACCGGCGCGACGTTCGTCGCCACCCTGCTGCTCTTCAAGAGCGGCGCGGTGCGGGTGACGCCGAAGCTCATGCGCTTCGTCCTCATCGCCCTCGTGGGCTACGCGCTGTTCTCGCTGGTCAACCTCGGCATCATGTTCTTCGGCTCCAGCGACGCCGCGTGGGGCCTGCGCTCCATGGAGATCATGGGGATTCCGCTGGGCATCCCGATCGGCATCTTCGCCGTCGGCCTCGCCGCCTTCTGCCTCATCCTCGACTTCGACGCCATCAAGCGGGGCGTCGAGCGTGGGGTTCCCGCGAAGTTCGCGTGGTCGGCCGCCTTCGGGCTCGTCGTCACGCTCGTGTGGCTCTACCTCGAGTTCCTCCGCCTCCTCGCGATCTTCCGCGAGTAGTCGCCTCGCACCACTCCTCACGACGGCGGCCGGTTCCCTCACGGGGACCGGCCGCCGTCGTTTGTCGCCACCCCCTCTCTCGTGATCGTGCAGAAACGCTGGGCGGCCCCGGCGTTTCTGCACGATCACGGGGGGAGGGCCGGCGTTTCTGCACGATCACGAGGGGAGGGCGGGCGAGTACGGTGGCCCGATGCGTCTTGGGATCGTCCTCCTGCCCCAGCTGCGGTGGCGCGACGCCGCGCCCCGCTGGCGCCGCGCCGAGGAGATGGGCTTCGACCACGCGTGGACGTACGACCACCTCGCCTGGCGCGACCTCGCCGACGAGCCCTGGTACGCCACCGTCCCCACCCTCACGGCCGCCGCGGCCGTCACCGAGACGATCACGCTCGGCACCTGGGTCGCGTCCCCGAACTTCCGCCACCCCGTGCCGTTCGCCAAGGAGCTCCTCACCCTCGACGACATCTCCGACGGCCGGTTCCTCCTCGGCGTCGGCGCCGGGGGGCTCGGTTGGGACGCGGACGTCCTCGGCCACGAGCGCCTCAGCCCGGGGGAGCGGGTGGCCCGCCTGGCGGAGTTCGTCGAGCTCCTCGACGCCCTCCTCACGGGCGAGCGGACCACCTGGTCGGGCGAGCACTACCGCGCCGTCGACGCGCGGATGATCCCGGGCTGCGTCCAGACGCCGCGGGTCCCGTTCGTCGTCGCCGCCAACGGGCCGCGGGCCATGGCCGTCGCGGCCCGCATCGGCCAGGGCTGGGCGACGACCGGCCCGGAGACCGACGACGAGGAGGCCTGGTGGCGCGGGGTGCGGGAGACCGTCTCCCGGCTCGACGACGTCGCCGCCGCGCACGGGCGCACCGACCTCGACCGGTACCTCAGCCTCGACACGAGCGCGTACTCCCTGTCCTCGGTCGACCACTTCGAGGAGATGGTGGGGCGCGCGCGCGAGCTCGGCTTCACCGACGTCGTCGCCCACTGGCCGCGCGAGAGCGGGGTCTACGCCGGCGACGAGCGCGTCCTCGAGGAGGCCGCGTCGCGCCTGCCACACCTGCGGTAGCGCCGGGCGCACCGGCGACGGCGGCCCCGTAGGCTGGCGGGCATGAGCACACTTCCCACCGCGTCCGGTTCCTTCGGCGACAAGCCCGTCCTCACCTTTCCCGGTGGCCCCGCCCCCGAGGGCCTGCAGGTGAGCGTCCTCCAGCGCGGCGACGGGCCGCTCGTCGAGGCCGGCGACACCATCGTCGTCCACTACCTCGGCCAGGTCTGGGACGGCTCGATCTTCGACACCTCCTACGACCGCGGTCAGACCATCTCCTTCCCCATCGGGATGGGCATGGTCATCGGCGGCTGGGACGACGGCCTCGTCGGACAGACGATCGGCTCGCGGGTCCTCCTGTCCATCCCGCCGGAGCACGGCTACGGCGAGCGTGGCGTCCCGCAGGCGGGGATCGGCGGCACCGACACCCTCGTCTTCGTCGTCGACATCGTCGGCGTCGAGTAGCCCGAGGAGTGTCCGTGCCCGACGCCGGGCCGCAGGTGCGGCCCGGCGGCCCGGCGCGTGAGCTCATCGACGAGCGACGCGCACTCGCCGCGGCGGCCGCCGCGGTGCTCGCCCGGCTCGACGACGCCCGCACCCAGGTGGCGCGCCTCGTCACCGACGAGCGGGAGGCGCGGATGCGCGGCGAGCTCGCCGGTGTCGCGGTCGAGCGGCTCGCCGACATCACCGAGGCGAACCTGCGCATCCAGGCGCTGCGCAGTGCCGGGTACGCGAGCGCCCTCGACGTCCTCGACGCCACCCCGGACCAGCTCGAGGCCCACGACGGGATCGGCCGGCACACCGCCCGCTGCGCCGTCGCCGCCGCGGAGCAGCTCGCCGACGCCGTCCGGGCTGGCGTGCGGCTGCGTATCGAGCTCCGGCGCGACGCGGGCCTCGGCCTGGAGCTGCTCACGCTCCTCCACCGGGTCGAGCGGCTCACGCCGCTCGTCGAGCCGCACCGCCGCGACCTCACCGACTTCTCCTCCTCGGTGGCCGCGCTCGCGCCCGTCGCCGAGCCGGCCACGAGGCGCCTCGCCTTCGTCTTCACCCGCGGCGAGTCCCGACGGCGCGCCCTCGCCGCCCTCGCCAGCCTCGCCGGCTGGGAGCCCTGGCTGACGACGACGCGCCTGGCCGACGTCGTCAGCGACCTCGAGGCGCACTGCCGTGCGCCCGAGCCCGGCCCGCTCGCCCTGTGGGAGGACTTCGAGCGTCGCGCCGCCGCCTACTACGCGCTCCTCGGGCAGATCGTGCCCATGGGCGACCTCACCGCCGCGGACGGGATGCTCCCCGCCGAGCTCGTCGAGCGGATCAACGCCTACCCGCTGGACCGGACGCTGCTACGGGTCACGCTGCGGGGCTACCAGGCGTTCGGCGCGCGGTTCGCCCTCAACCAGGGCCGGGCGATGCTCGGTGACGAGATGGGGCTCGGCAAGACGATCCAGGCGGTCGCCGCCATGGCCCACCTCGCCGCCCAGGGGGAGCGGCACTTCCTCGTCGTCTGCCCGGCGAGCGTGCTCATCAACTGGACGCGGGAGGTGACCTCCCGCTCGGCGCTGGCCGCCCACCGTCTCCACGGGGCGGGCCGGGAGGAGGCGATCGCGCGCTGGGTCGCCGAGGGCGGCGTCGGGGTGACGACCTTCGAGGGGCTGCGGCACGTGCCGGTTCCGCCCGCCCGGCCCGAGGCGTCGTCGGCCGACGACGGCGCGCCCGTGGGGCCGGCCGTCGGGATGCTCGTCGTCGACGAGGCGCACTTCGTCAAGAACCCGCGGGCGCAGCGCTCCCGGACCGTGGCCACGTGGACGCAGCGGTGCTGGCGCGTGCTCTTCATGACCGGCACCCCGATGGAGAACCGGCTCGAGGAGTTCGCCGCCCTGGTGCGCTACCTGCAACCCGGTCTCGTCGCCGAGCTGCCCGCCCACCTGGGGCTGGCCGGCGCCGACCTCTTCCGCCACCGGATGGCGCCGGTGTACCTGCGCCGCAACGTCGCCGACGTCCTCGTCGAGCTCCCCGAGCTCGTCACCGTCGACGAGTGGGAGGAGTTCACCCCGGCGGGGGAGCGGGCGTACCGGGCCGCCGTCGCGGAGGGGAACTTCATGGCGATGCGGCGGGCGGACTTCGCGGTGCCGCACGCGCGGGACTCGGCGAAGCTCACGCGGCTGCTCGAGCTGGTCGGCGAGGCGGGCGAGAACGGCCACAAGGTCGTCGTGTTCTCCTACTTCCGCGACGTCATCGACCGGATCGTCGACGCGCTCGGCCCGGCCCCGGACGGCGTCGCCTTCGGGCCGGTGACGGGCTCGGTCCCGGCCGCCGAGCGGCAGCGCCTCGTCGACGACTTCACCGCCGGCCCGGCCGGTGCCGTCCTCGTGTGCCAGGTCCAGGCGGGCGGCGTCGGGCTCAACATCCAGGCGGCGAGCATCGTCGTCCTCGCCGAGCCGCAGCTCAAGCCGGCCGCGGAGGCGCAGGCCGTCGCCCGCGCGCACCGCATGGGCCAGGTGCGCACCGTCCAGGTCCACCGGCTCCTCGTCGAGGACAGCGTCGACGAGCGGATCGAGGCGATCCTCGGCGAGAAGACGCGCCTGTTCGACGCCTACGTCCGCGACTCGAGCCTCGCCGAGGGGGCCGTCGCCGCCGTCGACGTCAGCGAGTCCGAGCTGGCCCGCCACGTCGTCGCCGAGGAGCAGGCGCGGCTCGGGTACGGCCCGGTCTGGGACGAGCTGGCGGCGCAGGAGCCGTCCGGCCAGGGGGACCAGCCCGCGGCGACCGGCTGAGGGGCGCACCGCCTCAGCTGGACGCCGGACGGCGCGGCGGGCCGCCCTCCCGGGCCGGCCGCACCGCGCCGTTCAGTGGTGCCGGGGCGTGGCGCCCCTGGCGGCTAGGCGCCCGGCGGCGCGACGTCGACCTGCGCCGGGACCTGGTCCTGGCGCAGCAGACCGACGGGGCAGGTCATGCCGTTGGGCCCGTGGTTGCAGTACCCGCCGGGGTTCTTGTGGAGGTACTGCTGGTGGTAGGCCTCGGCGTAGTAGAACGGCCCCGCCTCCGCGGCCGGGCGGAGCTCGGTGGTGATCTCCCCGAAGCCGTTCTCCGTGAGCACCCCCTGGAAGGCCTCCCGGGTGGCGCGGACGGCCTGCTCCTGCTCGGGCGTCGTCCAGTAGAGGGCGGAGCGGTACTGGGTGCCCACGTCGTTGCCCTGCCGGTTGGCCGTGGTCGGGTCGTGGTTCTCCCAGAAGGCCTTGAGCAGCAGCTCGGCGCTCGTCCGCGTCGGGTCATAGGCGACGAGGACGGCCTCGGTGTGGCCCGTGCGGCCCGTGCACGTCTCCTCGTAGGTGGGGTAGGGCGTGAACCCGCCCTGGTAGCCGGCCGCCGTCGTCACCACGCCGTCGAGCCGCCAGAAGATCCGCTCGGCACCCCAGAAGCACCCCATGGCGAGGTAGAGGACCTGCGTGCCCTCCGGCCACGGCCCCTGCAGCGGGGTCCCGAGGACCTCGTGCTCGGCGGGCACGGTGAAACCCGGGTGCTCGCGGCCGGGCAGGGCGGTCTCGGCGGTGACGACCGGCGTGCGTGTCCCGAAGATCATGGGATACCTCTCCTCGTGCGTGCGGGCACCGTCGGGTGCGAGGGTGCGACAGGGACAACCTTCCGAGGGGCGGCGATCTTCCCGGGCCCCCGGACCGCGGCCGTACGCTGGGCGCCTTGGCCCATCGTTCCCCACGAGGAGACATGACCGACAACCCCCCGGGCTGGCTGGCGCGCGCCGCCGGCGCCACGCGCCCCTCGCGGCGCTCCGCACAGGCCCCCGCCGCCGTGCGCCCCCTCACGCCCCGCGTGGCGCGGCGTGATCCCGGCCCCTCGGCCGACGACGCCGTGCCCCCGTCGGTGCGGTCCGCCGCTGCCTGGTCGTGGCGGCTCCTCGTCATCGCCGCGGCGTTGGTGGCGGCGGGCTACATCGTCATCGTCTTCAAGACGGTCGTGGTCTCCTTCCTCGTCGCCATCCTGCTCGCGGTGCTCCTCGAGCCCATCGCCACGCGGCTGCGCCGGAACCTGCGCATGCCCCGTGCGCTGGCCGCGGCGATGACGATCGCCGTCACGCTGGCCGCCGTCGGCGCCCTCCTCGCCCTGGCGGGCCGGTCAATCGTCGCCGGGTTCAGCGATCTCGCCGAGCAGGCGCAGGTGGGCTTCACGGAGCTCGCCGCCTGGCTGTCCGAGGGGCCGCTGGGCATCGACGACGCCCAGATCACCCTGTGGCTCGAGGAGCTCCAGACGCAGGTCGAGGAGAACTCCGGCGTCCTCGTCAGCGGCGTCCTGTCCGCGACCGGATCGGTCACCCAGGTCGCCGTCGGCGCCATCATCGCCCTGTTCTGCCTCTTCTTCTTCCTCCGTGAGGGGCGGCGCATCTGGCAGTGGTTCGTCCGGCTGGCGCCCGTGCGGGTGCGCGAGCCGATGAACGAGGCCGGCATCCGGGGCTGGGTCAGCCTCGGGGCGTACGCCCGCACGCAGATCCTCGTCGCGTTCGTGGACGCCGTCGGCATCGGCGCGGGCGCCGCCATCCTCGGGGTCCCGCTGGCGCTGCCGCTCGCGGTGCTCGTCTTCCTCGGGTCGTTCATCCCGATCGTCGGTGCGTTGTTCACCGGCTCGGTGGCCGTGCTCGTCGCCCTGGTCGACCAGGGCATCGGCACCGCGCTCATCATGCTGGGGATCGTCCTCCTCGTTCAGCAGCTCGAGGGCAACGTCTTCCAGCCCTGGCTCATGGGCAACGCCGTCTCGCTCCACCCCGTCGCCGTGCTCCTCGCCGTCACGGCGGGCACGGGCATCGCGGGGATCCTCGGTGCGCTCTTCGCGGTCCCCGTCGCCGCGGTGGTCAACACCGTGGTGCTCTACCTCCACGGGCACGACAAGTACCCGCGCCTCGCCACCGACTGGCACCGCCCCGGGGGCCCGCCGGGGATCATCTTCGGCGCCATCCGGGACTCCTACGACCACGTCGCCGAGAGCGCGAGCACGCCCGACGAGGCCGGCGACGACGCCCCCGACGCCCCCGAGGTGCCGGGCGAGAGCGCCGGGGAGACGTCCGGCGGCGACGGGCGCACGGGGAGGCCGGGGGACGGGGCACCTCGGTGAGCCTGCCCGACGCGGCCGCCGTCCGGGCGGCCACCGCGGTCCTCGACGGCGTCGCGTGGCGCACCCCGGTGGAGGGGAGCACCTCCCTCGCCGAGCAGGTCGGCGGACCGGTCCTGCTCAAGTGCGAGAACCTCCAGCGCACGGGGTCGTTCAAGCTGCGGGGCGCCTACGTACGCCTGTCCCGCCTCAGCGACGCCGAGAAGGCGCGCGGCGTGGTGGCCGCCAGCGCCGGTAACCACGCCCAGGGCGTCGCGCTCGCGGCCGCGCTGCTCGGCATCACCGCCGTCGTCTACATGCCCCTCGACGCGGCGCTGCCCAAGGTGGCGGCCACCCGGCAGTACGGGGCCGAGGTGCGCCAGGTGAGCGCCGACCTCAACGGCGCGCTCGCCGCCGCACGGGCGGACGCCGCGCAGAGCGGGCGCGTGTTCATCCACCCCTTCGACCACGCCGACGTCGTCGCCGGGCAGGGCACCCTCGGCCTGGAGATCCTCGAGCAGGTCCCCGACGTGCGCACCGTCATCGTCCCGGCGGGCGGCGGCGGTCTGCTCGCGGGCGTCGCCACGGCGCTCAGCGAGACCGACGTCGCGGTCGTCGGGGTCCAGGCCGCCGGTGCCGCGGCGTTCCCCGCCTCCCTCGCCGAGGGCCGGCCGGTGCCGCTCGAGCGGCTGAGCACCATGGCCGACGGGATCGCCGTCCCCGCGCCGGGGGAGGTGCCGTTCGCGCTCGTGCAGCGCTACGTCGACGACATCCGGACCGTCTCCGAGGAGCAGATCGCCCGCGCGCTGCTCCTGCTGGCCGAGCGCGCCAAGCTCGTCGTCGAGCCGTCCGGAGCCGCCGGGGTCGCGGCGCTGCTCGACGCCCCGGAGACGTTCGAGCCGCCGGTCGTCGTCGTGCTCTCCGGCGGGAACGTCGACCCGCTCGTGCTCCTGCGGGTGATCCGGCACGGGCTCGCCGCCGCCGGGCGCTACCTGCAGATGCGGGTGCGGGTCCCGGACAGCCCCGGCGCGCTGGCGACGCTGCTGGCCGCGCTCGCGGAGTCGGGCGGCAACGTGGTCAACGTCGAGCACGCCCGGACCGCCGTGGGCCTCGGGCTCGACGAGGTGGAGATCGGCGTGGAGCTGGAGACCAAGGGTCCCGAGCACTGCACACGGGTGCTCGCCGACCTGCGCACGCGGGGGTACGGCGTCGCCTCGACGGCTCTCGGCTGACGGGACCACCGACCGGGCCACCGAACGCGGACGGGCGCCCCCGGCGTGTGCCGGGAGCGCCCGAGAACCTGCGGGAGGTCAGCCCTGGAAGGGCTTGACGTCCTTGATCTCCACGCTGATGGTCGCGCCGTTGGGGGCGGTGTACGTCACCGAGTCGCCGGCCTTCTTGCCGAGGATGGACGCGCCCATGGGGGAGTTCTCGGAGAACACGTCGATGTCGAGCTCACGTGCTCCCTCGCGCGAGCCGAGGAGGAACTTCTCCTGCTCGCCGGCGACGACCGCGGTGACGACCATGCCGGGCTCGACGATGCCGTCGTCCGGCGGGGTCTGACCGACGTGCGCGTTGCGGAGCAGCTGGGTGAGCTGGACGATCCGGGCCTCCTGCTTGCCCTGCTCCTCGCGCGCGGCGTGGTAGCCGCCGTTCTCCTTGAGGTCCCCCTCGGAGCGCGCCTCTTCGATCCGCTGGGCGATCTCCGACCGACCGGGCCCCGTGAGGTGGTCGAGCTCAGCCTTCAGACGGTTGTACGCGTCCTCGGTGAGCCAAGTGGTGCTCGTCTCGGCCACGTGTCCTCCTCCACATACTGGTGAGCCCCGGCCCGTGCGCGACCGGCGGGGCCATGGGTGTGTGGCGACACTCACCCTGGCGCCCGCACCGTTGCGCACTGTGCCGGGGCGGCGTAAGTGAGACAGTCTAGCAAATCCCGGTGCCGCGCCGGAGCGGGCTCGCGCACGGGATCCCGCGAGCGGGTCGCTAGGGGGCCTCGACGACGGTGCAGCCGTCGACCCGGGCGCCCTGCGCCGGCGACGCCGTCCGCACCGTCGTGGTGACGCTGACGATCTTCTGGCCCGGGTCGGGGCCGACGCGCACGGTCGCCGCACCCACCTCGGAGAACGACTCGCCCAGCGCGATGACCGTGCAGTCCGCGACGATCTCCGGTGCCTTGACGACGGTGAAGGTCACCTCCACGGCGTCCGGACCCAGGGACCGGTAACCGGCCTCCTGGGTGCGTACCGGCTCGTTCGTCGAGACGAAGGCGAAGACGACGAACGCCACGACGGCGAGGACCCCGACGGCGGCGAGGAGCGCCCGGCGCGAGCGGCGCGGGACGCCGTAGCGCGCATCGAGCATCGCGCGGGAGGACTCGGCGTCCCCGTACGGTGCCGGGCTCATGTGTACTCGTGCCTTCCGGTGGGAGAGCATGGGGGCAGCATCATTGTCTCTCGCCGCTGGTCAGCGGCGTGCACGCACGGCAGGGAAGGACACGAGCGTGACCGAACCACTGCGGCTGATGGCCGTCCACGCGCACCCGGACGACGAGTCCAGCAAGGGCGCGGCGACCATGGCGCGATACGCCGCCGAAGGGGTGCGGGTCCGGGTGGTCTCGTGCACCGGCGGGGAACGGGGGGACGTGCTCAACCCCCGTCTCGCCCACGACCCGGCCGTGCTCGACGACATGCCCGAGTACCGCCGCCGGGAGATGGAGGCTGCGGCCCGCGCGCTCGGCGTCGAGCACACGTGGCTGGGGTTCGTGGACTCCGGGCTGCCGGAGGGTGACCCCCTCCCGCCGCTGCCCGAGGGGTGCTTCGCCCTCCAGCCCCTGGAGGTCACCGTCGGGGCCCTCGTCAAGGAGATCCGGTCGTTCCGCCCCCAGGTGATGACGACGTACAACGAGGAGGGCGGCTACCCGCACCCGGACCACATCATGTGCCACCGGGTCTCGGTCGCCGCGTTCGAGGCGGCGGGCGACCCCGACCAGTTCCCCGACGCGGGGGAGCCCTGGGTGGTCGACAAGCTCTACTACGACGTCGGCTTCTCGCCCGAGCGGTTCCGCGCCATCGGCGAGGCGATGCACGACCGCGGCCTCGTGTCCCCCTTCGACGACTGGGTCACGGCGCGGGCCGACCGCCCGGCGCGGACGGTGACGACGCGGGTGGAGTGCGCGGAGTTCTTCGAGCGTCGCGACGAGGCGCTCCGGGCGCACGCCACGCAGATCGACCCGGAGGGCTTCTTCTTCATGATCCCGCGGGACGTCGAGCGCGACGTGTGGCCGGTGGAGGAGTGGGAGCTGGCGCGGTCACGCGTGCAGACCGAGCTGCCCGAGGACGACCTGTTCGCCGGTGTGCGTAAGGTGCGCTCATGACCGCCGCCTCCGCCCTGCTCGCCTCCGCCTCGGTGTGGTGGGGGACGGCCGCGGCGCAGCTGGGCGCGGAGGAGACCCCGACCCCGGCGCCGGAGCGGCGGATGACCATCGACACGGTCACCCCCGGCATCGGCGGGTTCCTCGCGTTCTTCGCCCTGGCGCTGGCAGCGTGGCTGCTCTTCCGGTCGATGACCAAGCACGTGCGCCGCGTGGACCACAACGCCCGGATGCAGGACGCGGCGGCGCAGGACGCGGCGGGTGCCGGGGCCGGGGCGGCGGAGCCCGACGCGACCCCGGACGACCTGGGCGCGGGCGACCGCGGCAGGGGCCGGCACGGCCCCGCGGGCGGTAGCGGGCCCGCCGCACCCTGACGGCACCGTGGTCCTGACGGCGATACGCGGCGACGTCGGCCGGGCCGTGCCCTGACGGCGCTAGGCGGCGACGTCGGCCGGGCCGGGTCCGCCCGTGCCCAAGGTCCCAGGAGGGCGCCGGCGTCGGGACCTAGCGTGAAGGGACGCTCGCCCCACCTGCCGGAGGCCCTCATGCGCCGTCGCCCGCTCACCCCGTCCCCCCGCGCGGTCGTGGCTCCGCCACGCGGCCGGGCGCGTCTCGCGGCTGGGGCGGCGCTCGCCGTCGCCCTCCTCGCGGGGTGCGGCTCCGCCGGGGACGGCCCGGGCGACGCCCCCTCCGTGGGCACCCCCACCGGCAACGCCTCCGCCGACGAGGTCACAGTCCCGACGCCGAGTGCCGGTCCGTCGGCCACGGCGAGCGACGCCGCGGTGCCCGAGGGGCGCTGCGAGGCACCTGACCCGGACGAGGTGGCGAGCAACGAGGCGGACGTGACGTTCCTGCGCGGGATGATCCCCCACCACGAGCAGGCGGTCATCATGAGCGAGACGCTCCTCGCCGCCCCGGGCGTGCCGGCCGACGTCGCCACCGCCGCCGAGGCGATCATCGCCGCCCAGGGCCCCGAGATCGACGAGATGACCACCCTGCTCCAGGGGTGCGGGGGCGAGGTGGCCGTGGGGGTCCATGACCACGAGGCGCACGGCCACGGCGGCGACCACGAGATCCACGGGATGCTCACGGCCGCCGAGCTCGACGCGCTCGCCGAGGCCGAGGGCACTGACGCGGCGCGGCTCTACCTCGAGCACATGATCGCCCACCACGAGGGCGCCGTCGCGATGGCCCGCGAGCACGGCGAGACGGGCGCCCAGCCCGAGGTCCTCGCGCTCTCCGAGCGGATCGTCGCCGACCAGGAGGCGGAGATCGACGAGCTGGCGGCGCTGCTCTCCGGCCTGTGAGCGGGCGGTGCCCGCCGGACCGGTGAGACGGTGGTGCCGCCCGGGCGTCAGCCCGCCAGCGAGTACGCCGCGATCGAGACGGCGATGTAGTGGCACACGTAACCGATGACGGTGCCGACGTGGAAGATCTCGTGGAAGCCGAACCAGCGCGGGCTCGGGTTGGGCCACTTCGTCGCGTAGACGACGGCGCCCAACGTGTAGGCGAGGCCACCGGCGGCGATGAGCCAGACGATGACCGGCGAGCCCAACGTCCAGAAGTCGGGCAGGAACGCCACGGCGACCCACCCCAGCGCGAGGTAGATGGGGACGTAGAGCCAGCGCGGGGCGCCGAGCCAGAAGACGCGCGCGAGGATGCCGGCGACCGCGCCGGCCCAGACGACGCCGAGCAGGACCCGGGCCGTGCCCGGGGGCAGCAGCAGCGTCGCGAGCGGCGTGTACGTCCCGGCGATGAGCAGGAAGATGTTCGAGTGGTCGAGCCGTCGCAGGAACGACATCGCCCGCGGTGACCACGTCCCGCGGTGGTAGACGGCGCTGCAGCCGAAGAGCAGCACGGCGGTGACGCCGAAGACGGCGGTGCTCACCTTCGCCGTCGTCGTGGGGGACAGGGCGACAAGGACGATGCTCGCGACGAGGCTCACGGGCGTCATCACCGCGTGCAGGGTGCCGCGCAGGCGAGGCTTGACCGCCTGGGCGATCTCGTCGGCCCGCTCGGTGATCGCCCGGACGGTGTGGGCGAGCCCGTGGTCCGCCGTCGCACGGTCGTGCACCCCGTCGCGCCCCGCCTCGGTGGGCCCCTGCCCCATGTCGGTCCTCCCTCGACCCTCGTCCCTGCGCCCCGCCGATCGCGAGGGGCGCGCTCCCGCCGTCGGAGGTTACTCCACCGTAACCTCGTCGTCGGACGGGTACCGTGTCCCCGACGTCTGCTGGACGACGAGGGCGGAGGAGCATGCGGTCACCCCGGCTGCTCTACGGGCTGTACGAACGACGCCTCACGGCACAGCTCGATCCGGCGCGCGTGCCCCGGCACGTCGGCGTCATCCTCGACGGCAACCGGCGCTGGGCCCGGGCGCTGGGCAACCCCGCCTCCCACGGCCACCGCCGGGGCGCGGACAAGATCTCGGAGATGCTCGGCTGGGCCGAGGACGCCGGGGTCCAGATCGTCACGCTGTGGATGCTGTCCACGGACAACCTCCAGCGCGACCCGGACGAGGTCGCCGAGCTCCTCGAGATCATCGCGTCGACCGTCGACTCCCTCGCCGAGACCGGACGCTGGCGCGTGCGCGTGGTGGGCGCGCTCTCCCTCCTGCCTCCCGACGTCGCCGCCCGCCTGGAGAAGGCGGTCGAGCGGACCGCCGACGTCGAGGGCCTGCACGTCAACGTCGCCGTCGGGTACGGCGGGCGCTACGAGATCACCGACGCCGTGCGCTCGCTGCTGCTCCAGTACGCCAAGGACGGTGCCTCGATCGAGGACGTCGCCCGGGTGCTCGACGTCGAGCACATCGCCGAGCACCTCTACACCAAGGGCCAGCCCGACCCCGACCTGGTCATCCGCACCTCGGGCGAGCAGCGGCTCGGCGGGTTCCTCCTGTGGCAGAGCGTCCACAGCGAGTACTACTTCTGCGAGACGTACTGGCCGGACTTCCGGCGCGTCGACTTCCTGCGCGCGCTGCGTGACTACGCCTCGCGGGAGCGTCGCCTCGGGCGCTGACGGCCGCGCACGGGGAGTGTCGCGGACTCGGGTGTGTCGCGCGGTCCGGGCCGCCGTCGCCGTCGTACCGTCGGTGTGACGGACAGCACACCCGTCGTCCTCCGGGAGGCCACCCATGGAGCACCTGCTCCGCGCGGGAGGGGCCGACCGGCCCCGCCGGGGCCGGCCGCCTGCCCCCACCCGAATGCCGCGCCCGCCGCGCGCGAGGCGCTGCTGATCGGCGCAGCCGCGCCGGAGGGAGCCCGCGAACGCATGACCACCACCCTGGACAGGACCGACAGCCCGGAGATCGCGAGCGCCGAGCGCCCCGACGGCGCCACGCCGGTGCCCCAGCGCCTCACCTACGTCATCGACACCTCGGTCCTGCTCTCCGACCCCCACGCGTTCCTCCGCTTCGCCGAGCACGACGTCGTGCTCCCCGTCGTCGTCATCACCGAGCTCGAGGGCAAGCGCCACCACCCCGAGCTCGGCTACTTCGCGCGCACCGCGCTGCGCCTGCTCGACGAGCTCCGGGTCGAGCACGGCCGGCTGGACACGCCCGTGCCCGTGGGCCGGGACGGCGGCTCGGTGCGGGTCGAGCTCAACCACACCGACGCCGCCGTCCTGCCCTCCGGGCTGCGCCTGGGGGACAACGACACCCGGATCCTCTCCGTGGCCGCCCACCTCTCCGCCGAGGGGCACCAGGTCACCGTCGTCTCCACCGACCTGCCCATGCGGGTCAAGGCCTCCGCCGTCGGCCTCCATGCCGAGGAGTACCGCGCCCACCACGCCGTCGACTCGGGCTGGACGGGGATGACGACGGCGGACCTCACCGAGGAGGAGATGGCCCGCCTGTGGACCGACGGCCGCCTGGACGCGACCGCGCTCGGCCTGGCGCCGTCGCTGCAGGCGGAGCCGTGCCACACCGGCGTCATCCTCCACTCCTCGCGGGGCTCGGCGCTGGGCCGCCTCGCGCCCGGCGGCCAGCTCACGCTGGTCCGGCCCGACCGCGACGTCTTCGGCGTCCACGGGCGCAGCGCGGAGCAGCGGATCGCCATCGACCTCCTCCTCGACCCGCGGATCGGCATCGTCTCCCTCGGTGGGCGCGCCGGGACCGGGAAGTCGGCGCTCGCCCTGTGCGCCGGGCTGGAGGCGGTCCTCGAGCGCCGGGAGCACCGCAAGGTCGTCGTCTTCCGGCCGCTCTTCGCCGTCGGTGGCCAGGAGCTGGGCTACCTGCCCGGCTCCGAGGCGGAGAAGATGAACCCCTGGGCCCAGGCGGTCTTCGACACGCTCGGGGCGCTCGTCGCCCCGGAGGTGGTCGAGGAGGTGATGGCGCGCGGGATGCTCGAGGTGCTGCCCCTCACCCACGTGCGGGGGCGCTCGCTCCACGACGCGTTCGTCATCGTGGACGAGGCACAGTCCCTCGAGCGCAACGTCCTGCTCACCGTCCTGTCCCGCATCGGCCAGAACTCCAAGGTCGTCCTCACGCACGACGTCGCCCAGCGGGACAACCTCCGGGTGGGGCGGCACGACGGCGTGGCGGCCGTCGTGGAGACGCTCAAGGGTCACGACCTGTTCGCGCACGTGACGCTGACCCGCTCCGAGCGGTCGGCCATCGCCGCGCTCGTCACCGACCTGCTCGAGGGCGGCGTTCCGGCCCACTGACGCCGGGGGGCGCCGACGCCGGGAGGCACGGGCGCCGCGACCGGCGGCCCGGGTGTCCGGGCCGCGGGTCGCAGCGTGCCGTTCGCGGGCGTCGGGGCGTCGGTGCGGGGCGTCGGTCCGCCCGCCCGCCGGCCCGGGCCTGGCGCCCGTCAGCGCCCGGCGAGCTCGATGCGGTGCGGCGGGTTCGCGCCGGCGCGCGAGACGGTGATGGCGGCGACCTGCGCGGCGCGGGTGAGCACGTCGCCCAGCGTGACGCGGTCGATCCCGCGCAGGGCCTCGCGCTGCGCCGCGCCGGTGAGCCCGGCCCGCCACAGCCCGTCGATGATCCCCGCCATGAAGGAGTCACCCGCGCCCACGGTGTCGACGACGTCGACCCGCGGCGCCACGACGTCGACCTCGACGCCGCCCGCCGTCACCGCCAGGGCCCCGGCGCCGCCGAGGGTGACGACGACGATGCCGGCGCCGAGCCCGATCCAGTCGCCGGCGACCTCGCGCACGTCGACGCCGGGCGCGAGCCAGGCGAGGTCCTCGTCGGAGACCTTGACGACGTCGGCCTGGGCGATGAGCCGCTCCATGACCGGCCGGGCCTGCTCGGCACTGCCCATGAGGTCCGGCCGGGCGTTCGGGTCGTAGGTGATGGTGGCGAGCGGGCGGAACCGCTCCACCGCCTCGGCGATCTTCTCGGCGCCGGGCGGGAGGACCGCGGCGATCGATCCCGTGTGCACGACCGTCGGGGCCAGGGCGGGGGAGAGCGCGGGCAGGTCCGAGCGGAGGTCGAACGTGTAGTCCGCCGCGCCGTCCGCGCCGATCCGGGCGGCCGCGGTCGACGTGCGCCCGCCGAGCTCCGAGCCGGGGACGAGCACGACGCCGTCGGTCTCCAGGTGCTGGCGGATCCGGTCCCCGCGCTCGTCGATGCCGAACCAGGTGGCGAGCTCGACGGCGTGCCCCAGGCGCGCGATGCCGAGGGCCACGTTGGCCGGGCTGCCGCCGACGTGCTCGACCGGGTCCTCGCCCGCGCGCTCGACGACGTCGATGAGCGCCTCGCCGAGGACGAGGGCGCTGCCGGCGGCCTCCGGACCGCGGGGCGACGCCTCGCTCGCGGGCCCGTAGGCGGGGGTGGTCGACGCGAGCTCGGGCTCGGGCAGGAGGGCGAGCTCGGGGTGGGCCGCGGGCGACGGCTCGGTGCGGCGGTCCGTGGTGCCGGACTGCGGGCCGGAGGGCTCGCCGGGCGCCTCGCGGCGGCCGGACTCGGTGCCGGGAGCGTCCTCGGGGGGCAGGGTGGTCACGCGGTCTCCTCCTCGGTGAGGTCTGCGGGGGTCGGGCCGGGGCGGTCCCCGGGCGCACGCGGGGAGGCGCCCGCCTGCCCGCGGGCGTCCTCGAGGCGGCGGCGGGCGCCGTCGAGCCACGCCTGGCAGCGGGCGGCGAGGGCCTCGCCCCGCTCCCACAGCGCGAGCGCGTCCTCGAGCGAGGTGGCGCCGGCCTCGAGGCGGCGGACCACCTCGACGAGCTCCTCACGGGCCTGTTCGTAGGTGAGCGCGTCGATGTCGCTGGGCTGGGTCACGGCGCCAGTGTGGCAGAGCGCGCCGACAGCCGCCGGGCCGCTCAGGGGGAGGGCCG
This sequence comes from Georgenia faecalis, assembly GCF_003710105.1. GTDB lineage: Bacteria > Actinomycetota > Actinomycetes > Actinomycetales > Actinomycetaceae > Georgenia_A > Georgenia_A faecalis. The sequence continues at coordinate 659,713 of NZ_CP033325.1, forward strand.
GACCTCCACCCGCAGCCGCCCCTCGGCGAGGAGGGCCTCGAGCTGGTCGCCCGCGGCGACGTCGTCGGGCGAGCGCACCGCGGTGCCCGCGGGGGTGCGCAGGACCGCGTAGCCGCGGGCGAGCGTGGCGGCGGGGGAGAGGGCTCGCAGCCGCCCGTGGAGGGTGGCGAGCTCGGCCGCCGACCGCTCGACCCGGAGCGCGAAGGCCTGCGACCCGGCCCGGTGCAGCCGGTCGACGTCCTCGGCCCGACGGACGACCATCGTCGTCGGGTCGGCGAGGACGGGGCGGCTGCGGATCCCGTCGAGGGCGTGCTGCTCCGCGCGCAGCCGGTGCTCGATGGCCGCCCCCATGCGCTGGCGGGCGTGCAGGACGATCCGCTGCTCCTCGGACATGTCCGGGACGATCCGCCGGGCGGCGTCGGTGGGGGTGGACGCGCGGTAGTCGGCGACGAGGTCGAGCAGCGGGGCGTCGGTCTCGTGGCCGATGGCCGACACGAGCGGGGTGCGGCACGCGGCGGCGGTGCGCACGAGCTGCTCGTTGGAGAACGGCAGGAGGTCCTCGACGGAGCCTCCACCCCGGGCGACGACGATGACGTCGACGCGGGAGTCGGCGTCGAGCTCGGCGATGGCGGCGGACACCTGGCTCACCGCACCGGTGCCCTGGACGGCCACCTCGCGGATCTCGAAGTGCACGCCCGGCCAGCGCTCGCGGGCGTTGACGACGACGTCGTGCTCGGCCTTGGACTCGCGCCCGCAGACCAGGCCGACGACGGCGGGCAGGAACGGCAGCGCGACCTTGCGCCCGACGTCGAAGAGGCCCTCGGCGGCGAGGACCCGCTTGAGCTGCTCGACGCGGGCGAGGAGGTCCCCGATCCCCACGGTGCGCAGGGCGTCCGCCTGGAGCTGGAGGGTGCCGCGCTTGGTCCAGTACGTGGGCTTGGCGTGGACGACGACGTGGGAGCCCTCGCGCAGGGGCGTGGCCGCACCGGCGAGCAGGCGGGGGTGGACGCTCACGGGCAGCGACATGTCGACGTCGTTGTCCCGCAGGGTGAGGAAGGCCATCCCGGCGCCCGGGCGGCGGTTGAGCTGGACGATCTGGCCCTCGACCCACACCGGGGGCATCCGGGCGACGTACTCACCGATCTTCTGGGTGAGCAGCCGCACGGGCCAGGGCTGCTCCGCCGTCGTCTCCAGGGCTCGGGCGGGGAGCTCGCGGGGCTTGTCGCTCACCGGCCACCTCCGTCGTCCTCGGCACCGGCGCCGGCGCCGGCGGGGGCGTGGGCGTGGGCGCCGCCGCCGGCACCGGCGGGGGCGTGGGCGTGGGCGCCGCCGGGGTGGGCGGGCGCGCCGGGCCGGCCGAGCGCGCGGCCCATGATGAGCGTGTCGGGCAGCTCGGCGAGGACCGACAGGCCGACCCGGCCGTAGAACGCGACGGCCCCGCGGTTCGCCCGCGAGACCCCCAGGTGCACGCCGGGGACGCCGCGCGCCTCCAGCGCGTCGGTGAGGGCGGCGATGAGCGCCCGGCCGCCGCCGGCCCCGCGGGCCTCGGGCAGGAGGTCGATGTGCAGGTGGGCGGGGTGCGCGGCGAACCACGGCGCGTCGGTCCTCCGGCCGCCCTCGATCATCGCGACGAGCTCGGCGTCCGGGCTGCCGGGACGCGGCGGGGCGGCGCGGTAGTGCTCGCGCAGCGGCGGCCACCAACGCTCCTCGCAGGCGGCCTCGAACGCGGCCGTGTCCGCCGTCGCCACGACGTAGCCCAGGGGCTCGGCGGGGGCGCCGGGCTCGGCCGAGCGCAGGACGAACGCCAGGTCGGGCTCGAGCTCGAGGTAGGGACCCAGCCACAGGTGCCCGAGGAGGTCCGGGTCGTCGTGGTCGGCGCTGGCGTCGTCGCCGCCGGCGCCGGTCCGCAGGCAGATGGAGTACAGCGCTGCCCGGTCCTCGGGGCGGTACCGGTCGAGGGTGAGGTGAGGTTGCATCGGCCACAGCCTCGCACGTGGGGGCGACGCCCCACGCGCGGGTGCGTAACCTGGGGGTGTGACTACTGTGCCCGCGAACGCGTCCGCGGCCGTCGCGCCCGCGCCCGGCCCGTCCCTCGCCGGCTCCTCGGCCTTCCCCGACGCCGTCCCGGCGCGCACCCCCGGGGCTCTCGCGCAGCCGGGCCGCCGGATCCTCCTGGCGGCGCCGCGCGGGTACTGCGCCGGGGTGGACCGGGCGGTCGACGCCGTCGAGAAGGCGCTCGCCCACTACGGCGCGCCGATCTACGTGCGCAAGGAGATCGTCCACAACAAGTTCGTCGTCGAGACGCTCACCGAGCGCGGGGCGATCTTCGTCGACGAGACCGACGAGGTGCCGGTCGGCGCCCGCGTCGTCTTCTCCGCCCACGGCGTCTCCCCGGCCGTCCACGCCCAGGCCGCGGCCCGTGACCTGTCCACCATCGACGCGACGTGCCCGCTGGTGACCAAGGTCCACAAGGAGGCCGTGCGGTTCGCCGGCGAGGACTTCGACATCCTCCTCATCGGCCACGACGGTCACGAGGAGGTTGAGGGCACCCAGGGCGAGGCGCCCGAGCACATCCAGGTGGTCAACTCCCCGGACGAGGTCGACCGGGTCGTCGTCCGCGACCCCGAGAAGGTCATCTGGCTGTCCCAGACCACCCTGTCCGTCGACGAGACCATGGAGACGGTGCGGCGCCTGCGCGAGCGGTTCCCCGCCCTGCAGGACCCGCCGAGCGACGACATCTGCTACGCCACCCAGAACCGCCAGGTGGCCGTCAAGCGGCTGGCGCCGGGGACGGACGTCGTCATCGTCGTCGGGTCGGCGAACTCCTCGAACTCGGTGCGCCTCGTCGAGGTGGCGCTCGAGTCGGGCGCCGGCGCGGCCTACCGCGTGGACACCGCGGCGGAGATCGACCCGGCGTGGGTGGACGGCGCGATGACCGTCGGCGTCACCTCGGGCGCCTCGGTCCCGGAGATCCTCGTCCGCGACGTCATCACCCGGCTCGGTGAGCTGGGGATCGGCGAGGTCGAGGAGGTCCGTACGGCGACCGAGGACATCATGTTCTCGCTGCCGAAGAACCTGCGCGCCGACCTCAAGCGCGCGGGCGCCCAGCCCGACCGCCCGCACCGCGGCCGCCGCACGGCGCTCACGGTCGAGCCGGTCTGACCTGCAGGCAGCCCGCCCACCGCGGCAGGGTTACGGCCGCAGGGCTACGTAAGCAGGCTCACGGCAGCTCCGCGAAGAGCCGGGGGATCGCCCGCTCGACGGCGGGCCGGAACTGCGTGAAGGCGGTCGCCTCCACCACGGGTCGGGTCTTGGTGCCGCCGCGCCGCCACGTCCCCACCACCTGGCCGCCGGCGACGACGGTCGGCCGGAAGACGCCGTTGCCGCCGGGGACGAGCCGGTCGGCGAACTCGGGCGGCAGGGCGGCCGACCGGTCCTGGTAGCCGAGGAGGAACTCGTCGAAGCCGGGCAGCAGGTGCACGCCCTGGGCCTGCCGGCGGTGGGCGGCGAGCCGTTCCGGGGTCTCGGGATCGAGGAACATCTCCACGCCGTCGACCTCGACGCGCTCGAGCCGGTCCCGCGCGACGCCGACCCCGGCGCGCACGTCCGCCGCGACCAGCTTGGTCCAGCCCGCGAGGTCCCGGACGCTCGCCGGCCCGTGGCTGCGGAAGTAGCGCAGCGCGAGCTCCCCGAGCGCCTCCTCGCGCTCGAGCCGCCGGGGCGCCAGCACCCACTCGTCGAGGAGCACGAGCCGCTGCTCGTTCCCGGTGACCGGCCCGAAGCACAGCAGGCCGGTCTGCGCGAGGTACCAGATGAGGTGGTAGCCCCGCTGGCCGGGCGTCATGACCCCGTTCTCCTCCCACACCGCCTGCAGCTCCCGGCGGGTGAGGGCGCCGCCGCCGGTGAGCGCGCCGAGCGCGACGTCGCGGGCCCGCGCGAGGTCGGCGTCGTCGATGCCCAGCTGCCTGCGCCGCGTGGCCGCTCCGGCGATGAGGCGGTCGGTGGTGAGCGCGAGCATCCACGCCAGGTCCTCGCCGCGGAGGAGGTGGAGCGTGCCGCGCATGGGCCAGGAGCGGACGACCTCCCCGGCGTCGAGCGCGGCGACGACATCCTCCCGGGTCCCGCCGGCGGTGCGCAGGGCGAGCGAGGTGAGCGCGCCGGGGAGGTCCTGCGCCTGGGTGGCCAGCGCCCCGCCGGCGGCGTCCGCGGCGGTCGGCGCCCCCGGTCCGACGAGGCGCTGGGCGGCGAGGCGCAGGAGGGCGACCTCCTGCGGGGTGGTCATGCGGCGCCGCCGTCGCGGGTGAGCTCGGGCGCGGTGAGGCGACGGATCTGGGCGCGGTCGCCGTCGACCTCGGCCACCTGCAGCCCGGTGGTGTCCAGCCCGTCGAAGGTGCGCGCCGTGACGAGCAGGCGGGACTCCAGCGAGCCGACCATCTTGTTGTAGCTCTGGACGGTGGTCTCCAGGCTGCGCCCGACGGCGGTGACGTGGCCGGCGACGGTGGCGAGCCGTTCGTAGAGCGTGCGGCCGAGCTCGAGGAGCCGCTGAGCGTCCTCGGTGACCTCCGACGACGCCCAGAGGGTCGCCGTCGTCCGCAGGAGCGCGAGGAGCGAGGCGGGCGCCGTCGGGGCGACGCCGGCGCGCAGCGCGTGCTCGAGGAGGGCGGGGTCCGCCTCGAGGGCGGCGGCGAGCAGACCCTCGGACGGCACGAACATCACGACGAGCTCGGGGCTGGCGGGCAGCTGGTCGTGGTAGCGGCGCTTCGCCAGCGCGTCGACGTGCGCGCGCAAGGCCTTGGCGTGCGCGGCGAGCAGGCCCTCCCGGCGGTGGGCCGCCTCCCCGACCGCCGTCTCGGGGATGGCGCTCGCCTCGAGGTAGGCGTCGAGGGGCACCTTGGCGTCGATCGCCAGGTACTTCCCGCCGGGGAGGTGGACGACGACGTCGGGGCGCCCGGTCCCCGCCCGGCGGCCGGCGCCGGCGAACGCCGTCTGCTCGGTGAAGTCGACGTGCCGCAGCATGCCCGCGGCCTCGAGGACGCGGCGCAGCTGCACCTCGCCCCACTGCCCGCGGGCGGACGTGGACCGTAGCGCCCCGGCGAGCGCCGCCGTCGTCCGCCGCAGCTCCTCGTCCCCCCGGCGGGCCGCGTGGAGCTGCTCGGTGAGCACGGTGAACTGCTCGACCCGCTCCCGCTCGAGCTCGGCGACGTGCTCGCCCACCTGCGACAGGGTGCTCTGCACCGGGGCCAGGGCGCGCAGGACGTCGTGGTCGCGCGCGGCCCGGGACTTGAGGTCGGCGTTCTCGGCGGCGAGCTGCTCGGCGCGGGCGTGCGCGGCGGCGGCGCGCTCGCGGGCGGCGCCGGCGTCCGCCGCCGCCCGGGCGCGGGTGAGGGCGGCGCCCAGGACCAGGCCGCCCACGAGGGCCGCGATGAGCAGCGCGAGAACCGTCGTCGTCTCCATGCGCTCAGCGTGTCAGCCGGCACCGACATCGGGCGTCCGCCGGGCGGGGCGGTCCGGCGCCGACAGGGCGGTCAGCTCCCGTCGTGGGCCTGCCCCGGCATGCTCGTCACGGTGGTGAGGAGGAAGACCGAGTCCTCGAGGGCGGCGACGGCGTGGCGCTCGTGGGTGAGCAGGTGGATCTCGCCGGCGGCGACCTCGCCGTCCCCGGCGCCGGTGACGCGCACACGGCCGACGAGCACCTGCAGCGTCGCGGCGTGCGGGGAGTTGTGCTCGGCGAGCTCGCTGCCCGAGCGCAGTGCGATGACCGACTGGCGCAGGACGTCGTCGCGGATGATGAGCTCGGCGCTGCGCCCGTGCTCGTCGGTGAGGGCGGCGGCGAGGTGGGTCTCGGCGAGGCGGGTGAGGTCGGGCACAGTTCCTCCTGGTGGGGGTCGAGGGGCATCCCCAGTCTGGCGGTACCGCGCGCCCCGCGCCCGCCGCCTCCGCCGCCACGGGGTCCCGGCGCCGCCCTCGCACGGCGCGTGGGCGGACGTCGTCCGCTCGCGCCGTAGACTCGGGTCGCGTGGCCCTCACCATCGGAATCGCCGGACTGCCCAACGTCGGTAAGTCCACCCTCTTCAACGCCCTGACCCGCGCGACGGTGCTCGCCGCGAACTACCCGTTCGCGACCATCGAGCCCAACGTCGGCGTCGTCCCGCTGCCCGACCCGCGCCTGGCCACGCTCGCGGAGATCTTCGCCTCCGAGCGGATCGTCCCGGCGACGGTGTCCTTCGTCGACATCGCCGGCATCGTGCGCGGCGCCTCCGAGGGGGAGGGCCTGGGCAACCAGTTCCTCGCCAACATCCGCGAGGCCGACGCGATCTGCCAGGTGACGCGCGCATTCGCCGACCCCGACGTCGTCCACGTCGAGGGCCGCGTCGACCCCGCCGACGACATCGCCACCATCAACACCGAGCTCGTCCTCGCCGACCTGCAGACGCTGGAGAAGGCCCTCCCGCGCCTGGAGAAGGAGGTCCGCGGCAAGAAGACCGACGCCGCCGTCCTCGAGACCGCGAAGGGCGCCCTGGCGCTGCTCGAGGCCGGGACGCCGCTGTCCCAGGGCGCCGAGAAGGCGGGGCTCGACCCCGAGCACCTCGCCACCTTCCAGCTCATGACGGCCAAGCCGTTCATCTACGTCTTCAACACCGACGACGCCGGGCTCGCCGACGAGGCGATGCAGGCGGAGCTCCGGGCGCTCGTCGCGCCGGCCGAGGCGATCTTCCTCGACGCGAAGTTCGAGTCCGAGCTCGTCGAGCTGGAGCCCGACGAGGCCGCCGAGATGCTCGCCGACAGCGGGCAGGAGGAGGCCGGCCTGGACAAGCTCGCCCGGGTGGGCTTCGAGACCCTGGGCCTGCAGACCTACCTCACCGCCGGGCCCAAGGAGACGCGCGCCTGGACGATCCACCGGGGCTGGACCGCTCCCCAGGCCGCCGGCGTCATCCACACCGACTTCCAGCGCGGCTTCATCAAGGCCGAGGTCGTCTCCTTCGACGACCTCGTCGCGGCGGGGTCGATGGCGGAGGCCAAGGCCCGCGGCAAGGTCCGCATCGAGGGCAAGGACTACGTCATGGCCGACGGCGACGTCGTGGAGTTCCGCTTCAACGTCTAGCCCCCGACGTCACACGACCCGGCGATGCCCGTCGCCGGGACTTCCTCAGAACAGTGGCCAGGGAACCGCCGGCATCTCACCGGCGGGAGCCGGGAACCGCCCTGCCGAGCGCAGGCTGGAGCAGCGAGCAGCGAGCGATGCGATCTCCTGGGCGCTGAGCAGGTCCGCCAGGTTTCTTGCCAGGTCACCGTCACCGTGCAGTCCTTCGCTGACTCGATCGATGCCGTCGTGTTCCTCGGCGTTCAGAGCGTCTCCCAGCCATCCCCAGAGGACCGTGCGCAGCTTGTGGTCGCGATGGAAGGTGAGCCCGTGGTCGACGCCGTGCCGGTGACCGTCCGTCATGGCAAGGACGTGGTCGCCCTTGCGGTCGGCGTTGTTGACGAGGATGTCGAAGACCGCCATGCGCCGCAGCGCCGGCGAGTCTTCGTGAACGAGGGCGATCAACCGTCCGTTCTCGTCGCGCCCCTCGAGAACGCGTCGCCAGCCCAGCTCCGGGACGTGGTTCGACGCGACCAGCTCGACGGCACGGTGGTCGGGGTCCTGCTCCTGCCAGAGCTGCACCATGCCCTCGCCGAGGGGGCCGTGGCGCAGCCAGGTGTGCGGCACCACGCCCCAGCCCAGGGCCTGCGAGACCAGGTAGGCGGCCACCTCTCGGTGCGCCAGGGTGCCGTCGGGAAAGTCCCACAGCGGACTTTCGCCGGCTATCGGCTTGTAGACGACGATCGCGTCGCCGATGGTGCCCAGGAATGTCGCGTTGGAGGCCGTCCTCATGCGGCCGGTGATCGTCAGCTCGGCGGTCACGAGGTCCGTCGCCGACATCAGTCCTCGGGAAAGGTGCAGACGTGCCCGTCGGAGTCCACGGGGTAGCCGCAGAGCGGGCACGCCGGGCGCCCGGCGCCCACGACCTTACGGGTGCGCTTGGCGAATGCACGGGCGGTGCCTACCGGCATGCGCACGAGCAGCATCTCGGTCTCGTCGTCGCCGTCCTCGTCAGGCAGCTGGTCGTCGCCGTCAGAAGCGACGTCCGTGAGGGGGTGGGCCTCTAGCACGACCTGGGCCGTGGTGGGGTCCCAGCTCAGGCTCATGGCGCCGGTGCGGAAACTCTCGTGGACGGCCTCGAGCGGGTCGTTGTCGACGAGCTCAGGCGGTGTACTCGTGGGGACGCTGAAGGGGTTGCCCCCGATGGTGATGAGCTGGTCGAGCATCTCGTCGATCTTCTCCGCGAGCAGAGCCGACTGCTGCTTCTCCAGGGCGATGCTCACGACCTGCTTCCCTGCGCGCACCTGCAGGAAGAACGTGCGCGCTCCCGGGAGGCCGATGGTGCCGACGACGGCCCGGTCAGGCCAGTCGAACTCGTGGACACGCAGAGGCATGCCAATACTCTAGGTGCCTGCGATTCACGGCGCCTCGCGCCCTGCGCCGCCACCCACCGGCGCATCGCCAGAGTGGATCCCCTTCGCCAGCCACGAGAGATCACCCGCGTCGGTATTGGTCGCGTGGACGCTCGGCCGGCTAGCGCCGTAGCGCACGACCGACACGGATGCGGGGCCCACGTCGATGCGCTGGAACATGTCCAGGTGCATGCCGAGCGCGTCGGCGAGTATGGATTTGATGACGTCACCATGGCTGACCGCAACCCACACCGCATCGGGCCCATGCTCGGCTTCGAAGGCTGCATCGAGGCGGCGGACGGCTGCTACCGACCGGGCCTGCATCGCGGCCACCGACTCACCGTCGGGAAAGACGACGGCAGATGGTTGCGACTGCACCAGCGGCCACAGATCCTCGGTCGCGAGCTCCGAGAGCATGCGGCCCTGCCACTGGCCGTAGTCGCACTCGGTGAGATCGAGATCGACCGGCGCGTATGGCGTGCCCCCCTGGCGATCGAGGATGTGCTGGGCGGTCTGCTGACAACGCTCAAGGGGGCTCGACACCACCGCTACGAGGGGAACGGTCGCGAGCCGGTCTGCGGCTCGAGCAGCTTGGTCGCGCCCGACCGGGTCCAGGCTGACGCCGACGGCCCTACCGGCCAGCAGCCCAGCGGCATTTGCTGTGGTGCGACCGTGCCGCACCAGGAGAGCTGTCGCCATCCAGCCAGCCTATTCACCCAGGGACGACGGTGTGAACGCACGGGGCGCGCCTCCCGTGACGGATGAGAGCTCGCACGATCGGCGCACGTCGGCGTAGATCCGTTCTCTCCGCGCCCCCTCGACCGCCCGGTGTTTGCCAGGCCGCCGGCCGCAGCTCTCGTCCAGTACGAAGCGCACGTAACGGTATCGATCCCGATCGTGGCCAGCTCAGCGCCCTACCGTTGCGTGTATGCGCACACAGCGGCAGGGCCGGCTCCAGGTGGTCTGCGGGCCGATGTTCGCCGGGAAGTCCGAGGAGCTGCTGCGGCGTGTGCGGCGCGCCCGCCTCGCCGGCCTGGCCGTCGAGGTCGTCAACCACTCGTTGGACGAGCGCCACGGAGTCGGCCGGGTCGCCTCGCACGCCGGCCTCAGCGTGCCGTCGCACTCCGTGCCGGATGTCGGCTCGGTGCGGGCCGTCCTCGACGGAAGACCGCTCGACCTCCTCGCGATCGACGAGGCCCAGTTCTTCGGGATGGACCTCGTCCCCGCCGTCGACGAGCTCGTCCTCGGGGGACCACGGTGGTCGTCGCAGGGCTCTGCGTGACTTTCGACGCCCGTCCGTTCGAGCCGCTCGCCTCGCTCATGGCACTGGCCGAGGACGTCACGAGGCTCACCGCCGTGTGTGCGGTCTGCGGCCAGGACGCGGCCTTCCACGTCCGTCTCGTGCCCGACGACGTCGGAGACGCGACGGTCGCGTCCGCCGAGCACGTCGGCGGTGCGGAGTCCTACCAGGCGCGCTGCCGCCGTCACCGGGGCAGCGCGCGATAAGCGGCTCGGCTACCTCTCCCACGGCGAGGGCACGGCACCCACGATGCACGAAGGCCGCCGGCTGCGGCTCTCGTCGTGAGAGCCACAGCCGGCGGCCGTCGTCATGGCGTCACCGCCGGGTCACGCTCCCTGCGTCCTCCGGCGCCGGGTGAGTGCCGCACCACCCGCGGCGAGGAGTGCCAGGGCGGCGACGAGGCTCGCCGCGATCCCGCCAGGACCTGTGCTCGGCAGCTGGCCGCCGGGCGCCGTGGGGCCGCCCGCGGTGGGCGCCGCGGTGGGCTCCTCCGTCGTGGGCTCCGCGGTCGGATCGGTGGTGGTCGGCTCCGCGGTCGGCTCCGCGGTCGGCTCCGCGCCGGGGTCGCCGGTCGTCGGCTCCTCGGTCGGCTGCTCCGTCGGCTCCTCGGTGGGTGTCTCGACGACGGTCAGTGCCGGGGCGGTGCCCGGGGCGACGTGGCCGGCGGCGACCTGCTCGAAGGCGTACGCCATGCCGACGAGCTCCGCGTCGTCCCACGCACGGCCCATCAGCTGCAGGCTGATCGGCGCACCGTTGACGTCCGTCCCGGCCGGCATGGCGACCGTCGGGACGCCGGAGCCGCCCGACGGGGTGTCTCGGCGTCCGAAGCTGGAGCGGTTCCCACCACCGTCGTTGAGGCTGATCTCCGACAGCAGCGACGGGTAGACCACGGCGTCCACGTCGTACTCGTCCATCCAGGCGGCGATGTTCACCTTGTACTGGGCGCGGTAGTCACGCCACGCGGCGACCTCGGCGTCCGTCATCCGCTGCGTCCCCTCGCAGAACTCGGGGGCGTACCGCGTGTAGGGCAGCTTGTCCTGGGAGCACACGATCTCCGCGGGCGACGTCGCGCCGAATTCGGGGTAGGACTCGATGTACCGGGCCCAGCCCTCCCAGTTGAGGTTCCAGGAACCGCGCTCCGGTGCGACCGGGCCCTGGGGCAGCTCGATGATCTCGGCTCCCGCCGCCTCGATGTGCTGCAGAGCGGCCTGCGACGCGTCGATCGTCGTCGTCGTGCCGTACGGGTCCACCCACGCCGCGGGCAGGATCCCGATGCGCTTGCCCTCCAGAGCGTCCTCGTCGAGGACGGTGCGCCAGTCCTCGGGGCGGTGGGCGTCGGCCTCGGCGGTCTCCGGGTTCAACGGGTCGGTACCTGAGGTGACGTTGAGGATGTCCGCCAGGTCGGAGACCGAACGGGTCATGGCGCCGGCGTAGTCCTGGAGCCAGGAGAGCGGCATCACGCCGCGGTCGGACTGCATGCCGTCGGTACCGCGCAGCGTGAAGAGGCTCGCCGCGGTGGCAGGGGCGTAGAGCGAGTCGCCGGTCTGCGAGCCGAGCGCTGCCGCCGCCATGCTGGTGGCGGTGGCGACAGCCGAGCCCCCCGAGGAGGCGAGCGCGGAGCGCGACGGGTCGAACGCGTTCCACACGGTGCCGTAGCCGCTGTCGGAGTAGGAGCCGCTGGTCGCGTACTCCTCCATGGTGGCCTTGCCGATGATGACCGCCCCGGCGTCACGCAGCTGGGCGACCTGGTAGGCGTCCTCGGCCGGCCGGAAGCCGTCGAAGGTCAGGGAGCCGTTCGTGGTCGGCATGTCCTTGGTGTGGTACAGGTCCTTGACCGCGATCGGAATGCCGAGCATGGCGCCGGTCTCGCCGGCCGCGCGACGGCGGTCCGCCTCGGCGGCCTGCTCCAGCGCGTCGCTCGCGACGGTGGTGTAGGCGTTGAACCCGAACTGGCCCTCGTCGTAGGCGGCGATGCGGTCGAGGTAGGCCTGGGTGATCTCGACGGCGGTCGTGCGGCCCGCCTCCAGGTCCGCCCGCATCTGCTCGATCGTCGTGTCGACCACGTCGTAGGACGAGGTGGTGACGGTCGGCGGCCCGGCAGGCGCCTCGGGCTGCTCGACCTCCGTGGCGCCGTCGCCGAGGCAGTGCGTGGGCTCGTCTGCGGGCACGAGGCTGCCGAAGTTGACGATGGAGCAGATCTCCGCGCGCGACAGGCCGTCGAGCACCGGGTTTGCGGCGAGCTCAGCAGCCACGCCGCTCACCTCAGCGACCTCGGCGTCCAGGGTGCCGGCCGTGACCGGCTGCCCGACGACGACGAAGCGCAGCAGCGAGGCGGTCTCGCCGGGGGCGAGCGCAAGCGTGTTCACGTAGGCGGGGAAGTTTGCGGCGTGCCCCTGGGTGCCCATCGGCTGGGTGAAGGTGTCGCGCAGCCAGTTGCCGGTGCGGTCGAAATCCCCGACGACGGTCGCGGTCGGGCCGCCGGAGGTGCGCTCGGCGTTGGTCCCGCTGGCCGACGCGGTCCACGAGTCTTGCGTCGTCACCTCCGCGTCACCGCTGGAGGTCGTGACGACGCGGCTCGCGTTGGTGCCCGTGGACCCGAAGCCGGTCTGGCCGCCGAACGCCGCCTCGACGGTCAGTGTCTGGTCGGTGGTGTTGGTGAAGGTGTCCAGCCAGCGACCGAAGGTGGCGCCCGTCTCGACATGGACGGCGCGCGAGACGAGCACGCCGCTCAGCTCGACCGACTGTGTCGTCTCGAACTGCCCTTCGCCACTCTCCGTCAGGCCGAACCCGCGCAACAGCTCACCGTCGAAGCGGTGCGTCTCGGTCGCGTCGACGGTCACCCGGATCCCGCCGTAGCCGTTGAGCATCGTCGAGTACGGCGCCTGCACACCGGTGCCGCTCTGCGTGGCCCGGATGCTGCCGGTGTCGACGGCAGGCGGTGCGGCGCTGTGGATACCCCACGCGGTGCCCTCGGCGTCGGTGACGTAGGTGAAAGCGCCCGCCGTGCTCGCCGGCATGACCAGGCCGGCGACGACCAGCGGTGCAGCGGCGAGTGCAGTGAGTCGTGACGTCGTTCTCATCGGTTGTGCTCCTCGCTTGGCTTGTGCCGGAACCCCGTCGACCGGCCGATCGACACGTTGCCACGGCGCCGTTTCCCAGGCGTTTCGGGCGGCGCACGACGACGTTTCGCGAGCAGCGGGACCCCCGGTCGCAGTCCTTCGCGTCGGGGGTGTCGTCGCCGGCCCGTCGGGGGCAAGGACTACGTCATTGCCGACGGCGACGTCGTGGAGTTCCGGTTCACCGTCTGAGCGAGGCCCGGCCCGACATCAGCCGTCCGACAGGCGCTCGGTCAGCTCGTCCATGAAGCGTCGAGCGTCGCCTTGCGCCGGATCGTCAGCGGGCGCGCGCTTGATCGCACCCTGGAGGACTTTGGCAGCCTGAGGCACGTCCCCTTTGCTGTCGGCGAGCACGACCGCGTTCTGAACCGCCTCGCCCAACCGGCTGAGCTCGGGAGGCGAGGTCTCCGCGCTCCCGCTGCTGAAGAAGCGAAGCCAGTTGCCAGCCGGGTCGACGAGACTGAAACCGCTCAGCCCGTCGGCGTTCTTGCGGGCGCGCGGCCGTGTGATCCGCGGGAAGCCCTTGATCGGCAGCTTTCCGTACGTCTCGCGGAGTCCTGCTGCGAACTCCTCCCAGATCTGGCCCGTATCGTCGACGATGACGAGGCAGGAGCTGTGCGACGACTCTGGTGTGTGACCGTCCAGTCCGTAGTACTGCAGGTCGAACCCGTGACCGTTGAGCCCGAGGGCCGGGTTCGGTCGGCGTTGGTGATAGGTCGTGCGGAATCCCAGGGCGGCGAAGAACGGCTCGATCTCGCCGATGTCGCCGCAAGGCAGCAGGGGGATCGTGCGGGGGTCAGGCACCTCCGCAAATCTACGCGGGTGCGACTCGACGATCCAGAGGTTATCCGTGGCGCAAGGCGGCGAAGTTCCGGTTCAACGTCTGACGGCCGGCGGGCCCGGTTACCCGCGGGCGCTGGCTACCGCTCCAGGCCGGCCGCGGTGGCCTCGCTGGCCGCTTTGAGCCCCTGCATCTCCATCTCGACGTAGCGCGCCGTGCGGCGCATGGTGAGGGCGCCGACGAGCCGCGCCCGCGGCCCGGCGTGCCGGATCTCGAGCGTGACGTCGACCTGCCGACCGTCCGGGCGCGGGGCCAGCCAGTGCTCGCCGTGCGTGACGGTCCCCCCGCTCACCGCGGACCATCGGAAGTGCCGTCCGGGCGTCAGCTCGTCGACGACCCACGTCATGCGCGGCATGCGCGGCTGGCGGACCTCCACCGCCGTGCCGAGCTCCAGACGGTCCTCGTCGACGAGGCGCACGCGCGTCATGGAGGGGGTCCACTCGGGCATGCGCTCGACGTCGGTGAGCACGTCCCAGACGGTGTCTGCGGGCGCGGCGATCCTCGCCGTCGTGCGGTAGCGCAGGGCCATGGTGACCTCCGAGTCCGTCGCGCGGGGCGGGCCGCCCCGATGTACCAGATGGTACACCGGGGGTGCCGGGGCGGGTCAAGAGGTCGCGCGGCCGCGTTGCGGGCGCGGCACGAAACGAGTGATGCCCGACGTACGGTGCGGGCCCGCGGCTGCCGCTGGGGGCCACCCGCGCCCGCTACGCACCTCTGGTCAGCGCGAGGGTGCGCGCGTACCGTCTGGTACACCCAGGCGGTGACCGGCACCGCCCATGGCAGCTCGGAGAGTGGGCAGGGCGATGAGTGACGTGACGTACCGAGACCACGCGGAATCCCCGCCGACCCCGGGCCGCGACCGGCCACCGACCGGCCCGGCCCGGCCTGCCCGGGAGCCGACAGCACCCACGCCGCTGGCCCGCGCGCTGGAGGGCGGTGACGTCGGGAGCCACCACTGGATCGACGTCGAGGCGTCGGTCGAGGACACGTGGGCGGCCCTGCACGCCCTGCGGTGGGCCGACCTCCCTGCCCTCGGACGTGGCGCACGCCGCCGAGGCGCCGGCGGGCGGGGGTCTAGCACGACTGTGCTGGAGGGCCTGTCGCGGACGGGAGTCCTCGAGGAGGAGCCGCCCCGCTACTCCGCACTGGCGATGATCGGCCGTCCCTGGTCACCCGACCCGCGGGCCCATGTCGCCGTCGACGGCCTCCGCGGGGTCGCCCACTTCGACGAGCCCGGCTGGCTCAAGTACGGCATGGAGTGGGTGCTCGAGCCGCTGGCTCCGACGCTCACCCGCCTTCGCACGGCCACACTGTGCACGGCGACCGACGAGCGCACCCGCCGCGCCTTCGCGGCGTACTGGGTCGTCATCCGCCCGTTCAGCGGGTTGCTGAGGACCGCCATGCTCACCACCGTCCGGCGTCTGGCGACCCGCCCCGCTCCCGGGCGAGGGCGTGCCGCCAGGAGGCTGCCGCCGCATGCGCACACCGACCGGCCGTGGCTGATCCATGCCATCGCCCCCGACTTCACGCTCGAGGACGTGTGGTTGATCGACGTGCACGGTTCCGCCGACGAGCTGTCGCGCCTGCTCCACGCGGTCATCGACGACGGTTTCCCCGACCGGGCACCGGTCGCCGTCCGTGCCTTGTGGAAGGCGCGCTGGATCATCGGGGGAGTCCTGGGCTGGGACCGACCCGACGAGGGGCTCGGAACCCGTGTCTCGTCGCTGCGGGGGCGCCTCCCGGACGGCGTCGCCACGGCGGCGCCGGGGAGCGACCTTCCCGGGGTTCCGTTCACCACCCTCTACGAGACGAGGGACGAGTGGGCGGCCGAGGTGGCCAACAAGACCGTGCACGGGGTGATGCACCTCGGGTGGGTGCCGGACGGGAACGGCGGCTACCGGGGGCAGATGGCGGTGCTGGTGCGCCCCAACGGCGCGCTGGGCCGCCTCTACATGGCGCTCATCAAGCCGCTGCGGTACGGCGTCGTCTACCCCGCACTCCTCCGCGGCATCGAGAAGCGCTGGATGGCCGAGCGGGGGTGAGCGGGGTGGCAGCGTCCCGGGCAGAAGACCGGCGCGCTCGCGGCGGGACTCCAGGCGACGCGCCGCACGAGGGCTGCGCCCGTCAGGGGGCCGTCGTCGTCGGGGTGGACGCGAGGGGCAGGACGCCGAGCACTCCCCGTACGGCGCGCTGGGCGAGCTCGACGTCGTGGGGAGCGGCGCCGGCGACCTCGATCGCCACCGACTCGAGGACGGCGAGCAGGGCGGCCGCCGTGAGCTGGGGCGGAGGCCCCGGCGGGACCGAGCCGTCGCGGCGACCGGCGGCGACCAGCTCGGCGCACTCGGCCTCGAGCCGGTGGTAGGTCGCCTCCATCGCGCGCCCGACCGGATGGTCCTGCCCGGTGAACTCCACCCTCAACGCCAGCATCACCCGGGCGCCGTCATGGCGCCGGCAGTACCCGACGTGCCCCCTGGTCATCGTCATCAGCGACGCCAGGGCGTCCTGCTCCGCGAGGGCGGGCCGGCGCACCTCGGCGTCCCACGTCTCGCTCACCCAGGCCACGACGGCCTGCGCGAGCTCCTCCTTGTTGGCGAACAGGTGGTACAGGGCGCCCCGGGTGTAGCCCGCGTCCCTGGCCACCTGCTCCAGCACGAGGTTCGCGTACCCGTAGGTGGACAGGCCCCGTGCCGCGGCCTCCAGCAGTGCCCCGCGCGTCGCGGCCCGGCGGTCGGCCTGCGTGCGACGCGCCGTCGTCTCGTTCACCGCCCGCCGACCTCCCACTCTCGCCACTCTCGCCACTCTCGGTGCGAGCGTACATACAGCGCCGTACGTATGTGGGGCCCGGCGGCTGGCGGTCGCCGCGGCGGAATGTGGGGAGACCGTTGACGAACATGCATGCACGAATGTATGTTTCCGCGATGGAGCCGACCCGGATCCGACGACGCGGCGGCGGCGCACCCTCAGTGGCCGCCCGGCGGCTCCGCGGCGCTGCCCGGTGGTCGAACCGGCTGCCCGACGTTGAGCACACCGCCCGCCCGTGGCGGATCCACCAGATCGCGCCCGACTTCGAGGTCGAGGACGTGTGGGCCTACCGCACACCCGGGGCCGGGCCCGACGACTTTCCCCTCATGCTGGCCGCGTTGCGCGCCGCGGGGGGCCTCAACGAGAACCCCCGGTTGGTCCGCGCCCTCTTCGCGATGCGCTGGAAGCTCGGCGCACTCCTCGGCTGGGACACGCCCGACCGGGGGCTCGCGGGCCGAGTCGTCCCCCTGCGTGACCGGCTGCCGGCCGACCTGCGCCAGGAGGCGGCCGGGGAGCCGGTGCCCCACACGCCGTTCACGCTGGTGTACGAGCTGGCGGACGAGTGCGTCATCGAGCTGGCCAACACGACCGTCCACGACCTGTGCCACCTGGGCTGGGTGCCGACCCACGACGGCGAGTACGAGCTGCGCATGGCTGCCCTGGTGAAGCCCAACGGCCGGTTCGGACGGGTGTACATGGCCGCGATCAAGCCGTTCCGGTACCTCATCGTCTACCCGGCGCTGACCCGGAAGTGGGAGCGCGCCTGGCGGGAGCGGGATCGCCTCGTGCTCGGTCCGGACGCCGGCGCCCCGACGCCGCGCCCCGGCCGTCCCGAGCGGCACCGCGACCCGTCCGGTGACGCCCGGACGGCGTGGGCGGGCCGGCTCATCGTGTTCTACGGGACCGCCCACACGCTCGGCGCCTTGACGGCCCTGGGCGCCGCGCGCCATGCCGGGGCGTGGTTCCGACGGGAGCTGTGGCACGAGGACCTCTCGCACATGAGTCCGGCCATGAGCGCCTACTGGCTGAGCGTGAACAGCTTCGGCCCGCCCCTCGTCGTGGTCGGTCTCACCGTGCTGTGGCTCAACCGCCGGGGCGTCGCTCCTCCCGCGTTCCTCGCCTGGGCGTTGGGCGGCTGGCTCGTGGTTGAGGCCGCCATCGCCGGCCCGGGGGTCGGTCAGGACCTCATCCTCCTGAGTGCCGTCGCCCTGCTCCTGGCCGCCCGCCGCGCCAGGCGTCGGGCCACCCTCGCGTCCCGCGCGTGCGGGCTTGCCCAGCCGGTCGCCACCTGACGTGACGCCCGGACGCGGGGCTCCGTTCCCCTAGGCTGACGGCGTGTCGAACGCTGGGACCGCAGGGACGGGCGCACCAGGTCCTCGCCGGCGACTCCTCGACGCGACCATCGAGCTGATGGCCCGCGAGGGCAGCGGCGGATGGACCCTGCGACGCCTGGCGCAGGCGCTCGGCACGAGCCACCGCATGGTGATCTACCATTTCGGCTCCCTCGACGGACTCCTCGTCGCCGTCGTCGAGGAGGTCGAGCGCCTCCAGCGCGCGCGGCGTGCGGAGCTCGCGTCCGACAACCCCGACCCCGTCGCCGCCGCGCGAGCGATGTGGCGTGAGCTTGCCAGCCCCTCGGCGGCCCCCCACGAACGCCTGTTCTTCCAGCTGTACGTGGCGGGCCTGCAGGGCCGCGGGGCGGCCGCCGCCCTGCCCAAGGCGTCCGTCGAGGAGTGGCTGGAGCCGCTGACCGCCATGTTCGCCGCGACGACGAGCACCCCGGAGGAAGCGGCGCTCGACGCGAGGCTCGGCCTCGCCGTCGTCCGCGGTCTGCTCCTCGACCAGCTGGCCACCGGCGACCGTCACGCGGTCGCGGCAGCGCATGAGCGCTACCTCGCCCTGTACGCGGCCCGGCTCGAGACCGACCGCTCCTGAACGACGCGCGGCACCGAGCACGTCACCGACCAAGCGCCGGCGGTACGCCTAGCCCCGGCCTCGGTCGGCGGGGGCCACGTGCCCCGTGTCGACGAACGTAGGCTCAGCGCCCGCCGAAACGGAACGGGACGGGGATGCCGCCGCAGCAGCACACGCCCTGCACCTGGGTGGACGCCAGGAGCTGGGCCGCCTGGTAGCAGGCGAGGAACCGGGCGGCGGTGGGGACCAGGGCGCGGGCCACCCCCACCTGGGCGACGACGTCGGCGACCGCGGCGGAGCACGACCGTCCGCCGTGCGCGACGAGGTGCGCGCAGGTAAAGCCCTTGCGGGGGGAGATTCGGCGCTGGTACACGCGGATGAGCGTGGTGACGAGGCGGCTGGGGAGGCTCATGGGCCAGACGCTACGGGCTGGGGCCTCGATCGGCGCGGCACGCCGCGGCCCGACGCTGCGCAGGACCCCACAAACGCTGGCAGGGCACCGAAACACGGTCGGCGTCCGTCGTACCATGGGCGCCGAGGGTGGTCCCGGAACTCCCGTAGACCGCCCGGTCGTGGCGCCGAGGCGAGGCACGCGACGGCTCGGCGCGCCATACCCGTGACCAGTCTCACATGGTGAGATGTGAGCCGGATCGCTGTCTCAAGTCCATAACGATCGGGTTTCTAAACCATTGGGGCCGGGGTCTTGCCCCCTCGCGGGTGTGTACGTTGACGGCACCTCGGCGTGCTCCGTCGGCCGGTTCCCGGGTCTGCACCATCGACCCGACGCACCCGGACGGCGCACACACGTCTATTCCAATCAGGAGGAACATTGAAGATCAGGCGCACGGCTCAGGCCGCGTCGGTCGTCGTGGTGGGCTCGCTCGTTCTCGCAGCCTGCACGAGCAGCCCCGACGACCCGGCCACCGCGGACGGCGGCGGGGAGCAGACGAGCGAGTCCGGAGGCTCCGACACCTACGAGGGCACCGACAAGGAAGCGCTCGACATCACCGAGACGGCCGAGGGGGAGATCTTCTACTCGACCGGTCAGGACGAGTGGACCGGCTACAACACGCTGACCGCCGACACGTACTCCACGTACGGCAACGTCATCATGGACCGCATCCGCCCCGAGGGCTTCTTCTACTTCGGGACCGACGGCACCATCCACGAGAACCCCGAGTTCGGCACCGTCGAGGTCGTCTCCGGCCTCGAGGGCGACGACCCGCTGGTCATCGAGTACACGGTCAACGACGACGCGACGTGGTCCGACGGCAACGCCATCGACTACGGCGACTTCCTGCTCGAGTGGGTCTCGCAGAACCCCGCGTGGCTCTCGCCCGACCCGGCCGCCCCCGTCTTCAACCACGTCTCCGGGCCGGACTACCCCAACACCCAGGTGCCCGACGGCCCGCAGGGTGAGGACGGCGACAAGACGTTCACCGTCGAGTACGCCGAGAAGTACCCCGACTGGAAGCTCGTCACGGGCGCCTACCTGCTCCCCGCGCACGTCGTGGCCGACCAGATCGGTCTCACCGAGACCGAGCTCGTCCAGGCGATCAAGGACCAGAACGTCGAGGTCCTCACGCAGGCGGCGGAGTTCTGGAACGACGGCTGGCTGTCGAACCCGGGCGAGCTGCCCGACCCGTCGATCGCCCCCTCCGGCAACCGCTACCAGCTCATGGAGGGCGGCTGGACGGCCGGCCAGTCCCTGACGCTCGAGGCGAACCCCGAGTACTGGGGCACCCCGGCGGCCACGGACCGGATCACCTTCCGCTTCCTCGCGGCCGACGCCCACACCCAGGCCCTTGAGAACGGTGACCTCAACGTCATCGAGCCGCAGGCCACCGTCGACACGCTGCCGCAGCTCGAGCAGCTCGGCGACGCGGTCGAGGTCCAGACGGGCGCCGAGCTCACCTGGGAGCACCTCGACTTCAACTTCGCCAGCGGCGTGTTCTCCGACGCCGAGGGCGGGCTCGCCCTGCGGGAGGCCTTCGCCTACTGCATGCCGCGCCAGCAGATCGTCGACAACCTCATCGCACCGGTCGACCCCGAGGCGCAGCTCATGAACGCCCGTGAGGTCTTCCCGTTCCAGGACACCTACGACGAGGTCGTCGAGGCGTCCTACGACGGCCGCTTCGACGAGGTGAACCTCGAGGAGGCCCAGCGTCTCGTCGAGGAGTCGGGCATCGCGACCCCGATCGACGTCCGCATCGGGTACTCCGCGCCCAACCCGCGCCGTACCAACCAGGTCGAGATGATCAAGTCGAGCTGTGACCAGGTCGGCTTCAACGTCACCGACGTCGGCAGCGCCGACTTCTTCTCCGTGGCGCTCCCCGCCGGTGACTACGAGGCCGCGCTCTTCGCGTGGGCCGGTTCCGGCCAGATCGCCTCGGGCCAGAACATCTACTCGACGGCGTACCCGCAGAACTACGGCGGCTACACCAACACGGCCGTCGACGAGGCCTGGGTCACGCTGGCCCAGTCCCTCGACCCGGAGGTCCACCTCGAGCAGACGAAGGTCATCGAGCGGGAGCTGTGGGACACGCTCTTCGGTATCCCGATCTTCGCCCACCCGGGCGTGGTCGCGTACTCCGCGGGCATGGAGAACGTCCGGCACACGGCCACGCAGAACGGCGTGGCCTGGAACGCCGACCAGTGGCTCCTCGCTGAGTGATCCACGGCACGTGGCCGGGTAGCCCCCGGCCACGTGCCTCCCACCTCCGCGGCGGATTCGCACGCGTTCGAGCCGGTGGGGCAGGAGGAAGACCCCTCCCGCCCCACCGGCTCGCGTGTCCCGTGCGATGCCGTTCGTGCGCACGCCGCGACCTGGCGCTTAGGATCCCTTGTGCGGATCGGCCAGTGCCGGCCCTCGATGACGCCGACCGGCGGGCGCAGACCCAGTCCTGAAGGGCAAGTACGTGATCAAGTTCATCCTCCGCAGGCTGGGGATCTCGTTCCTCATCCTGCTCGGTGGTTCGCTGCTCATGTTCGTCCTCACGATCAACTCGGGCGACCCGCTCGCGGACCTTCGTGAGTCGAACGACCCCAACCGCGACAACCTCATCGCCCAGCGCATCGACACGATGCGCCTGGAGGACCCGTGGTACGAGCGGTACGGCAGCTGGCTCGCGGGGGTCGGCAGGTGCGTCGTCGGCTCCTGCGACCTCGGCGTGAACCGGGCCGGCATCGACGTCTCGAGCCTGCTCGCGAGTGCGGCCAGCTCGACGTTGCGCCTGGTCCTCCTCTCCACCGTCCTCGCCATCATCATCGGCGTGGCGATGGGGATCCTCACGGCGATCCGCCAGTACTCGGGCTTCGACTACATCGCCACGCTGCTTGCCTTCATGTTCTTCTCGCTGCCGGTCTTCTGGGCCGCGGTGCTCCTCAAGGAGTACGGCGCCATCCGGTTCAACGACTGGATCGCCGACCCCGACATGTCGGTGGTGACGATCCTCCTCATCGCGGCGGTCCTCGGGCTCATCGTCCAGGGCATGCTCGGCGGTGACGCCCGCCGGCGGCTGGTCACCGGCGGTGGCACCTTCGCCTTCGTCTTCGCGGCGATGCTCTACTTCGACGCCGTCAACTGGTACCGCCAGCCCGCCCTGGGGATCGTCGTCGTCGTCCTCGCCGCGCTCGGTGCGGCACTGCTCCTCGTCTCCCTCACCACGGGCCTGGGCAACCGGCGCGTCCTGTACGCCTCGCTCACCACCGTGGCCGCGACCACCGTCGCCGCCCTGGTCCTCGACGGGCCGCTCAGCGAGGGCTCGTGGGCGGTCGTCTTCGGCCTGCTCGCCGTGGCGATCGTCATCGCCGTCGTCAGCGGCTGGTTCTGGGGCGGGTTCTCCCGCCGCGTCGCCATCTGGACCTCGGTGGGCACTGCGACGATCATGACCGGCCTCGTCGTCGCCGACCAGGTCCTCACGGCTTGGGGCGGCTACCTCGGCGTCGTGCGCAACGGCCGGCCGATCTCCACCATCGGGTCCGAGACCCCGAACTTCAACGGGACGTTCTGGCAGGAGTTCCTCGACAAGGGGACCCAGCTCATCCTCCCGACCATCCTGCTCACCCTCATCTCGGTGGCGAGCTACACCCGCTACACCCGGGCGTCGATGCTCGAGGTGCTCGAGCAGGACTACGTCCGCACCGCCCGCTCCAAGGGCCTCTCGGAGCGCACGGTCATCACCAAGCACGCCTTCCGCAACGCGCTCATCCCCATCACGACGATCGTCGCGTTCGACTTCGCCGGCCTCATCGGCGGCGCGGTCCTCACCGAGACGGTCTTCGGCTGGAAGGGCATGGGCGAGCTGTTCCGGACCGGCCTCACCACGGTGGACCCGGCCCCGGTCATGGCGTTCTACCTCGTGACCGGCACCGCCGCCGTCGTCATGAACATGCTGGCGGACATCGCCTACGCGTTCCTCGACCCGCGGATCCGGCGATGAGCCCGGTGAGATCGACGACGCAGGCACGGCCGGCCGTAACGGAGGACAGCGATGAGTGACGAGAACCAGCGACCCGAGCAGATCGTCCCGATCCCCACGATCCAGGGCGGGGACCCGGGCGCCGTCCAGAACATCGACCCGCTCGCGATCGAGGAGGACCTCGAGGGCAAGACGGACAAGTCCTACTCCCAGGGCCAGCTCGTCCTGCGGCGCTTCCTTCGCCACAAGGCCGCCATGGTCTCCCTGGCCGTCCTCGTCTTCGTCACGCTGCTCGCCTACACCTCCATCGGGTTCGGCCCCTTCCCCGGGTGGTGGAAGCACGGCTACACCCTCGCGGGATCCGTCGTCGACGGCGGGAAGCCCACCCTGTCGCTCTGGCCGTTCCGGATCGGGGAGCACCCCTTCGGCCAGGACAACTCCGGCAAGGACTTCTTCGCCCTCGTCATGCGCGGCACCCAGCGATCGCTCATCATCGCCTTCGTCGTCGGCATCGTCTCGACGATCGTCGGCACGGTGATCGGCGCGCTCGCCGGCTACTTCCGCGGCTGGGTCGAGGCCGTGCTCATGCGGATCACCGACCTGTTCATCGTCATCCCGCTCCTCGTCCTCGCGGCCGTCCTCGGTCAGATGACCGGCGGCAACAACATCTGGCTCCTCGCCGCGGTCCTCGGGATCGTCACGTGGACCGGCCTCGCGCGCCTGGTCCGGGGCGAGGTGCTCTCCCTGCGGGAGCGCGAGTTCGTCGCCGCCGCCCGGGCCGTGGGGACGTCCCCCGCCCGCATCGTCGTCAAGCACATCCTGCCCAACACCCTCGGCACGATCATCGTCTCGGCCACGCTGTCCATCGCCTCCGCGATCCTCCTCGAGACCTCGCTGAGCTTCCTCGGGTTCGGCGTCAACCCGCCGGACACGTCGCTGGGCGTCCTCATCTCCACCTACCAGAACTCCTTCACGTCCCGTCCGTGGCTGTTCTGGTGGCCGGGCATCTTCATCCTGGCCATCGCGCTCAGCGTGAACTTCATCGGTGACGGGCTGCGCGACGCGTTCGACCCGCGGCAGAACAGGAAGAAGGACTGATGAGCACCGCCATCAACGCCCCGCGTCCCGGCGACGCACGGCCCGCCGACGACGACCGCGTCCTGTCGTTCACCGACCTCGACGTCCGCTTCGCCACCGAGTTCGGCTCGGTCCACGCCGTCAAGGGCATCTCACTCGCCGTCCGTCCAGGGGAGGTGCTCGCCCTCGTCGGCGAGTCCGGCTCCGGCAAGTCGGTGACCTCGATGACCGCCCTCGGACTGCTCCCGAAGAACGCCCGCGTCAACGGCACCATCACCGTCGGCGACAAGTCGGTGGGCAAGCTCGACACCCGGGGCCTGCGCCGGATGCGCGGCAACGACGTCGCCATGGTCTTCCAGGAGCCCATGACCGCGCTCAACCCCGTGCTCACCATCGGCACGCAGCTCACCGAGGCGCTCGAGCTGCACGGCATCGCCTACGGCGCCGAGGCCGTGCGCCGCGCCGTCGAGCTGCTGCGCATGGTGGGCATCCCCGAGCCCGAGCGGCGGATCAAGCAGTACCCGCACGAGCTCTCGGGCGGCCAGCGTCAGCGCGTGGTCATCGCCATCGCCATCAGCTGCGACCCCAAGGTGATCATCGCCGACGAGCCGACGACGGCCCTCGACGTCACCGTGCAGGCGGACATCCTCGACCTGCTCCGCTCGCTCAAGGACAAGCTCGACACCGGCATCCTCCTCATCACCCACAACATGGGCGTCGTCGCCGACATGGCCGACCGCGTCGCGGTGATGTTCAAGGGCGACATCGTCGAGACCGGCAGCGCCGACGAGGTGCTCAACCGCCCGCAGCACCCCTACACCAAGCGCCTGCTCGACTCCGTCCCGCACCTCGGGCAGGGGCCGGGACAGTTCGGCAGCGCCGACATCTCCCACGAGCGCATCGACCGCACGGCGGCGCCCGCCCTCGAGATGAAGAACCTCGTCATCGAGTACCACCGCGCCGGCAAGCCGCCGTTCCGCGCGGTCGACGACGTGACGTTCTCCGTCCACCAGGGCGAGATCGTCGGCCTCGTCGGCGAGTCGGGGTCCGGCAAGTCGACCATCGGCCGGTGCGCGCTCGGCCTCATCCCCGCGGCCAGCGGCACCATCAACCTCTTCGGTCAGGACTTCGGCGCCCTGGGCCGCAAGGAGTCCAAGGCCCTGCGGCGCCGCATCGGCGTGATCTTCCAGGACCCGGCGGCCTCGCTCAACCCCCGCCTGCCCATCGGTGACGTCATCTCCGAGCCACTCGTCGTCCACAAGGTGGGGGACAAGAAGTCCCGCCAGCAGAAGGTCTACGAGCTCCTCGACGCCGTCCAGCTCCCGCGCAGCGTCTACAACCGCTACCCGCACGAGCTCTCCGGCGGTCAGCGCCAGCGCGTGTCCGTGGCCCGGGCGCTCACCCTCGAGCCCGAGCTCCTCGTCGCGGACGAGCCGACCTCGGCGCTCGACGTGTCGGTCCAGGCCAGCGTGCTGGCGATGTTCACCGAGCTGCAGGAGCGCTACCGCTTCGCGTGCCTGTTCGTCTCCCACGACCTCGCCGTCGTCGACCTCCTCGCCCACCGCGTCGTCGTCCTGCAGAACGGCAAGATCGTCGAGCAGGGCGAGCGCACCGCCGTGCTGCAGAACCCGCAGGAGGAGTACACGCAGCGTCTGCTCGCGGCGGCTCCCGTGCCGGAGCCGGGGGAGCAGCGCCGCCGGCGCGAGGAGCGCCACGCGCTGCTCGCCTCGTTCGGCGAGAGCGTCACCGAGCTCCAGATCGACCCCGAGCGCGACCCCGGTCCCCTGGACGTGAGCACCCGGGAGTAGGCCGGGTCGGAGGGACGCGAGGAGGCGGGGGTGCGGGCAGGCGGTCTCGTCGCGCGCCGAGGGCGGGCCCACCGAGGCCCGCTCGTCGTCCTCGGCGTCCTGGTCGCCACGGTGGCGGCGACGAGCGCCGTCACCGTGGGGCACACCGGCGCCAGCGCGGCGGCCACCGTGCACGCCGCGTTCGCGACGGCGCCGCCGGACGAGACGGGCCTGCGGGTGCAGACCCGGCTGGCGACGGACCCCGATGGGCAGCACGCCGCCGTCGGCGCCGCCCTCGCGGCCCTCATGCCCTCCGTCCCGCTCGACGTGCAGCGCAGCCTCACGAGCGAGCCGGTCGCCCTGGTCGCGGGCGGGCGCGAGGCACGGGTCACCCTCACCACCGGCGAGGACGCCGTGGGCCGGGGCGACCTCGACCCGCCGGGTCCGGGGGAGGCGCTGGTGCCGGAGGCGGTCGCCGCCGAGCTGGGAGTGGGCTCCGGGGACACCGTCGAGGTCGAGGGCGTCCCCCTCACCGTCGCCGGCACCTGGCAGCCGGGCGCGGACGCCCGGGACGGGGAGGACACCACGCTCGGCGCGGTGCTCGTCGACGCCGCGACGCTGGCGGAGACGACCGACGCCCCCTTCGTGCGGTGGACCCTCCGCCCGGTGGCGGCGGGGCTCGACGCCGACGACCTGCCGGTGCTCGCCGACGGGGCGGACCGGCTCGAGGGGGTGCTCGACCGCGACGACGCCGTCGCCGTGCGGGGGCTCACCGTCTCCGGCGGGCTGGCCGCCACCGCGACCGAGGTCGCCCGGGCCGGTGCCGCTGCCGGCGTGGTGGGCCGGGTCCCGCTCGTCCTGCTCGCCGTCATCGCGCTCGTCGCGCTCGTCCAGGTGGTCCGGCTGCTCGGGCAGGGCCGGGCGCAGGAGGTCGAGATCCTCGTCGCCCGCGGGGCGG